>JAGXGH010000088.1 GCA_024636835.1 Verrucomicrobiales bacterium | reverse complement strand
CAGCCAATCCCGACAGCGACGGAGATGGTTACACCGACAAGGCGGAAACCAACTCAGGCACCTACGTCGATGCCAGCGCAACCGGAACCAATCCGAATGCAGCCGACACAGACGGCGACGGTGCCGGGGATTGGTATGAGCTCAATGCCAGCTTCACCGACCCTACAAAGGCGAGCGAAAAGCCTACGGTCCCTTATCCCTTGCCCGATCCCGACCCAACGGACAAAGGAGTGGTCAACAAACCGGTGAAGGTTTACATCCTCTCCGGCCAGTCCAATATGGTCGGAATGGGGCAGGTGACCGGCACCGACCCGGGCACACTCGAAACCATCACAGCAGCCAACCGTTTCCCGAACCTCGTGGACGATAACGGCGACTGGACAGTGGCAAACGACGTCCACTATCGGGGAGTAGTCTCCGATGTTGGTAAAGGCCCGCTGCAAGCCATGGTGGCTGGCGATAAAATTGGGCCCGAACTTGGCTTCGGCGCTGTCATGGGCTGGCATCACGACGAACCCGTGCTGCTGATCAAATCCTCGATCGGTAACCGTGGGATAGGATGGGATATTCTACCTCCCGGCAGCGAGCGCTTTGAAGCCGAGCGAGATGGCACAAACTACGTCTATGCCGGTTACGGCGACCCGTCGGGTTTCTGGGAAGCTGGGACGGAGCCGGAAATAGGCCCCTGGTATGCTGGCAAATCCTACGACAGCTTCTTCCTCGATGAGGCCGACATGGGACCAAAGCTTTCATGGAGCAAGGGAACCGTCTTTCCGCGTAGGTGCTACATCCATTACAAAGGTGCCAGCTACCGCAACAAGGACGAGCACACCTCCGACGCCGCCTCCGAACCCGGTGTCGGCGCGAACTGGACCGATTTCTGGGAGCCGCGCACGGAAACCAATGTGACCGATGTCCTCGACAATTTTGCCACTGAGTATCCGGAATGGGCGGAGCAGGGCTTCGAAATCGCCGGCTACGTCTGGTGGCAGGGCCACTGGGATGGTGGTCAGGCCGGCACTGGCACAGCAGGCGTCTATGCCAAACGCTACGAGGAAAACCTCGTCCAGCTGATCAAAACACTGCGCGACTATTACCAGACCCGTTACCCGAAAAACATCGTGCCGAACGCCCCCTTCGTGGTGGCCACCGTCGGTTTCGATGGCGGCAAGTGGGAACCCGGCAGCAGTGCCGACACCATCTTCAAAGCCCAGATGGCGGTTGCTGACGACGCTGCACACCCCGACTTTGCCGGCACCGTAGGCTCTTTCGACACCACCGGCTACTGGCGCACGGTCGAGGAATCGCCCAAGGATCAAGGCTACCATTACAATTGGAACGCCGAAACCTACCTGCTGGTGGGCGATGCCGCCGGTCGAAAGATGATCGAACTGCTCAAAAATAGCTCATCCGACGAAAGTGGCAAAGACTGATGCTATAAGCGTCGTCCACCACTTCGCGATCTACTGCGTGGATTATGAAAAGGAGCGCTCGATTTGTTTGCGGAAGCGGGAGCGGAAGTAGGTAAACGACACGGTGGTCATCGCTGCGACGGCGAGGGCGCCGAAGAGTGGGACGGCTTGGAGCCAGAGGAGGATGAAAGAGAGGAGCATGAGGGCGAGTCGTGACCCGAAGTTGGAAAACCGGCCGAGGTAGATGCGTGCACCGGAGATGACTTTGATGCGCCCGTAGATGACGCCGAAGACAAGTCCGATCACGGGGATGAGTCCGACGAGGGCGATCAGGACGATGGCTTTGGAGTAGAGTTTTTCGAGATTGCCGAGGTAGGCCCTGGCGTCTTCCGCGGTGGCGAAGGTTTCCGTTTTACAGCGCGGGCAGGTTTGGCGGAGTTCGCGTTTTGGGAGTTTCTCGGCGCAGCACGGGCAGCGCCGCCATTTGAGCAGATCGAATTGATGGGACGGCGTGTCGACGACGCGATTTGTTGAGACGGTGAGTCCGAGGAGTCCAAGTTGTAGGGCGTCGTGAGGGGCGTGACACTCCGGGCATTCGATGGCGGCAACGGAGTGCTTTGCGCTGCAGTTTGCGCAGCTGACCTCGCGCGCTTTTTCACGTTTGGCGAGCGCCAAACGGATGAGTGCGACCACGCCAAGGGCGACGATGAGCAGGGCGAACCCGAGGATGGGAGCGATGATGGCGATAACGACGAGAAATAGAGAGCCGAAATCGGTGAGCCAACTGATGATGGTGGCTAGTCCGGTTTCGCCACTACTATCGATGTCGGAGATAGGTTCGAGGATGCGGTTGCGGGTGGTGGCGATGACCCAAGTCATACCGCCAGCGATCAGGGCTACGGCGATTACAGTAGGGAAGAAGGCAGAGCCAGCGCCGAGTTCGGAGAGTCCGAGGACGGGCGCGAGGGTCTCACCAAATTCAGGGGTGAGGAGTTGGAGAGCGATGAGTGCGGAGAGGGTCGGTTTGATGTATTCGTCAATAAATGCAAGCGCATCGCGGGCCTCCGGGATCTTGTCCGCGATGATTTCCAGTGCGGCGAGAATTCCAAGTATGATGAGCGAAATATTACCCGTGAGCCATGACGGGAGGGCCTGCAAGGAGGCGACCACGCCATCGGTGAGGATGGGCAGTTCAGTGCCGTAGCGCCCGAATAGGGCGATGACGAATAGCGTGAGAAACGCCCGACCGGCGAAGGCAGGACTCGCAGAAAGTGTGGCAAAAAGTGGCATCGTCGTGAGTTTAGTCGAACTGTATGGAACGGGCGATTACAAGTTTAGTGGGCGATTGGAATGCGCCTTTGAGAGAAAGCAGTCGTGTGAATGATCGTCGACGATGCCGGTGGCTTGGAGGTAGGCATAGATGATGGTGGAGCCGACAAAGTTGAATCCGCGCTTTTTGAGGTCATTGGAAATAGCGTCGGAAAGGGGAGGGGTCGCCGCGTAGTCGCCGAGGGATTTTGGACGCGGTGAAGTGACGATGGTTTTGCCCTCGGTCCACCCCCAGAAGTAGTTGTCGAGTGAGCCGAACTCTTCGATCAGCGTGAGGGAGGCGCGGGCGTTGCGGCGGGCGGAGGCGATTTTTAGGCGGTTGCGGATAATTCCTTCGTCGAACAGTGCGTCGGCGAGGTCGGTGTCTGTCATGGCGGCAACTTTTGCGATCTCAAAGTTGTGGAACCGGCGTCGGTAGTTTTCGCGTTTTTTGAGCACCGTTAACCAGGAGAGTCCGGCTTGCGCGCCCTCGAGAATGAGGAACTCGAAGAGCGTGCGGTCATCGTGTACGGGCCGCCCCCATTCCTTGTCGTGGTAGTCGATGTAGATGGGGTCGGCAGAGACCCATGGGCAGCGAATAGGCATGTTAGAATTTCACAGCGTAGTTGATCAAGAAGCGCAGAATGCGTCTTCCAACGGACTAGGAGTCCACGATATTTGCCATCCATTAGTTTATTCTGCAGGCACCGGTAGGGAGTGGAGAGTAGGTGGCTCGACGCTATTAACGATAGGGAAAACGGTATTCCCCTCCGTGATATTGCCGTCTTCGCTGATATTTGTATGGGGTAGCGAGTTGGTTTCAGCGTTTAACGGTGATGTATCCTGCGTGATGACTTTAAATATCGATAAATTTTCATAGATATCGATCCTGCTATTCCTCTCAATAGTCATCGCGATACAATAAGTGGCAATTGCCAGCGCGACTACGAAGACAAACCCAATGAGTGCATTGGTTACAGCTTGCCGCCAATTTATGGATTCTCTGTGTGTTGTCGGAATAGCCGAGTCTGTTTCTTGGTAATCCTCGGCGGTAGTGGGTTTTTCGGGAAATTTTGACTGATCTTTTTGTGATTGGGCTGCCGTGTTATCCGCTGGTGAATTGGTTCGCTCGATCCCTGGAGATTGATCGGAAGCTGATGGAAACTGTCTTAAGTCGACGGGTTCGGTCGTGGCCGTAGGTGAAGAAATCATGCCGCTGCAACTTGGGCATGGTCCAGTGATGCCTGCGAGTTCTGTGGGAACACTCAGCAGGATGAAGCATTGAGGGCATGTGAATGTGATGTTGTCAGGCATCGGAGTGGACGGATGGGTAGGGAAGCTATACCTACAACGAATGTTAGATCATTATTATCCATCCTGACAAGAGGTGGGTTTTGCATCAATGGCACGCAATTCTATGATGCCACGAGACATGCAGAAATGGGGGGGAGCCTGTAATTATATCAGATCTTGGTATTGATCTGATACAAGTGGGCGTGGGGAAGCTTGATTGAGAGCCACTTGTGCGCGGCGAAGCCTCATGTTTATATTCGAAACCCAGGCAGGAGCGTCGCGCTCTGATCTAGAGCGTCGATGCATTACTGGTCGTCAAGGCCTCCGCCGGTGGCGTTACCGAGTTCCTTTTGATCCTCTGGGAGAAACTTTTTGAAGCGAGTTTTGTCGATCGCTTTCATGTAGGCTTCGAGTGGTGAGACGATGCCTTCGCGGAGCTTCGACCAGATGGACTCGTCCATGAATTGCATTCCGTGCTGTTTTCCGCCGATGATGACGTCGTAGAGTTTCTGCGTAGCGCCTTCACGAATAATCGCACTAACGGCAGGAGTGGAAACAAGGATTTCGTTCACAGCCACGCGCCCGGGTTTGTCGCAGCGCTTCATGAGAAGCTGTGCAACGACGCCTTTCAGCGAGGCTCCAAGCATGGTGCGCACTTGCCCTTGTTGGTCCGCGGGGAACACATCGACAAGACGGTCGACGGTCTTACGAGCGTTGTTGGTGTGTAGAGTGCCGAACACAAGCAAACCGGTTTCGGCAGCGGTGAGGGCGAGTGAGATGGTTTCCAAATCCCTCATCTCACCGACGAGGACGATGTCTGCATCTTCACGTAGGGCGGCGCGAAGTCCGTCGGAGAATGTGGGTGTTTGGATGGGCACCTCCCGCTGTGTGATGATGCTGTTTTTGTTCGAGTGGACGAATTCGATGGGCTCCTCAACGGTCACGATGTGGCGTGACATATTGACGTTAATATAGTCGATTAGTGCCGCGAGCGTTGTCGATTTACCCGATCCCGTAGGTCCTGTGACAAGCACCAGACCACTGCGAAGGTGGCCGAAGGATTTGATGATTTCAGGAACTCCGAGTTGTTCGAGTGATGCGATTTTCGTCGGGATCAGACGGAAAACGGCGGCGAGACCATTTTTTTGTTTGAGGTAGTTACAACGGAATCGCGATTGCTCATCCATTTCGTAGGCAAAGTCGAGATCGCCGGATTCGAGGTATTGTTCCCAAGCTTGGGACTCGCAGATTTCCTCGAGGATCGAGTGCATGAAATCATGAGTGAGAACCTCTTCGCCTTCGAGTGGGGTGATGGCACCGTGGACGCGGATTTTTGGAGGTTGGCCTTCCGAAAGGTGGAGGTCAGATCCGCCGCGTTCTACGAGCAGAGTGAAGTAGTGGTCGATTTTTGCCATGGGGACGCAAGAGGGGGGATTAGACTTGGAAATATTGTTTCATCGAGGCTCTATCTTCACAGCGTGAGATGGCTTCGTCTTGGGTGATTAATCCTTTGTCGTAGAGTTTTTTGATCGAGTCGTCCATCGTGATCATGCCGACATTCTTACCGGTTTGCATGACGCCGGGCAGCATGAAGGTTTTGCCTTCGCGGATACAGTTGGCGGTGGCTGGGGTGTTGATGAGCATTTCAAGAGCGAGTTCACGACCGGTGCCATCGGCACGTGGAATGAGTTGTTGAGAAATCACTCCACGAAGAGACTCACTCACCATGATTCGGATTTGCTCCCGCTGATCAATGGGGAATACGTCGAGGATACGGTCGAGGGTTCGTGCGGAGCTTCCGGTGTGAAGGGTGCCAAGGACGAGGTGACCAGTTTCAGCTGCGGTGATTGCGAGCGAGATTGTTTCAAGGTCGCGCATTTCACCAACCATGATGACGTCTGGGTCTTCACGAAGAGCTCCTCGCAGGGCCCTGGCAAATGACTCGGTATGGGTGTGAACTTCACGTTGATTGACGTGGCAGTTCTGAGACTCGAAGACGAATTCGATAGGATCTTCGAGAGTGATGATGTGGTCTTCGCGATCCCTATTGATGAAATCGACGAGTGCGGCAAGGGTTGTTGATTTACCTGAGCCAACGGATCCTGTTACGAGCACGAGGCCGTTTTGGTATTGGGTCAGGGGTTTTACGGCGTGGGGAAGTTTGAGTTCATCAATGCTGCGGATTTTGGTATCGATGATGCGGAAGGTCATGTCGAGTCCGAGACGCTGACGAATGACAGATGCGCGGAATCGTCCGTTTGCATTAGTGTATGCGAAGTCGACGTCGCCGATTTTTTCAAGACGCTCTTTTTGTTCCTCGGTGAGGAATTTGTTGACTAAGCGATCGGTATCCTTGGCTGTGAGGGGTTTGGCATTTTCCCAGATTGCTTGGAGCACACCGAAGCGCCGCCAACTTGGTGGCGATGCCGTGGCAAGGTGGATATCGGAGCAATCGTATTCCTGGCCGACGGACAAATACTCGTCGACACTATCGAGAACGGGTACGGCTTCTTCTGTTGGATGATCCATGGTTTCGCTGAAAAAAGTTATTTGGGTAATGAGAAAAGCTAAGGACGGAGAGTTTCCACGGGCTTGTCGGAAGATGTGTTGCCGAAGCGCTGAGTGATGTAGACGGACGCTTTGCGCATCACCCATTTGCGTAGGTAGGGCTTAATGATCAAGCCTAGAACGAGACCGGATGCGGATTTTACCAGAGAAGCTTTGGTGAAATCAGCGTAGTTGCTCTTTTTCTTTTTCTTGAAGAGCGTCTTATAGAGCACTAGTCCAGCGATGGGAGCGGCGGTAAGCAGCAAGGTATTTCGATGGTCGTGAACGTAGCGCTTGGCCTGCGTTTTTACGTCGAGTCTGTGACCGACACGCGACTTCGCTCGGCGGAGGTCAATCCTCGCCGCATCTAATTCAGCCACCAACTGCTCCTTGAGCAGGTAGCTGTCTACTACTTCTTCTTCGTATTCGTCGCGAGCCATTGGCGGTCGAGTTCGATTTGTCGGCGGGTTTCGCTGAATCGTTGTGGGTTACTTAGCCCACGGCGTCCTGCAAGCGCAAGTATCAGTGCGATAAGAAGATGGATGCCGGCGACAATTAATGCAGCTATTGGCCAACTCCCAGGACGGTAGCGCTCAGCGAGTCCAAGCACGCCAGCGATGGCGCAAAAGTAAAAAATCAGTCCGAAGACCGCGGCGGCAATTAGTTTTCCGATCGACTGTCCTAGCTCGCTCCCTGCTTCGCTTGCCTCAATCTGAAGGAGCTTCAGGCGCGCGCTGGTGTAGCGAGATGCCGCTGCTTTGAGTGCGGAGATTTCGTCGCCCAATCCAGGGGTTGCCGCTTCCTCGGAGTCGCGTTTGGGTATGGATGATGACTGTGAATCACTACCTCCCATTCTAGGGAATGGGGTTTCGTTGGGATCGCGAGGTGTTGAACGGGGTCTCATGGACGCGCGAGCGGTAGCAAAGACTTGGAAGGATAGCTGGGCACGTGGGGATAGAAACGCCACGCCCGCAAGTCAAAGCGAGCGTGGCTTAAGCTAGCTGCTTGACGATTGCCTAGCGGCGAAAGATAGCCCCAAGGACGAAGCCCACACCTAGAGCGGTCAGGATGGCTTTGGTGGGGTTTTCGCGGATGTATTGCTCGCCTTCCTCGTGGTAGTGGCGGGCGCGGTCTTTGGTGACGTTCATCTTGTCGTCTGCAAACTGCGAGAAACGCTGCTTGCCGTCGAGTGCCGCTGTTTTCAAGCGCTCCGCTGCGGTCTCAGCTTGAGCACGGACGCCCTTTGCACGATCGCTTGCTGCTGTGCGGATTTGTTGCGCCTTTTCTGTAGCTGCTGCACGCAGTTCGTCGGCGGCCTGCATGACGTGAGTTTTAGACTCGCGGATGTGTTCGTTGCCGGCGGATGGGAATGTTTCGGTATTGTCTTGTTCGCTCATAATGAATGTTTGGCTGTGGGTGATTTAACCCGGTTGGAATTTAGGGGAGGCGTTGGAGAGCTTGTTGCCCCTGTGAGAGTTTACGTGATGGATGGGCGCTGAGACGTGCCCACTTTGGTATTTCGCCGTATTCGGATCAAGCAGGCAAGCTAGAATTCGCTGAATCCAAGGATTATTCTACTTAAATGTGGTGAACGGTTGGCGAATTGTGAGCTTAAATGGTCGGAGATGGCTCTGGCCAGTCGTCTGGATGGGTGGGCAGTGGGCTGATGAGCCGGGCGCTACTCAGATCATATGGGGTGAACTGAGCCTCCCAAAAATCGCCAGGTCTAATGCCGGAGGCCTTATCAGCGAGTGCTTTCGGCACCACGGCGATCAAGGTATGGCCGTTTTTCGTGCTTGCGTTGAATGCTTTGAAAGATACGGCGTCGCTGATCAGCACGGCGGCGATGATGGACTGATTATCGGCATCAGATAGGGGTTCCATGGAAGAAAAGTGGGCTAGCTGGATGCCATTTTTTATGGCTCCGGGAAATTTGGCGAATTATTTTGGGTGGTGACAACGTTACTATGTAGGGACTTCGTGCCAAAATCCAATTGCTAGATAGGATTTCAAATTTACCTTACATCTGTTATTCTTACCTACACCTCGTTATGAAACCATTTCTTCTAACAATTTCAGGAATCGCTGCATTGACTCTTTCCTCGTGCATCAATCCACAGACCACAACCAGCACCGGACAAAACCGCTTCGGTTACAACGGAACGACGACCGCTAACAATCAGCCTACAAATCCTACACCGCAAAGCTTTGTGAACGACCCCGTTGCAACGACTGACAACACGTCGACGCAAAGTTCCGGTAACGACACCATTGCCCTCGATACGCTGCCGACCAATAATTCGACGAATACCCAGACCAACAATTCGACGAACACCACATCGGATACGCCGCCGACGAACAACAGCAACGTGGCAACCAATGACACGGCGACATCGACCAATGGCAACACCGCTGAAACCGACAAGCCGAAGAAGCCGGAATACCTCTACGGCATACCTGTTCCAGGTCGCGATGGGATGGTCTACAGCCCCTACAACAAAGATGCGGGCTACATCGACGTGCGTCACATGAAGCCGGGAGCACTTGCAGAAGATCCCTACACCCCGGGGAAACTCTTCCGCGTGCCTTAAGCTGCGGCACTGCTTTTTCTCTAACCGCGTCGGGCAAATCTTGCTTGGCGCGTTTTTTTGTTGATAGGGACGCGAAGCGATTCAGGGCTATTTCGCGTAGCGACGTAGCTTTTTGTAGATTCCGATGCGATCTGACGGAGGGTTCTTAATGAGAAGATTGATTTCACCATCGTCTGTTTCTCGGATTTCTACAGAGTAAGTGCCGCGGTCGATGAGTGAGGAATTTTTATTAGAGGCGTCATAGATAGTGCCTCCCTGCTGCCAATATTCGACGGCAGAAATTGTTTCAGAAGGACGATAAGAAAGTATGATCGTGGTGATCCGAGAGTAATTAGTGTAAATGTTGATCTGTTTGCTGGTTCCTCTGATGGTCTTTCCGTCGGGCAGGGTGATATCGACGTTGATCATCCCCCAAACTCTGTGGTTCAACGAGCCGTTACGGATCTCGGAGGTTTCCTCCCCAGGCAAGGTTTTTGAGTAAACCCAATCATCGGCAATGACTAACGAAATGTCATAAGGCTTCGGTGTGGGTGGTCTGTTCCATATTGAGTATCCCGCGAGGGAACCAGCAAAAAGAACAGCCAAAACCAGCGCGATGCGGAATCCCCATTTTCTTTTTTTGGCAAACATGGCGACAGCAATGATGGCGCACAAGATGCCAGCGGCTAGAATCGCGTTAAGCAGTAAGCCCTCGATAATCAGTCCTCCAAAATCAATGCCTACCATTGTATGAGATGAGGGTTAGGAGTTTGCTGTTTTATTAATGCGGACATGTCTGTGGCTGGGCTGCTGAGGTTTGGAGGAAGTCCTCTTCACCAGCGAAGCTCAGTATGATAACAAGCGCAGATTCAATTGTCTGCCTCTTTGTATTTTTTCCACAGTGGAAAGATGGCTAAAGCTGTGGAAAACTGCCAACCACTTCGAGGGAGGTTCGAGGTGACCACATGTGATCATGGAGTTTAAATTTCAATCTATCGCCGTTATTGGCCCCGGTGTTTTGGGCGGGTCGCTTGCTTTGGCTCTTACAGCCAAAGGCGTTGCGGATTTACGTCTTTGGGGGCGGCGGGATGAGGTTCTGAAAGAGGCAAAGGAGAGGGGAGTAAAGGGACTTCTTACGATGGATCTGGAAGCTGCAGTGGCGAAGGCTGATCTGGTGGTCCTTGCGGTGCCTGTCGGTGTAATGGTCGATGTGGCGCAACAGATCGCGGCGATGCCGTTGGATCTTCAACCACGTTTGGTGACAGACGTTGGAAGTGTGAAAGGAATGCTCGCCGAGCGTTTGCCGGAGATTTTTGGTGATGCTGGCCCGGTGTTTGTGGGTGCGCATCCGATGTGCGGATCTGAACAAACGGGAATGACTGCGGCACGGAGTGACCTTTTTGACGGTGCGGCGTGCTTTGTTTGCGGGGTGGGCGATCACTCCGAGTCGGTAGACGAGGTTGCAGGATTCTGGTCGGCAGTGGGGTGTCGGATTTTCCAGATTGATGCCAACGACCACGACCGCGTGGTGGCGAAGGTGAGTCATTTGCCTCACGTCACAGCAGCGGCGACGATCAGTGCCGCGCTGCAGGATGATGCGGTGATTGGCAGGTATTGTGGCAATGGGCTTCGAGATACGACTCGTGTGGCATCGGGATCGCCGACAATGTGGGCGGAGATTTTGCTCGAAAACAGTGAGGCGATTGTCGCAGAACTCGGCAATGCGCAGGATCAGTTGGAAGAATTCAAGCGAGCGGTGGTCGCAGGTGATAGGAAGCGTTTGGTCGAACTGCTCGCGACAGCGAAGACATTACGCGATGGTTTAAACACAGCGTCTTCAGAACAGGATGAAGGAGAATAATTTAATGAAGGAATCCCTAAGCCTTGAACCTATTTCACGCATTGATGGAGAGATCCATCTTCCCGGCTCGAAGAGTCTGTCGAACCGCGCACTTCTGCTGGCGGCGATGGCGGAGGGAGTGACGGAAATTACCAATCTCTTGGAGAGCGACGATGTGCGGCACATGCTGAACGCGCTACGCGAGCTCGGTGTAAAATTCGATCTGTCCAGCGATGGCACGCGTTGTGTCGTCACGGGGATGGGTGGGGCGTTGACTGACGGCGGTAAGCACGAGCTTTATTTGGGAAATGCCGGCACTGCGATGCGTCCCCTGACGGCGGCCTTGTGTCTTGGACGTGGCGAATTTATAATGACCGGCGAGCCACGGATGGACGAGCGTCCGATCGATGCCTTGGTCGATGCGATGCGCCAAGGTGGGTGCAAAATCGACTACTTGAAAACGGAAGGCTACCCGCCCTTGCGCATCAATGCCGATGGGTTCACGGGTGGAAGAATTGAGATTGATGGCTCGATTTCCAGTCAGTTTCTCACCGCGCTTTTGATGGCTTCACCGATGGCGCGTGAGGATGTGGAAATTCACATCATCGGCGAGTTGGTCAGCAAGCCGTATATCGATATTACCCTCGACGCGATGAAAAAGTTTGGCGTCGAGGTGATGCATGATGACTATCGAGTGTTCACTATCACGGCAGGTCAGAACTATCAATCTCCCGGGAGTTTTCTCGTCGAGGGCGATGCCTCATCGGCATCGTATTTTCTCGCTGCTGCGGCGATCAAGGGCGGGCGTGTGACGGTGCGTGGAATCGGTAAGGCGAGCATTCAAGGCGATATTCACTTTGCCGATGTGTTGGAGAAAATGGGTGCGCATGTCGAATGGACCGACGACTCCATCACGGTAACTCGTGGCGAGTTGGTGGCTGTGGACATGGACATGAACCATATTCCCGACGCGGCAATGACGATCGCGACCACAGCACTTTTCGCCAAGGGAACCACTGCGATCCGCAATATTTACAACTGGCGGGTGAAGGAGACCGACCGCATCGCTGCGATGGCGATAGAGCTGCGAAAAGTCGGTGCGGAAGTCGTCGAGGGGCGGGATTATCTCGAGATCACGCCGCCGGCGACCATTACGCATGGGGTGATCGATACCTACAATGACCACCGGATGGCGATGTGTTTTTCACTGCTCGCGCTTGATCCGGCATCGGTTACCATCAACGATCCGGGGTGCACGGCGAAGACATTCCCCGACTATTTTGATAAACTGGAAAGCGTCAGTGTGCGTTAACCCAACAGCGAGAATCTTTTCATGAAACGAGTGATATCCATTGATGGTCCGGCTGCATCCGGCAAGAGCAGCGCAGCAAAGCGCTTGGCGAAGCAGCTTGGCTGGGGGTTTGTGAATTCCGGCGAGTTTTACCGCTCGGTGACATGGGCGATGCTCAAGTCCAAGGTCGATGTCGATATTCCAGCGGCGGTTGTTGAGGCAGCTGGGCAGCTGTCGCTCGACGGTGAAATTGTCGATGGACTGTCGCGCGTGTTGGTCGACGGCGATGTGGTTCCAGTCGATGAATTGTCGACTGCTGAGGTAAACGATGCGGTGTCGAAAGTGGCGCGCGTGTTCGAGGTTCGAGACAAGGTGGTGGGTCGTTTGCGTGCGCTGGCTGATGCTGAACCCGTGGTGATGGAAGGGCGCGACATCGGCTCCGTGGTTTTTCCTGAGACTCGCTACAAATTTTACGTCGATGCCTCGGAGGAAGTGCGTCAACAACGCCGCGCTGCGCAGGGCTTGACTGATCAGATTTCACAGCGCGACAAAGCGGATTCGCAGCGCAAAAGTTCGCCCCTCAAAGTGCCCGACGGCGCTGTAGTGATCGATAGCTCAGAGATGAACCTCGAAGAAGTCGTCGCCGCGATCGTTGAGCGATTGGCTGAGGCTGGGTTTGAGGCGTAGCGGCACCGCAGATCGTGTGAAAATTGAAACGCGAATTGGGCGAATGATTCGAATTTGGATGGCGGTATGACTTGATTGAGCGCGTTGTTGGTTTGAACGGGAACATGGGATTGTATGCCGAAGGCGAAGGTGGCCTGGGCATCTTGCCCCGTAGTCAGATCAATGGTCTGCTTGGCTACGGGGCTGGAAACCCCGGCCACGGAACCGAGCGTGATCTGCTTCGACAAGTCGATCGCAGCATGAATCAAAGAGTGCTCAGGGATTGGATGGTGCAGGCACTTTTGCTGTGTATTTCCGCTGCAGGGAAGAGGGCGGATTGTCCCAAACGACTTGAGGGACGGTCATGGATTCGTCAAGGTTTGTGGCCGATACCGTGCCATCTGACTGGATAATTGGTCGCATGGTGGTGCTTCTGGCGGTTGTGAAGTGGAGGCAGTCACAGCCCATGTCCAATGCGTCTTACGCTCTTATTCATCAGATGAATTGTCGCGAGTCTCATGTGAGAAACGTTCGGGTGCCGATGGCATGGGGACTTTTGGTTTGGCGAACGAATCGGGAAATGTCTTGAACCGTGGACCAATCACATAACGCCATGACTTCGGGAGATGATTTTGCAGTTCTTTTCTTATTTCTAATCGGCTGGGATTGTGCGCCAGGTTGGTGAATTCCTTGGGATCCTTCTCCAGGTCGTAGAGTTCCTCACTTCCGTCAGCGTAGTGGATCAATCGCCAGGAGCCTTTTCGAATGGCAAAATTGCCTGGGCCATGAGACATGATTACCGGTTTGTCCCAAGCGATGAACGGATCTGTCAACAAGGGCTTCAAACTGTTGCCGTCCACTTGTTGTTCGACGTCCAGCCCGCAAAGATCGACCAATGTCGGAAAAATGTCCTGCAGGCTCACCGGTGCTTCAATCCTTTGGCCATTGGCCTTGGCTCCGGGCATTTTTATGATGAATGGAGTTTTTGTGCCCCGTTCCCAGAGGGTCATTTTGCGCCAGTGTTTCTTTTCTCCAAGGTGCCATCCGTGATCCCCCCAGAGCACCACGATGGTGTTCTCCCAATAGGGGCTGTCTTTTAGGGTATTCAACACACGGCCGACGTTCGCATCGGCAAATGAACTGGTGGCGAGGTAGGCTCGTACTAATTTCCGCCAAGCTCCATCCAGATCCGTGATGGCCTTGTGGTCATTCCGATGATTGAAGCCAACCATAGATTCTGCAAAGACCTTTCCAGCATCGGGCACATCGGCAAGGTCATCCTCCGGTACCTGCGGAAGCTTCACCTGTGAGAGATCGAATTGTTCGTAATACTTTCTTGGTGCATCCCATGGCAGATGAGGTTTGTGCAAGCCTAGGGCAATGAAAAATGGTTTTTCGTGCTTGCGTTTTAATTGACTGATCGCCCAATCAGTAAGCCTGCCGTCGGAGGTGTCGCTGTCGTTGTCTGTTTCCTGTATCCCGAAACTCAATTGAATATTGTCACCAAGTTTCTCCACGGTCTTTGTGGGGTTTTCGCCTTTGGTGTATTTTTGGTAATCATCCCAACCGCGCGTTTCGGGGTAGTGAAATATTTTTCCGCATCCAGCCGAGTAGTAGCCGTTCTTCTGAAACACGAGGTTCAATGGTAATTGCGTCTGGGAAAGAACGGAAACGGGGCTGTAGGATGCATGGTGTCCATATGAACCGCTTCTGTGCGGGTAGATGCCATACATCAAGGCCGTGCGCGACGGGCCACACACCGGTGCAGAACAATACGCATTCACGAAAGCCGCCCCATCTTTCGCCAAGGCATCTATGTTGGGTGTGCGTGCTTGTGGATGCCCACCCAAATAGCCGACCCAGTCATTTAAATCGTCCACTGCGATAAACAGCACGTTTGGCTTTTCGCTTGTGAGGTCTGCTGCGTGAATCCCTTCAAGACTCCATGCAATGGAGGTGACTGCGGATAAACAGAATAGGAGAGGTCCTGGTTTCATCGTCGCTTGTTCAATAAGGGATCGCTGAACTCGATTCTTCAGCGAGGTCGTTGCTATCTGCGGAATTTTTTCAGCTCTTGGATCAGAGTCTCTGAGCACATGACGAGCGCCCCGAAACCCTACCTACCGTGGTGGTTTCTCGGGAATACACGTCGTGAAGGTATCGTCTCTCAGCTCGAATAATCGCCGAAGATATAGCCTTGAAGCTGTTGGATGGTCGACTTTTGAGATTCGATGATCCAGCGGACGAGGTCGCCCATGGAAACCATGCCGACCAGACGGTCTTCTTCTACCACGGGCAAGTGGCGGATGCGCTTGTCACTCATCAATTTCATACAGTCGGTCAGGCCATCTTTGCTTTGAACGGTGATGGCGGGACGGGAAATGATATCTCCCACTTTGGTTTCGCGGGAGGTGCGACCTTGGAGAACGACCTTGCGGCTGTAGTCACGCTCGGAAAGCACGCCGATTACCATTTCCTTGTCATCGATGACGACCAGTGCTCCGATGTTTTTCTCGCCCATCAGACCGATGGCCTCATAAACGGTAAAATCTTCGCGGGTGGTCCAGGTGTCGCTACCCTTGGCTCGCAGTATGTCCCTGACAGTTCCTTGTATATCCATGAAAAAGTTATTGTTCCCTGTTAGAATACCAAGAACGGCCACTAGCGTCAATCCAGCATAACGATTTCTTGAAAATCACAGCAAAGCCTTTGTAGGGGGACGCTTTTATTATCTCAGAATAGTGTTGCTGGGTTTCCGCTGACCAGCATTCAAGCTTCCCACAGTCTGAGCAACCAACTTTAATTTTTCCGAGCCTTTCATTGTTTTATCGGGTCTGTATTGGGCTAGGACGAATAAAGTGGCTGGGGCAATGATCTTTATGGCTACGGGGCAGGATGCCCCGGTCACAGGTCTTCCCGCCGTGAGTCTTTAGAAGACGTATGTTTATTATTTTAATCTGGTATGATTCACGGATATTAGACTGAAACCCAATTTGTCCCATGCCTGCTAGATACCCCTTTTTTACATTCATCGCCTTGATGGCTTCGCTTTTGGCACTCTCCGCCGAGGATTTGGGCGATGTGTCTACGGAGGGTGAGCCTACGGAAACCGAGACTCAAACCACCTACGAAGCTTCCAATACTTCAGCCAAGCTCGGTAAAAGCGGCTCAGGTCAAAGCGGATGGCCCGAAGGCATGGCGTCCTACAAGATTCGTTTCATACGGCTGGATCACGGGGGGCAGGGATGGGATGACGGAATGGATAAAAGCGGAGCCGATAGGAATTTTCTGCAAGGCTTCGGCAAGGCGACGGGATTCGACAAGGTGGCCACGAGAGGCGAAAGCCATCCCATCGGACTATTGGCAAAATACCCGGATGATGGGTTTCCTCCTTTCGTGTTTCTTACCGGCAATGGGGCAATGGGCCCGGTCAGTGCCAAAGACGCGAAGATTTTACGCGATTACTGCCTCAAGGGCGGCATGGTCATCGCAGACGCTGGGAGTGCTCGTTTTCACCAATCCTTCGTGCATTTCATGCGGCAGGTTTTTCCGGATAAACCGTTGATAGACATTGCGGATGACGACATGCTCTATCAGTTGCCTAATTCCTTCCCCGAGGGCGCGCCTGCCTTCTGGCACCATGGCGGACGGCGCGCGCTCGGAATCAAGCACGAGGGGCGTTGGTGTGTCTTCTACCACCCAGGAGATATGAACGATGCGTGGAAGTCGGAAGGGTATTCCGATGCATCACCCGAGATGCGCCAAGCTGCGATGAACCTAGGCGTGAACTTACTCTTTTACTCGTTTAATCACTGGGACCAGGCAATCAACAAAGTGGGCGAGGAAGAGTGAACCAGAGGTTTCCCGATCTTCAAGGATTACCTGGCGTCGTAGAATTCCTTGACCACCCACCAGGCAAGTTTGCGTTGGCCTTTGTCGGAGACCAGGCCTTTGCGGTTCCAGCCGTTTTGGAACTTCTGGTGGCAGCGGCGGGGTGAACGAAAATCAAACAACACCCACGGGCTGGTGCCGGCAAGGTTCGGAATGTTCGCAAACATGGTGTAGTTCTGACGGTAGATGGCTTCCTGATAATCTTCGCTCCAGTTGTGAGCCACATCGGCAGGACCACGGACACCAAACATTGCCTCGCCGCCGAATTCGCTCATGATCAGCGGTTTGTCCGGAGCCACATCCCATTTGATCTTGGAGGGATCGGTAGGGAAGCGATTATACCATCCGAGGTATTTGTTCACGCCGACCACATCCACGACCTCGCTGAGCTTGTCTTTGATGAAGAACGTGTTGGTTTCTTTGTTGTAGCGGCAGTTGTCGAAGGCGGCGGCTACCAGGCGGGTGTCGTCGAGTTCGCGTGTCAGCTGAACCAATTCGGTCAGCACCTTGTCGCGGTAATCCGACGGGCTGGTTTCGTTGGCGATACTCCAGATGATGATACCCGCGCGGTTTTTGTCGCGATAGACCATTTCGCGCAGCATGTCTTCCGCTTTTTGGAGGATGGCGGGGTTTGAGAATTCGATGCCTTGCCAGAGCGGGATCTCCGACCAGATCATCAGGCCGTTCTTTTCTGCGAGGCGGACGATGCGTTCGTTCTGCGGGTAGTGGGCGGTGCGGATGAAATTGCATCCGAGTGCCTTCACTTCGCTGATGATCATCGCTGCATCGGCATCCGAATAGGCACGTCCGGCACGTTGCGGAATTTCCTCGTGGAAGTTGATGCCTTTAAGGAATACAGGCTTTCCGTTGAGGAGGATTTTTGGACCATCGGTTTCGATGGTGCGGAAGCCGATCTCGTCGCGGACGACATCGTTTCCATGCGAAATTTCCACCGCATACATCTTCGGGTTTTCCGGCGTCCAAAGGACTGGGTCGGCGGCGATGGTGAAGATTGTTTTACCTGTGGCGTCGGTGGTGAGTTCCTGCTCGATACCCAGCTCCGGGATCGAGAGTTTAACCGGGTTTGCTTGCTTGGCTCCTGCGAGTTGCACGTGGCCGGTGAGGGTATCCGCTTTGCCCTTTGCGAGTTGCACTTTGTAATCGAGGACGTGGACAGTTGCTCGCTCGACCAAGAACACATCGCGCAAAATGCCGCCGTAGTTCCACCAGTCAAAATCCATTGCGGGGATGCCGTCGACGCGGCGTTCGTTGTTGACCAGCACCACGATGTCATTGGTGCCGTCGGCTAGTAGGTCGGTCACATCGAATTGGAACGGCGTGAACCCGCCTTCGTGCTGTCCGACTTCTTGTCCATTGATCCAAATCTCAGCCTCGTAGCTGACTCCTGCGAAGTAGAGGAACTGACGCATCCCCTCGGTTTTCTTCACGTCGAAGTGGCGTTGATACCAAACATTGCCTTCGTAATAGAGCAGTTCTGGAGCTTGCGAATTGAAGTCGCCCGGGACTTCGAGACGCAGACCGTGTTCGAAGGAATATTCAAGGAACTCGGATTTCTCTTTGGCTTGGCGGTTCTCATAGAATCTCCCTGCCTTGCCGCGGCTGAAAGGGTCGATAATCGCATTCCACTTGCCATTGAGCGATGTTGCACCCTCGCAGCCGTAGGGGTTCATCATGAAATTTTGAGCCATTAGACTGGTGGCGAATCCGAAACAGGCGAGAAGTAGGGTGAGTGTTTTCATGGTCGATATTAGCTAGGATGTATTCGCGGCGGTCTGCTTTGCAGGTGCCTCGGGCTTGCTGTGGGTGTATCGGGAAGAATTTCCGTTGGAAGAATGAGCCTATCGTTTGGCTACAGGAGCTTAAGGGAATTTGAATCCAACAAAGGGGGAATGCAAACACCACGTCGAGTTCATGCCGAAATCTTGGCGGGGAAAAGCGATGACGGATATCCTGACTTTTCCTCCGCGATAATCTGCAATGATTAGGCTGTTCACAGTTATTGATCACGACGATCCTCGCTCCTTTTATGGAGAATACTGGATAGCAGGTCCTTCAGTCATTGACCTCTACAAGGACTTCTCATAATTTGTAGCGTATGCGCATCTTATGGCTCGCCCTTCTGGGCATGTTGGGCAATCTCTCTGCTCGTGGCGATGATCATCCGAATATCCTTCTCATCTTTGCCGACGATATCGGCTATGAAGCGCTTAACTGTTATGGTGGGCTGGATTTTGAAACGCCAAGGCTCAACAATATGGCGGAACAGGGGATGCGCTTCAGCCGCGCTTACACCAGTCCGGTTTGCACGCCATCGCGCGTTAGTCTCCACACCGGGTTGTATGTGAATCGCCATGGGCACGACAGAGTGCTGCCTGTGCATCTTGGCACTGGGAAGAAGGTCGATTTCCAGAAAATACCGACCTTCGCCCAACAGATCCGAGCCAATGGATATCTCACCAGCGTTACCGGAAAATGGCAGCTCGCCACTTTGGAAAAACATCCGGAGCACATCCGCGATGCCGGATTTGATTCGTGGTGTGTCTGGCAAATCTGGAAAGACGGCCAGAAAACCGATCGCCACTGGAATCCCACCTTCAATCAGGACGGAAAGATCCGCGATGACATTGCGGATCGTTTTGGTCCGGATGTTCTCGTCGATTATGTGATAGAAAAAATGCGCGAGGCCAAGGCTGTGGATAAACCTTTCCTGATCGTACACAACGAGATGCTGCCGCACTGGCCTGTTGTTGAGACGCCAGATGATCGACGATTGAACCGTGAACCAACGCTCGACCATTTTATCCACTATATGGATCAACTGGTGGGGCGCTTGCTCGATGTGGTGGAGGCTCTCGGTATCCGCGACAATACCTATGTGATTTTCATGGGGGACAACGGAACCTGGGAGCCCGATTTCGTAAATCCAAAAGCCGGACAGGCTGGTGAGGGTGAACACACCCGCCACACCGTCGCCGGAGAAGTGAATGGTGGTAAAAATCAGCTCAACGATGGCGGCAGTCACGTGCCGCTGATTGTGTGGGGGCCGCCATCTCTTCCCGCGGGTTCTGTTTGTCAGGATCTCGTCGATGTCGTTGATCTCTTTCCAACTTTCTGCGAGCTTACCGATACGAAGCTGGATACTTCGCTCGCCATTGATGGACGTAGTATTGTGCGACAACTAAACGGTAAGCAGGGTATTCCTCGTCCCTGGGTTCACCACGCGCTCAGCGAGAGACTTGGGGGAGAAAACCTATTTGACGGCAAGTTCCGACTTTTCCGTAAAAGTGGCAAAATAATCGACGCCCGCGAACTGCCGACAGAAAAGCCCGCCGATATTGATGACCCCGAAGCGCAGGTGGCGAAGAGAGAGATGGAGAAGGTCTTCGATAAAATTCAGCCTGACGGCCAGAGACCTCCTGAGCCTTTTTGATAGAAGGTACGGAATGGACGCGTATGAAAGCGTCATTATGACGTGTTCTAGCTATTCTGTTTCGCTGTTGATCCCAATTTTGTCCTTGGGTGTTTCTTTATCGGGTTTTGCGCAGACGCAGGATCTGCTGGAGAAAGGGACGCTCGATGCGTTTCGTGAGGTGGAGCTATGGAGAGGAGTTGAGAAAGCGGAGGCAGTGGAAGGGAAATGTGAGTTCGTTTTGGGTGGCGAGGGGAAGGTTCTCGTCAACGCCTCATCGCGCGGCGAGAAGGCTCCGTATCTCATGACCAAGGAGGAGTTCGGTGATGTGAAGATTGAACTGGAGTTCATGGTTCCTAAAAACTCCAATGCAGGCGTCTATGTGATGGGTCGCTACGAGGTGCAGATTTTGGACAGCTTTGGGCGCGAGCGTTTCGGCTCCGGAGATTTGGGTGGGATCTATCAACGTTGGGACCCGACCTTGCCAAAGGACGAGCAGGGCTTTGGTGGCATCAAGCCAAAAGTGAATGCAGCGAAGGCTCCCGGCGAATGGCAGACGATGGAGATTGTTTTCCGTGCGCCACGTTTCGATGAATCGGGAAAGAAGTATCGCGATGCGACTTTTGAGAAAGTGATGGTGAACGGTCAGTTGGTGCAGGAAAATGCGTCGACCGGCGGTCACACCCGTTCTGCACCATTCGAGGGCGATGCGGCGACCGGCCCGATCGCGATCCAAGGGGATCACGGACCTATCGCAATACGCAGTTACAAGGTGACGCCCTTGGCAGATCCTGATGAGGTGCGCATCAATGAGCTCGATGCCTATTGGGCGGAAGTTTCGCGTTCCGTGAACGAGGGTGATTTTGAAGGCTACTCGGCGACCTGCCACCCAAAAGGAGTGATCGTTTCTGGAAATAAGAAGCTTAGTTATCCATTGTCACAGGCGCTTGCTCGTTGGGAGAAGGATTTCACTGAAACGAAGTCAGGCAAGGTGAAATCATCGGTAGAGTTCCGTTTTTCGCTTCGCTACGGGGATGCGACAACGGCGTATGAAAAGGGAATGTTTTGCTACACTCAAGAGCTTGAGGGGAAAGAGCCTACCAAAGAATACATCGATTTAGAGGCATTACTGGTGAAGGAAGCCGATGGCTGGAAGATCATGATGGAGTATCAGAAGGGTGCACTGACTCAAGCTGAGTGGGATGCCCTGAAGCCATGATCTGGAAAGTCGTCGTAGACTCAGTTTTATAAGTTCCTAGATCGGCGAGCCTCAACAAAAGTGCACAAGCAAGCAAGGCGAGGATCGTTTTAGACCTTGCATGATAACCTCAGGCGTTGAGGTTCCCGTTCATTTGACCACAAGCATTCAACCTATATGAGAACCAAGAACAGCGTATCACGGACAGTCTTCTCACTGAGAGGAACCATCAGTATTTTTGTGTGTATTTTGATGCTTGGAAGTCTCGTTGCCCAGACGGACGATGCGACATCCAAGAAGGAGGCCGTGGATGCCACATCCACTCAGGAGGCAGAGAAGTCTGAAGTGGTGATGTCCGAAAATCGCCAAGAACTGAAGCTTCCAGGAATCAAGATTCAGATCAAAGAGCGATACGTCGATGTCGATGCGACGGTCTGCTTGACGGAGGGCTTGCTTGAATTGATCGCCTGCACCAAGGACACCAAAGAGCATGAGTCCATCATCGTCATCGATGCCAAGGCGGCTCATGTGCATGCCTCTCTACTATTGATTGGCGCACAGCCGGGAAATCCTGCAACACGTAAGAAGATCGAGGTAGAGGGATCTGAGGAAGGCCGTTGGATAGACCTCATGCCAAGAGGTCAGAAGGTCGATGTTTTTTTGGTGGTGAAAGACGAAGACGATAAGTTGGTTGAGCGTCCGATCAGCGATTTTCTGATGAAAGATGACGATGGCTACGATGTGTCGCCAGAAGTGGAAAATAAAGAAGTTGAGCGCTTTCCAACGAACACCTTTTTGTTTGCTGGTTCGCATGTTTACAAGGGCGAGCAAGGGCCTGCGAGATATCTGGCCGATGAGGATGGCAACGTGATTTCGATTTCGACCTTTGGTAACGAACTGTTGTGTCTGCCGGGGATAAATACCCATGGCAACGATGGCCTCGTCTGGGGAGTGGATTCAACCCACCTTCCGGCAGAAGGGACCAAAGTGATTTTGCGTCTGCGGCCTCAATTTGCCGATGCGCCGCCTGCGGAGAAAAAAGAATTAAAGACCAAGGAATGAACGTTTTTAAAATGAGATACGCAAAACTGATGGTGGCCTCGGCACTCACTGCCGGAACTGCCTATGCAGCGGAAGTGAAGATTGATGCCGTTGCAGCAGGGAAGGAGATCTTTGAGTCAGTTGGCTGCACGGAGTGCCACACGGTGGAAAAAGGCGACGTGTCAGTGAAAAGTGGACCGAACCTCTACGGTCTTTTTCTCACTGATCCGCGTGAACGCAAGGTGATGGTCAAGGAGATGGCTAAGATGATGGTCGATGGCAAGGAGACGCTGGTGGAGACGCCGGTTGAGAAGACGGTCAAAGCCGATCGCGACTATTTTAATACATCACTGCGCAAATCCTGGGATGCTCTGGCTGTGGCTGAAAGCGGGCCCTTGAAAGGCGAGGCTTTCCAACCCCTGATGCCGATGTATGTGGAGCAATTGGTTTCTGACGATGGCTTGGAATCGCTTTGGCATTACCTCCGGACTCTCGCGGACAAAGAGCAACAAGGTCCACTAAAAGTGATGGTGAAGAGGGAGAAAGTGGCCGAACTTACGGATGTGCTCGAAATTCCCGGCGAGGAAATCGTCACGACGCGCACACGGGTGATGCGCGCGCCTATCGAAGGAACAAGTGCGCGCTCGCTTCATGTCGGCCAGTCCAACGGGATGAGCTACACCTTTGATCCTCGTATGCTGTCTGTCCGCCGTGTTTGGACTGGTGGATATTTGAACCTGAAAGAAGAGCGTAGTGGACGCGGTGGCAAGCTTTCCGGCTTGGGTAAAGATGCTCAAACATACGTCGATGGCACAGCGGTGCTGAATCCTCTGACGAGTGACGGCAGCGCAGTGGATTTCGAATTCAAGGAACCTGATGCGCATGATTACAAAGCGATTGAACGCCACCTCAACGATGGAAAGGATTTTCTCGATAAGTTGGCTGCCTTGGATGCGGAATTTCTCGGCTACAGCGTCTCACCTGAAACGGGTGACCCTACATTCCGGTTCCGTGTTGGTCAGAATGTATTCGCCGAAGCCATCGCCATCAGTGATGCCGGAGAAATCACAATTTCTCTAAATGGTGATCTCAAGACGGATCAACGTTTTCAAGTGGCTGCCGAAGGTCTAACTGATGTGCAGATCAAGGGCGGAAAACTTGAGAGCGGAGTTTGGTTATTACCTGAGGGAGCTCAAGGTCCGTTTACTTTACAAGCCAAGCTGCCGGGTGGTGTGGTTGAACGCCAGCAAGTCGATGTAAAAGAAAATTGGGCACCACAGGACCTGGTGACAGGCCCTGCGAAAGAGGCACGCCGACCATTGGAAATTCAGGCTGGCTACACGGTCGAGGATTGGGCTTCCCCGCTTGATCTTTTCGGTCGCGAACAACTCTTCGAGCCGACTGGAATCGCCGTTGCAAAAGATGGCACGATTGTTCTGGCGACCCGTACGGCTGGCATTTGGCGAATTCGCGATGGTCAATGGTCTTTCTTCGCGGAGGGGATCTACGAGTCGCTGGGAGTTGTCATTGAGGACGACAAGGGTGATGTGATCGTGATCGCTCAGAAGCCGGAATTAACGCGTCTTCGTGATACCAATGGCGATGGCCGGGCTGACGATTTCGAGACGGTGTGCGATGACTTTGGATTCCATGGGAACTACCATGAATACACTCACGGACCGGTGCGCGATGCCGAGGGCAATTATTACTTCCTGCTCAACCTTTCCCATGCGCAAAACGAACTCAAGGCCTCATGGAAAGCCGGAGGGAAGTTCATGGGATCGATGGGCGGATATCGAGGCTGGGCGTGTAGGGTGACTCCTGAGGGTAAGTTTGAACCCTACGCGATGGGTCTGCGTAGTCCGGCTGGAATCGGGGTGGCCCCCGACGGGCGGATTTGGTATGCGGAAAACCAAGGCGAATATGTCGGTTCCTCGAAATTGGTGCCACTGGAGCAAGGTAAGTTCTACGGCCATATGTCCGGTTTGGTCTCACTGCCTGGAATGAGTCCAGACGCAAAAGAGCTCGCCTACGACCTCTGGAAAGACAAGCTTCGCAAGGGCGCTGTTTGGCTGCCACACGGCATCGTGGCGAACTCACCGGGTAGTCCTGCATGGGACCTCACCGGTGGTAAATTCGGGCCGTTTGATGGACAGATGTTTATGGGCGATCAGACGCTCTCGCAGCTTTTCCGTCTCGTTACCGAGATAGTGGATGGTCAGGACCAGGGTGCGGTCATTCCTTTCGCCAAAGGACTGGCATCGGGCATCATGCGTCCGGTATTTCTTCCTGATGGCAGCCTGCTGCTTGGTCAGACCGGCCGCGGATGGGGCGCACGCGGAGGAAGTCCATCAGGCCTTCAGAGAGTCTCTTATGACGGCAAAACGGTGCCCGCCGATATACAGACTATTTCAGCGACTCCCACAGGTTTCGAGATGCAGTTCACCAGACCTCTCGCCGCAGGAGTTACCGAAGATGCCCTGGTGGACGCTCTCTCCTCAGAGTCCTGGTTCTACACGAACTTTCCCGACTACGGATCGCCCGAGCATGATAAGCGGGAGGAAACGATCGCCGGGGTGAAAATCGCCGACGATCGCACTTCAATGAAGATTAGTCTTGCCGGATTCGGAGAGGGTGAAAAATGGATCGATCGGGTCTACCATCTCAAGATGAAAGACGCGCCTTCCGTGTTCGGTGATGCACCTGCTTGGAAGATTCTCGAGGCTTATTACACCGTTCGCGCGATCCCCGCGAAGTGATGATCTACTAATCTCGTCCAGCTACTTACAATCCTAACCGCTTTATGAAACAGCCATTTCTATTTAGTCTACTTGCCATCCCCCTGCTTTTCAGCGCCATCAAAGCGGCTGCGCAAGACCGTCCAAACATCATCTTTATCTTTTCCGATGACCATGCACAGCACGCGATTTCAGCTTACGGCTCGAAGGTGAACCAAACGCCGAACATCGATCGCCTGGCCACCGAGGGGGCGAGGTTTTCCAATTCGTTTGTCACCAATTCGATCTGCACCCCGAGTCGTGCGACGCTCTTGACCGGACAGTATTCGCATCTCAATGGTGTGCCTGTCTTCAACCGCTTCGATGGATCCCGCGACAACGTCGCCAAGCATTTGCAGGCCGGAGGTTATCACACCGGGATGATCGGGAAGTGGCACCTCGGGAGCGATCCGACCGGCTTCGACCGCTGGATCGTTCTTCCCGGACAGGGGGCTTACTGGGATCCTACCTTTCTGGTTCAGGGAACCCAAAAACTGACCATCAAAGGTCATTGTACGGATATCACCACGGACTTGGGAATCGAGTGGCTCAAGACCCGTCCGAAAGACAAGCCGTTCTTTCTGATGCTTCATCAGAAGGCTCCACATCGGAAATGGCATCCAACGAAACGCCATATCGAGATGTTCAAGGATAAGGTGATTCCCGAACCGGACACACTTTGGGACGACTACGCTACCCGTCCGGCTGCACTTCCCGAGAACAAGCAGACTGTCGCCCGCGATCTTAACCGCAGCGACCTGAAGCAAGAGCCGCCAGCAGGGCTGGAAGGTAAGGAATTGGTGAAGTGGAAATATCAACGCTACATGCAGGACTACCTTGCGTGTGTGCAAGGTGTTGACGACGGAGTGGGCAAAGTGCTCGACTATCTGGAGGACAATGGTCTCGCTGAAAACACCATCGTCATTTACTCCGCCGATAACGGTTGGTATCTCGGAGACCTTGGGCTTTACGACAAGCGTTTCATGTATGAGCCCGGCTTGAGAGTCCCGCTTCTCGCGCGTGGCCCCGGTATCAAGAAAGGCGATGTTCCCGATGAATTTGTCGCCAACATCGATCTCGCTCCCAGTTTCCTCGACCTTGCCGGACTTCCGGTTCCTGATTCCATGCAGGGACGCTCCTTGGCTCCGCTTCTTCATGGTGAATCACCGGACGACTGGCGTGATTCGATCTACTACCGCTACTACCACAGCCCAGGGCATCACAATACAGCCGCGCATCTTGGTGTCCGCACAAAGACTCACAAGCTCATCTACTACTGGAAGAAGGATGCCTACGAAATGTTCGACCTGTCCAATGATCCGACCGAGCAGCACAATTTACTTTTCGACGAAGAGGAAGCAAAGCAGCCAGAGATTGCTGCGAAATTTGCCGAACTAAAAGCGGAAATCGCACGTCTGCAGAAGCAATATCAGGACGACGGACGCTACGCCGATCCCTCGACATGGCCCAAGGGCAGTGCCGACGGGCCATTCGGCCAATATAAATCTCTCGGCGAGGAAACCGTTGCCGAGGCGATCGCTGAAACTGGCGAATAAACCTACAGCTGGGCTGCCCCTCAATTATGATTGCATCCTCGTTTCACTACCAAGCTGGTGCTCTTGTGTTTCGGTGGGAGGATAAACACTCCTGTCCATCGAAGGTAATTGGAAAACAGACCGGGGGGACGGTTAACGTCATTTTGACACCGTACCGAATCGACAGAAGTGTCGATGCCCCGAGGCGTATCCACAAAACCTCAGGCGCGAGGGTTCTTAGCACTCAATCGGTAAGAACGGCTTCTCCTTCGGATTTTGCGATCACGACGGCTGCGCAGGAGTCACCGAAGACGTTGACGGCGGTGCGGCTCATGTCGAGCAGTCGGTCGACGGAAAATAGCACGGCAATCGCGGCTTCGGCGCCTTCGATTTTCACGCTTTGCATGATGACGACAATGGCGACAAGTGATGCCGAGGGCACACCAGCCACACCGATCGATGTCATCAGCGCGAGAAGCACAATGCTCAACTGAGTGGCGAAGGAAAAGTCGTAGCCGAGAACCTGTGCAACAAACATCACGGCAACACATTCGTAAAGCGCGGTGCCATCCATGTTTACCGTAGCACCAAGTGGCAGTGTGAAAGACGACACCCGTTTGGATACACCCGCCTCCTGCTGCACGCAGTCCAGGGTCACGGGAAGCGTTGCCGATGAGGATGCAGTAGAGAACGCGGTGATCAGCGCGTCGCGCATCGCTCGGAAGTGTCGCAGTGGATTTACCCTGCCGACAAACAGTAGAATCAATGGCATGGCAATGAAGAAATGCGTGCCCAGTGCGGCAGCCACAGTGGTTATGTAGCGAGCCAGGGACACAAAGAGGTCAAATCCTGCATCGGCAATCGTCGGAGTTACCAGCCCAAAAACACCAATCGGCGCGGCAAGCATCACCCAATGGGTCATGGTGATCATCACATCGTTGAGACCTTGGATGAAGTTCAACATGGTATGACTCGCGGAGCCGTCGAGTTTCGTCATCGCCACCGCGAAGAGAATGGAAAAGACAATCAGCCCGAGCATTTGCCCCTGTGCCGCGGCACTGACAATGTTCGGTGGCAGCATGCGTTTGAAAATATCTGCAATGGGTCCGAAGCCACCTTCTTTTGCCGTGTCGATCTTCGCCAGGCTTTTGTCGAGTTCACCACTGTCGCGCATTTCAGCCGCACGGTTTTCAATGGCGCTGCGGACGTTTTCGTTTGGCTTGCCGTCCACCAGCCCGGGTTGCATGACGTTTACCGCCGTCAACCCGATGAGGATGGCAACGCTCGACGTCAACGCGTAGAAAGCGATTGTTTTGATCCCCAAGCGCGCAAAGCCATCGATCTTACCGACGCCGCCAATACCACAGATGATCGACGACACGACCAGCGGGACGATGATCATTTTCAGGGCATTGAGGAACAGCTGGCCAAGGAAGGTGCAGAGCGTGCTGAACGAGGCCGCGGCACCACTCAGCTTGCCCGAGTCGTCCATCGCGAATTCACGCAGACTGATGCCGACGATAAGTGAGGCAATGAGAGCAATGAGAATCTGCCAGTGGGCTTTTTTGAGGAAGTTCATGTTAGTCGTGTATGTCAGCAAGAGCTGTGCCGGAGTCTGAAGGAATCTGGATTGGGTTCAAGCTCTGTGACAGAAAAACGAGCGGTGAATGATGAAGGGATTTCGCCTTGAACGAGAACCCATCCATAGGAGGATGTGAGCGTGAAGTTTTATGGATTTCACGAAGTGTTGAAACGCCTGCGGATTCTCGCTGAGCTCATGCCCCTTGAAGGAGTCGCGATTTCGCCAATGCTCGTCCAGCGGCATGGAGCGAAGTTGGTTGAATAAAAATCGGAAGCAAGATGCTGACATCAAAGTTCCTTGGTGCAAGGATGAGTGACTTGGAGTGGACAAAGCACTGATTCCATAGCGGTTAAACGGAAGAGAACATTTTCAACATTTCGCATTAAATGAGATTATCCATTACTGTCCCCATCCTGGCCTTGACCCTGCTTATGACGAGCTGTGACTCGCCATTGCAAAAAGCCAAAGAAGACGCCATCACAAAACTCTCGGAGAACAATCCTCTTATTCTCAAGGAAGTCGTTCTTGAGCACATGGATCTCGAGTCAAATGACCCGGGGACGGAAGCTATCGAGGTCGATGGGGGCACGTTCTTTGTATTGAGCCCGACAAGTAGAGAAAAGCATGAACGGGGCACGGCTTTGGAATATCCCGGGGTTTCGGCGATCATTATGAATAATGCAGGAGGCTCTGAATTCTCTGCGCTCCCTTCTGCTTGGGGAGAAGACGATTTAGCGAAGTCGCGAACTGTCTACAGTGCATCGCGGCGAGCGATTGACGAGGCATCGGATCACGATCAATTGAAAGAGGCTGTCGCCATGCTCACGGCTAGGGCAACAATGGCACCGGCCAGTGTGTTTGACCGCTTGATCTGGCTGGAAAACGATAGACTGGAAGGGTTGCTTTCCGGTGACCATTCCCATTCCAACTGGATGGAATTATTCATTCGCCCCGCGAATGCAGCGGAGACAAACTACCTCATCCACTTTCGCCGAAAAGAGGGCGGCAGCTACGACCATGTTCTCCAGTTTATTCGGTCGTTGGCCTTTGAGCCAAATGCGGGAAATGGCGATCGACTTGCTACTGACACGGAGGCTCAGGATGAGGAATCGCCCAAGCCATAGTCGAAGTGCGACCCAGGCTGGTAGTGGTGCCTGCGCTCTAATCTAGCAAAAGAAAAATGGAGATGGAAAAAATCCACCTGGAGATTCGGAAATTCGACAAACTTCTGGAACCAATCGCGAATGCAGAAGTCGATATTAACGACCCCAACTGGCAGAAGAACCTCAGGGAGGCTCAACATCCGCTGGACAAGGCGGGGATTCGTGAGCCAGCGGAACGATTGACACAGAGGATCATCGAATTGTTCTTAGCCTCCAAAAGCAAGGAGCGCGGCCAGATCCGAAAGCTCTTAGCCGATAACGAAAATTTCGCGTGGGCGATGGCAGCGCCAGAGTCAAGCGATCTTGAGGTTGCGTTTCGTAACAGCCTTCTGCTATTAGTCATTGACGATACAATTGATACACGAGATGTGATTACTAGAATTGAATCTCTGGTCGACAAGGCGCAAGCTGACGGATTACGATACCGCCCGATCGTGAAACAAATCGCCAAGGTGGCCGGGACAACTGATCGATACGGTCTCGGTTCATTGCGAAGCGTAATTAAAAGATACTGCTAACCAGTCGGAGCACAGAACCCCTGACTCGCTTCGTGTTTAGCCGTCATGATTAGACCAACCCTAACCCCGAGTCGAAGCCTATCCCTCAGTAGCGGGTTCGCAGGCCTTTGATCTTTTGCTAAAGAAAATGGAATCCCGCACTCTTGATTACTCGGTCATTCGGAGAGAAGAAGACTTGCTAGCTTGGGTTGAAGAGCAATTCCCATTGAAGGATTCAAAGAGAGAAGTGAAACGGAGAAGCCCAACCCAATCTGCCGTATTTCAGATTTGGGGCTATCTTGTTGAGAATAAGATAAAGCATCTGCAGATACTCGAATCCTACCCACGTCATGCAGCACCGGAAATAAAAGCGATTATCGAGGGTGGAGGCGTTTCTGCTGGAGAAGAAAGCTGGAAATCAATACTGGGCTTCCATCTCTATCGCGACAACCTAATACATGTGGAATTTATACCTAATCCCGAAACTATAGACAAAACACCAAACAGCTACATATGACGGTGGGCAGTTCTATAGATATTCCTGTGATCGGAATTGGGACACGCAGTAGGATTGTTGCTACGACTCGATCGTCGCAGCAAAGGAGCAATTGCCGGAGCAGTATTGAAGCGACGAAGCGAATTGGATTAGAGCATGACCACTGAACTCTACATAGCAGGAGCGGGGCTCATCTGGTGGGTATTTTTCGAGTGGATGCGTAGCTGGAAGCGGAATCTCCAGAGATCGACTCAGCATCTTGTCCTCCTTGGAGCGCTTGGTCTCATTGCTGTGATCTTTGGCACTTTCAAGTTTCTCTTTGATCAGTTATTCTAGCGTAACCCCTGGAAAATGAAGAAGGGCAACAATTATGTAATCTATAAAAATGAGCCTACCTGTATACCACAAGAACACCATCACTTCGCCCAGCGGCATGTCTATTTCGGTCGAATTTTGTGGAGAACATCACATGGGCGCGAATCATATTGAATTCATTCCTTCTGAACCCATAGCTGGCGTTAAACGGTTTTTTACGACCAACGGAACCGCACTATTCAACGAGGCGGACTCATGTTTCTACTTATACGATTCGTCTCTCGTAGTCCGGGTCAACTCGGAATCGAGGACCGCAGCAAGTTTGGCAAACCCTGGCGAAGAAATATCAGCATTGCTAGTGAAGCTCCGCAGCAAATTCTATCCAGAGGGGCGAGGTCGCGAGACTCAAATCAAAGCTCTGACAGACGGCGCTTGGGAAGGTGGCCTTGGGGTAGCTTTTGAAGGAGTTTTTCCGAGCGCATGGGCACCGTTTGTCGAAAAACAAAAATCCCTGAGATAACAAGTCTGGTCAAATGTTGAGAAAGTAGAATATGATCATTCGAAAAGCATTTCTGATGCATGTGAACTCCGACATGCAGGATGAGTATCAAAGGAGACATAACCCCATCTGGGAAGAGCTTGAGAGGGTTCTTCGCCACCATGGAGTAAGAACATATTCGATTTTCCTTCATCCAGACAGCAATCAACTTTTTGCGTATGTTGAGTTTGAAAGCGAAGTGCAATGGGAGAGGATCGCGGAGACCGAGTCATGCAAAAAATGGTGGAAATACATGAAAGACGTTATGCCCACAAACGCCGACGACAGTCCGGTTTCCTCAGAATTGAGGGAAGTCTTCAATCTTGGAACGTAGGCTCTCGCTCAGATCAAAGAATACTTGAATATGTGTGGCAGGAAAACCCAGCTCCGAAGTCTGGCACGCGCCGGAGTGGCGTGGATTGCGGTAGAACATAGAGTCAATTGACTTGATGTCACCTCACTGGAGGATAGACTTGGCCATCTTCGCATGGTGAGCTGGAAACATCTACCTATACAAAATGAAAAATATGAAACAATGTTTATTGGCTATGCTGATTATCGCAGCTTCGGGAATGTTCGTTCAAAATGTGCTTGCTGATGACACCGATGGACTTCGTGCTATTGGTGGAATGGGCAAAGGTGAACGCGTCCTCGAGGGAGGAAAAGAGGCTGTGCTCTTTGAGCATAAAGGCAAAGGATGTCTTTCACACTTCTGGTTTGGCGGGAATTTCAAGGGAGTGGAAGATACTCGTATCCGCTATTACGTGGATGGGGAAGAAGTCGCCTCCATTGACATGGATCTTTACATGGGCCACGGAATTGGCTTCAACGACAACCAGGCGCCTTGGGCGACCAAATATGTCGGCAAGATCGGCAAGCGCAACGGGATCTTCAACAACTACCGGATTCCATTCGGAGAGAGCATTCGTGTGACCGCCCAACGCTCCAAAGATGCGGAAGACAATCCTCAGATTTGGTGGATCGTCCGCGGTGTGGAGAATGGTCGTGTCCGCCTTGGAGGTGTTGAATTGCCCGAGGAGGCGAGGCTGAAGCTGATTCGCTTGGAGAACTACGATGCTAAACCACTCGAAGAGTTTGACCTCTGCAAGGTTGACGGTAAGGGTGCTCTGTTTCAGGTCGCGATCGCAGCAAAGAGTGCAAAATTTGAATATCTCGAAGCTTGCATGCGAGCCTACCTGGGAGGAAATCAGAAGCCATTAATGCTTTCGTCGGGCTTGGAAGATTATTTTCTCGGAACCTACTACTTTGACACCGGGAAGTTCCATGCCGATACGGCAGGTCTTACCCATTTCGACAGGAAGGCAAAAAGCTTTTCAGCCTACCGCTTCCACGACGAAGATCCCGTTTTCTTCCAGAACGGACTGAGACTCACCTGCCGCTGCGGAGAGACAGAACATGGTCTAGCTGATGAGAAGGAGGGCTATCTGAATCCAGCGAAGACTCGTTACACGACATACACATGGGTTTATCAATGGTAATTAAATGGCGAACCAAGCGTTGCATAGCGGCGCGGTAAACCGCGCGCGTGAACGCCAACGTTGCTAAGAAATTCCATGCACTCGATCAGACCAGACAATAACAGATGTCTTGTATGGCTCATCGCCTTGTTTCTTGCCGTGCCGATAGCCATCGGATGGGCAGAGCCGGAGCTGAAGGTTTCACCGGCTGTTGCGCTTAGCTATTCTACGAAAAAAGGAAAATACTACCAACTCCAGATCAACAAAGGGGATGGATGGTCAAATGTCGAATTCGCAGTGAAGGGAACAGGGGCCCCCGTTGAGGGGCTCTACCCTTCCGCGGATTACCGTGTTATCTCCCCATCGAATGAATGGGTGAAGGTTTGGGCGGATGAATTCGATGGAGATAATCTGGATTTCACTAAATGGGAAAAGGAAGAGAATAATTACGGGGGAGGAAACAACGAAAGGCAGGCATACCGGACTGATCCCAAGTATTGTTTCGTCAAAGGCGGTTATCTCAACCTCGCGGTTTTCCGCGACGCCCATACGACGAGTGATGGCAAGAAGCAGCCCTACTCGTCAGCCCGTATCAGAACTCAAAAGCGGGGTGACTGGAAGTATGGGCGATTCGAGGTTCGGGCCAAGATGCCCAAGGGCCAGGGAATCTGGCCTGCCGTTTGGATGCTGCCAACCGACTCGAAATATGGCGGTTGGGCAGCAGGCGGTGAAATCGACATTCTGGAATCGCGGGGAAGTGCAGTCAATGAGACCACCGGAGCGATCCATTTTGGGGGAGCTTGGCCGCGCAATACCTATCTGTCTCACAGCTACAAGTTCCCGGCACAGGATGCGGCCGAAGCATTCCATGTCTACACGTTGGAGTGGAGCGCCGACGAGATAAAGTGGTTTGTAGATGGTAAACTGTGCAAGACGCGCACAAAAGATGAATGGTATTCCGAAGCGGCGAAGGAGAATCCCAGCGCACCATTTGACCAAGCATTTCACTTAATCCTCAACGTCGCAGTCGACGGCCGGTTCTTCGAGAATACCGCTCAACGTGCCGATGCACTCGAACCTACTGCTTTTCCGCAAACACTGCAGGTTGATTATATCCGCGTCTATCAGTGGTCCGACTAAGCTCCCAGCCCGCAAGCAATTAACAATTAAGATGCCTGACATCAGGTTCTCGCGTCTACCAGTGGGCCGACTAAGCTCCCAACCCGCAAGTAATTAACAATTAAGATGCCTGACATCAGGTTCTCAGGTTCTTCACCAAATGAGTGATCCATAGAACGAGAGGGTGACCAAAATATACAGGTTCAAAACAATGTAGCTCAGAGCGTGTGAGTTCTGTATGTCCCATAGCGCGGGCACCATTCGGTGGATGAGGCCGCTTGACCACAGGGCGAAAAGCAGCCAGATGATCAACACACCGATCAAACAGTTCGCCGCGAGCATGGGTTTTTTAAAGCGACCGAAGCGCGAAGATCCAAAGATGGGGATTACCCCACCGGATGCCGCCGAATGTTCAGGGCTGGATTCCCGGGTTTTGTAGCAATCGATCTTGCGGTATTGCGGACGGTCAGTTATTTATCGTGCGGAGTAAACGTCTTGTTAGGGAAAGACGCCGAGGATGCGAGGTCAATAACTTTGTCTGGACGATACTCGTCTCTTCGTTTCACGCAGTTGTGGAAGGAAACGCAGCTCCGAAGGCGGGCATGCGCCCAGGCTTTGCAGAGCGCGGTCGAACATGGAGGAATTGACTTGAAGTAAGATCGCCATAGGGGATAAAGGTCATGGATTGATAATGGGTGTCCTAAAATGCGCATTAGAGTTTTCGAGGGCTCGCTTGCTTCGTTGGCAGCGATTTGATATTCGAGAGTCAGCCGGTGTTGGGTATCCGGCAGCACACCCTAAACGTTGATAAAGAAAATTACCCGATGAAGTCGGCACTAAAAAGCAACACTTGGGTTGTTGTTCTCCCGACAGTCCTTTGGTTCGTCCTTGGGTTTGCCTACGTCCAGTTTTGGCAGCCACAGACTAATAACCGATACGATTACTTGATGGCAGCGGGATTGGGTGTTCCATTCATTGCCATGGCATTGGCCCAACTTAGGAGCGGCTACATCTGGCGTAATCTCGCGCCTGGGAATCGTGGTGAACACAAATCGGACAAGCCTAAGAGATTTCTGTCTTCTACCATTTTGGATTTAGCTGTCGGACTTGGAATCGTCCTCTGTTTTGTTTACCTTTACTCAACACGAACGGCGAACAAGCCGTCGATCCCAACGCCTGACTGGCCGAGAGTTCAAACAATCATGATCATTCAACCATCAACCCAGAAGTCGGCGCTCGCCCTCGCTGGTAGGGGTTCCTGCGCTCAAACGTTGCTATGGCTGCTTAAAAATGCATAAAGACTCTTCAACTGAGTGGGAAGCCTCGATGTCGCGGGTATTTGCCGTTATTCTTGGAGTCGTATTAGCGATAATCGGGGTTGCCCCCCAAGGGCTGTGGATACTATTCACTAGTCACCAGCCAGCGATTCTCTGGGCATTACCGATATGGGTCTGTATCGTGGTAACCGCTTGCTACGCCCTAGCGACCCGTTCCAAATTCAGATCTAACATTGCACTTTGGAGCTTATGGAATAACAAGGACACCCACAAGTCAGTCTAAGTCTCGGACGAAGCGTTCTCTAATTCTCTCTTCGTAGCTCGCAGGTGTGGCAGGAGAACCCGGCGCCGAAGGCGGCGAGGTCGATGTTGTCGACGTGGTCTGGAACCGTTTCCAGGAGGGTTTCGAGTCCGATCATGACGGAAGGCGAGGACATGTTGCCGTAGCGTTTGAGGACGCTGCGGCTGGGTGCGAGGTCGGCGTCTGGGAGGTGGGCGTTGATGGCGTCGAGGACGTCGCGTCCGGCGTTGTGGGTGACGAGTCGCGAGCCGTTGAGAAAGCGTTCTGGGTTTTTACCGAGCATATCGAACACGGCTTGTCCGGCGGTGGCGGGAACGGATGGGGCGAGTTGGTTCTTGAGAAAGCCGTTGCGGTTGACGAATCGAATGGCTTCGCGATGTTCGGGGCGGTGGAGTGAACGGAAGTTGCCGGCACTCCATTCGCTTGGTGCGTCGTTTCCTGTCCACACTGAGGCGCTGGCTCCATCTCCGAAGAGACAAAGTGAGATGAGTGCGCCGGGATCGTCATCGAGGTAGAGGGCAGCGGAGCAGATCTCCACAGCGACGACGGCGGCTTTTGCAGAGGGGTTGGCGGCGAGGAAGTGACTGGCGGTGCGCAGTGTGGGAATGGCTGCACCGCACCCGAGGCCGACGACATCGTGGAGCAGTGCGTCCTCGCGGATGCCGAGGCGCTCGGCGATGAAGGAGGTCGGCCCCGGGCAGAGATAGCCGGTGCAGGTGCAAAGAAACAAGGCGTCGAGATCGGCGGCGGCGATGCCTGCTTTCTCCAAGGCTTGAGACACGGCTGCGCTGGCTAGATCGGTGACGGCTTTTTCGAAGTAGTCGTTGAGTTCGCCTGGGTGGCGATCGAAAAGTTCGACTGGGTTCGGTGTGCAGAAGTTGCGTGTGGCGATTCCGGAATCGCCGGCGAGAACCTTTTGCAAGAGTCGCTGACCGCGTGGCTGAATGCGGTCGAGGGCGGGGTGGGCACGCATCATGTCGAGCACCTCAAGCTGGGACATTTGATACTCTGGCAGGGCGTGGGCAAGGGATTGTAAATACATTAGGGTAGATGACCGTTAGTCTTATACCAAATCTTGGTATTGATCTGACGCGTCGCGTATAACCGCTGCGCGGCACGCGATTGACGAGTGGGGTGAAGTTGGTTGATCGAGAGTTACTTGTGCGCGGAGAATAGTCATATTTTTATTCGAGAGTAGTCTTAGCCGTGGGTCAGTTTGAAGAGTTTGTTAAAGGGGAGAAGAGGCGTTTTGGAGATGGCTCGCAAGCTGCGTTTACCCAGTGAAGAAGTGAGCACGGGTTGAAGTCGGTTTGCCCAGGCGACGCGTTTGTTGAAGAGTTCGTGAAGCCTCTCTCGGGCGGCGAGTCGCGCCTCGTCCCACGTTATCTTTCCGGTCGCGTAGTCGGCTATAATATCTGCTGCAGCCACGCCGCTTTGTAGCGCCATGGCGATGCCATTGCCGGTGAACGGTGGAATGATGGCGAATGAATCACCAAAGTGAATGGCCTTGTCTTTTTCTGAATCGGCGCTGTTTTGATGCATTCCGAAGGCGACGTGGCTGATGCCATTGAGTGATCCAGTGACGAAGTCCGCTGTGGCTACGCGGTCTGCGAGCGCCGGTAAGTCACATCGCCGCATGGCGGTGATGAGTTTTTGTTCGGGTGTGCCCGATGCCTGACCTGCGTGTTGGCGATCGAAGAGTCCGCAGACTGTCACGGCTCCGTCGTCGACTTTACAAACGCCGACGTAGGCGTTGTCGGCGAGGTGCATTTCTAAATCGCTTAAGGTTTCGAGATTGGTGAAGTGCGCCTTGATGCCGAGCCAACGGGATGAACGGATAATTCGTCTGCCGGTGGCGATGATGGTTCCATCCAGCGGCTCATCAGACGCTGCTTTCCAGCGGGTGTTTTCGTGGATGATGCATCCGAGTTCGCGGGCATTTTTTGCGAGTGCCAGGTCAAGGGCATGGCGGGAAATGCCGTAGGCAGGCGAGGGAAGTGAATGGCGGAAAATTTCCCCCTGTTTGTCGAACCACGCGGTTTCGTGATGATGCGGTGAGCGGGCAACGAGCTCTTCGATGCCGAGTGTGTTAATGGTCTCTTTATCGAGTCCGGTGAGGAATTCCCCACACATCTTGTGGCGAGGGTAGGATGAGGCCTCGATCACCTCACATTTGATATCCAATCGTGCCAGAGCAATAGCTAAGGAAAGCCCTGCTGCACCTCCGCCAATAATGCGGAGAGGATGGTCAGATGGTGGAGTGGGGCGAATCATTGTTACCTCCCATACGCCGCGCGATGACTTGATGGAGTCCACGGAAGGTAGAATGGCTCGAAACTTCCCAATCAGGTGCACTGAATCCGAGCCAATCCGCGAGTTCGGTATCGGTAAAACCGGATTCGATGCTGACCTTCATGTCGTGGCGGGTGACGTCGTTGAGACCGAGAGGGTAGAGCGCGAAGCGCATCCACGGGCGCCAGCGGTGAGGTTCACTGATGAGAGCGCAGCGTGCCCGGGCGAAGGTTTTGCCGAGAGATTGCAGTTGCTCCTCGGTGAAGTGATGGAGCATCAGATTTGCGACGATCAATGTGGTATTGTCAAACAACGCATCAGCAGTGAGTAGATCGCCTTGGTGCCATTGTGCATTCGGGTGTTCCTGCCATCCTCGCGGGTGGGGTTGGAGGTCGACGGCGGTGATGCTGATGTCGGGATGCCGAGCGGTGAGCATATCGGCGATCTTGCGGGTGAGCACACCGTCACCGGCTCCGCATTCGATCACGCGGCGGATGTTGGAATCGGCAGAGAGCTGCGCATCGATTTGTTTGAGAAGCCAACGTCCGCCCCCGAGCACGACGTTGATCATCCGTAGATCACGCCGCGAGCGCAGTGCGCGCGGGTCGTCCTGTGAGAGGGTATCGAGAATTTCTTGCGTGAGACGACGGGGAAAATCCATGGCTGGACGTTCACTACACATCATCCGTGTGAATTGCACGAACTCGTTCGCAGAAAATCACGAGATCGTTTGTCGCCAAAGAGTCGTTTTTTATTCCTCAGGATGGCTCAAACGATTGTAAACGCGCCGCGCGCGCTTGGTGACTTTGCTAGCTTCTTCGCCGCGACCAGACTCGTTGAGAAGGTCGATGTAGTTGGAAACGACCACTTCGTATTCTTCGGGGTCGGCGTCGGGAGAGATCTCGAGGATGGTTACCGCTTTCGAGAAGTAGTCGACGGCAGCTTCAATATTTCCCTGACCGTAGACGATACTGCCTAGGTTGGAGAGTGATTGAGCGAGCTCCGCGCTGTCTGGTGGGAGGATTTTTTCGCGGATTTCGAGCGACTGTTTGGCGATTTCCAATGCCTCTGAGAAGTGAGTGGCATTGACGTAAAGAGCGGCGAGATTGTTGTAAAGTGAGGCTACGGTGAGGTCTTGTTTGCCGTAGAGTCGCTCGGAAATGTTGATCGCACGGATGTAGTGTTCTTCTGCGCGGTCGTGGAGACCTTCCTCCCGGTAGATCATCGCAAGATTGTTGCGGAGGGATGCAGCCTCTTCAAGATCAGGTGGGTTGAGTGCTTCGAGGAGCTCGATGGAGCTTTCGTAAAGTTTTGCCGCAGCGCGGATTTGACCACTGGCATCCACACAAATGGCACGCCCCATGGCTATGCGTGCTTTGATTACATCGCCGCCGCCAATTTGATCAACATGCTCCTGTGCTTCTTTGTAAAGAGCATGGGAATCATCAAATTCACCGACGTGGCGTAGAATCTCCGCCTCAATCACGAGTGCCTCGATGAGCGTTGGTATCTCGCTGGTGTCTTCCACCGCAACTCGGCGGGCTGACTCCACGGATGCTGCCGCCGCGTTCATTGCGTCGCCGAATTTTCCTTCTTCGAACAGCGATTGTGCGCGGTTGTCGAGGATTCTCGAAAGTTCTCCTGTGCTCATTATGTCTGTGGGAATAGAAGGATTTTTTTAAGGATTGGGGGATGGAATTCAGAATCTAGCGAATTTTAACCATTGTGTCGATTATGAATTCGTCGACAAATACGCAAGAATTGTTCGCGATTTTACGGTGATTTTAAATTTCGACGCTATTTTCATCCAGATTTAGTGAACGATCTAATTCTTTACGTTGTGTAGGGATTCTTGGCAAATGATCGCTAAGCGCAAGGTAAATCCGCTGGTGAGAGGCAGTTGACGCGGTGTCGGAGATGCCTAAAGAAATGGCGAGTTGGCGTTCGAAATGGTGAATAGCCTTGGCGGTGACGTCTTGAGAGGCGAGAAAGTCGAGCGCGCGACGAAGCAGATCGTAGAGTTCGTCGATTGGAGTATCGGTTTCTGCAGCCTGCGAGAGACAGTCGCAAAAATACCCGGCAGCGAGTGTTTGAACGTAGCTGCGCCGGATACCGAGTCTTGGATTGATGAGGTGAGCGTCGCTGAGTGTGTGTAGATCAGATTTGCGAGAGGGGATCCAAATGATCTCGGTACTGAAGAACAGATCGAGCACTCCGGCGAACGCGCTTTTCGGGCGCAATGCGCCTTTGGCAACAGTCTTGACGATGCCGTGCGACTCTGTGCACCAGGTCACTATTAGACTGGTATCGGTAAGTTTGGTGCGACGAAGCAGGATGGCAGAGGATTTTTCCACGGTGCTAGGGCTTGCGGAGGGTGGGAGTTTCGGTGAATGATAGGGTTCCGCGAGGGCATGCCCTCATGGTGTCCGGTGGTGGAAGGATGTGCCCAATGGTGGGAATCTGTGCTGATCGGAGGTGAGTCCTTTTTTAAGAGTCTGATAATATGAGTGAAGAGAAACCACGAGCTAACGACCAAGGTAGTGAATCTATTGATACGGCTGGATTGAACAAGCGTGTTCGTGAGATGGAAACATTTCTTGGATTGGAGGATTTAATTGGAGAACTCGAGGACTTGGAGAAATCGATGACGGTGGACGGATTTTGGGACGACAAGGATGGTGCTCAAAAAACGATGTCTCAAGCGAACCGTTTGAAGTCTGTAATTAATCCCTTCAATGAATTAAAGCAACGGGTGGAAGATGTCGACGTCATGATAGAACTGGCCGAGGAAGAGAACGACCAATCGATGGCGGCGGAAGTCGCGGCAGAAGTCGCGGCTATCGAGCAATCGCTCAGTGAGTTTGAGTTGCGGCAGTTTCTTGGTGGTGAGTTGGATTCCGGTGGCGCGTTTGTGACCATCCACGCCGGTGCGGGCGGCACGGAGTCTTGTGATTGGGCGAGTATGTTGTCACGGATGTATCGTCGCTGGGCGGAGCGCAAGGGATTCGAGATCGAGGTAATGGATATGGCGGATGGCGATGAGGCGGGGATACGCAGCATGACATTACGGATTTCCGGGGAGTACGCATTTGGTTTCCTTCAGGCGGAGCGCGGTGTCCATCGTTTGGTGAGGATTTCGCCGTTTGATTCGCAGAGTCGGCGACACACCAGTTTTGCGAGTTTGGATGTAACTCCGGAGATCAACGACGATATTGAGATCGAGGTTTTGGAGAAGGACATCAAGGTGGATACCTTCCGCTCAGGCGGTAAAGGCGGGCAGAATGTCAACAAAGTTGAGACGGCGGTGCGGATGACACACATGCCGACCGGTGTGGTGGTGGCGTGTCAGAACGAGCGCAGCCAGGGCCGGAACCGTGATCTGGCCTTGAAAATGTTGAAGGCGAAGCTTTATCAAATCGAGCAGGATAAGAAGGCGTCGAAAATGGAACAGCAATATGGTGAAAAGGGCGAGATCGCCTGGGGCGCGCAAATCCGGTCGTATGTTTTCCAGCCCTATCAAATGGTGAAGGATCACCGCACGGGTCACGAGTCAGGTAATATTGATGCTGTGATGGACGGTGATATCGATGGATTCATCGAAGCGAAACTGCGAGGTAAGGTTGCCGGCGAAGATTAAGCGAACAAGGAGGCAGGTTAAACCATGAAGATCATGAAGCTTGGGTTGTGCTGTTTTTAGCCACAAAAAGGAAAAAAGTGAGAGGTGTTCTGCAAAGCGGATTTTCTTTGCTACCTGCTACCTGCTACCTGAGTTTTAGCCGCACCACGTAAAACCTTCGGTCACGTGGCTTGCCGACGGAGAAAAGAAGGAAAAATGGAGGAGAGTGATGAGTAGAGGTTCTCGCGCAGAGCTCTGAGGTAGTTGTTGCTTTTTTACCAGAAGGGCTGGAAGAACAAGAAGATTAGAATCAGCATTGCCGCCCGTTTGACGCTTGCGACCAGTGCCCAATGCCTCGAATCACCATTGACCATTGTCTTTTGACCATTGACCATTCCGCTGTGACCATCGACGTCCTTACACTGTTTCCTGAAATCGTTCTCGCTCCTTTGGGTGAGTCGATTATTCGGCGTGCTCAGGATGCGGGGGTGGTGGAGATACGTGCGCATCAGTTGCGCGATTGGGCGGAGGGAAAGCACCGTCGTGTGGATGACTATTTGTGTGGCGGTGGGCAGGGGATGTTGCTGAAGCCAGAACCGATTTTCAGGGCGGTGCGCGATCTGCGTAAGAACGATACACGGGTGATTTTGATGACTCCGCAGGGCCGATCTTTCAAACAAGCCGACGCGCAACGATTGGCGGATGCTGGTGGGCATTTGCTCGTCATCTGCGGCCATTATGAAGGCATCGATCAGCGGGTCATCAACGAGTT
>JAGXGH010000009.1 GCA_024636835.1 Verrucomicrobiales bacterium | reverse complement strand
CTCGGAGATGTGTATAAGAGACAGTACCCACACCGATCTCGCCAATCTCAAACGCGAACTCGTCGAAGCAGATTGCCAAGGACTTATTACCTTTCTCCAGCCCGACCGCACCCTCGACGACTATGTCGGTCAGGAGGGAGTAAAGCGTTGGCTCCGACAGGACATCGCCTTATGGAACAAAGGGCGCATTCATGCCTTACCCAAGGGCTACCTCATCTCCGGTCCCGTCGGCACCGGCAAAACTTTCCTCGTCGAGTGCCTCGCGGGCGAAGCCGGCGTTCCCGTCGTCCGCCTTGGTAATTTTCGTGACAAGTGGGTTGGCTCCACCGAAGGCAACCTCGAAAAAATCTTCCGCCTCCTCCACGCCCTAGGACGGTGCATCGTCTTCATCGACGAAGCCGATCAAGCCCTCGGAAAGCGCGACGGCGGTTCAGGAGATTCCGGGGTTTCGGGTCGCATCTACTCGATGATGGCCGAGGAAATGTCCCGCCGTTCCAATCGCGGAAAAATCCTCTGGGTGCTCGCCACCAGCCGACCAGACCTCGTCGAAGTCGACTTAAAGCGTCCCGGTCGCATCGACGTTAAGATTCCGGTTTTCCCCGCCGCAGGACCAGAAGCCTGCTACGCCCTTCTGAAGTCGCTGGCCAGTCGTCAGAATATTGCCCTTCCCGAAAACTTGCCAGCAGGTCTCAAGTTCCCCAGCCAACTTACACCCGGGGCCGCCGAGTCATTGGCCGTCCGTCTTACCAGACTCGTCCACGCTGATGAACTGACGCCAGAAGTAGCGCTCGCCCGAGTCGTCGCCGACTACCGCCCCGCCGTCTCACCCGTCATCATCGAAGCGCAAATCGACCTCGCCATCGCCGAATGCTCTGATGCCTCGTTCATCCCGGATGAGTTTGCAGGGAGATAGAAAAAAGGGGTCAAACGCAAAATATAAAGCTTTTACTGGAAGGGGGACAGTCCTCGGGAAAAACATCAGTGAACACTTTTTTGACATGAGTTGGCTAGGTGCGTGGAGGCCACAGCCTAGAAGGAGTTGTCGGAATAGTTGTGTGTTTGGCTTGGCGGTTGGAAGCCACGGCTACGGGTGACATCACCGGAAAAAGAGAGCAGAAGTGAATGGCTCTGACTGAAGGTCATCAAGTCAAGCTTGTGCTGTTATCGAGTGGGTGGGGTCTTGTTGATAATGAGTATTGCTGATAGAACCATGGGTGTCCTCGTTTTAATAGAACCATGGGTGTCCTCGTTTTATTCAATGGGTGTCCTCGTTTTATTTCCTCGTTTTATTCAGAAGCAATGATTATGGGGAAGTGGGATCGAGGTATGCGGAGTCTGCTTTACATTCCGCATGGTATCCGTTTGGCTTTTCGATACCTACCCTTAAAGTCAGCTCTTCCTTATGAAAGCCCTCACCACCGTACTCACGGCATTTCTCGAAAATCAAACCAGCCGCCGGAATCTTCTGGCTTTGCTGCGTTTGCTACTGGTGCTGGCGGTCATTGTCACGATCTTCAGTATTCTCTTTCACGTCATAATGGAGATGGAGGGGCAGAAGCACAGCTGGCTGACTGGTTTTTATTGGACGCTGACGGTGATGTCGACGCTTGGATTCGGGGACATTACCTTCGACTCTGATCTGGGTCGGGGGTTTTCCATTGTGGTGATGGTCACCGGGGTCGTCTATCTGCTGGTGTTGCTGCCCTTCACTTTCATCGAGTTCTTCTATGCCCCGTGGATGAAGGCCCAACAGGCGACCCACGCTCCACGCGAATTACCCGCGACGATGAAGCGTCACGTCATCCTGACACTGCACGGGCCGATCACCAAACTGTTGGTGAAGATGTTGAAAAAGCACCACCACCCCTACGTGGTTCTAGTTCCGACTCTGTCTGAAGCGCTGGATCTCCATGCGCTGAATGTCCCTGTGGTGCTGGGCCAATACAGTGATCCGGAGACTTACAGAAAGCTGCGGATCGAGCAGGCGGCAATGGTTGTAACCACCCGTTCGGATATCATTAATACCAACGTCACGTTTTCCGTCCGCGAGATTTCGGAAAACGTTCCCATCATCGCTTCCGCACGGTCGACTGCGGCCCGCGATGCTCTCGAGTTGTCCGGAGTGACTCACATTCTGAGTCTTGAGAAAATGATGGGTCAAGCGCTGTCGCGCCGCGTGGTCGGCGGAGATTCCAAAGCGCACGTGATAGGTATCATGGATGAATTGGTGATCGCCGAAGCAGCTGCCGCCGGTACTGACATGGTGGGAAAAACCATTCTTGAAAGCGATTTGAAGGCGATTACCGGTGTCACTTTGGTGGGGTTCTGGGATCATGGGAACCTGGTGCATGTGGAGCCGGATACGCAAATTCGCGAGTCCTCGATTTTCATCCTCGCGGGCACCAGTGATCAGATCGAGAAATACAATTCCGCTCTGGCTCATAGAAGCAGCGAGAAGAGTCGCGTGGTGATTATCGGTGGTGGGCGGGTTGGACGCGCTACCGCGGAAGCCTTGGACGAGGAGGGAGCCGATTGGAAGATGATCGAGAAGTTGCCGGAGAGAGTGCGGTTTCCAGAGCGGACGATAGTTGGTGACGGCTCCGAGTTCGAACTATTGGTCGAGGCGGGGATGCATGAGGCCTCGACGGTGATCATCACCACGCATGACGACGACACGAATCTTTTCCTGACGATTTTTTACCGACGCTTGCGGAAGAGTCTGCAGATCATTTGTCGCTGTACCCAAGAGGATAATGTTGAGCGTCTCCATCGAGCCGGAGCCGATGTGGTTTTGTCCTATGCGACGATGAGTGCGAATACGATTTTGAACTATCTTCGTGGAAGCGAAACCTTACTGCTGGCGGAGGGCGTGAGTATTTTCACCGCCAAAACGCCGAAATGTCTCGAGGGCATCACTATCGCCGAATCGCAGGTGCGGTCGCGTACCGGTTGTTCGATTATCGCCACTGAACATAAAGGAGCCCGTACTATCAACCCCGAGCCGGATACCGTCCTTCACGCTAACTGTCCGCTGATCATGATTGGATCATTAGAGGCCGAGGAAAAGTTCTTTGAAAGCTATGAGAGCAAAGGGGGAAAATAAGCCGCCGGCAAACTTCTTTTGGAGGCATTGATGTCAAGGCATCTTGACATGATCGAGAGGCATGTCGGAACCCTGGAAGGAATCACGCAGATGGCGCGCTTAAAACAGTGCCAAAACCAACCCGGAAACCCAAGGAATCCTCCCATGGGGAAGATAAACCAGGACAACCATGATTTGTGATGTGTAAGAAGCCTACCGTGAACGGATCGTTTGAGCCAGATTGTGAGAGGCGATTTAAGGAGGGATTGACCTGCAGGGGGAAATGCAAAAAAATGATTATTGCTGATCAGAACCTAAGTGCCTAGTAATTTGTGTTCTGGTGATTTTGCGTGATCGCTGTTCAGTTACAAAAAACATGTCCAAAACTTTTAAGTATGGCATTGCGGGCATTGCATCATGGTGTGTAGCGATCTATTTTTTTACTCTGGTCGCACCATGGACGACCGCGGTCGAAGTTCGTGAATTAGAGGCACGCTATGCCGCTGAGGCACATCCAAGTTGGAACGCCGCAGTGACAGGTCATGGCAGGGTAAAGGAATGGAAGAGAGGAACGATTCAAGAGAATCCAGTCGGGTTTTGGGCTGCATTTACTGGAATGTTATGTGCTGCGGGTATTTCTGTCGCGATGGCAGTAATGGATGCAAAACAGAGAAGACGAAAATAACCGTAGAGATCTGTGACGAGAAAGTCGACGGCTAGAATTTCGCTTCACTCAGGCGTAGCTATTGAAATAGTGTAGCGGAGATATCAGATCGATAGCGAGAAAGTGGATCAAAAGGCTTCTGGTGGTCGGGAGCATTTGTTTTTTCGTCGGTATCGTTTTTTCCATTTATGTCGGGCGTCAACTGGTGGCGCCGGTGCCACGCACGATCGGTCCACCGCCGGAATTTCTTGGTGGTGAGACTGTGGAGTTTTCAAGTGCTTCAGGGAGCAGGATCGTAGGCTGGCTCACAGAAAGCCGAAGCGCCGATGGCTGCGTTTTGCTGCTGCATGCTATTCGGGCTGATCGACGAAGCATGGCGGATCGGGCAAGATTCCTCAGGGATGAGGGCTATCACACTCTTTGCATCGATTTCCAAGCTCATGAGGAGAGCTCTGGGGACCACATTACGATGGGACATCTTGAATCCATGGATGCTGCGGCAGGCGTCGCATTTCTTCGTGATCGCTATCCAGGCCTGCCTGTGGCGGTGATTGGTAGCTCTCTCGTTGGGGCATCGGCGATGATGGCTGATTATGCAGACCCGCCGGAGGCGCTTGTTGTTGAAGCGTTATTCGCGGACGCTAAGACCGCCGTTCGTAATCGACTGGAGATGCGATTGGGTGGTCTTGGGCGAACGTTGACGCCACTACTTACTTGGCAAATTCAGCCTACATTGGGAATCGACCCGGCTACACTGAGTCCTGTCCGTGCAGCGGCGAGCGTTGGCTCACCTGTCTTTGTCATCTATGGATCGGAAGACCAGCATGCCCGACCATCCGAGGCGCAGGCGATCTATACGGCATTGAAGGGACCTAAAGAAATTTGGGAGATCGCTGGAGCGGCCCATGTGGATTTACACCATTTCGCGGGAATGGAGTATCAGAAGCGAGTCGCGCGGTTTCTCTCAGCTCACATGCTTCACAAGAAGTCGAAGTCGTGAGCAAAACTATGGACTCTCGGTAATAGAAAAAACGTCAGTGAATACATTTTGGCGTTTCAATAAGCTCCTGATTTTTGGGTTCACGGTTGAACGATTTATGGCGTCACCTTGTTCCTCGAGTGAAGTGTCCAGTCTCCACCATTAAAGACTTCCGCATCGATCTGGAGTCCTTCCTCTGTAATAGGGCCTTCGGGATAGACTCTGATTTGTATGAAACAACGACCCTCGTTGATGGGTAGCATGAGATTTCCCTCTCCATCACTTGTGCCGAACAACTCGTCGCTTTTGTTCAGCAGCGATCCGTTCCCTTGCCCATCAATGGCGAGAGGTGTGCCGTCGAGTTTGTAGATCTCTACGCGAGCGGGCTGGGATGCAACAAAGCGGATTGGCTGAGCAGCTTCATCCGGTTTTTTTGCGACGTAGCTGAGATACATAGTGACTCCATAGAAGGGATTGGCCTGGTATTTTCCTGCCTGAATGATCGCGCTCTTAATCTCGGCTTCGGGCTCTTCTATCCACACTGTAGATTCTGAGCTGTTATGGCCTTGATCAGTGCCCCAGTTCAGTTTCAACTCACGCTTTCCCTTCCATGAACCATCGGCAGAGATAGCGATAAGACGGTAGCTTGCGGGGTCGAGTGTAAGATCGAGTGTAAGATCGAGTGTAAGATCGAGTGTAAGATCGAGTGTTTGATTATCGTCCTTGCCTGCCTCTTCCAGCACAATCAAAATGTCGTTGGTGGATTCGGGAACGGACATTTTTGCAGGTGCCCCAGTGAGTCGAAGATAGCCGTTTTGCCTCTTTGCGCTGGTATTGGTAATAGCGAGGTAAGTTGTCCACTCCGTTTCCTCGATGGGGATGACCATTGATAGTTGTGGCTGGAGATCGACTTCCGCGTGTTGATCATTTTCGGTGGCTTTGAGGTCAGTGACGGGTTGTAGGTTCTTCAGGATTTTCCGCGTTTCTTCCAAATGGGACTGTGGGATTTCACCGGCTTGCAAGACGGCTTTTGCTTCATTGGCGGCATCTTGGCTGCCCTCTTGATCTCCAAGATCCTGAAGAAGGTTTGCCAGTTTCGCCAATTGAACAGGCAAGTGGGTGGTGACGTCGAAGTCCCTGCAAAGACGAATGGCTTCCCGACGCATGATGAGCGCCTCTCCGAGGCGACCGGTCAGCTCAAGGAAATCCGCATAACGTATATAGAGATCAAGCTCGTCGATCTTGTGACCAAAGTTTCGTACCAAAAGAAGGAGAGATATCAGCTCGTCCTCGACGCCTTCGGTTCTTCCGGAATTGATCCATTGGCCGATCCGAACGCTGCGAGCGTAACTGGAACCTTCGTTGACGAGTTGATCGAGAATTGCCTCACCTTCCTCCCGTTGGTCGGTATCAAAAAGAGCCATCGCAAGACACACCATCGCATAATCGTGCGCGCCTTTTCCGAGATGCAAATGGCTCTCGACCTTGTCAGCCAGTTCACGAAGTTTTGGAACCATATCGGGATCCGGTCTGCCCACTCTTCGCATGCCGTCGAGTTGCCGGATAGCCACGGTGATTTTCGCCCTGCCTCGATAGTGTCCACCGTATGGGGCGGCGGCGGCCTCGTTGATCAACTCCAATGCATCCTCTTTGAATCCTCGACTCGCCAGGATCCCCGCGATGTCGATCGTCGAGTCATACCAAATCTCGTTGCGGGGTTGGATTGGAACGCCGTGGTCGTCGGAGGCCCAATCGCGTAACCATATATGCCATTCCAGACCGTCCCGCCAAGCGCCGGTTTTGAACTTTTGCCAACCATAGTTTTTCAATGCGCCAGCTTCCTTAGGGCCGAATTTCGAGACTCGGTTCATGACCGGTTTTTCGTCGGGGAACTTTTCCGAAAAGGGGATCGCGATTTCAATTTTTCTGTGGCGGATCGATGGCAAGCTTGGGATGGCGGGGCCGAGATCGGGATAGGCGGATATATCCATGCTCATGCCAGCGAAACGGTAAGAGTCTTCCAGAAAATCGTGCACCTCCGCGAGGCGGCCATAACGGCATGAACCGCTCAATCGGGCAAAAAGATTGTTCAAGATTGAAAATGCGTCCTCATAATAGCCAGCTTTAAAGCCGGACACGAATGCCGCATCGTTCAATCTCGACCCCCAAGCGAGATCTGAATGGCCAGTCCCGAATTGTGCTTCTTTCCACACCTTGTAAAACAGAGCTTGGAAATCGCGTGGACTTTCGGCCTTTTTCGCGAACTGGTCTTCCAGAAAGTCAATTGCCGCGGTATCGCCATGCAGCGCCCGGATGTTTTCCACAAGCTTCATCACCAGACGCGAGTGGATCCGACCTTCAGGAATTGCGATTTCGCGGGTGACTGCGTTCTCGCGGCCGCCTATGCCGTCTGAAGCAGAATTCACGCTGATGCCGAGGGGGGGGCTCGCACCCGTAGGCATCGTGAGGACAGCCTGATAACGGCGAGCCTTGATGAGCAGGTTTTGCGAGACGCGCAAGCGTTGAATCGATTTGGCGGCCGGGTATCGCTTGCTTAGCTCTGGGTATCGCTTGAGATCGTCAGTGATTGGTTGGACGACAGCCACCTCCGAGCCATTATCCGAGGTGACCCGCCAACTCGCTACGACTGGCTCATTTTTATCCCACACGACAAGCCATGTAACTGGATCGTCGACTAAGTTTGGCGTTAGGAAAGCGAAGCCGATGCGTGCTTGTTCAGCAGCGGCCGTCCCATCCGGCAAGTGCAGAAACTTCGCATTGAATTCGCTCTTTCGATCTAGTGCGGCTTCGGGAAGTTGCTTTAGTTCAGCCACGGCGCTTCCCCTCGATGCTTGTTGACTGAGGCAGGGAGGAACAATGGCTATGATGACCAACATTGCTACACAGGTAGCAAGATTTTGAGCCAAACGGCTGAAGCGATTCGTGAAGTGCGGAGCGGCAAGCGTGCCAGCCCGTGGGATGCGATGAAACTGTACGTTTTTCATTTTAAGCTTTCTGCTTTTAGTGATGTCACAGTGATCTTGCAATCCAAGATCATTTTTATATGGCAAGTTTTTTGCCCGCACCGGCAAGTGGCGCGACAACAATCGTGAAACAAGGCTGATTCTAGCTCGCTTCCTACCTAATTGAACCTAAACGAAGTCGCGGAACGTAGACCTGACTGGTGAGTATGGGTGTTGCTAGCGTGCTCTAAAAATGATGGGCGTCCAAATTCACATGATCTAAATTACATGTGTGAAATGATGGGTGTCCTAAATTACATCCTTAAATTGATCCCATGAAACGACTTGTCATTTCCTGCTGCGCCCTTCTCTCACTCGCCACCACCATGTGGGCGGAACCAAGCAGAGAAAATAAACATCTTAACATCGTTCTGATCATGACGGATGACATGGGATGGATGGATTTAGCTTGTCAAGGCAACGGCAAGCTCCATACGCCAAACGTCGACGCCTTGGCCGCTCAAGGAGTGCGCTTCACCGATGCATACTCCGCCTCGCCGGTTTGTTCGCCCACTCGTGGCGCTTTGATGACCGGATTGACGCCGGCGCGACTTCACATCACTCAGCACGGGGCCGATAGTCCATCGTTCTGGCCTGAGGATCGCAAGATACAACCACCGAAGACAGAAGATATCCTTCCGCTGGAGCGTGTGACTTTGGCAGAGAGATTGAAAGGTGCCGGTTACGCGACCGGTTTTTTCGGAAAATGGCACCTCTCGGGCTCCGCTGTGAAGCAGGGTGACCCTTCGACCGGTGGCCCCAAGTATTATCCCGATAATCAAGGTTTTGACGTCAACTTTGGCGGCTGCGGCAAAGGCGGCCCTCCGACCTACTTCGATCCCTACCGCATCCCGACTCTTAAGCCGCGCAAGAAGGGCGAGTACCTAAGCGACCGACTCGCGGACGAGACGATCAACTGGATGCGAGAAAACAAGGACAAGCCGATGTTCGTCAACCTCTGGACTTATAATCCCCATTTTCCCTTCGAGGCACCAGCCGATCTCATCCCGCAATACGAGGGGAAAGAAGGCCCGGGGCTGGTCAATCCGATTTATGGCGCTCAGATCGAGGCAACCGACCGCGCTATAGGGCGCGTGCTTGATGAAATCGAGCGACTTGGCATCGCGGATAATACCTTGGTGATCTTCACCAGCGATAACGGCGGCTGGAGTGGTGCCACCGACAATCGCCCGCTGCGCAAGGGTAAGGGCTACCTTTACGAAGGCGGGATCAGGGTTCCGTTGATCATCCGCTGGCCCGGTGTAAGCAAGGCTGGCTCGATCGACTCGACGCCGGTGTTTTCGATGGATCTGACAGCGACGATCCTCGACGCGACCGAAGTGCCGCTCAAGGATGGCGAAACCCTCGACGGAGCTACCTTGAAGCCGATTTTGGAGGGCCGGGCCACCGCTCGAAAACCGCTCTTTTTTCATTACCCACACTGGGCTTTTCACAAGGAGAACCGACCTGGCTCGGCCATTCGCGACGGTAAATACAAACTCATCCTTCGTTACGACGACAACTCGGTAGAGCTTTACGATCTGGATGTCGATCTCGGCGAAGCAAACGATCTAGCGGATGAATTTCCGGACGTGGCGGCGAAACTCAGAGGACAGTTGGAGGCCTGGCTCGATGAGACAGGTGCCGGCAAGCCGCAGTCACTCAAGCAGGAGGAGTAAAGGGTGTGGTTTTTCAAGAATACGCAAATAAATGAAATACACCGATAAACGAAAGTGTATTGGGCAGGGTGTTAGCCCGAGAGGAAAATTTATCGATGAACAAACCAACTGACGATGTAGAAGCCGTAGCAAAGCTCGGCGAAGCAAGAGATGAGGTAGTCATAGAACTGCGAAAAGTGATTGTGGGAATGGAGGAGGTCATCGACGAGATGTTGATCTCCATCTTTGCGCAGGGTCACTGCCTATTGATCGGTGTTCCGGGTCTGGCGAAGACGCTACTGGTCAGCACCTTGGCAAAGACGCTGTCACTGTCGTTCAAGCGAATTCAGTTCACGCCGGATCTCATGCCATCCGACATTACCGGCACCGAATTGCTTCAGGAAGATCCTGAAACCCATGCGCGCGTGTTCAAATTCATGGAAGGCCCGGTTTTCACCAACCTACTTCTCGCGGACGAAATCAACCGTACCCCACCAAAAACCCAGGCGGCTCTGCTTGAGGCGATGCAGGAGAAGCGGGTCTCATCCGGTGGTACTGACTACAAGTTGGACAAGCCGTTTTTCGTTCTGGCGACTCAGAACCCGATTGAGCAGGAAGGAACCTATCCTCTTCCTGAAGCCCAGTTGGACCGCTTCCTATTCAATGTGATGGTGAAATACCCGAGCCGCGAAGAGGAGCTCGGCATCATGCGCAGTGTGACCAGCGCGAATAAGCCAGAGATTAAAGAAGTTCTCGATGGTAAGGCAATCATCGGATTCCAGGAACTTGTCCGCCGCATTCCGGTAGCCGACCATGTTTTCGAATACGCGGCTTCCCTGATCCGTGCCACCCGTCCCGATGAAGATGAAGCCCCGGATTTCGTGAAGGAATTCATGTCATGGGGTGCGGGACCACGTGCTTCCCTGAACTTGATTCTGGCCGGTAAGGCACGTGCGGCTCTGCGCGGAAGGACGCATGTGTCCATCGAAGATATCCAAGCGGTCTGCCTTCCTGTTCTCAGACACAGGATCATTCCAAACTTTGCAGCCAGATCCGAGGGAATGACATCAGACATTCTTGTCGAGCGCCTGTTGAAGGAAATCCCAGCTGGCGCCAAAGCGTAACTTTGCTCGTCACGCAGACCCAATAGAATCACTGGCACATGTCAGAGCATTTACCGAACCTAAATTACCTCACTCCCGAGATCCTTCACAAGATCGGGGATCTGGAGTTGATTGCCAAAGAAGCAGTCGAAGGCCTTAGGGCAGGCGCGCACCGGAGTCGCCTCAAAGGTTTTAGCACCGAGTTTGCCCATCACCGGCAATACGCTCCCGGTGATGCTATCCGTGATTTGGATTGGCGGGTTTTTGGTCGGACCGAGCGCTACTATACCAAGCTTTACGAAGCGGAAACGAACTTCGATTGTTACGTGCTGATGGATTCCAGTTCGTCCATGACCTATGCTTCCGAAAAGGTCAGCAAATTGGAATATTCGAAATACCTGGCAGCTGCCTTGAGTTATCTCGTTCTCAGTCAAAGGGACTCCGTTGGGCTTAGTGTATTTGATTCTGAAATGCGGGCACACTTACCTCCGCGTTCAGCGATGAGTGTCATTTTGCAGATCGAAAAAACTCTGCGGGAGATCGTTCCCCAACCAAAGACAAGTATTGCAAAGCAACTGAACGACATCGCGATGCAAATCAAACGTCGCTCGTATGTGATTCTGATTTCGGATCTCTTCGCGAGTTCTGATGACGTGATGCGGGGACTTCAGCGCCTGAGGTTCAGCGGTCACAATGTGATCGTTTTTCACACGCTCGACGCCTATGAGCTGAATTTCCCATTCAAAGGAATCTGGAGATTCGACGGACTAGAAGGAGAGGACGAAGTGACCACGCAGCCTGAACGCATCAGGAAGGACTATTTGGCGAACCTTGAGAAATTCCTCGAAGAAATCAAGACCGGCTGCATCAGCAGTGGTGTGGATTATGCCTTGGTTGATACTTCCCAGCCCTTGGATTTCGTTCTTAGCGAATTTTTTGAAAACCGCCCATTGAATTTGATGGGGCCATCCGTGGGGGCTAGATCATGAGTTTCTTCAATCCGTGGATGTTATTAGCCGGCTTGGGTATCGCCTTGCCGATTCTTGCCCATTTGCTTAACCGCCAGAAGGTCAGACGCACCGAATGGGCGGCGATGCAGTTCCTTAACAAGAATGTTCAGGTGCGCTCCCGCCAGCTACGGATTCGTGACATCCTGCTTCTGCTTATTCGCTGTCTTGCCCTGCTTCTTCTGGTCTTCGCACTGGCGCGGCCAGTTTGGAAAGACGGAGGTTTCAGTTTCATGCCCGGCGAAGCGCGGTCCGGAGTTGTCATCGCGATCGATGCGTCCTACAGCATGGAGCACGGTGAAGTAGGTTCTTCTCGCTTTGATCGAGCACTTGAAATGGTCGAGACAATCAGTCAGGAAATCCAACCGGGCGATCCGGTTTCCGTAGTTTTACTCGGTGGTGATGACCAGGTGCTGATCCGTAACATGGCTTACGACCGCGAGCGTTTTCTCTCGGCTTTGGAAAAAGCCCAAGTCGCACCCGTCGGCTTGGATCTCGACCGTGTTCCTGCGCTTTTGAAGGAGTTGGCAGCGGATCTTGAAGCGCCGCAGGCAGAAGTTTATTTCATCACCGACACCCAGGCCCGTGACTGGCGAACGACCTCGGCGAGTTTTCAAGAAGCACTCGCGGAATTGAAGCTGGATGCGGAGGTGTTTCTTGTTCCTGTTGCCGGCGATTCGGCAAACCTTGCGGTCATCGATCTCGATCTGCTTTCCGGAGTTCTTCGCAAGGGAACCACAGCCCGCTACCAGGCGACTGTTCGCAATTATGGCAGCGAGCCCGTAGCCAACGTTGAAATCCAGTGCCGGGTGGAAGGTGTACAGATCGATAGCAATGTCATCCCGCTTATCGCTGCCGGAGCCTCAGAGACGGTGTCGCTCTTTGTTCCTTTCCATAATGCGGGCCCGACGAGAATCACCGCAGAACTTTCCGATGACCTCCTTCCGACCGACAATGTCCGCCGGGTGGTGGCAGTGGTGAAGGATCGTGTGTCAGTGCTCTGCGTGGATGGTTCGGACGGTGATGCTGGACGTCTTGTCATGGCTGCGCTGCTAGCCCGGGCCGGAGGTTCTTTAGACGAGGATTATGTGGTGCGTTCGGTTCCATGGCTTTCGTTTCCTGCGGAGAATCTGGAAGAAGTCGATGTTATCGTGATGGCGGACGTTCCTGAAATTACAGCCGAGCAGGCCGACCAGCTTTCCGCCTATGTTCGCGAAGGCAACGGCCTCGTCTGGTTCGCGGGTCCGAACGTGAAAGCTTCCGAATGGAATGATCGTTCAGCAAATAGCGAGTCTCCCTTGCTTCCTGCAAAGATTGGTCAAGCTGTCAATACCAGCAACAATGACGGAATAGGCAGCCCTTTGGATCCGGACATGCCAGACCACCCGGTTTGCCAACCGCTTCGATCACTCCCTCAGGATCTTTTCAGCGAAACGCGATTCTTTACCCGGCTTGAGGTAGAGCCGAGCGCATCCAGTTTCGCTGTGCTGAGTCTGGCAGGTAGTGGAGCGCCGATTCTTTTGGAGCATTCTCTGGGACGCGGGCACGTCTTCCAGTTCACGACCTCTGCCGAAACGACATGGAACAATATGGCGCTGACGCCGGTCTTCCCGATGCTTACCCAGCAGATCGTGACCTATCTTGCGGGGCGTGAGTTCGAACAACCCCAGGTTGTCGGAGATTCGCTTTCGCTCTCCTATGTGAAACAACCTGACGCCAACGATGCGGTCTTTGACACCCCATCCGGGCAGACGGTGACCGTTCCGGTCCGTGAACATGAAAATCAATTTGTAGCGATGCTTGAGAATGCGGATGAGGTGGGTTTTTACGATGCACGAGTCAGCGTTCAGGCACCAAGCATGCCGATTGCAGTAAATATTGACCCCCGCGAGTCGGATGTGGTTTCGCTGAGTGCCGAGGAACTCGTCAAGAATGTGGAAGGACTCGGTCTTACCATCGCAGCTTCTCAAACAGAACTTGCTGGCGCGATCCAAGATACCCGAACGGGTCGCTCATCGTGGCGGCAGTTCATGATTGCGGGGCTGTTGTTATTGCTGGTCGAGAGCCTTCTCGCCGACTGGCTTCGCAAAAGGAAGGCCTCGCGCGCGAAAAAGCCGGCAGTAATGCCGGAGAACCTAGCTGATGCTTCCAATGTCTGATTCGATTCTTTTCATAGCGGAGATCGAGCAGATCTTCTTTGCCCGCCCTATCTCTACAGGAGCTCTTGTCGCGGTATTCGTGGCGATCCTGCTTTTGAGTGTTTATCTCTATCGCAAGCCTTGGGGGATGCCGATGTGGTTGCGGGCGGGACTCGGGATTTTCCGCTTTGTCGCCCTGGCATTGGTTGTTGCCACCTTGCTGGAGCCCACCGCGCTGGTCACTGAATCACATACCCGTGTGCGGAGTTTACCGGTGTTACTCGATGTCTCGGAAAGCATGTCGATGAAAGATCAACGCAAGCGCTCTGAAGACGTCGTCGACGCTGCTGCTGCTCTCGGAATGGTCACGCTTGATAATAAATCCGATGCCGATTCTCTCATCATGGGGCTGGATTCCAATCAGCGACAGAAGGTTTCGACGGCTTCCCGATTTGATCTCGCTGGCGCAATCATCTCCGACTCCGCCCGTCCGGTATTTGAATCCCTGGGTGATGGGTTCAATCTCAGTTATCACGCCTTCGGCCAAGATTCGCGGCTGATCAATGACGGAAAATTTGTATCGACTGAAGAGTTGTCAAAACTGGAGGCCAATGAGCAGGGGACGTCCATCGCGGCGTCACTTGAAAGGGTTGCCAACTCGGGAGGACTTCCTCCGGCAGGGATACTCCTGCTCTCGGATGGTATGGATAACACCACCTCCCAACGTTCCGAGGCGATACTCAAGGATCTCGGCGCGCGGGGTATTCCGGTTTTCACCGTGCCCATTGGTTTGGCCGATCCCGATGATGTTGCTATTCGCAACATCGTGATGCAGGAAGTGGCTTTCTCAGGGGATCAAGTGCCGGTGCGTGTTCATCTACAGTCGAAAGGCTATGAAAGACGATCCGTTAAGCTCACCGTCAGATTGAACGACCGCCAAGTCTCCCAAAAGCGGGTGCGCCTTGAAGGTGGTCTCCAGTTTGAGGACATCGAGTTCAATATGGATCTTTACGAGAGAGGCGCGGCCCGGGTCGAGGTTGCCGTCGAACCATTTGAGGATGAAGTTTCAGTGGACAATAACCGCATCGAGCGCAGCATCCGTGTGGTCAATGAGAAGGTCAATGTGCTCTACATCGAGGGCAATAACCGCTGGGAGTTCAGATACCTTACCGCCATCCTGAAGCGTGACCCGCGTCTCAGTACCACGTTTATCTCTTCGTCGGCCGGTCCGGAGTTCGCGCGCAACTCGCCCGAGCACATCGAGCGTTTCCCATCGAAGCGTGAGGAAGCGTTCAAGTATGATCTCGTCATTCTTGGCGACGTCGATGCCGAGTTCTTTTCACCCGAGGAACTGGGTCTGCTTGAAGAATTGATCCGCGACCGCGGCGGCTCGTTGCTGGTGCTTTGCGGTCCCATGCACACACCAGCCTCCTACGCTGACACGCCGGTCGAGACGATGTTGCCAGTGCGTTTCGATCCCGATAGTGAATGGGAGCTCACCTCCGAGTCCGTCTATCCAGTGCTCACCCCCGAGGGTCATAGTAGCATGGTGATGGTCTTGGAAAACGAAACCGAGGAAAACGACCGGATCTGGAGCCGCGTCGCTCCGCTCGACCATCTTCCGCCCCTGCTCAGTGCCAAACCGGGTGCCACCGTGCTGGCCACTCTTTCCGATTCCCCGGAAGGATCACAGCGTTACCCCTTGGTCGCATGGCAACGCTACGGCACCGGAAAATGTCTTTCACTCGCCACCGACAGACTCTGGCGCTTGCGTTTCAAGACCGGTGATAAATATCACTGGCGCGTTTGGTCGCAGTCTATTCAGTTTCTCACGCTCTCGCGCCTGATGGGTGAGCACAAGCGCATCCGTCTCGAAACCGACCGCTCGACCTATCGCGACGGAGAGCAGGCGCGTCTTTACGCCCACGTGCTCGACGAGGATTACGAACCGGTGGTGCAGCCATCGTTTGAGATCACGGTTAATGGAGTAGGCGGCAATGCGTTAAAAGAACGCGTGAGTCTTCAGCCTGACCGGACGACCCCAGGACTTTACGAAGGTTACTTCACTGCAACAACTCCGGGCCGATACAGGCTCGAAGCCAACGAAGACGATCAGGAGGTTTCCAACACCACAGAGTTTCAGGTGGCGGATGTGAAGCAGGAATTGACCGATACGGATGCGGATCTCGATAACATGACACGGATTGCCGCGCTCACGGGTGGAGCGACTCTCGGGGTTCGCGAGCTTTCCACGCTTCCCTCATTGTTGAAAAATTCCTCTGTCGTGACGGAGGTGCGTTCCGAACGTCCGCTATGGGATAACTGGATCATCGTTCTAATGCTTGTCGCACTGCTTGGAACGGAATGGATAATGCGAAGAAAACACGACCTGCCATGACTCAATCCACTCAAAATTCGGCTCTCGAATCGTGCGTGCATGCGGTCTGGCGACGCACGCAACGGAAACATCTGTTTACCGGTCTGCTGGCGATGTGCCGTTGGGGTATTCCGCTTTTCTTCCTGGGGATGGTCATCGATCGCTATGCCTATCTCCCAACTGCTGGACGTGCGGTTATCCTGCTGGTTCTTCTGGCAACATGTCTCTATCAGGCATGGCGACACGGTTGGTGTAAACTCCAAGCGTTCAATTCCACGCGCACCGCGATGGCGATTGAAGATCAACAGGGCGGGCTGAATAGCCTTCTGACCACCGCGATCGAACTTGGCAAATCGGGTGCCTTACCCGGCACTTCCGAATCGCTCTGCGAGGCAACCCGAAAGAAAGCCGAGGAGGCTGCGGTGGATTTGAAACCCAAAAAAATCGTCAGCTTTTCAGGTCTGCGAATTCCGGCTCGCATCGCGATGGGTCTGGGTGTGGCTGTTTTGCTCTTCGCTCTTTTCAAAGGTCCGTTCCTTGCCGCTGGTTTGACGCGTATTTTTGCGCCTTGGGTGGTAGTTGCCTATCCGACGAAGACCAAACTCGATCTTGGCAAAGCGGATCTCGTAGTGAAGGAAGGCGATAGCGCACAGATTTTAATCGGTGTTTCTGGAGAAGTTCCAGACTCCGCCACGCTACTGCTGCAAACCGGTGATGGCAGCCCACGCGAAATGGATTTGGCAATCAATGAAGGTCAGGCAGACTACACGATCGAATCCGCCTCCCGCGATTTCAGTTATCGCATCATGGCCGGTGATACTCGAAGCGAGTGGCATCAGGTTCGCGTGATCTCTGCGCCGCGGATTAAAACCGTCGACGTGAATCTTGAATTTCCCAGCTACCTCGATCGTGAAAACGAAACCGTCGAAGCCCTGACGCTGACGGTTCCGGAAGATACCCACATCCACTGGGAACTGGAACTCGACCAAGCGATCAGTGAAGCTGTCCTTCACCGCGATGGCGAGGAACCGATGAAACTGGAAATCAGTGAAGATGGCCGGCGACTTGTAGTTGACGAAAAAGTCGATGCGTCAAGAGGCTACAGCTTCGCTTGGGTGGAGAAGGGTCATGGATTTGAATTCACCAGCCCCCGTTATTATTTGCAGGTTGCCTCGGATCAGGAACCTCGCGTCGAGTTGACTTCGCCGGAACTGAATCTCAACGCCCTGCTCGGCCGCCCGCTCGATCTCGTCGTGCGAACGCAGGACGACCATGGCATCGGCACCACAACGATCACTTACCGGGTAAACCGCCGCCCGGAGAATACCATCGCGCTTGCGACCCCGGCACAAAGCGGCGCAGGCGAACAGAAGCTCGACTGGGACTATCGCGAGGAACTCCCTGACCTGCAAATTGGCGACTCTGTTTCTTTCGTCGTCGAGGTGGCCGATAAATACCCAGGTGAGGGTGGGCCGCACCTCGCTCGCACCGAGTCGCGACGTATCACCTTCCTTTCCCGCGAGGATTACCTCGCCGCGATCACCAAACAGATGGAGCGCATGTTGACCCGTGTGCGCTCGCTCTATCGCCAGGAACGTGCTGCGCATGAACTGGTCATTGCCTTGAATCCTGCCGCAGACAGTTTCATTGCGACCTGCCAACTGGAAGCCATTCGCCAGGAAATGGTGCGCGAACAATTGGTCACAACAGCCTCCGAGGTGCAAGCACTGCTCGACGACCTCGCCGCCAACAATGTCAGCGATGCCGTGGAAAGCGATTCGCTCGCGACTATGCGTGATGCCCTGAGTGTCATTGCTACCGACCACGTGGCCCGTGCAGCCGATCTTCTTCGTCAGCAAGTCGGAGCGACGACCCGCGACCCGCAACCCGCGATCTCCGCAGTGAATGAAGCGGCCCGCGAACTTGCCGGGCTCGTGTTGCAACGCGACATCGACGCAGCCCGCGAGGTCTTTGCCCGCGAGACCCACATGTTTGCCCGAGAACTCGCAGGACTCCGCCTGCGACTGCTGACAGCCGCGCCGGATCAGGCCGAGGCCTTGGCGAAGGGGCACGACGAGGTCGCCACATGGACCGACGATCTCCTCGACAATCTGACCAAGCACATGCGTTACGATAAACGCCCGCTTGCCGTGCTCGGCCTCAATCGCCGTATCTACAAATTGCGCACCGATAAACTCAGCGATGCCATCCGCGGCGCCGCCACGCTTGCCCGCGAAGGCAAAACCGCAGAGGCAGCCAAGGCTCAGTATCCTCTCATTCGTCCGCTCCTCCAGGCCGAATTCACCATGCGCTCAGGCTCCGAATACGCCCTGATCCGCGACCTGCGTGAACAATTGACTTCGTTGATCGCCGAGCAACAGGATCTACTTACGACCTGCGAAGGACTGGCGGATTTCAGCGAGCGGGAAGCGGAGTTGAAACAGCGGCAGGCCAAGCTACGCGATGCCCTGGTTCTCGCTCCGCTCCCAGCTATCCCCGCCCCGCGGACGCGACTCTTCGACCTGACGATGCCGCTCGTTCCGCCAACCGACGAACTGCGCCACCGCACCGAGTCTCTCATGGCCGCAGTCCTCGATAGCCTCGAAAGCGGCACCAAGGACAAAGTGATCACCAGTCAGCGTGAAGTGATCGACTCCCTCAGCGAGCTCGATTCCATTCTTACTCGATGGTCGGGCGAACTCGCCCAGCAGGCTCTCGGTGTTTCCTCGCTGGTTTCCGATGCGACCAACCGTGCCGGTTATTTGGAGCAATTGGAGACTCGCCAGATCGGATTGCTCGAGCAGACCGAAGAGGCCGCTCTGGATGAGAAGAACCCTCTAGTCTTGGCAGAAGACCAAAAAGCCCTCGCCTTGGAGATCGAAGATTTTCACAAAGAACTCTCCGGAGGCGAATCCGGCCCAGCAAAAGAAGTGCTTCCTCTGCTCGGTCGACTGGATGCCGTCGCAAAAGCCATGAACCTGGCGACCTCTGTGCTGCTGGACAAGGGCCCCGAAGACGCGCTAGAACCCCAAGAAGAAGCCGCCGCCGCCCTGACCGAAGCCCGTACTCTCGCCGACGGACAACTGACGCAGCTTAACCTTCTCCAGCAACTCATCGCCTTCGAGCAAGCCGTGAGCAAGGCCAGCGAGGGCATGGCCGATGTCGTGGGTGGACAGAACGACCTCATCGCCGCCACCGAGACCGCCACTGAAGAGGAGCTGCTGTCACTGCTCGCCCCGCAGAAAAACCTCCTCGCATGCCTCACTGACATCGCGCCTAGCCTCGATCTTGTCGCTGAGCGTCTCGATGTCGGCACGCCCTTGGTGTTCGCCGCTTCTGACGTCGAGGATGCACTCCTCGCTATGGAAGATGGCGATGGCGAGGACGCCGCTGAAATTCAAGGAATCGCCGTCGAGTCGCTCGCCAAGGTGCAAGGACTCGTCGCAGAGATTTCTGTCCAGACCGGATACGTGGCAGAGATCGTCGAATTCCTCCACGAAGCTGAGTCCGAAGCGGCACTGCTTTCCTTCCGCCAACGCCAGCTTCGCGAGAACACCGACGCCAAGGATGCGCTTGCCTTGCAGCAGGCTCTCGCCTCCGAAACTGAGAAATACGGCAGCCTCCTCACCCAGGTCGCCGGTGTCATCGATTTCGATCAACTTAGCGAACAATTGAAGGAAAAACTCGGCGACATCGATCTCACGGTCGATTTCAATGCTCCCGCCGTTCACATGAAGGAAGCGGTCGAACTCCTGAAATCTGGACAATCCGCCGCGGACTCGATGTTGACCGCTGAGAAATCCCTCAACTCGAATTCGGAGCAATTGGTGGTCATCATCGCCATGCTCAACGGCCTGCCTAGCATCCCAGTGACCAATGCCGACCCGCCTGAATTGCATCGTCTGATTGCTGCCCTCGACCTCGCCAGCAAGCACCGCCAGCTTCTTCGCCAAACGCAGGGCGCCGCTGAAAAAGACCTGCCCGCACTCGCCAAAGCGCAGGCTAAACTCACCGAGGCCGCAGCCAAGTTCACGGTCGCCGAAGCAGAAGGCGCACCCATTCACCCAATGCTGGTCACCGCCCATGAACAGTTGCTACCGATCGCCGGTTCTCTCAGCGCATCCCGCAAGGACGAGGCCAGTGTTGCGCAGCAGGCAGCCGATCAGTCCCTCCGTCACTTCATCATCGAGCAGGCCCTGATTCTTAACACAGCCGTGCCACCTGCCTCAGCCAGCTCGGATCCCGTGGAATCTGAAGCCGAAACCGATGACCTGTATGAATCCGACACCGTCGGTTTCGTCTCGGACTTCGTGAGTGGTGAAGCACCGAAGGACAAGGAGTCGGAGTGGGAGATTCTCGGCGCGCGCAATCGCGCCGCTCTCAACCAAAATTTTGCCCGCGAACTTCCTCTCGAATACCGGGCCACACTGAAGAACTACTACGAAAGAGTCGCAAAATGAAAAACACACTCTTAATATCCCGTCTCAACCTTATGGGGGGAAGACACTCCTGTCGTCCTTATGGTAGCCGCACGACAAGAGTGTCGTGCCTCCTTAAACCACTCGTGCACTCCATGGCAGTTCTTGCCATAACGCTCACCTGCCTACATCCGTTCACGCTCGTCGCTCAAGATGAGCCAGCTACCGATACCACGGCGGAAGAGGCTGCGCCCGAACTCACCGAGGCGGCTGACCTCGCCATCGAGCGCGGATTACAACATCTACTCGCCACCCAGAACCCCAACGGCTCATGGACATCGGGTGAGGGGAACTTCGAGATCGCGGGTACCTCACTTGGACTCATGGCATTCATGGTGAAAGGGGATTTTCCCGGCTTCGGACGCAATGGAGCCGCGCTCGATCGCGCCAAAGAGTTCTTGCTCAAGAAGGCTGAGGATTCCTCGACGGGATACATGGGCGGCATGTATGAGCACGGCCTTTTTACCCTCGCCATGTCCGAAATGTGGGGGATGACCAATAACGTCGAAGACAACAAAAGAATTCAGACCGCCCTCGAGCGTGCTGTGCAGGTGATCCTGCGCGCCCAGAGTCCACTTGGTGGTTGGCGTTACCACGCCCGCCCGGACTGCGGACAAGACACCTCGGTCACCGCCATGGTATTCGTTTCCCTCGCCTCTGCGCGTCAGGCCGGCATCCTCGTCCCAACGGAGACCATCGACCGCGTCGTCAGCTACCTCCGCGACCAGGTCTGGAACGAAAAATCCGGTGGCTTCGGCTACCAAGGCAACGGCGGCGGTACACTCGCCTGCACCGGCGGGGGAGCCTACGCGGCACAGCTCTGCGGCATGCGCGAAACCGAGTGGGTGCAAGCCTCCATTCGCTACCTCGAGAACAGCCCGAAGATTTTCAACCGCAAGGAAGTCGGCCACTACTACTACGCTCATTACTACGCCATCCAAGCCATGGTTCAGGCAGGCGACGAGCATTATGCCAAATGGTATCCGCAGATCCGTGACCAGTTGATCAGCCTCCAAAAGCCCAACGGCTCATGGGACGAGGGCACCGAAGAAAAGCCAGAGGCTTATCCGCACAAAACCCCCATGTCCATCATCATCCTCGGCACCCCCCACCGCTACATCCCGGTGTATCAGCAGTAGCCAGCCGCCCATCACCTCCCATCTCGTTCCCGTAGCAACACTTGTGAAAGTGTGGCAGAGCAATACATTGGGCATTGGGTGGCAGGTAAGCAGGTGGCAGGTGGCAGGTGGCAGGTGGCAGGTAG
>JAGXGH010000087.1 GCA_024636835.1 Verrucomicrobiales bacterium | reverse complement strand
TGTTCCCATGGGTTTTATTTGTAAGTAACAGGCATATAAATACGCCTGTTAAAGCAAAAACACAAGCATAGAATATCAGAAAAAGCAAAAAAACTACCGCGCAGCCGAACAGAATAACTCTGAAATCAGCTAAACTGTTACAAGAAAAGACGTCAAGAAAAGACGTCAGGTCAAACATTTAAACATTTGCTAGCTTCCCTCGCCACCCTCCGACGTTTGCTCGGGGCCATGGCTCGCTTTTAAACAATCATTAACGAGTCGTGTCGGATTTTAGCGGGACTTCGAAGTAGGAACCTTTGGAAAACCTCCGATAAGAAAGCCTAGTAAAACGATTTAGGAAAACGATTTAGGACACCCATGGTTCATGGAGTTTCGCAGCAAGACTACCAGCGAGTCGGAAATGAACTTGAAGAAGTCGCATCGAAGAACCAAGAACTTCTCAAGGAATGATGGGTGTCCATAAGTAAGAATATGAATGCTCTTTTTTGCGGAAAAATCCGCTCAGGAAGCGGTGGTGACGACCTTGGTCTTCGCCCATTGGTCGCCTAGCCTGCGCAGGCCGCTCGGTTTTCCGTTGTTGATCAGCATGATAATCAGCTCGACGAGAGGCAGGAAAGGCACGGCCATGCTGATGTTGCGGATGATCCCAGGGTTCCAATTCCCGGAAAGCGATTTTCCATCCTCCGTCACGGCGCGGAGATTGAGGGCTTTTTTCCCTAAGCTCTGGCCGTCGAGGAAGGGTAGGGAATCACGGGTCAGCATGTATGCGACTTGAACCGCATAACCCAGGCCTCCAACGAGGCGCACCACGGCGTATCCTGCGGCCATGGATGGCGACAAGGACGTCGATCAGTGCCGCGCCGATCCGTTGACCGAGGCTCGCCTCGCCGCCAGTGGTGGTTTGCTCAACTGCGGGCGGCTGTTCCGGGGGTGCCGCTTGTGATGGTGTTTGTGTAACTTCGCTTTGGTGTTCCTCTTGCATAGCAAAACGTATACGAAATTCCCAGGGAGAGGTCGAGACGGTTTTGATGGAAATTCCATGAAGCGGCCTAGACAAGCCACCACACCCCTTTTTCCCTTTCACCATGGCGATCTAGGACTTCTCACCATGGCGATCCAGGACACCCATAGTTCTAGGAGCTTCGCAGCAAGAAGCTATCTGGACAGGAAAAATTCCGAATTAGGCAAGGAAACTACAGAATTCTCTACCAAGTAATCGATGACCAATTAATAGTGAACGTTGTCAGAGTTGGAAATCGTCGTGAAGTCTATTAAAGGCTGATGTCTCCGCTCATGCACAGCTATCGATTCGACCCAAGTTACGGATACTCCCTGGCGGATCTGCTCGCCGTGGGCGCGCCGGATGAGCCGGAGGATTTCGATCAATTCTGGCAGGAGCGCTATGCTCGAGCAACGAATGGAGAATGGACACTCTGTCCATTGGGGCTGGTGCTGTAGTCGGAGTGCTGGCGGGTAATGGCGAAGTGACATCGCACCGAACCGACAGGCATGTCGGTTCTCCTAGGGATAAATCACTTATCATCTCCCATGAATCCATCGAGCGTCACGTCGGAAATTCCGACATCGGCGATCTCGTTAAACACAGTGACCAATTTCTGGTGCTCAACTTTGTTGGATGCTCGAAGGGTAATCCTCGCAACCTGCCTCGCACGGTCAGCTGCGGCCTTGTATTCTTGCAGGCGCTCCTTAAGTAGTGGCAAACGATTGTTCACAGGTTTACCCAAATCGGCAGGAGACTGATTCGGGCTGGCGATCACGCTGCCGTCCTCCTCGAGGGAAAGCACCAGTGGAGGGAGCTCAGGTGGTGGACCTTGTTGCTGGATACTGGATGGAAGGCGCATGCCCACATCGACTTCCTTTTTCTTCAAGGTCGTGGTGACGAGGAAGTAAATGAGGAGGAGGAAACTAACGTCAATGAGCGACGAGATATCCAGACCCGGTTCTGGATCGGGTTCGGCTCTGTATTTCTTTTTACGAGACATAGAAAAAACGAAGAGGTTAATGTTGCCAGTGAAGGCGATTTATCGACTGTAACCAGAGAAAATAACGTCCTGAACACCGCCGGCTCCTGCAGCTTGAAGCACTTGCTTCATTTGCAAGACCAAGGCGTCTTTGTCACCACGGACATAGAGAACAACGGTGCGATTTTGCCCGGCCACTTGTTCCTTTGCCTCACGCATGATGCGGCTGATGTCTGCAGTCGTGATTTCGTTTCCGTTCACATCCGCAAACTGTGAAGTGCGCCCCGCAAGTTCTGGAACCTTATCCAGAGCCTCTTTCGAATAGACGTTGATTGTGACTTTCTTCACACCCAATTGAGGGTCTTTGCCGTCAGGAGTCACAGGAATCTCGACAAACGGATCTTTCCGATCGACGATCATGGTAGACGCCACCATGAAGAAAATCAGCAACAGGAACACCATGTCAATCATCGGCGACATGTCGATTCCCATGTCTTCGATTTGTGCAGTGTTTGCTGAGTTGAGTTTTTTTGAGGCCATAAGGGGCTGTTTTTTGGAAGGGCTGCTAGGAATTTCTCCTGTTTCCCGCGAGGCTCACACCAAGAATGATGACTCGCCTGCGGAGCGGAGCAATCGGGAATAACCCGATCACTCGGCGTGAAGACCTTCAGGAACTTTAGCCAACTGCTGGTCAGCATTCACTGCCTGAACCGATGCGTCGAGCATCTGGCGCCCTGCAATGTGTGCTTCAGCGATCAGCTTCTGAAGACGGTTGCGGAAGAAGTAGAAGCAGAAAAGACCGGGGATAGCGATAATCAGACCGCCCATGGTGGTGAAAAGTGCTTCGGAAATATCACCTGCAAGCGCGGACGGATCCGCTTCTTTACCCAACTTGCCAAACGCGCTCACCATACCGGAAACGGTTCCAAGTAGTCCAAGCATCGGTGCTGCTTGAGTAATCACGTTGAAGTAGTTGACCCACGTCATCGGAGCGCGTGTCTCGTCGATGGTGAACTCAGCAATCGCGTCCTCAACACCTTCTGCACCGAGATCTTCTGGTTTGGTGGCATCCACATGAGGAAGCGAGTGAGCCATCATGCGGCCGAAAAAGCTTGGGCTGGAGTTCGCCACTTCAATGGCGCTTCGGACCCGGCAGTTGGCCATGTGATCATACAACACTGCCTTGAGATCGTCTGGGGTGAAATTCTTACTGCGCAATGCCATGGCGTTGAAAACAGCGAGACCGATCAAGCACAAGGAAAGAAGTGCGAGAACAACCATGAACGGACCACCGTTTTCCACGATGTTGTCAAACATGCTGAGTTCCTCTTGCGTGCTTGCCGCTTCTTCCGTGGCATCCTCATCTTGAGCGTAGGTTACGTCGACAGGGACAGCGACAAATGCGAATGCGGCGAGGAGGAGACAAAGTCCGAGTTTGCTGGTTTTAAGAAAGCTCTTCATTGGAGGTTATTGGGTTATCTGGTCTGTTGTTTTTTTGAGTTTGAGTGACCACTGGATTAGCTATCCATCAGGAGACTAATCACAGCGGGAGTTTTGGAGCGCTAATTGAGCGTGTAAAGGATGAATTATGGAAAACGTCTTTTCCTTAAGCATGTCGTTTTGACTGTGCAGGGTTGTGGAGTCAAGGAAGATTCGCTTCGATTTTTTTGGCAAGGGTATCTGCCATCGATTGATGCCCTAGATCATTCAGTAACCGATCGCCCGTGAAGAGTGCTCCCGCTGGGCTCAATGTCTCGTGCGTCGACACAAATGGAACTCCCAACTCATTACATGTCTTAGAGATATCTACAAAAAAAGTTTCGAAAGCGTGCTTCAATGCACCAGGATCAATACGCACCGGAACAGGCTCACCATCTTGACCCTCGACGACCTGCACCAGCGTGAACAGACTTTGCTCTGAATTTATCATCACGGCCTCATGAGGAAACGGCTCGCCTACAACCATCAGTTTAGCACCGTTTTGCTTACACAAAGCATCCATCGCACGGATTACTTTTGACACGATCTGCGAGGGTGAGCCATTACCAATAAGATCCGCGGAAAATTGTGCCTGCTGATAAACCATGTGCTTTTGGCGTAGATCATCGGCGATCTTGTTCTTTCCGTTAAGTGACCCCAAATAACCTGCGTCACCACCTCTGAATAAATTGCGTAGGCGACGCGCAACCTGTGACACCCCGATGAGCTTACCCTTCCACCCACTCGCCGTAAATTTGATCGGTTGATTCAGCAACTCGTCCGAGACATCTCCAACGGTGCGCAGGTTGACCACTTCGTTCGGCGACACGGATAGCACCACCATTGTTGGTTTTAGCGCTTCGATATTTCCGACAAGAAAGCGGTGGTCTAGCACCACCCCTGCAGAGGGCACTCCCCAAGCAGCGACGCCCACGTTGGATGCGCTCATCTTTTTACTGACGCGGACCCACCAAGTGTCTGGCGTACTCTCAAGCAGTGCCACTGTATTGTCACCACCGAGAAACAAGATACGCTTGTCGGCGTTCTGATAGCCAAACGAGCGCACACCATCAGTATCCAAGTTCACTCGAGAACTTGCCGAAAACCCAGGCAGATCGTTTTCCAAGCGCAAACTTAAAGGACGCTCAACACCGACTGGTATGGCAGTCCAAAGAATCAGCTCTAATAGAGCCACAACCACAATCCCAGCAATCGCCAGACGAAGAATCCATTTTTTCATAAGATAAAAGGTAAAGCCGTGCAGCAATCCACCGCCAGCATAATACATGCTAGAACGACAATTGCTGTCCACGCACGGAAAAACTTTGCAAACCAGCACAGAATACTGCGTTATCGAGGAAATCGGTTGCCAAAATGCTATATTTCCCATCCGATAGGCGTATCCATTAACAGCAATTCCTGCCAATCTTATCCCTGATATCCTATGACACCGCTACTTAGCTCCCTACTCGCTGCCGGCAACGGCAAAGTTATCGCCGCTGCGGCCCTCGCGCTCGCAGCACTTATCATCGTTTTAGTCCTGATCAAATACGGCATGATCTGGGTGCGCGCCTATGTTACTGGCGCTCCAGTTTCCATCGTTAATTTGGTGGCAATGTCTATCCGAAAAGTGCCACCCGCGCTGATCGTCGACTCGCGTATCACCGCCGCGAAAGCCGGTCTCACCATGACCACCGACGAACTGGAAGCCCATTACCTTTCCGGCGGTGACATCACCAGTGTGGTGCTCGCGTTAATCGCCGCGGACAAAGCCGGACTCGGCCTCAGCTTCGACCGCGCATGCGCCATCGACCTCGCTGTGAAGGGCACATCCAAAACTGTTCTCGAAGCCGTTCGCACATCCATTAACCCAATGGTCATCGACTGCCCAGGCACCGGTCGTAAAATCGATGCTGTCGCCCGCGATGGTATCGCTGTCCGCGCTTCCGCCCGTGTTACCGTGCGAACCAATCTCGACCGCTTCGTCGGTGGTGCGACGGATGAAACCATCATCGCACGTGTTGGCGAGGGCATCGTGACGTCGATCGGCTCCGCTAAATCCTACAAGGATGTTTTGGAAAACCCTGATTCGATTTCCCACCACGTTCTTGAGCGCGGCCTCGACTCCGGCACCGCGTATGAAATTCTTTCCATTGATATCGCAGACGTCGATGTGGGCGATAACATTGGTGCGAAACTTCAGACCGAGCAGGCCGAAGCGGACAAGCAGATCGCCCAAGCAAAAGCAGAAGTTCGCCGTGCCGCGGCTGTGGCAACCGAGCAGGAAATGGCAGCCCGCACCCAGGAGCAGCGCGCTCGCGTGGTCGAGGCAGAAGCCGAAATCCCACGTGCCATTGCTGAAGCCTTCCGCAACGGCAATCTCGGCATCATGGATTACACCCGCTACCGCAACATGGTCGCCGACACCGACATGCGGGATCACATCGCTGGTAACGACAAGAATGACGGCGGCACCGAAGAAATCTAAGCCGCAACCGCTCTAGTAAACTACCCCAACTGTCCATGGACTACTCCCAATTCATCTTCGCCCTCGCCGTGATCATCATCGGCGTGGTGCGTTGGTTTATTGAAAACCGCAACAACGCGGGGAAAGAGGAGCGTCGTGACACCACCGACTCAGACCTCCCCGAGTGGACGTGGCCTACCGCAGAGGAAGAGCGAACACCGCCGCCCCTCCCTTCGACTCCGCCACCGCCTCCAGCGCAACGCACTCGAGTGCCTGTTGCACCTCCGAAGAAGAACGAAGCTATCCCTTCGTCATCGAACCAAGGCTCGCTTTCCGCACTGAAACAGAAAATCGTAGACGCCAAGAAACGTGCGAAAGAGGCCGAGGCGCAACGTCTAAGATTCGCCTCGAAATCACCTCGTAAACAGATTAAATCTGCCACTCACACACCGCACGAAGTGAATTGGCTGCGCGATCCCGAATCCCTTCGCCGCGCAGTGATCGCGCGCGAAATCCTCGGACCACCACTCGCACTTCGCAAAGGCTCTGACATCGACGACCGCTAACTCCGAGAGCGATCCGATTTTTTTCACCGAGAGGGAAATCTTCAGTTGCAAACTCTCGCATTTCCTCGTATCAACGGTCTCCCTCGCATCACCTGCGAGGCTCTTGCTGGCGTGGCGGAATGGTAGACGCGCCTGATTCAAAATCAGGTATCGAAAGATGTGCGGGTTCGACTCCCGCCGCCAGTATTTTCTCTCTTCACCTAGAGACTTAGTAGAAATGATACCGGTTTTGTATTAAAATCTGACTTTTCTCCGCGAACAAGTGACTCACGCTCAACCAATTCAACATTCGATCGCGTCAGATCAATACCAAGATTTGGTATGAGTATTCCCGCGACCACGCGCTGGCTTGAAGCCGGAATGAGCTTTGAAGATGGTCTCGCCCTGCAGGATCAATTGGTAGATCAACGCCAACTCGGCGAAGTCACCGACACGCTATTACTGCTCGAACACGCTCCCGTCTACACCATTGGTCGCACCCGGGATAAATCCAGCCTCGCCGAAGCCGCACTGCTTCCGCATCCGGTGCATATCACCAACCGCGGCGGCAAAGCCACCTACCATGGCCCGGGACAACTCACCTCCTACGCCATCCTCGACCTGACGAAATACGGCAAAGACCTCCACGTCTACCTGCGCTTTCTCGAAGAAGTGCTCATCGTCACCAGCCGCGAATTCGGCGCCGACGCCCACCGCCGCGACGGCCTCACCGGCATCTGGCTCGGCAACCGTAAACTCGCCTCCATCGGCGTCGGCGTGCGCAAATGGACGACCATGCACGGCATCGCGCTGAACGTCACTCGCGAATCACTTCCACCATTCCTCTCCATCGTCCCCTGCGGACTCGACGGCGTCAGCATGACCTGCCTCGAAGTCGAGGCCGACCGCGACCTCACCGTGCAAGAAGTCGGAGACGCTTATACCCGAAATTTCTGGTCACTGCTCGAAGCAGAACGAGTTGACGAATAGGCTTCCGGTCTTCAATCTTGCGCCATGACATTAACGCGCCACTTACTCCTCTTTCTCTTCGTAGCGGCACTACCGATTTTTGCCAAAGAGTCACCACCGGACGTCTTGTTTGTTGGCAACAGCTACACCCAAGGTATCCGCGGAACCATCACCGAGCTCTATGCGCAGACCGATCAAAAACCCGCAAAGCTCGACTTCGTCACCCCTGGCGGTAAGACATTGGCTTACCACCTCGGAAACAAGAAGACGCAGACATTGATCAAATCCGGTGAGTTCGAAGTCGTCGTCCTACAAGACCAAAGCCAGACACCAGCGCTCTTCCCCAAACAATTCCTTGAAGCCGCAAAAGGCCTCAACGAGCTGGTGACAGCTAACAAGGGTGCCATCGTTTTTTACCAGACTTGGGGGCGACGCGATGGCGATCCTCGCAATAATTACAAAGACTTCACCGCTATGCAAAAAGCGCTGACCAAATCCTATGTAAATGCGGGTAAATCTCTAAACGCCAAAGTCGCACCAGTGGGTGATGCCTGGCAGATCATCCACGACACGGACCCCGATCTATTCACCAAACTTTACCGAGGGGATGGCAGCCACCCCTCCCAGCACGGTGCCTACCTCGCCGCCATCACCATCTTTGCCACGATCAACGACGTAGACCCGACCACCATCGAGTGGGATGGGAAACTACCCGCAGAGGAGGCTGCTACCCTACGCAAAGCCGCCGCAACGGCGATCCGTAAACAAGGCTAGAAAAGCCGATTAGGTTTTCCATCAAAGCCCCAAGCCTCCCATGAAATTTATCACCACCAACATTACCGCCCTTCTCCTACTCTCCCTCATGACTCACGCCGCCGATCAAAAATTCGAACCACAAAAAAACGACGGCAAACTCCCCTACCAACTCTTCGTACCAGAAGTTAACCCGGGGCGGAAATACCCTCTCGTGCTCTTTCTCCATGGAGCAGGTGAACGTGGCGACAACAACACATCCCAACTCAAGCACGGCGCACGCGTTTTCATTACCCCCGAGAATCAAGCCAAGCACCCGTGCTTCGTCATCGCTCCTCAATGCCCTAAAGAACAATGGTGGTCAGGGCAGAACCTCAAGAACGCCATCGCCACCGTCGACAAATTCGCCAAAGACCCGCGAATCGACACCAAACGCCTCTACATCACCGGACTCTCGATGGGAGGATTTGGCACCTGGTCCGCACTCGCACAGCGGCCAAAACTCTTCGCCGCCGCCATTCCCATCTGCGGAGGCGGCAATCCGGCCAGCGCCAAACTCTTCAAACACGTTCCTATCCGCACCTTCCACGGCGATGCCGACAAAGTCGTTACACCCGACAAAAGCCAAGCCATGATCGACGCCCTCGAGAAAGAGGAGGCCAAAGACGCCAAGCTCACCATGTATCCAAACGTGAAGCACGACAGTTGGACACAAACCTATAAAAACCCCGAAGTCATGACCTGGCTCTTCAGCCAATCCAAATAGCAGCATCGGCACGCCTCCCTCAAGGAGCACGGGCGTCCCGCCCGTTTGAGCGGTGTTCGCGGTTCTCTAAAAACCCCAAACAACTGTCACCTCAGCAGCATCCTCCATTTTCCATCGCTTGCGGCGCAGCCGTTTTACGCGACTCCATTCATAATCTCCACCTCACCCTGACCACGCATCCCCTAGCACCCGCGATTTTCGTCACCGGTCCAACCGCGTCCGGGAAGAGCCGCGTCGCCGCACTTCTCGCCCAGCAACTCCATGGCGAAGTCGTTAATGCCGACCCCTACCAGTCCTACCAGAAACTTCCCATTCTCACCGCCCAGCCGGAGGCCGAGTTACTCGATCTAGCCCCGCACCACCTCTACGGCGTCACCCCACTCGATCGTGACCTCAGTGCACCGATCTTCGCTGCGACCATCAATGAGAAAGCCGCAGAGCTGATCTCGCACAACGTCACTCCCATCATCGTCACCGGCAGCGGGCTCTACTTCCGTGCACTCACTCACGGAATTGACACCACCATTCCGCCGGCAGAACCGAACCTCCGCGCCGAACTAGAGAACACGCCCATTCCCGATCTGATCGACCGTCTCTATTCGCTCGATCCCGTCAGCGCCGACACCATTGACATCCACAATCCACGCCGTGTCGTCCGTGCCCTGGAGATCTGCCTACTCACCGGCAAACCCGCCAGCCAACTCCGCACCGGATTCGCCCCACAAGACATCGCATGGCTGCGCGGCATCTACCTCGACGTCGATCGACAATTTCTCCACCAACGCATCGCCGCACGCGCCGAACAAATGTTCTCCAATAGCGTCGAACAAGAAGTCGCCGCCGTCGCTGGAGTCCCACTTTCCCAAACCGCTCAAAACACCCTGGGTCTCGACCTTGTCCGCGATGTCCTGTTAGGCAAACTCCCCCGCCAAGGCGCCATCGATCTCCTCACCATCGCCACCCGCCAATACTCCAAACGACAGCGCACGTGGTTCAAGAAAGTCACCGCGCTGAGCACCCTACCAGTCGATTCAGACACTGAACCGAGCGAATTAGTCACCGAGATAACGGCGCTATTCAAATAAGTCCTATAGGACCCATAAGACCTATTCCCTCAAACTGCGTCCCCCGTGGCGGGGGCATCCTGCCCCCAAGCCAATCACCATTCCTACGTGCTATCCACAAATTCCGTGGTTTATTCACTGCGATGAAACAAGTTCCCGTCAACCTAAGCGACCGTTCCTACACCGTCCAAATCGGCACGGGCATCATCCAACGCACCGCCGAACTTCTTGCCGACACCCCTGTCGCCAAGCGCAAACGTTGCGCCATCATCTCCGACGACAACGTCGCACCGCTGCACAGCGCACCCGTCATCGCCTCGCTCACTTCTGCGGGCATTCATGTCGATCTATTCACCGTCCCCGCCGGAGAGGCCTCCAAGTCGATGGACAATGTCGCCTCGCTCTGCTCGCAAATGATCCAGGCCGGTCACGACCGTCAGTCCTTCATCATCGCGCTTGGAGGCGGCGTGGTTGGCGACCTCGCAGGCTTCGTCGCCGCCATCTACTACCGCGGCATACCTTTCGTCCAAATCCCCACCACCATCGTCTCACAGGTCGATTCCTCAGTTGGTGGCAAAACCGGCGTCAACGCCCCTGAGGGGAAAAACCTCATCGGAGCGTTTCTCCAGCCCGCCACCGTCATCGCCGACGTCGCGACTCTCGATACCCTCGGCGACCGTGAATTCAACGAAGGCATGGCCGAAGCAGTAAAACACGCCGCCATCGCCGACCCCTCACTTCTCGACGCACTGCTCGACCTGCAACGCGGCGACCACCCCGCCACCGAGGAAATCATCGCGCGCAACGTTGCCATTAAAGCGCGAATCGTCGAAGCTGACGAAAAAGAAACCGCTGGCACCCGTGCTTTTCTCAACTTCGGTCACACCATCGGTCACGCCATCGAAGCCGCCGCAGGCTATGGTAATATGTTCCACGGCGAAGCCATCGCTCTAGGCATCCGTGCGGCCCTTTATCTGAGCGAAAAGCACGCAGGTCTCGACCCCGCGTTCTCGCAAAAAGTCCTCGCCGCCCTCCAGCACTTCGACCTCCCCCTCGTCCTCGACGATAAACCGGAATTCCGCGATGAATCCCTCATACCTCGACTGCAACGGGATAAGAAATCCGAAAACGGAATGCCAAATTTCGTTCTTCTCAAAGAACCGGGATCCCCTGTCCTCTCCAAATTCGTCACCAACACCGACATTACCGAAGCGATCGAGCAACTCCGCAGCACCTACTGAGGACAGCCAACTCTGCCAGTCCATGAAAAGTCCTGTAACATCATTTCTTATTGCCGCTCTCATCCTGTTGTCGCTACCGGCAATACCTGCTGAAGAGCTACCTGCCCACCTAGAGGCAGAGAAAGTCATGGCTGCCCTTACCGATAAACTCCTCAAAACCTCACCAGAATTGCGCGATTTGGCAGCAGAAAGAGATTCCGCATACGAGAAATACAATACCGTACGATCAGGCTTTCCTAAAATACTAGCTCTCGACAAGGAGTTGAAAAACTTAACGGCTCTCACTGAGCTTGCAAGCATGGATAGTTCATCAGATAGCCACCAAGCTAAGCGACGAGGACACCTGGAAACAATTAGGACTAAACTATCTCTAGAAGAGGAATCATCACCTGAGGTCAAGGACGCGTGGGACAACTATCATAGCCTCGCTAAGCAGTTCTCGTTCGAGCGAACAAAACTCCTCGAAAGAAGTCCAGAGGGACGCGACGCTCTTAAATCCTATTTCAAACTACTAAGTCGTGATTCTAAGACATTTAGACTTCCATCGGGTCATTCCATCGATCTTCCCGTAGGATGGGAGATGACAATAGAAGGAGGGCTCGTGTCCATCTCAACAACGTCAATAAACGATTTTTTTGGACGTTGTCAGATCGAGACTCTCATCCTCCTAGACGATGAGGACGAGAAGGCCTGGGAACAGTTTTTGAAAATGAGGTCAGAGGTGGCAAACAAGATTATGCAAGGGCTAGAAAGCGGCGGCCCAGAAGTCAGGTTAAAACCAGACTCATCTTTGAAGTCGGAGCATCCCATTTACATCCAAACATTTACCGGAGAAGTAGAGGATTTTAAAATCACCGCATATTACATGGTATTTCATGCCGATGACGTTTGCTTGTTTATCACAATGTTTCTGCAGCAAGAAATCGTCGATCACGACCCTGAATTATTTAAGAGAATTGCGAAATCCCTAAGGAGCCAAGACTCGAAGTAGCACGTCATATCCATCTCCCTACCATCGCACGCTCATTCCCTTTTTCCTTCTTTTCCTTTTTGCGGCTAAATCCGCACCGATGCTTCTTGCGCCAAGTCACCATCCTCGTTTCAATGGCTCACCTGACCCATGATCGAGCGCGCCGCCCTACTCACCCTTACCCACGTCCCGAAAGTGGGACCCGTGACCGTCCGCCGTCTCATCGATCACTTCGGCACCGCCGCCGCTGCTCTCGACGCATCAGTCGCCGAACTGAGCCAAGTGAAAGGCATCGGCAGCTCTCTGGCATCCATCCTCGCCGGAGCGCGAAACAGCGTCGATCTCAAAGCGATCACCGCGCAGATGAAGGACATGGGATTGCGATATATCATTCCAACAGATGACGAATACCCCGCCGCCCTGCGCGAAATCTACGACCCGCCGTTCGGGCTCTTCATTCGCGGCGAAATCAAACCCAGCGACGCCCATGGGATTGCCGTGGTTGGATCCCGGCGCTGCACCCACTACGGACTGAACGCCACCAAAAACCTCTGCGGACAAATGGCACGAGCCGGACTCACCGTCCTCTCTGGATTTGCGCGTGGCATCGACACCGCCGCCCACAAAGCAGCCATCGATGCCGGAGGTCGCACTATTGCCGTGCTCGGGTCAGGTCTTGGGAATATCTACCCACCGGAAAACAAAGCCCTCGCCGACCGCATCATCGCCGAAGGAAAAGGCGCCATCCTTTCCGAGTTCCCGATACACATGTCACCCAATAAGCAGAGCTTCCCTCTACGCAACCGCATCGTCAGCGGGATGAGTAAAGGCATCCTCGTCGTTGAAGCGCCCGCTTGGTCCGGAGCCATGATCACCGCCAACCTCGCAGCTGATCAAGGGCGCACCGTTTACGCCGTCCCCGGCCCCATCGACCACCCGAGTTCCGCAGGATGTCATAAACTCATCAAAGACGGAGCCACTCTCGCATCCTCCGCCGACGATATTCTCGACGACCTCGAAATGCTCCTCCCTCCCGGTCAGGAATTTGATCGCGGTGATCTCCCCGCCGCCGCACCACCAAAAGACCTGCCCGCCGACGCCGCGAAAATTTACGCCGTCCTCGACTCGCTAGAACAACAAGTCGACGACATCATCGAGAAAACCAAACTCCCCGCCTCCATCGTCACCACCGAACTCATGCGGCTAGAAATGCTCCGCCTCACCAAACAGCTGCCTGGCAGACGATTTGTGAAGCTGGTTTGACAAATAAATCGTCATGAACGCCACGCTCTCTATTATTTCCGTTCTATTCGTCACGCTAACAGGATACTCCCATAGCCAAGTTTATTCGGACGCCAACATCCCCCCCGAACCCGGAGACGAGGTAGGTAACGAAATTTCACTTCTATTGTCCAATACAGAAACATTATCCAAGCGCTTCCGAGACATAAAACCAGAAGAACTCTCTAAATTCTGTGCATTCGGAATTCGAATCACTCATAAACCAGCATTTACCAACCCCAGAACCCTCGTTGTCCTCTTCGACATAGAACCGGTATCAGGGAAGCTAATCAACTCTCTCGCATGGGTGGAGTATTCCGCCACGGACTACACCACCCTCACTATTCATCGCATCGTCAAAGCCATCCCCATTCAAAACCCAAAAGAGACTAAAAAGCTTATCCTCTCTACACCGCTTTGGCATCAAATGAACCAAAGAGATATTCCGGGCTTTCAGGATGCCAATCGCGACGGCGACTATTACTTCGTTGATCTCATCAACGGTACGGATACCAAGACCCTAAAATATCACGTGCCCGATTCCTTCAATGATCCGCACAATAACAAATTCCGTGACGATCTCTTTATCCTTCTTCAATCACTCAATCAGGCCGGAGCACCATTCAATCTCTATTCACCCGAATGGCGAAAACGTGTGCAGGCTGCAGAAAAAGAATAGCTACAGAAGCATTGAGCGTTCCCATCATTGACCATTCTGAATCAATAACACGACGAACCTCAAAAATACGGTGCAAGACCAACATTTCTACTTTTTGTGCTTTCCGCGCATCATCTAGCCATACCAACCTCTTGCCTCTCCTTCATTTCCTTCATGCTCTACATGGTGAAATCCCGCATCCCTTTTTTCCTCTTTTTTCCTTTTTGCGGCCAATTCTTCGCACGATTCGTTCACTAAAGATGAACGCCAATAATCAGCGAATCCGCTAAACTTCTTGCCGTTTGGCGAAAATGCGCCACAAAGTGCCAAGTGCCGTATTGGCTGTAACCTTTCATTTTCTATGGGAAAAATCCTTATCATCGCCGAAAAACCCTCCGTAATGACCGACCTGAGCAAAGCTCTTGGGCAGGTTCTCGGCAAGTTCAACAAGCTCGGAAAAGCCCGCGACGCCTACTACGAAAACGACGCTGCCGTCATCACATCCGCCGTTGGTCACCTCGTTGAGCTGCGCATGCCCACCGGTCCGAAAGGGAATAAACTGCCGTGGAAATTCGACGTCCTCCCCGCGATCCCCGACACCTTCGACCTCGATCCCATCGAACAAACAGCCCCTCGCCTGCGCCAAGTCCTAAAGCTTTGTAAACGCAAGGATGTGGATCAACTCGTTAATGCCTGCGACGCCGGCCGTGAAGGTGAACTCATCTTCCGCTACATCATGGACATCGGAAAAATCGACAAGCCCGTGAAGCGCTTGTGGATGCAGTCGATGACCAAAGGGTCCATCATCAGCGCATGGGAAGAGCTCCGCGAAGATGAGGAAATGACGCCGCTCGCCGATGCGGCACGTTGCCGGTCCGAGTCAGACTGGCTGGTCGGTCTCAATGCGACACGTGCCCTCACCTGCTTCCGCTCTCGTCACGGTGGGTTTAACATCACCTCCGCCGGACGTGTCCAAACCCCGACACTCGCCATCCTCGCCAAGCGCGAAGCCGAGATCCGCGCGTTCAAACCCGACGACTATTTCGAAGTCCACGGCACCTTTGACGTTGCCGCTGGTGATTACCTCGGCAAATGGATCGACCCCGAATTCAAACGCGACACCACCAAACCCCACGGCCGTGCCGAGCGGATTTGGAAGAAGGATCTGGCCGAATCCATCGTCGACCGCTGCACCGGGAAAACCGGCCAAGTCGAAGAAGCCACCAAGCCGTCCACGCAGATAGCACCTCAACTTTACGACCTCACCACCCTTCAGCGCGAGGCCCCGTTTTCCGCCAAGGGCACCCTCTCGCTGGCCCAGTCGCTGTATGAAAAGCACAAGATGGTGACCTACCCGCGGAC
>JAGXGH010000086.1 GCA_024636835.1 Verrucomicrobiales bacterium | reverse complement strand
TTCCTCGGCAGCGTCGCCGGTTAGGGTGGCTCCGTTTTCCGGTTGCAGAACCGTGCTGCCTTTGGTGCCGTTGAATTCCTTTTTTACCGTGTAGATATCGTCGCCAATGGCGAACTTTACGCTCACCGTAGGAACGCCTCCATGGTTCGAACTCATCGCTGTGTGAAGTTCGCTGGTGCCTTTTGCTTTTAGAAACAACGCACGGTGAACGGCCTCCACGAAGGTGCTTTTACCAGACTCGTTGGGCCCTTGGAGTAGCGAGATGGCTTCGTCGAGAGTTGCCTCGAAGTCGCGATGGACGCGGTAATTTTGAAGGTGAACGTGAAGAATGTGCACGGTGAGAGAATGGGGCGCGTGGTTTTGTTAGCGGACGCGTTGAAGTTGCAAATGCAGCTCACGAAGGGCGGTCTTCGCGAGTGTGGCGGACTCGGGGTTTATGGTCGATTGAGATTCCTCGACAAGCTCACGCGCGACCTGCGAGATGAGTGGGTCATCTCGCTCTGTAAGGCTGGCGAGTTCTTCCGCTGATGGTTCGATATCGATATAGCGTTGCAGTCGTAAATCGAGCAAACGCGCTTCGAGGCGCTCAACCAGCTGATCGAGAGCGTTCGCACCGGCGAGACTCAGAGTACCGCTCAGATTGAGCTTGAGTAGGTCGCGGTTGGTGCGTGACTCGAGGATGGCGTCGAGTTGATGCTGAAGTTCTTCGAGTCCTGAATCGTCGCCCAAGTTGTGTTGAACGTCATGCCACCCACATTGCCCCGTGGAAATTGATTCGACGGTTGGTGAGGCGCCATGCGCAGAGATCTGAACGACCAGTGCGTGACCAGGCATATTGTCGCTGCCTTTCGCGTAGCGATCTTGTTCAGGAGTGCCGGGATACCATGCGATAGGCGTGATTTCCTTCATTCCATGCCAGTCTCCGAGAGCGATGTAATCGAAGCCATTATCAGCAAAGGCATCGAGGTCGATGTTGTTCACTGCGGTGGCCGAATCCTCTTCTGACGAAGAAGAGAACCCTTGCGTGCTACCATGAGCGATGACGACGTGAGGCCTATCGGTAGGAAGTTCTGCAAACTCCTCGCCATTCCGCAACCAGGACGTTGGGTCACTGGTTTGCTGTCGCCGTAACAGCGGGCAGGGGTACAGGACGACTTTGTCGGTAACAACGGGCGCGTTGTCGAAGAGGACGTGCAAATTGGGGGCGAGATTCGCTTGCTCGCTGAGGAAGAATTCCTGCCGCCATATGCACCCGGGACCGCCGTGGTCGTGGTTTCCTGGTATCGCGTAGACTGGCACACCAAGCTGACCGACCGCCGAACACAACGCGGCCACTGTCGATTTATCCGGCGTGAAGGAATCGAACAGATCACCGGAAACGACGACGAATTCCGCGCCTTTTGAATTTATTAACGACTTCAAGGAACGGATGGTTTCGATCCGTTGCGCTCGCAATGCTTCACGCTTGGCGTTGTCTGCGATGGATTGAAAGGGCTTTCCGATCTGCCAATCGGCGGTGTGGAGGAATGTGATCATTAGATTTTCAATGAATATCAGCTAGAGGGGAATGTCGGATAGATGTGACGGCTAACATCTAGTTTAGCGGGCGATGCCCGGTTATTTTAAAATGGGAGTCAACACGTATTATCCCCTTGTACAAGGGATAGAAGAAAGATCATCGGCTGATTTAGTTTAGCGAATGGTCACGATCAAAGGCAAGGCCAGCGGCCGTTAAGAGTATGAAAACTTTGAATTTGGTGCTTTTTTTATTCAGGATTGCTAGTGGAAATCTTCTCAGCTATCTGACAAACCTTAGAGGCATGCTTCAGAGTATCTCCATACAGCCCACCTGAGAAATCGGCAATCCATGTGTCACCTTTAGAGGTTACTTGTATCAGGATCGGCGTATTCCAAAGTATCTTCCGCCGCGAGTGAGATCGGGCACCTCAGCGAACGATTTTTAGTTTCGTTTAAAGTTCAATGGGCACAAAAAATCCCATCGACACCATAAGATGAGGATGGGATTTTTAAAGGTGGTTTATCTGCTTACGCGGTGCGGCCGCAGCACTGTTTGAACTTCTTGCCACTGCCGCATGGGCAAGGGTCGTTGCGTCCGACGCGCGGCTCGTCCTTGCGGAGGTTTAGGTTGAGCTTTGGACCGGATGGTGCGGATTCTCCTTGGCCGTCGCTTTGCTGTGGCGATGCGGACTGAGGGGATGGCATCTCGCCGCCGCTACGAAGAGTCGGAAGTCCCTGAAGGAACTGCTCGAACTGTTGCAGGTTGGTGGTCGAACGGAATAAATTGCCGAGCGACTCCTGTTGGATGTTACCCATCAGTTCGTCGAACAATTCGTAGGCCTCTTTCTTGTATTCGATCAACGGGTCCTTCTGCCCCTGTGAGCGGAGGTGGATACCTTCGCGAAGGGAATCCATGCTGTAGAGGTGTTCCTGCCATAACTTGTCGATAGCGCTGAGAATGATGTAACGCTCCAAGCCCTCGACGGCGTCGGGGTTCTCGTGCTCCATCTTCAGATCGTAGGTGTCGCGGATTTCTTTGACCAAATACTCGCAGATCTCGTCGAGTGATTTGTTTTCAAGATCAGCTTCAGCCTTGGTGAGACGCATCGGGAAAGTTGTGTTCACCCAGGTCAATAGACCGTCGTAATCGTTCGGATGTTCATCGTCCGGCGAGTCGAAAATATACGTCGATACTTTCGTTGGCACGGCCTCGTCGATGAGTTCGTAAATAAGGTCGCGTGGCCGCTCCGACTCGATGACCTCATTACGGTAGGTGTAGACCACCTGTCGCTGTTGGTTCATCACGTCGTCATATTCCAACACGCGCTTACGCATGGTGTAGTTCCGCTGCTCGACGCGCTTTTGTGCGGTCTCGACTGAACGGTTCAAGAGCGGGTGTTGTAGCTCTTCGCCTTCTTCCATGCCGAAGCGTTCCATCAACGATGTCATCCTTTCGGATGCGCCGAAGTTGCGCATCAGGTCATCCTCAAACGAGAGATAGAATACTGAAGCACCCGGGTCACCCTGACGTGCGCAACGTCCGCGCAACTGACGGTCGATACGACGTGATTCGTGACGTTCCGTTCCGAGAACGAGCAAGCCACCGAGATCGGCAACGCCTTCCCCGAGCTTAATGTCGGTGCCTCGTCCTGCCATGTTGGTGGCGACGGTGACGGAACCTTTGTGACCAGCTCGCGCAATGATCTCCGCTTCTTGACGGTGGTGTTTTGCGTTCAACACCGCGTGAGGGATTTTCTCGCGCTTGAGCATTCTGCCGAGTGTTTCCGAGGCATCGACCGATGCGGTGCCGATCAGCACAGGCTGGCCTATGGCGTGAGCGGTTTTAATGCGGTTGATCACCGCGTTGAACTTTTCACGGCGCGTTTTGAAGATACTATCGTTCTCGTCTTCGCGCTTGTTCGGGCGGTTTGTCGGAACGACGAGGACGTCGAGTTTGTAGATGTCGTGGAATTCCGCGGCTTCCGTTTCCGCGGTGCCGGTCATTCCTGCGAGGCGCTCATACATCCGGAAATAGTTCTGAATGGTGATCGTTGCGAGGGTCTGGGTTTCTTTGTCGATCTTGACGTTCTCCTTCGCTTCCACCGCTTGGTGAAGACCATCGGACCAACGTCGACCAGGCATTTCACGCCCGGTGTTTTCATCAACGATGACCACTTTTCCTTCGACGACCACGTAGTGGATGTCTTTCTCGTAGAGGCAGTAGGCTTTGACGAGTTGGGTGATGTTGTGGATGCGTTGCCCCTGATGGTCGAGTTTTTTCTGGAGCTCGGACTTCATCTCTGTGCGCTGGACTTCAGAGAGGTCCGTGCGGCTGTCGATCTCGGCGAACTCCGTGGCGATGTCCGGAAGAACGAAGGCATCCGGGTCGTCGGGATTGAGGAACTCGCGTCCTTTCTCGGTGAGGTCGGCATCGTGTTGGCGCTCTTCCACAGAGTAGTAGAGTTCTTCCTTGAGGTTGATCATCGCCTTCTTCTGAGTGTCTTGCAGTAGGACGAGTTCAGCTTTGTCGATGGCGCGGCGGATGTCCGGATCTTCCATCATGCGCAGGAGACCACGGTTGCGTGGCTGACCAACTTTAACCTTGTAAAGGTTGAGACCGGCTTCTTCCATATCGCCAGCCTCGGCGGCTTTTTTACCGGCGGCGAGGGTTTCGTTGACGAGCACATTCTGCTTGCGGACGAGCTGCTCGATGAGCGGCTTAAAGCGATCGAACTGATGCGTCGAAACCGTGACCGGACCGGAGATGATGAGCGGTGTCCGCGCTTCGTCGATGAGGATGGAGTCCACCTCATCAATAATCGCGAAGTAGTGACCACGCTGCACCTGATCCTCTTTGGACGATGCCATCCCGTTGTCGCGCAGGTAGTCGAATCCGAACTCAGAGTTGGTTCCGTAGGTAACATCGCACTTATACTGCTCGCTTCGTAGTTGCGGTGGTTGTTGGTTCTGGATACACCCAACGGTGAGTCCAAGGAACTTATAAAGGTTGCCCACCCATTCGGAGTCACGTCTTGCGAGGTAGTCGTTGACGGTGATCACGTGGACGCCGCGGCCTGTGAGCGCACGGAGGTAAACAGGCAGGGTGGCGACGAGGGTTTTTCCTTCACCGGTCTGCATTTCTGCAACCAAACCGCGATGCAAACCGATGCCGCCCATCAACTGAACGTCGAAGTGCACCATGTTCCATGATACTGGAGTGTCGCAGGCTTCCCAAGTCTCGCCGCAAAGTTGACGTGCACCGTTCTTTACCACGGCAAAGACTTCCGGAAGAATCTTCTCGAGCAGCGCTTCTTCGATGTCTGGGAATTTTTCTTCAGCTTCAAGGAAACGCGCCTTTGCTTCAGCGATGGCTTTTGCCATGCCTTCAACGTCGGACGCGCCTTTGAGAACTTCGGCGTCGAAGCCTGGGAGATGCTTTTTGAGTTCAACGAGTTGGTCTTCGAGCTTGCCAGCGATTTCTCGTAGCTCGGAGTTTTCGAGTTTGGCGAGCTTCTCTTCCGGCACGATTTGCGGCGTGTGGAAGGGTTTGAACATTTGCTGCCACTCGCGGGTTTTCTCCTGCAGGATACCTTTAGGCTGCTTCTGGAGCTCCTCTTCGAAGCGGTTAATTTCATCCACCAGCGGGCGGAATGTTTTTAGGATGCGTTGGTTACGGGAACCAACGAGTTTTTTCATGAACCATTTAATCATTGATCGGAATGTTTAGAGGATGATAATATGTCAATGGACGGATTGTCCGTTTGATACCAAATTTTGGTATTGATCTGACGCGATAGGGCGGTGAGTTGATTGATTGTGAGCTACTTGTGCGCGGCGCAGAGTCATTTTTTTATTCGAAAGCGGTATGAAAGGTTTCCTTGTGGAATTCACGCGACAAAATGCGCATGAGCACGGGGAAATTGTGGCAACCAGAGGGCGACCGAAATGTGATTCGGTGCGCGGATCACGCGCGACAGGTGGTGCCATCCCGTCGGTGTGGAGAGTGAAGCGCAAGGTCTTGCGCCACTAGACCTGAGAAGTCGCCATCGATTGCATCGCCGGGCGGACGTCGATCCATTGTCCAGCGTGGTGAACGATGGAACTGGATGGTGTGACCGAAGTGATGGTCGAATCCACGGCTGGAAGTTGTTTCTCAAGATACGCCGTGATGCTGGCGATCTGATGGTCTTCGACATCGAGGTGCAAGGTTCGCGACGGCGGTGTGCCAAAGTGTATACCGGATGGAGTCACCCCGAAATTTCGCAATCCGCTGAGAGCTGCGCGCATGTCATCGCCATTAACCCACTCGACGAAATCGCCGGAGTCGACCCGTTGTTTACGCTCATTCAACCACGACCCAGTGACCACGCCACCGACGAAGGTAGCGAGCACGGCAATAAGACTGAATAGACGGGGTTTCACGATAGAGTTAGCGACGAAGTTGTCGTTGTCCGTAGAAATTTAGCGGGGATTGTCCAAGAATAAAGCACGGAGATGAAGAACTTCATGGATTTCTGTCATTCCGAGTCTGTTACGTCTCCCACGCCTTCGTGGCGGGCGACGAATTCCTTGGCGAGTGCTTCGTAGGCGAGTGCCCCCGTCCCGCCTGGTGCGTGTTCGGTGATTGATTTACCGAAGCTTGGGGCCTCGCCGAGTCGAATGGTTCGCGGGATGACGGTGTCGTAAACTTGCTCACTAAAGTGGGTGCGAACTTCCTGGATGACCTGTTGGGCCAAGTTCGTGCGACTATCATACATCGTCATCAAGATGCCTTCGACGCCGGTGTTTGGATTGGCACCCGAATCGCGGATTTGCTCGATGACTCCGACGATCTTCGCTAATCCCTCAAGCCCGAACCACTCGCATTGCAGAGGGATGAGCACTTCGTCCGAGGCAGCGAGCGCTGCGGTCATCAGCACACCCAGCGAGGGGGGGCAGTCGAGGAAGCAGTAATCGAAGGTATCGGATTGGTGCAGCGGTTCGAGGATTTCCTGCAATCGGGTAAGGTGGTTGTCGGTGCGGGCCAGTTCGATCTCTGTGCCAGCGAGATCCATTTCGGAAGGAATGATGGAGAGATTTTCAAAACGGGTGGGGAGGATTTTTTCTGCAGCCGGGTCATCGCCGATCAACGGGTGATACAGGCTGTAGGAGAGTTCGTCCTCGCCCTCGGGTGTTTCGGGAAACTCGATACCGAGGCCAGACGTCGCGTTTGCCTGTGGGTCGAGATCAATGAGTAGCACGCGCTTGCCCAGCGCGGCGAGACAGACAGCGAGGTTCATGGAGGTGGTCGTCTTTCCGACGCCGCCTTTCTGGTTGGCAATGGCAATGATTTTCATTTTCTTGTTACCCACTGCAACACGCAGTCAGTATATCGGAGCTTACGGGAATTGCCAAGGGAGGCAAGCAAAGGGAGAGGGAAGATGGGAAAAGTTGGGAAAAGGGAGGATTTACCATGAAGTGCATGAAAGGCATGAAGCTTGGGTTGAGAGGATTTTTTTTTTTACAAGAAGGACTGGAAGGGCAAGAAGGAATGGATTTTGGCCGCAAAGAGGCACAAAAGACGCAAAAATGGGAGGTATCCATGCTTGCCGGGCAGTTGCCTGATTGTGAAGAGGGATGCGCGCATTCATGGATTTTGGTATTCACTCAGTTTAAATTTTGTCAGAGATTGAGTCATGAGGGTGGATCAGTTCCTATATCTGATGATTTTACTGGCAGCGTCGACTGCTTACGGAGCGGAGATGACTTCGTTTGCGAAGCTGCAGGAAGCTCGGCTCCGCAATCCTCAGGCAGAGATCAAAGCAACCCATTTGGATCGTGACTGGCTGGTTGATGCTGCTGATGATGATGGGGACGTCCTGCGTCTTCGTCTGACTCATGGATCTCTGCGAGAAGGGAAGATTAGACTTTTAAGGCCTAGACCTGACGGTGCAGTTTTTGGATCTGATTGCCCGGAGTATATAGGTAAGTTGCCATCGGAGAGAACACTTCGCGATGTCTCGACGATTGGGCAGCTTGAGAAGCTTCTTGGCCCTGGAACCTTTGGATTTCACGCCGATCAAATCGACGATCGCTACCACTCTGGGTGGAGTAGAGTTTGTTTCGGGGAAAACAATGAGGGGGATTTAGTTTATCTTTCCCTTTCGGCGAACTATTCGATAGGTGTTGGTGCTCCTATAGGCACACCAAAATCCGTCGAAGGGGTGAGAATTCGACAGGGAGTTTTGCGTCCTGAAAAGCTAGGGGATAAAGAAGAAGAGCGAATCTATATTGATGGTGCTACGGAGTTTGCAAACCATGAGGCAATCAAAGCGAAGCGGAGGATGGAATACCCTTTGCCGTTGAGGCAACTCATTGAAACAGATCAGTATCCTGGAGATAGTGACCTTCAGCATCTCGCTAAGGCTATGCAACAAATTCGTAATTCGCCAGACCCAAAGCTGTTTCAGCAGTTGGCTGTTCGCATGGATGATGTTGGAATGGCAAGTCTTATGGAGAAGGCACTGATGGATCGCCACGGATTACTTGAGCTCAAGCCGTGGCGCGAGGAGCAATGGAGAGTGGCGATCAATGCCTGCATAGACGCACTGCCGGAAACTTCGGGATATGCGCGTAGCAAGTTGGTCGAACAATTGATGGAACTTTCTGGTGGCGGCAGAATTGAATTCCAAGACGGTGATGGAAAGGGAGGAACGAGTATCGAGTTTAAGCAAGTCGAGCATGGGATGTCTCGAACATTCAGCGGTGCAGCTGATCCGCCACCAATCAGCGAAACGCAGGTTGAGTTCCGTCACCGCTTCTTTCAGATGAACAAAAGTGCTTCTGATGAGTAGATTTCCCCGTGTAGTTGATGCATTTCCCAGAAAGGCAAGCATAGGGAACAGGAAGATGAGAAAAGTCGGCAACAGGTGATTTATACCATGAATGGAATGAAGATTTTGAACCACAGTCGAGGGAGCTAAAGCGACTAAACCGGAGCAAAGCGGAGATGGGCGAAGGCCGACAGCCGGAGAAACATGAGAGATCTTTAACCACAGCCGAAGCGCAGCGGAGACAGCCGGAGGCAAATGACACGGAGTGCACGGATGGTTTTTGAAGAGTTGGTTTTGGCCGCAAAGGTAAATATAAGGGCGCAACTATTCTGACTAGAGAAATGATAAGCGGGCGTAGGGTTCTGGCAAAGGGATGGATTCGGATCTTACAACAGCGGAGAAAAAGAGTGCGGCGGCAATCATCACTGCACAAACTTGTACTCGCATTGGTGATGCGCTGACCAATCCAAAGACGGTGCTCACCTGGCTACTTTCCCAGCTCGGCACCACGGGGTTTCTGATAGGGATGCTGGTGCCTATTCGGGAATCCGGCTCGATGCTGCCACAGTTGTTCATTTCCAGTTGGGTGAAAAAGGCTCGCAAACGCAAGTGGGTGTTCGTCATCGGTGCGGTGGCGCAGGCTTTGTGTGTGGCATCGATGGGACTTGCTGCGTTGACACTCCGTCCGGATCTGGCGGGTGCGGCTGTTCTTGTGGCTTTGGCCGCTTTTTCTATCTCGCGTGCCTTTTGCTCGATCAGTTCAAAGGATGTGTTGGGTAGGGCTGTGCCAAAGGGCTTTCGTGGTAAAGTCAGCGGAGTGTCAGCCACGATCTCCGGGCTTGTGTCTGCAGGCGCAGCGTGCCTGCTGATCCTGTATCGCGAGTCTGAGACAGCCACGCTACTTGCTTGGATTGTTTTGGGTGCTTCGATACTCTGGATTTTAGGTGCGGGGGCTTATTCGCTGGTCAACGAGCCTGTACCCGATGAACAAAATGAGGAAAAGCCTGTCATCTCAGACATGCGGAGGAGAATTGGTCTGGTCGCCAAGGATCCTCTGTTCCGTCGCTTCATCATTGCCCGCGGTCTATTGTTGGGCTCCGCATTGGCCGCGCCGCTTCTTGTGGTGTTGTCACAGACAAAGGAAGGATCGCTGATGTCGCTAGTCGGTTTTGTGATTGCTGCCGCACTGGCATCTTCGGCGAGCTCCTGGCTATGGGGGTCATTGGCCGACAAGGCGAGTTATCTGGCGATGGCTCTGGGCGGTCTGGCCTGCGCTGTGATTGGGGGTGTGGCGATTTTCCTTGATTTGTGGATGCCGGAGTTGAGCGGTCGATTCTGGCTGTGGCCTTTGGTGTTTTTCCTATTTAACCTGAGCTACACAGGGGTGCGGATGGGTCGCAAGGTGTGGGTGGTTGATGCTGTCAACGGAGATGAACGCACGGACTACGTCTCAGCATCGAACACGATCATTGCAGTCATCATTATTGTGATGGGTTTGCTGGCCTCGCCGCTACAGTCCCTCTCACCGCTTCTCCCTCTGGGTATTTATGCCTCGCTCTGTCTGCCGGGTGCCTGGATGGCGATGAGACTGGACGCTGTTGTCAATCAGGACGGCGGTGATAGTGAGGAAGAATCGTAATCTTTATGAGACCTGGTCTCTCGCTCGCGGCGAATTGCATTTCTCGACCAATCATCAAAAGCTCATACGTGACGAATGATTATCAAGATTTGGCATGAGGTCGGCAGGGAATTATGCTAGACAGCTAGCTGATGAATAAGTTCACTGCTCTGTTACTGCTGGCTTGGATGGCTTTGGTTGCTTGCGACGGCTCCAAGACCACTTCTGAAACCGGCTATATGAAAACCATCATGGTCTGGAGGGGTGCCAGTGCCGAGCAGATTAGGGAACAGCTGATTGTGCTCCCTTTGTTGCACAGGGCGGTGGTGTATGACGGGGAGGCGACCATTTTCCATCAAGCCTCGAAGGCGGAGGTGATGGCCGAACTGGATCAGGCAAGCAAGCGTTGGAGCAGTGAGATATCTTTGAGTGAGGTGCAAGCCTATGAAGGTATTCTCCCGGAGCCTCCGAAACCGGAAACGGAGCAACGTATTGAGTTTCATGCGAAACGCGAGGTGATGAGCCAACACGGTATCACATTCAGCGATCTCGCGGAACAGATGGGTGAAGGTTTTGCGCTATCCGAGGAGAATTTGATTTTGTCCGCATCCGATGGGGAACTGGACAAGAAGATGATCACCACTCCAAACGGTCTTGCTATTCCCTTGGCTGACTTGGGAACCATCGAACTGAAGGAGATAATCCGCCCACTGATGATTGATATGGCAGGACCGTGATGGGTAACGGGAGAATCAGAGAACCTAGCTGCGAAGAGTGAGAGATATTTTGCGAAGCCGATTTGCATTGAAACCTCATGCATTTGCCTCGGCGGGGAGGGAGGGTGATTTGGAGGTGGCTGGGCAGCGGTCTGTATTAGCTTTTAGGAGGAAAGCAATAACGGGGCGGTGGTTTTAGAGAGGCCTATGGGTGGTGGATTAGGTGTTGCGGGCGGTGTTGACTTGACCTGTACTTGGTGGTTGGGAGAACCCATGGCGCGTTGCCCTGGGCTGGTGGGTGACGCCCCGTTGGGGCTAGATGCTGGTGCCTAATGTTCAGTTTTCAGTGTGTCGTGTGGCGGATCTCCGTTCCTGCTGTCCAATGCCCAATGCCCAGCCTGCTACTCGCTACTCGCTACTCTACTTCCCAATGACACCGTTCAGGTTATTAGGAACGGGTTTTACGCCTTTGGTGTGTGACGCGGAGAGATCTTGAAGCTCTTTCACGATGTCGGGATGTTGCTTGGCGATGTCCCACTGCTCGCCGGGGTCGCTGCCGAGGTGGTAGAGGAGGGGTGGGTTATGGACTTCGGCTTTCTTCTGACCGGAGTAGCTGGTCTTGGTTTTGAAATGGGCTTTGTATTGGCCTTTTCTCACGGCGAAGAGTTGCTCTCCGTGGTAGTAGAACATTTCATCGCGCGGGCTGGTGTCGGTTTCGCCTTTGAGGGTCGCGGAGAGGTCGACGCCGTCGTAGGTGCGGTCGTCGGGCAGGGTGCCGCCGGCGAGGCTGACGAAGGTGGGAAGGAGGTCGAGGGTGGCGCCCATGTCGTGGACGATGCCGGGTTGGATGATTCCGGGCCAGGCGATGATGGTGGGTTCGCGCATACCGCCTTCCCAGGTGGATCCTTTTCCATCGCGCAGCATGCCTGCGCTGCCTCCGTGTTGCTTGAAGGGCAGCCATGGACCGTTATCGGAAGTGAAGATTACCAGGGTGTTCTCGCTGACACCGGATTTTTCCAGTGCTTTTCTGATCTCGCCGACCGACCAATCGAGCTCTTCGACGACGTCGCCGTAGATGCCCGCGGTCGATGTGTCCTTGAAGTCCTTGCCTCGGAAAAGCGGGATATGAGGAAGGTTGTGTGCCAGGTAGATGAAGAAGGGTTCATCACCGAATCCTTCGATTTTTTTGACGGCTTCCTCGGTGTAGCGGCGGGTGATGGTGGTCTGGTTGACGGGACGCTCGATGATTTCCTCATCGCGCATCAGGGGAAGATTGTAGGCTTCCCAGTTTTCCTCCTCGGCTGCCTTTATCGGATTCACACGACGGATAGGATCCATATCGTTTGAGTAGGGGATGCCGAAGTAGCTGTCGAATCCGTGCTTGGTGGGAAGGAACTCGGGAAGATGGCCGAGGTGCCATTTACCGATTGCCGCAGTGTGATAACCGGATTTTTTCAAGGCGGAGGAGATGGTGATCTCGGTGGTAGGAAGTCCGCCGGAGGAATCGGGGAAAAGAACGCGGCGGGTGTCGGAACACATTCCATTGCGGACGGGGAGTCGTCCGGTAAGTAGTCCGGCGCGGCTGGGTGTGCAGACGCAGGCGGCGACGTAGAAGTTGGTCCACTTCTGGCCTTCGGTCGCCATGGTATCGAGGTTCGGCGTTTTGATGGTGGGATGGCCGAAAGAAGAGAGGTCGCCATAGCCGAGGTCGTCGCAGAAAATGATGACGAAGTTGGGCTTTTCTGCAGCGAATGAGTTGGTGGCGCAGGCAATGAGGGCGAGGAGAGAAAGGAATGATGCTTTCATGGGGTGGTTCCGGGTCATGTTGAAGATGAAGTTTAAAAAAGTAGTTATGAGCGCGGCGAAAGACTAAATACAAAGCGGCTATTCGGTAGGAATAGAGATGAGCGAATACCACTCACTCAGTGAGGCGCCTTGGACGCGTCGGCAGGATGCCGACCCCACTGTTTGGTTTCCTATTCTCCATTCTCCATTCTCTACCATCCGCTTTTAGGAACTTGGGCGTAATTAGCTGATATCTGGCACGACGAACTCATTGCGGCCAGGCGAATGCACCCAGTTCTGGTTGATGCCATCGCCTTGGACCTGCCCCGACGATGTATCAAATTTTAAGGTTGAGCCGAGCGTGTAGAGTTCTTTGTCCGCCGACCAGGCTTCAAGTTGTTTTTGTTGGTCGCTGAGAATGGTTTGAAGCATTTCGTGACCGCCGATGACTTCATCGAGTTTGGTGCGAGGCGATTTCTGACCAGCGCGCATGGAAAGGTTGGCCAGGTGAACGATTTCCGCCGAACGGACTGCATTATCAATTGGAGCTGCCAGCTTGCTGCCATTGCCCTCACGGATGGCAGCGACAAAATTTGCCATATGATTTTCCCCGCCATCACCTTTGAATTTTTTGATTACAGTGCGTCCGTCGGGTTCATAGGCGGCCATCCCACCACGACCTCCGCGCAGGATTCCGTTTTCGCATCTAACGATGACGCCGACCCGACAACGGTCTCGCATGGACGACATATTGCGATCGGGTGCAAGCCACAGGTTGTTGACTTCGAGAATCACAGGAATGCCGTTCTGTTCATACCAAGCTGTATGCATGTTGGGCGTATTGCCGGCATCGTCCCAGCCAAAGCGGCCACCAAAGCTTCGGATTTCCGAGGGTGCTTCATGATCCCCTAACACCCAGTTGGCCATATCAATTTCGTGGGGTGCCTGATTTCCCATGTCGCCATCACCGGTGTTCCACACCCAGTGCCAATCGTAGTGCAAGGATTTGCGGTGCATGGGGATATCTTGGGCGGGTCCCAGCCAGAGATTGTAATCAAGCGTCTCGGGAACGGGGGTGACTGTTTCTGCTCGTCCGATGGATGAGCGATTGCGAAAACAGCAGGCATGGACGCCTTGGATTTTTCCGAGTCCGCCCTCTTTGACAAAGGCGAAGCCTTCTTGAGGTCCCGGGTCCGAGCGGTTCTGGGTGCCGGCCGTAATGATGCCATTATAGCGTTTGGCGGCTGCAACGAGTTGGCGCCCCTCCCAGATGTTATGACTCACCGGTTTTTCGACATACACCGCTTTACCGGCTTGGAGAGCGTGGATGCTATGCAGGGCATGCCAGTAATTTGGTGAAGCGATGATGACACCGTCAATGTCCTTTTCTTCAAGGAGCTTGCGGTAATCACGGATTTTTCGCACTGGAATATCTCCCTTTGCCTTGGGCAGGGAACTGACGAGTTTTTCCATGTGCTGGGTATCCGGATCGCAGACAGCCACGATATCGCAGTTCTCCAACTCGGGGATGAGTTTAGAGAGTGATGTGCCTCGACCTCCACACCCAATGATGGCTAATCGGACGTGTTGATTAGCGCCCTTTATTTGCCCGAAGCTAATCGCTGTTGTTTGCAAGGAAATGGCGGTCATGCCAGCTGCTTGGAGGAATCGCCGACGGGTGGTTTGTTTGCTGATCATAATGTTCGTGATTTTGCTGAATAGACTTAAGAAGAATCGAGATCAGTCCGATCAAGATTCCTTCGCTTGTTTGCGGATGGTTGTGAATGCTTTGGAGAGTGGTTCCTTCGACCTGCGTCCCTCAATACTGATCGCGCCGTGGTAGTTCGCGGTTTTCAGAACCTTAAAGAACTCGCGGAAATCCTGATCATGAGTTCCAGGGAATGCGCGGCCTTCTTTTTCTGCGATCTCAATGTGGACAACGACATCCATCGCCTTAGCGAGGTCTTCTGGTGTGTCGCCCATCATCGCCATGTGATAGAGGTCGGCGAGCAGGCGGACATTTGGATCGTTGACCTGACGCACAATCGCGGCCGCTTCTTCTATTCTATTCAGGTAGTTGCACTCACGAGCATTGAGTTGTTCGAGAACGACGGTGATTCCCTGCTCCTTCGCTAAAGGTCCCATTTTTTTCAACAGCGCGATAAATTGCACATCGGCTTTTTCCTTAGGCCAATCGTCTCTTAATTCTCTCGAGCCTGAACTTCCAAACACAATGAACCTGGCTCCGACTTGTTTGGCTCTTTTGAAGGTAGTGTCCGCCCACTTGAGCACCTCTTCGTGGTTGGCCTCTTCACCTACACAGCGCAGATGCTTTGGACGGATGAAACTGTTACAAGCTAATACGGGAAGGGGGCTTTCTTTTGACTTTTGGACTAGTTTTTCAAACTCTTCGTCCGACTTGTCCGGAACCAGAAGCTTATCCACGCCAATCGTCAGAAACTCGGCGCCTGCCTCTTTCAGTTCAGTGGCCTCAACCAAAGACCCGCTCATTCCAACAGAAGAAAACAAGGGTTTTTCAGTGTCGGATTGCGCCAGAATGGGATACACCGCAAGAAGCAGCGATAGCAGGGGGACGATTTTGATCATCATTGTCATAAGGGATGATTTTCTTTAATCTTTCATCCATGCCCAACGATCATTTTGGTTACAAAGCGTTGACCTGGTATGGTTGGTGCTTTTTGATAGTGGTATGAATAGATGCGCTGAGCCGATTTCTTTCCTTCCTGTTTGTTTTTCACGGGTGTGGGGCGGAGACCGATTAGCGAAGGAGTATGGAAAACCTGTGGATGATGCTTCGGTGCCGACAGGCGAGTCGTGGGAGATTGTTGATCGCACTGATGTGCGAAGTGTGGTGACGCTAGGGAAGTATGCGGGAAATGATCTCCACGAGTTGTGGACAAATCATCGCGACGAGGTGTTTGGCTCGGGCTTGTCTGATACCGATCGATTTCCGCTGCTGCTGAAAATTCTCGATGCCAGTGATCGCTTGTCGATTCAGGTGCATCCACCGGCAGAGATGGCGAAGAAGTTGGGTGGAGAATCGAAGACGGAATCGTGGTTTATGGCCGATGTTGATGAGGGCGCAGCGCTCTACGTTGGGTTTGAGCGTGCGACTACTCGCGACGAATTAGAACAGGCGATTGAGGAAGGAACGGTGGATAAGGTGGTTCACGAATTACGACCGAAGCGTGGCGAGTTTATTCATCTTGAGAGCGGGCGCCTTCATGCCATCGGTGCGGGGTGTTTGATCTTTGAGATCCAGCAGAATAGCGACACTACCTACCGAGTCTATGATTGGGGGCGCTTGGGTTTGGATGGTAAACCTCGCGAGCTGCATGTGAGCGAATCACTCGAGTGTATCAATTTCGATGATGTGCTTCCGACCATGGGAGTGGCTGATGGCGAGACCTTGGTGGCGTGTGCAGACTACTCGTTGGAGAAGTGGAATCTCGGTGCGGGTGATATTCGCGAGCCGTCGACGGTGGATCGGTTTTCTATTGTGGCGGTGGTCACGGGATCCGTCGTTTGTGGTGAAGAGAAGTTCACTACAGGCGGGTGTTTCATTGCACCTGTTGGCTGTGCGCCGATGAGATCGGAAACGGATTCGGAAGTGTTGGTGATACGTCTTCCGTAGTTATTTGGTCTTTTTAGCGACGCTCATCGACTTGCTTCGGGTGAGCCATGATGTGTTGATACCGAGACGGGAGAGGCAGTAGATGAGAATGGTCGTTGCGAGCGCTTCATCGAGGTTTCCGATGATAGGGAGGGCATCTCCATCGATGCCAAAGCTGAAGTTCAGCAACCAAATCCCGCTAACAAACACACCGAGGAGGGCAAACAATTTGCCAAGGCAACCTGTGGGCTGATCAATGGGGGGGGATTCAGAGTCTGGGATGTCTGGCGGAGTCATGATTAAATTGTCTAATCGAGAAGCCAGGATTCGGCTAACTCGTATTCGTCGTAGCTGAATTGTCGGACTTCGGCATTGAGGAAATGATCGGCGATTTGCGCCGCGGCCTTGCCGAGAATGCTGTCGGTAACTAGTGCGACCTTGTCGATAAGTCGATGGTGTTCATCGATGAATTGCAGATGTTTAACCATCGCTCCGAGACTCTTCCATCCGGGTGCTTTTTGGCTATGGACGAGAATCCCCTTCAGCCGATTATCGTCTTCAATATAGGCGTCGACTTTTTGTGTGATCGCAGCAATATTTTTCTCCGAGATGGGGCCGGTTGGCTCTAGGATGAGAAGTTGTGTTTCTTCGCGCAAGAAGTGGTAAACCATAAATGGAGTATGCAGAAAATAGTGGGTCTTTGGCTAGCCTCTAAATAAATTCCTATTTTCTTGTCGTTCGTGAGATCTTCTGAGTGCTGTTGCGGGGGCGTGATTCGTAGTTGAGGATGACGGTGATGTTGGGTTCTGATTCAGATTCAAAAAACGAAGGAGCAATGGTTCGCGGTAGTGCGGCGGACTTCGCATTCCTCCGTGTGCCGGACGTGGGGTTTTGTGTGGGTCGTGGACCATTCACTGAATATGCAAAAGAACCCGAAGGTGACGAGTCGTGTTTTTACGCTGGGGATTTCCAACTCACCGAGCGTCGACCATGGAAGATGCCGGAAACATTTTGGGTGGCTGACGATCTCTCCGAGCTCGCCAAAGAGATTGGGGAGAGATTGCCGGAAATTAGTTGGGATAACCCGGGGCTGCGCCAGTGGGAGAGTATTTTTTCTATGGTGGAGTCCGACCTGGCGGACGGACGCTATGAAAAAATTGTGCCGGCAGTTGTCGAGAGTGGTCGTCTGACGGGTGGCCATCTCGATGCTTTGGTTCACCGTTTGCCTGAACTGCCACAGGAGTATTGGACCTATGGTTATCGTGTAGACGATCGAGGCTTGGTTGGCGCTACCCCTGAACGCTTGTTCTCTGTGGTCGGTCATGAAATGATCACGATGGCTCTTGCCGGCACTGCACCAGTCGAACGTAGTGCGCCGTTTCTTAACGACCCAAAACAGATTCGTGAGCACGAAATCGTCGTCCGCTACTTGATCGACGCGTTGGAAAAACTGGGCAAGGTAGAGCGTGACGAGCGCAAAGTGATGTCACTTGGATCGATTGTGCATTTTTCCTCAGCACTCAGGGTGGCATTGAGTGAACGCCCGTCGATTGATGATCTGATAGCGACGCTGCACCCGACACCGGCCTTAGGTGTGTTGCCGCGGACGGCGGAGAATTTGGCGAGACTCGGTGAGTTTCGCGATCGACTGGGTGTGCCGAAGCGTTTTGGTGCACCGTTCGGCGTCCGCCTTGGGGAGTCGTTTCACGGTGTGGTGGGGATTCGCCACATTTGCTGGAGCGGTAACCACGCGATGCTCCCAGCCGGATGTGGTGTGATTGCCGAGAGTCGTTGCCAGAATGAATGGATGGAATTGGGAATGAAGCGTGAATCCGTCAAGCGACTGTTCGGTGTGTGATGGTGGTTTCGATGTTTACAAGGGTTGGTGAACTTCAATCTCGTGAAATATAGTTGTATGAAAATTCGATGTTTTTTAAGAAATATTGTTATTTTGCAAATTATGACAGTGTTTGCTCTGGATGTGTTTGGTGAAGATGCACCTAGCCTGGTGGGGGTGGATGTGGATGGCGTAGTTGAGATGCCAGAGATTGAGGAATTTGAAGGTGTTTCCCATGTGGAAATGACTATATCTGTTGAGAAAAATAGCCGACAGGTGCAGCTTCATTTTAAGGGAGAGACGGAATGCGGATATCTTTTCATGATTGGTGTTTCCGACGTCGCAAAGGATTATATAGTTGGACGCTTTGACAACGGTCACTTATCCCTGGCGTTTGCACCTATGGGCCATGAGGGTTCCGAACTGGCGTGTGTAATGCCGAATAACAAGGGGGTGATTGAAAAAAACTTTACTCTTACGATTCCAGGGAAGTTTGGTGATTTATTGACCAAAAATGAAGTGGATTTGCTAGAAGTGCAGGTAATGGGTCGTCCTGTTACAAGTGATTTTAAAAAAGTGTATGATTTCATGATTTTTCAGGCAAAAACGAAGTTGGAAAAATAAATGGTGAAGGTAAATGAATGGGGGATTGGCTCTGTTTTAAGCGAGTCCTTGGGATAAGAGTGTGGGGAAAAACGTCAGTCAATACATTGTGATGTTTTGTTGGTCAGGAGCGTGGAGACCACTGCGTGGAAGAGGGGCGTGGAAATGGTTGGGGGCTTGGCTTGGCGGCTGGAAGCCACCGCCACGTGTGATAGCATGGGCTACTTGATGTCAGGCATCTAGTAGCATGATGTCAGGCATCAAGTAGCATTACGGCGATGGTTGCTTTGAATGTCATTGGTTGTCAGGGGGTTGCCTCAAGAGACTGTTTTTGATCTGTAGGCGCGGGTTTTACTAGATTTTATTTTTCTATTTCCTCGTGGTGGGTTTCAGCGTTCAGTGGTGGTGATGGATGTGCCTGAACGAACGACCAACCTGGAACGCGCCGTGGATGCGATTTCTCACGCTGTTTCGCGCCTTGGTGTGCGTGAGGTGGTGGTTTGTGCGGGTGCGAGAAATACACCGATCCTAGTGGCGGCAGCGCGGCATCCTTTGGTGCGATGTTGGCGGCATTTTGACGAGCGGTCTGCTGGGTTCTTTGCGCTGGGTAGAATCAAGGCGACTAAGCGACCGGTGGCGGTGGTGGTGACATCCGGCACGGCGGTTGCCGAACTGCTGCCCGCAGTGATCGAAGGGTGCTACGCGGGTGAGCCACTGGTGGTGATTGCTGGGGATCGTCAGGCGGAATGGCGTGGAGGCGGAGCACCACAAAGCATTGAGCAAGCGGAGGTTTTTGGTAATTACGCGTTGAGTGCGGACCTTCAAGGCGGATTGGAAGATGGAGCGTTATTGGATGATCTGTGCACGCGTTGGGCGGAAACACGGACGTCGCCGGTGTTCCTCAACTTGTGTTTTTATGAACCCCTTTTCGATGGTGAGATCGCGGTGGATTATGGGAATATCAGCGATGTTGACGTTTCGCAGGACGAGCCTTCCTACTCGGTATCGAAGGGTGATTTTGCACCTCGCACGGGTGTCGTTGTTGGTCAGATCGACGAGTCCGATCGTCGTGATGTGGCATCGGCGCTGGCGAACCTGGGTTTGCCGGTGTGGGCGGAAGTGACGTCTGGTCTCGCGATTTTTCCGGAGTTGGCGGAATTGTTGATTCCCGATTGGTCGACGTTTTTGCATGACCCTGCGCTACGTCCCGATCAGTTGGTTCGCTTGGGTGGAGTGCCTAATGGGCGGTTTTGGCGTGATCTGGAATCACTGCCCGAGGTGCTTGTTACCAGTGTTTCCGAAGTCGGAATGCGCGGTCTTGGCCGTGTGCAGAATGTAGTTGTCGAGAGACGTGACGTTGAAAGTTGGGTGAATGGTTGGTCAGACTCTGGCTACCGAGGTGATGGCGAATGGATTGCGGCGGTGCTCGCTAAAGCTGCTGCGGAGCGCGATGTGATCCGTGCCTGCGTGGCTGAATTCCCTAGATCGGAAGTTGGACTGATGGCAGAGCTCATGAAGTCGGCGTCAGAGGCTGATGTGGCGTTCTTCGGGAATAGCTTGTCAATCCGCGAGGCACAACTCGTCGCAGGCAATGAGTTGGCGGGTAGGATTCATGCGAGTCGTGGTGCCAATGGCATTGACGGTCAGTTGTCCGCGTTCATCGGCTCAGCGGTGGGAGCTGCTGAAGCGTGGGGAGTGTTTGGTGATCTGACGACACTCTATGATTTGTCGGCACCTTGGATGATTGATCAAGTTGATAGCGCTACGGTGTGGCGTTTCGTGGTGATCAACAACGGGGGAGGGAAGATCTTTTCACGTTTGCCGTATCTTGATGGACTGAGCGATGCCGAACACGCCTTGCTCATGAATGACACGTCGAATGTGGATTTTGCCGATTTGGCGAGACTTTGGAGAATGAAACACGTGGTGGTTATGACACCTGGAGATTTTGATCGGATCTCTGCAGAGGATTCGCGGGTGCTTGTAGAAATTCGTCCTAATGCGGCGGAGAGCGAGTTGTTTTGGCGAGCATTTCGAAAATCAAGAGTATGATTTTAGAAGGCAGTTTGGTTTGATTTTTCGATGGGTAATTTGTTGCACCTGCTGGTGATGTGCCGATGGTGTTAGAGGTTTTTATTCTAATAATTATATGCCATCAAAACGAGTAAGAGTGATAGCACTGCATGGTGCGCTGGGTATCCCGCAGGACTGGGATCCTGTGATGGAGTATGTGGCGGATGAGGTGGAGAAAGTTGATCTCTATACTGCCATTGACGACGGTGTGGAATCTTTCGAAGAGTTCCCTGAGTGGTTAACCGCCAAAGTCCCGGCATCGGATGAGTTTGAGGACGTGATGATTGGCTACTCGCTCGGCGGGCGTTTGGCACTGCATTCGATGCTCTTTGAGCCTGATCGTTGGCAGAAGTCAGTGATTGTTTCTGCTCATCCTGGTTTGGAAAACCCGGCCGAACGGCAAGCGCGCTGTGAGGTGGACGAGGCTTGGGCACAGAAGTTCGCCGACACTGCGCGTCCGTGGCGCGAGGTGCTCAGTGAGTGGAATTCTCAGCCGGTGTTCGCCGGGCGCGGAGAAGAGTGGATTGAGCGTCGGGTGGCGGATGAGCACAGGCGGCAGATTATTGCCAAAGGAGCACGTATATGGTCCTTGGGACGTCAACAGCCGCTGTGGGGTGAAATGCGGAACTGGCCAAATAATGTGTTTTGGGTCGCCGGTGGCTTGGATCAGAAATTTGTTAAAATATCGCGGCGTGCATCCGCCGAATGTCCCTACGGTATGATCAAGGTGTTGGCTGAAACTGGTCACCGTGTTCCTTTTGAGGAGCCTAAGGCATTCATCGAAGCTGTTTACGCGTGGGCGATGCGAATTTCATAAGTCTTGATGGCGGTTGCGACCTTGACCTGATGGCTGTCGTAGTGGACTGGAAGACGAGACGAAATCAATTTCCCAATGACTATGAGTAACACGATCTGGAAAACAGCTGCCGAGTTCGAAGATATCCGATATGAAAAATCAGAGGACGGTGGGATCGCGAAGATCACCATCAACCGTCCGGAAGTTCGCAATGCATTTCGCCCGCTGACGGTGAATGAGATGCTCAAGGCATTCGATCTCGCGCATGAAGATGCTGAGGTGGGTGTGATTGTTTTGACGGGCGAAGGTGAGAAAGCATTCTGCTCAGGCGGCGATCAAAAAGTGCGAGGTCACGCTGGATACGTAGGCAACGATGGTGTGCCACGTCTGAACATTCTCGACGTGCAGAAGAAAATCCGTGGATTACCAAAACCTGTGGTCGCGATGGTTGCCGGTTACGCGATTGGCGGTGGCCACGTGCTGCATGTGGTTTGCGATCTTACCATTGCGGCAGACAACGCACGCTTTGGCCAAACGGGGCCTAAGGTGGGGAGTTTTGATGGCGGACTCGGTGCGAGTTATCTTGCGCGCATCGTCGGTCAGAAAAAGGCACGCGAAATCTGGTTCCTATGCCGTCAGTATGACGCCCAGCAAGCACTCGATATGGGATTGGTCAACACCGTCGTCCCTTACGCTCAGTTGGAAGAAGAGACCGTAAAGTGGTGTCGCGAAATGCTCGAGCATTCACCCATCGCACTGCGCTGTTTGAAGGCCTCGCTCAATGCAGATTGTGACGGGCAGATGGGGCTTCTCGACCTCGCAGGTAATGCCACCTTGCTCTACTATATGAGCGAGGAAGCTAAAGAGGGGAAGAATGCTTTCGTCGAAAAACGCAAGCCGGACTTCTCCAAGTTTCCGCGTGTGCCGTAAGAGGGTTTTTCGCAACAACTGCCTGTTAGTTCGATAGAAGAATTTCATGCAACGGGTCCCGCCAACATTTCTGTGGATCGTCTCCGCATTGTTCATTCTCGCAGGAGTCTGGTCTGTCCTCGAGATGCTATGGGGTCTCGTTGAGGGTAGTTTTAATCTCAACATTGGATTTGTTTTTATTCCGGCTGGGTATGGGTTGATGATTGGCCGCGACTCCTCGAGAAGGTGGGCGAGGTTGTGGTGCGGACTCCTTGGATTCGGGTGTTTGGTGGGGCTGGTTACGATGGCGATAAATGGATCTGAAAGCGTGGAGGCTGAAGGTCTTGTGCTTGGTTCCACAGCGAGTGTTGTATCCTGGTGGCTCTGCGGCATTGGAGCAATCGTCGGAGTGTATAGCTTTTTTAGATTGAGAAGGACGGTCTATGGAGATTGGTTCGATGAACCCGTAGACGACACTAAACTCGCAAAGCGGTTTCGCTGGGCCATCGTTGTTTTAACGATATATTCATTTACCTCCTATGTTTTCGTAGAAATTGTGCTTGGCTCTGATGGCTATGACGAGTTGGACTTTTCCATCAGTCGCGATACACCATCACATGTCCAGCTTGGACTGAAGCGAACGCACGAAAATTGAGAGGATCTACCAGATGTCAGGTCTCGCCATTCTAATCCAACGAGGTGGTTTCATCCGCCGCATCAGGCGATAGAGGAGCATCTAAATCATCTAATTCACCATCAAGTTCTTCCTCGAGCATTTCCGGAGTGACGAGAGTAGCACCCTTGAGGAGTCGGCAGAATTCTTTTTTCGATGTCGATACGCGCTCACCTCGTTCGGCGTCGATGGAGTCAAGTTTGAGGTAGTCGATCGATAGACGAGCCCATTTGACGATGCGGTAGTAAGTGTCGCCTTTATTCCAGAGCTGCCCTTGTTCGAGTTTCATAAAGGATGGTAGCACTACTTGGGAGGTGGCGCGAGCAGAGTCAGCGTGCTAGCATTCGCCAATAAAGGCATGAATGGATCGTTGAAAAGTTGGATACTCGCGGCGCGGCCGAAAACACTTCCGGCAGCAGTGGCCCCGGTGTGGGCAGGGTGCGTGCTGGCTTGGATACTGACGGGTGAGTGGAGCTTGTGGCTGGCGGTGTGCACCTTGTTAAGTGCGTCGGCGATTCAGATTGCGACGAATTTTTTCAACGACGCGGTGGATCATAGGAAGGGTGCGGATACGGCAGCGAGGCTAGGACCCACGCGAGTGACAGCATCAGGGATGTTGAGCGAGCGGGCGGTAATGTGGATAGCTGGTGGTTTCTTACTGATTGCTTGTGTGTTGGCGATCCCATTGATAGCTGCACGCGGATGGCCGATTTTGGCGATTGGCTTGCCTTCCCTCTACTTCAGTTTCGGCTACACGGGTGGCCCGCTGCCTTTGGCCTATCGTGGGCTTGGTGAATTGTTTGTGATGCTGTTTTTCGGACTGATCGCCGTGACTGGCACAACCTTTGTGCAAACGGGCGGGTGGCACATCGAAGCCTTGGTGCTCGGTCTTCAGATCGGTGCGATTTCGACAGCGTTGATTGGGATCAATAATCTGCGTGACGTGGACGAAGATCGCTCGACGAATAAGCGAACTCTAGCGGTGCGCATGGGTAAAACCTTTGCACGGGTGGAAATCGTCGCGCTGTTCGTGCTGGCGCTTTGCTTCGGCGGGTATTGGTGGTGGGAAGGACTGCGATGGATGGCCTTGCTGCCCACTGCTGTTGCGATACCTGGAGCAGTAGTTGCTGTGGGTGTTTGCAAGAATGAACCGAGCGCGCGTTATAATCGCTACCTTGCCCTTTGCGGAATGAGTCTGTTGTTGTTCGCTCTGTTGTTTCAGGTTGCGGCTATACTCGAGAAGAGTGGAACCTGAGCTGCGGGAAGTTGGAAGAATTCCTAAGCTAAGTATCAGCCATTATTTTTTCGGTTCCTTATCCAGCAGACTCTTCATTGATCAGAATGGCGATGGCCGCAATCCATTATTGGGTTCTAGCTGATAGAACTATCGCAGGTAGGTCGTAGATGATATTCTATGCCGATGTTACGTCTACTGGTATTGTTTACCGCCTTGGCGCTCAGTGCAAGGGCTGGAGACGCGGTTTCGTACTCCCACGAAGTGCTGCCGTTATTGTCGGATAATTGTTTTTTGTGTCACGGACCGGATGCTGGCACACGCGAAGCGGATCTGCGTTTGGACCGCCGTGAGGTGGCAGTTGCCACAGGTGCGATCGTCCCGGGGAAGCCGGGCGACAGCAGCTTGGTCGCGAGAATTCTTTCCGCAAATCCGGATGAACAAATGCCGCCGGCGAAGTCGCATCTTTCACTCAGTGACGACGAGAAGGACCTACTTGTTCGCTGGATCAAGGAGGGGGCGAAGTATGAGAAGCATTGGGCATTTGTGACGCCAGCCGAGAAGGTGCCCGTGCCTAAAGTGAAAAATGATGCATGGATACGCAACCCCATCGATACCTTCATCCTCGCAAAACTCGAGAGCGAGGGTTTGGCTCCTGCCGAGGCTGCTCCGCGCGAGCGCTGGCTGCGTCGAGTCACCTACGATTTCACTGGTCTGCCACCGACCCAGGAGGAATTGGATGCCTTTCTTGCCGATGAATCTGCACAGGCCTTTGAGAAGGTGGTCGACCGCTTGCTGGACTCGCCTCGCTACGGCGAACGGATGTCGGTGCCCTGGCTCGACCTCGCGCGTTACGCCGATTCCTTCGGTTACCAGGCCGATATTCAAACCGATGCCTGGCCCTACCGTGACTGGGTGATCGATGCCTTCAACCGCAACCTGCCTATCGATCAATTTATCATCGAACAGTTGGCCGGTGACCTGCTACCCGAAGCCACACGCGATCAGAAGCTGGCCACCGCCTTCAACCGTATTCACCGCAAGACCAATGAGGGAGGTTCGGTTCCCGAGGAGTTTCGACAGGACGGCATCTCCGACCGCGTACACACGGTAGGCACGGCTTTTCTCGGCTTAACCATGGAGTGCGCGCGTTGTCATGATCATAAGTATGATCCAGTGACCATGCTCGACTACTATGAAATGGGTGCCTTTTTCAATAGCATTGATGAGTTCGGTTTGATTCAGGGTGGCAGTAATAAGGGCGTGGTATTGCCAGCTCCCGCACTCAAATTGCCGACGTCGGAGCAAGAGACGCAATTGACCAAGCTAGAGGCAGCTGAGCGCAAGGCGACCACGGAGCTGGAATCTTATCTGACTTCGGTAGATGCCAAGAAAGCGTTCGAGATCTGGAAGGAAAAGCCGGATTATCCGCGCCCGGAATTTACCGCGCACTTCGGGTTTGAGGGTAAGAATCCCAATAGCAACCTGCGCGGCACCAAGGACGAAGCCAAGTATGGGCGTAATGAGCTAGGGGCATCGCCAGTAGGACAGGGTGTCCACACCAATGGCGACGATGCAGTCGGGTTGCCCTCCTTTGGTATCGAACACTCCGAGCAGCCGATGTCGATTTCCTTATGGATCATGCCCGCTGAGGATTACCCGCGTGCAGTGGTGTTTGCCAACACCTCCTCATTTGACGCCAACTATTCGGGTTACGAACTGTTGCTCGAAGAAGGTCGCCTGCGCTGGACATTGGCTCGTGAGTTCCCGGGCTGCGCCGCCTCGGTGGCGACCACCGACAAGCTGCCCACCGGTGAATGGACCCATGTCACGGTGGCTAGCGACGGTTCGCATAAAGCGGCGGGGCTGAAGATCTTTCTAAATGGCGAGTTGGTTGAGATGAAGATCATCAAGGACACGATGACGCGCGACTACCACATTGGAAATGGTCTTAATGTTGCTGCACGTGGTCGAGACTTTGGACTGCGCGGTGGAGCGGTGGATGAGATCACGGTGCATAAGCGCGCCCTGACCGCTCTGGAAGTGCGAGCCTTGCATGGTGGGGTTGATCCAGGAGAACTCGACGCAGGAGAGTCTCAACTGCGCGAGTATTTTTACTCCGCAGTCGATTCCAAGGCGCGTGAATTAACGGCCAATCTCAATACCTCCCGCACTGCTCTTCGCGAGGTGGATGACAAAGTGCGCGAGATCGTCACCATGCGAGAAATCGATCCGGTGCCGCATTACATTTTGGAGCGTGGCGATTATACCATGCGCGGCGAGCAGGTGAAACGCGAAACACCCGACTGGCTGCCGCCCTTTCCAGAGGATCAGCCAAGCAACCGCCTCGGCTTCGCGCGTTGGTTGACCATGTCCAATCATCCGCTCACCGCCAGGGTGACCATCAACCGATTGTGGCAGGAAATCTTTGGTCGTGGCATCGTCGAGACCTCGGAGAATTTTGGCCTACAGGGTTCCCAGCCCAGTCATCCGGCACTGCTCGATTGGCTCGCTCGCGATTTTATCACCAGTGGTTGGGATCAAAAGCGTGCGCTCAAGCAGATGGTGCTCAGTGCAAGCTATCGCCAGGATTCGCGCATGCGCGCTGAGCTGCTGAAGCGCGATCCTGAGAATGTTTTGCTCGCCCGCGGCCCTGCACGTCGCCTGACTGCGGAAATGATGAGGGATTCGGCTCTGGCTCTTTCGGGTCTGCTGGTTGATCGCGTCGGTGGCCCACCGACCAAGCCTTACCAGGCACCTGGCTCGATGTGGAAAACGCTGAATAATTTCCTGCCCGAATACAAAGCCGACAAGGGGGAGGGGCTCTACCGTCGCTCGCTCTACACCTTCTGGAGACGCACCACGACGCCGCCCAACATGATGGTTTTCGACACGCCGACACGCGATGTTTGTGCCACCCGACGCATGCCGACCAACACACCACTCCAGCCGCTGGTCACCCTTAACGACCCGCAGTATGTTGAAGCCGCCCGCAAGTTGGGTGAACGTATCCTGCGCGAGGGTGGTCAGAGTGACGCCGACCGCGCGGCATGGGCATGGCGTGAGGTGACCTCGCGTGAAGTCCAACCCAAGCAATTGGAAGTGCTCACAGGGCTGCTCGCCGAGCAGCGCGAGTTCTTCAGGAGTGGCTCGTCGCAAGCATCCAAGCTGCTAAAAGTGGGTGAGGCTGCCGCCGATGCCAAACTTGATGCGATAGAACTCGCCGCCCACAGTGCGCTCGCACAGGCGCTTCTGAACCTTGATGCGCACATCACCAGACGTTGAACGATGAATTTCATGCAACACCCCCTCTCCATTACCCGCCGTCGCCTTCTTCAGGGACTCGGGGCAACCGCGCTCAGCTCATTGGTTCAGGGGCGTACCTTGATTGCACCGCACACGGCTCCCAAAGCCAAGCGGGTGATTTACCTTTTTATGTCGGGAGGCCCGGCGCAGCATGATTTGTTCGACCACAAGCCCATGTTGCAGGAGCTCAACGGTCAGGCCTTGCCCGACTCGGTTCGCCAGGGACAGCGATTAACGGGCATGTCTGCGAACCAGTCCATCCTACCGCTGGCAGGCTCGCAGTTCGAGTTTGCCCGGCACGGCGAATCGGGTGCCTGGGTCAGCGAACTGCTTCCTCACACCGCCGGAGTGGTGGATGATCTTTGTTTCGTGAAGTCGCTGTGGACCGAGGCGATCAACCACGACCCGGCGATGACCTTTTTTGCTACAGGTTCGCAGATCGCCGGTCGGCCATCCATCGGCTCCTGGGTTACCTATGGCCTGGGCTCGCCCAATGACAATCTGCCGGGTTTCGTCGTGTTGGTTACCCGCAAGCCCACTGACCAGCCGCTCTATGCCCGTTTGTGGGGCAATGGATTCCTCGACTCCCGCTACCAAGGTGTGCGTTTTTCCTCGGGTAAGGATCCGGTTTTCTACCTCTCCAATCCCGACGGCGTCTGCCAATCCGGTCGCCGTGCGCTACTCGACAGCATCTCCAAGCTCAACCAGTTCGATTATGAGAGCGAGATGGACCCCGAGATCGAGGCTCGCATCTCGCAATACGAAATGGCCTACCGCATGCAGACATCGGTGCCCGAGGTCACCGACCTCTCCGACGAACCGGAATCCGTCAAGGAGCTCTATGGACCCGACGTCGAAGAGCCGGGCACATTTGCTGCCAACTGCCTAATGGCACGCCGACTCGCCGAGCGCGGCGTGCGTTTTATTCAGCTTTATCATCCGGGCTGGGATCAGCATGGCAACTTGCCCAAGAACCTTCGCAGACAGTGCAAGGAGACCGACCAAGGTTGTGCGGCCCTGATCAAGGATCTCAAGCAACGGGGATTGCTCGATGACACACTGGTCATCTGGTCCGGTGAATTCGGTCGCACCTCCTATTCACAAGGCACTCTGACCAAGACGAATTACGGTCGTGACCATCATCCACGCTGTTTCACTGGCTGGATGGCCGGTGGCGGGGTGAAGCCCGGGTTTAGTTATGGTGCTACTGACGACTACGGCTACAACATTTTGGGGCCGGATGGAGCACCGATCGAACCCTCCAAGGATCATTTCACGCCCGGTGCCGTACATGTCCACGACTTGCATGCAACTATCCTCCATCAATTGGGGCTCGACCATACCCGCCTGACACACACCTACCAAGGTCGTCGTTTCCGGCTCACTGATGTGCACGGGCATGTGGTGAAGGACCTGCTGGCCTGAGGATTACCAGAATGATAGCTTTCAAAGCATTTTTTTTACGAGACGATGGAGCGGGGCTGATATTCCGCTCAACGGGGTTATAACTGGTGCGATGGGGACATAATTAAACGGTGATAGATTTTCAATTGACATCTGTTGCCGATTTGAGTTTCTAAGTTTTCTACAAATGATTCTGGTAATTATTGTAAATTACCGCGAACTTGGTGAATGCTTGGGCTTCCTTCTTGAAGCGCAACGATTTGGTTCGTGCTCACTCTATACCCTGATTTTCGCCTAAAAGCGCCCGCCCTCGATGATCTGCAACATGAATTCCTCCATCTTTTATTGGGAGTATTGTCTTCGCTCTCGCGCATCACTGAATGCGAAGACCGCGCGTCACGAAGTGCGTGGTGCGTTGATTAAAGCCGGGCACGGATACGGGTGTATCAACCCGTGGCCAGAGTTGGGCGATGCAACCTTGGAGGAAGAGTTGAATCAACTGCGCAACGGCTATCCTTTAGTGTTAGCGCAGCGAGCTCTACAATGTGCAGCTCTCGACGGAGAGGCACGAAAGGCTCAACGATCACTCTTCGAAAGTTTGGAGATGCCTGTGTGTCATGGCCATCTCTCTGGGGACGACTGGGAAACGGTTGCCGGTTTTTCCGTGGTGAAGGTGAAAGTCGATGGTAGCCGTATGCTTCGTATGAGAGATCTGCTGGCCAAGGCGAATGAGAATTTTCAACGGGTGCGCCTGGACTTCAACGGCACGGGGAATGCGAGGATTCTGGTGTCTTGGTGGAAGTCGTTGAAGACGATAGAGAAAGAGGTGATCGATTTTATCGAGGATCCTTGTCCATTCGATAAAGTCGATTGGAGATTGATGATGGACGAGGGGCTGCCGTTGGCGATGGATCGTTCGCAAAAAAGCGCCAAGCACGGTTACGATGTGGCGGTGATTAAACCCGCGCTGGAGGACATCGATCTGATTTTACAGAGCGAGCGAAGCGATCGGCGACTGGTGGTGACGAGTTATATGGACCATGCTCTCGGGCAAATGTATGCCGCTTACGAATGCGCGCGATTACGTCAATTTGATCTTCGTGCGGATATGTTTCACGGCCTGGCGACGCATAGTTTGTTTGAGGCGGATCCCTTCTTTGATAGGGTTGAGATGAACGATGGCCGTCTTTGTGCGCCAAATGGGACTGGTCTTGGGTTCGATGATCTGCTTGAAGAGATCCCGTGGAAGCCATTGTAGAACTATCACCTGAGGCTTTGCTCGATCCGAAGTTTTTGGATTCGGGTTGTGCAGTGGGTTTGCCTTCGGGCAGGACATTGCCGGTGGAAGTCGCAGACGCCTTGTTGGCGATGGCGGGTTTAGGTCAATCAGTAGTGGCGTTTGCTACTTCTGGCACGACAGGGGCACCGAGGTGGGTGGTGCTGACAAAAAAGGCCTTGAGATTTTCGGCGGAATCCGTGTGTCGGCATTTGCGTGTAGAACGTGGAGACCGTTGGATTTGCCCATTACCGGTAGGCCATGTGGGCGGGGCAGGGGTTTATCTGCGGGCGTCGATTTCTGGAGGCGTGGTGATTCCATGGGAAGGGAAATGGTCTGCGGAGAAATTTCGGAATGCATGTGCCGAGGAAACTGTGCACTGGGCATCCTTGGTGCCTACGCAAGTGTATGACTTGGTCGCCAGCGAGTCTAATTCGCCCGACTCTCTGCGAGGGGTGGTTGTCGGTGGTGGGGCGCTGGATGATGAGATGAAACGTCGCGCGCTCAATCTCGGATGGCCGATACTCTCGTCCTTCGGTATGACGGAATCAGCTTCCCAAATTGCGACGGAACTTCCTGGTGAAAACGGTGGGATGGAAGTGATTAATGGGTGGGACGTGCGGGTAGATGGATCTTCCACACTACAGATACGTGGCGGTGCGTTGTTTAGCGGTTGGTTGGAGCGCTGCGTTGGCGGAGAGTTTTCGCTTCGCTCGCCTCTAGATGACGCTGGTTGGTTCACCACCCGCGATCGGGTGGAAATTCTTCAAGAGGGCGGCAAAACGTTTCTACGTCCATGCGGACGGGTGGATGATTTTATCAAGGTTCTCGGCGAGTTGGTTTCTCTTCAGAGATTGGAGGCCGTGCTGCACCGCCAGGTGAGAGGACGTGGAGGGGACGTGGAGTCCGTCGCGGTAGTGGCGATTCCTGACGATCGCATGGGATGCCGCCCTGTGATGATGGCCGAAAAGGGACAAACCAATGCTGCCGAGTGGCTCGATTTATTTAACAAAAGTGAAATACTTCCGGTAGAAAGGCTCACTGAAGTCATTTTTGTGAGAGCTTTTCCACGGTCGGATTTGGGTAAGATTCAGCGTAATCGGTTGCTGGAGATGGCTTTAGATCATCAGTGATAGATGAAAAATTCTCTAGAGAATGTGCTGAAAAATCTTTTGCGTTCTCCTCGAATTGAGCGTAGGAGTGCTGCCCTCCGCATAGGTAGGAGGTATTATTTCTAACTTTTCGTGGCAATGAGCACCATAATTAACAAGATCGAGCAAGAGCAGTTGAAGAGCGATATTCCAACATTCGACGTTGGTGATACCGTAAAAGTCCATTGCCGTGTGGTTGAGGGTGGCAAAGAGCGTATCCAGATGTTTGCTGGTATCGTGATCGCCACCAAAGGAGCGTCTGTGAACAAAGCGTTCACCGTTCGTAAGATTTCCAGCGGTGAAGGCGTTGAGCGCACCTTCCCCATTCATACTCCACGTATCGCGAAGATCGAAGTCACCGCCCGCGGCAAAGTCCGTCGTGCACGTCTTCACTACCTTCGTAACCGTGTTGGTAAAGCAGCGACCACCGTGAAGGCCGCAGCCCGCGTCGCCAAGCCAACGAAGTAAGGCGAACGAACAATTTTCCAATGCCCGACTGCTCCGGTGGTCGGGCATTTTTTTGTGCGGTCGCGTCGCGTATAAGGGCTGCGCCCCTCGCGATTGGGTGGTGGCGAAGGAAAGTTAGGGGCGATGTGGAAATCGTCCCTCCCGTTAGGAGGTGGCGTGATTCACACACTCGGAGAACCGACACTCCTGAAGGTTCGGTGCGTTTTGGAGTCGCCGTAAATCGTGCGCGCGCCTGATGCCACAGCGCACTCAATGGACAGGAGTGTTCATGCTCCATTCGCACAATGCAGGGAGGAACGTTTTTCAAGCGTTCGCGATTTTGTGCACTCAATGAGCGCTGGTGTCCCGCCAGTCTGGGTGGTTGGCGAAGTCTCACTAAGGCGTCGTGAACTCCGCAGAATTACTTAATAGCGCACAAAATACCGTTTGATTCCGAGTGGGAATACTGTTTGTTTCACTCCTATCCCATGTGCTCACGTGGCGGAATGGTAGACGCGCCAGACTCAGAATCTGGTGGGAGCAATCCCGTGGAAGTTCGACTCTTCTCGTGAGCACCACTTTTTCACTCATTGCGAGTGAGCAAAGCCTCTTCGTTAACTCGGAGAGGCTTTTTTGTGGGGAGGGCGAATGCCTGAAATTTAGCCGCAAAAAGGCACAAAAGGCGCAAAAAAATGGGAGGCAGGAGGCATGCTCAGCCGCATTATGCCATCACACCTCCGATGGTATTCATTACGTGAAGCGCGGAATTTGGATTCCCTGTAGCGGACGCTTTGCAAGCGCCGAACGAACGTCCCTCTGTTTCCCCTATCACCCTCCGACGCTTACAAAGCCACCGCTACAGAAAACCGGAATCACTCCCTTTAACCCTTTCTTGTCCTTCCAGCCCTTCTGGTTAAAAACACAACCCAAGCTTCATGTTCCTCATGCTCTTCATGGTAAAAAAAAGGCATTGGGCATTGAGCAATAGGCATTGGTCGCAAGCGGTAGCGCTGGTGCCGGTTTTTTGCGTCTTTTCTCCGCCGACAAGCCACGTGACCGAAGGTTTTACGTGGTGCGGCCAAAAACAATACCTCCCTAGATTTCATCGACGGCTGTTTCACAAAGCTTACAACGCTTCAGAATAATCAGAAATTGTCTGCACAGATGCGCTTGCATTGATCCTTCTGCGGAGTAATGGTGGTGCCTTCCCGTTGCTCAGATGGCGGAATTGGTAGACGCGCTGGTTTTAGGCACCAGTGGGGTGACCCGTGCAGGTTCGAGTCCTGTTCTGAGTATTTTCTAGCAATCATCCGACTACCTCCAGAAATGGAGGCGTAGGATTTTTTTGTGTTTTTGGAAGTTGTCCGATCAACCTCAAAGCTCGGCTTAGGGCGAGAGCGAGATTCAAGACTTTTTGAGTTGCTATGTGCTTTTGATTGCCGCTTGATTTTCGGGTGATGAATTTGAAGGATGCTTATGCAATGCTCGGGGTTTCCGAGGGGGCTGATGAAGTGGAGCGCCATGAGGCGTATCGGCGTCTTCAAGGGCGGCTTGAGGAAAAGCTGGCAAAGGCTCCAACGCCTGGTCTGAAGGCGAAATATAGGGATACTCTAACAAAGCTCGATGAGGCGATTGAAACGATCGAACTGGCGGCGGATGGCGGTGAACTCCCGATGCTCCGTCCTGATTTCGGTTCTGTCGAGAGCGATCCCCAACCATCACCATCCGAAGAAGACAAGGATGCGGTAGCTACGTCGAAGCGAGCGAGCGCAAGCCGTTCGAAATCGCCTGGCTCGAGGAATGGAAAAGAGATTCTTGTCGCTATTGTATTGGTGTTGCTGATGTGTGGAGCGGGAGCTGGCTGGTGGTTTGGGATGGAGAATCCCAAGCGTGAGATGGCAGCGCGTTTAGTTCAGCAAGGTATGGTGCACGAAAAGTCCGAGAGTTGGGACGAGGCGGCCGAGGTTTATGCGGAAGCCTTGTCGTTAAAACCGAGCTGGAAAGAAGCACTCGATGGCGAAAAGCGGGTGAAGACAGCGCTGGAGAAAATTGAGGCAGAAAATGCCCGCGCTTTGGCAGAGCGAGATCGTGAAGTCGAACGTTTGCTAGTGCAGGCGCGCATCGCGCAAGGTCAGGATGAGTGGGGTGAGGCCTTCGAGTTGTATGGCAAAGCCGCGTCTCTGGATGCAGACAATGTCGAAGCCAATGAAGCAGTGGCGAGGTTGGAGAAGTTGCTGACTAATGCGAGAGGTGCGGTGGTGGTCAAAACCGAACCCGGTGGTGCGACGATACGCTTGAGTGGTAAAGGCGAAGAGCTGAGCCCTGCCAATTACGTGGACTTGAAGCTGGGAAGGTATGAGGTGGTGATAGAGAAGAAAGGTTACGACCCCGTGACGCAGACGGCGGTGGTGCGTAAAGATGACACCACGGTAATGGGGCCGCTGCGTTTGAACCGCAGCGAAGGCGCGGTCTTGGTGAAAAGCACGCCTGAGGGGATGAGCTACGAACTCACGCAGGTGTCCAGCGATGTGAAGAGTGATCGCGAGTTCGAGCCGCGCAGCGGGCGGACACCCGGAGTGGAGGCGGACTTACCAACGGGCGAATACGAGGTGGTGATGAAGCGTTCCAGTTGGCCGGATTACAAACGTCGACTGACGGTGGCGCGTGACCTCAAAGAAGAGGTGGATTGGGAGTTCGGTCAGGGAACCTTGGAGCTGGTCAGTGTGCCTTCGGGGATGTCGGTTTACCAGGTTGTTGGTGGAGGTGAGAAGCTGTTAGGCAAGACACCGCTGAGTTTGGATGAACAGCCTGTCGGGACTTATGAAGTGGTGTTTAAGCGCGAGGGCTGGCCAGATGGGAAGACGCAGGTAGAAGTGGCGAACGGGAAAACAGGGAAAGGTGTGTGGGAGTTTTCGCAAGGACGGATGAAAGTGGTGAGCGAGCCTGCTGGTGCCATGGTGCGTGGTGTGGGAGGGAAGGAACTGGGAGTGACTCCGCTGGAAGTTGAAGTGCCGACTGGTGTGCATGTGATTGAGGTGGAGAAGCAGGGGTATGAGGTCGCCGAGCTGCGTGTGGAGGTGATGAAAGGAAAGACGGCGACGGCCAGTCCCGTGTTAAAGAAAATTCCCTATCCACTGGCAGGAAAGCCTTATACCAACGACCTCGGAATGAAGTTCGTGCCAGCCGGGAGTAATGGCGTATTGTTCAGTGTTTACGAGACGCGGGTGAAGGACTTTGAGACGTTTGTGAAGGAGACGGGGTATGATGCGACGAGTGGGATGTATTCCCTTGATCACAAAGAGGGATATGAGGCGGGTTTCGTGCAAGTGGGCCGGACATGGAAGAGTCCGGGACATGCCCAGGGGCCAGATTACGCCTTGTGCGGAGTGAGTTGGAACGATGCGAAGGCATTTTGCAAATGGCTGACCGAGCGTGAGCGCAAAGCGGGGCGTATTCGCAGTGATCAAGAATACCGCTTACCATCCGATCACGAGTGGAGTGTGGCAGTAGGGTTAAACGAGAGCGCCTCCGGCACGCCGAAAAGCAAAGATCAAGAGATCGCAGGTGTGTATCCGTGGGGGAACAACTATCCGCCGAAAAGTGACGATGGGAACTATGCGGGAAGTGAGGCGAAAGTGGGAAGTTGGCCGTGGAATTGGACACTAATTTCCGGACATCGTGATGCCCATGCCAGGGTGGCGCCTGTGGGAAGCTACAAGGCAAACAAATACGGACTACATGACATGGGGGGTAATGTGTTGGAGTGGTGCGAGGACTGGTTTAGTGGTGATCGGAAACGCCGCGTGCTGCGCGGGGGTGGCTGGGATTACCACGATCAGCACTGGTTCTTGTCTTCCCTCCGCCATCGCACTATCCCCGATTACCGCGGCAGTAACCGCGGCTTTCGGTGTGTATTGGTGTGCGGTGGTGGGGGCTAGGGGGCACCGGTGGGTGGTCTAAGGGATTGTGCGGGAAATTGATGGTGGCTTGGGAGTCTATGGCAGGTCGGGAGTTGGATCTTCCGGTGCTGTCATTGGTCAAGTGCCAATGGTCAATGGGCTTGCGGCGGTGCCATTATGAGCGCGAGGTGAAAGTTCTGGAGCGCTCGATATCGCTCAACGCAGGCGATTGGATGCTGCTTTGGCGTGAGATCTGCTGCTGTTTTGTGTAATTAAACGGCTTTTAACCGTGACCGAGCAGGTCATTTAGGGTAACAAGGTTATGTTTTTTGATCATTTAAGCAAAAACTACTAACACAAGAGTCCTATGCCAGCCGATGATACCACACCGCCACCATCCTTAACTGACGATCAACTTGCTGCCGAGGAGGCAGCAGGATCGGCTCGTCTAGCCCAGCAATCCGCTGATGAAGCCGCTGCAGCGAGCGAGGACGCAAAGATGAGTGCCGGCGAAGCAGCCGCGCAAGCAAGTGCGACAGACGCTTCCGCCGGTGAGGCTTCGGCGTCTGCGGGTGAAGCCAGAGCGTCTGCCGACGATGCCTCGGATGCTGCGGCCCAAGCGCAGGCTTCGGTGGGTGAGGCAAGCGGGGCGGCACATCAAGCAGAGGCGTCGGCAACGGAAGCTCAGGGATCTGCGACAGAAGCCCAAGGTGCTGCAGCTCAAGCGCAGGAGAGTTCGGCTAGTGCCGATGCCGCTCAAACTGAGGCCGAGGGATTTTCTGCTTCGGCGGGAGTCGCGGCACGTGTGGCGGAGTCGGCGTCATCAGAGGCTGAGCAATCCTCCCATCAGGCGGAGTCGGCGGCTGCGGAGTCGGGACATTTCCGGGATCAGGCGCATGCCGACAGCGAGGCTACGAGCCAGAGCGCCACCGATGCGGGGCACAGTGCCGATATCGCCGGGCAGTCAGCGGGTGAGGCCGGGCACAGTGCGACGGCGGCGAATCAATCGGCGGGTGAGGCGGATGCCTCGGCTGACGCCGCAGCTTCATCGAGGGCCGATGCGGAACATTCGGCTGGCGCGGCGGATGCGGCGCGTGGCGAGGCTGAAACGGCGGCACGCTTGGCAGAGGATGAGCATAAGGCGGCGGACACGGCAGCCCGTGCGGCGGAAGATGAACAACACCGGGCGACGACAGCGGCGGATACCAGTGAGGAGCAGCAACAACGGGCGACAACGGCAGCGGACACCAGTGAAGAACAGCAGGCCCGCGCAACGACGGCTGCGGATCATTCCGAAGAGCAGCAACAGCGAGCCACGGCGGCAGCAGATGTTTCCGAAGAACAACAGGCACGAGCCACAGCTGCGGCTGATGTCTCGGAAGAACAACAACAGCGTGCCACGGCGGCGGCTGATGTTAGTGAAGAACAACAACAACGGGCGACGGCCGCAGCGGATCAGAGTGAGGAACAACAGGCGCGGGCGACGACTGCCGCTGATAGCAGCGAGGAACAACAACAACGGGCAACGGCTGCGGCAGATCTGAGCGAGCAAGCGCAGGCGAAAGCGGAGCAGGCGAGCGACACTGCCGAGCGCGAGGCCCAAGAGGCAAGCCAATCATCGGATCGCGCTCAAGCGGAAGCGCAGGAAGCGACGCAGGCCTCTGACCGTGCGCAAGCGGAGGCAAACGAGGCAACGCAGGCATCGAGTCGAGCGCAAGCGGAGGCGCAGGAGGCAAGTCAGGCGTCGGATCGTGCGCAAGCGGAGGCAAGCCAGGCGGCATCATCAGCATCGCAATCCCAAACCAGCGCCCAGGAATCCGCGTCTTCTGCTTCGGCATCTCTCGCATCATCTACGGAGGCCAAGTCCTCTGCGACTGATGCGGAACATGCCGAGACCTCTGCGGAGCGTTCAGAAAGCCATGCGGAAACGGCAGCCACCACCGCAGAGCACGAGCTTGCAGGTGCCAAACAGGCGCATGCCGATGCGATCTCTTATGTTTCTGACATGAAGGTGGACTTGGCACAGAAGGTGAGTGCCATTGTTAGTCTGGGGCAGGAGAAGGTCGAACAAATTAAACTCGATGCGGAAGCGGCAGCCACCGGACGGACAAAAGTCGAAGACGCTCTCCACGAAGCGGAGGGCTTGAAGCAGAGTGTTGCTGAAGTGCTGAGTGCTGCTCAGGGGCTGCGTGAGGAAATCAACGGAGTGCTGGGCGAGTCGAGAGGCCTGTATCAACAGATCGAGACCTTCCACGGTGAGGCGAGAAATGGCTCCGAGCAGATACAACAGATGCACGACACCGCATCTCAGGCCTTGGGTCAGATTGAGAGTCTTTTGCGTCAGGCAGAGACTGCATCACAGCAAGCAGAGTCGGCAGCAAGTCGTGCAGAGTCCGCAGCTCGCCAAGCGGAGTCCGCAGCGGATGCCGCCATTTCTTCAGCTCAAGCGGCTCGGTCCACGCCCTATATCTAGTTTTTGAGTGTTTGTTAGACACGTCGGGCTTGACCTTTTTTTGCTGACGGAAATGCTGAGAGTATGGAAGCTTTGACGATCACATCCGCCGATGAAAATCTCGTGCGGCGCGAATTGGGTGAAGCGGCGGAAATTGCCGGGCGTTTGGCACAAGCCCAGGAAGCTGGGCAGGCGATCACTCCACTGTGTGATGCGTTTGAGCGTTTGGGTCAGCCTTTGTTTAGCGACCCAGTGCGAGCGGTTTTAGTTGGCTTGACTCCTGAGTCGACAGCTGCCGCGGTATCGGCACTGGTTGGAGATGATTATAATATCTGCCGGGTTATCGTGCCGTCGCGAATCGGCTATACCGAAATCTTGTTGCAAGAGCGCGGGTTTTCGCTCGATACCGGAGAGTCGCTGCAGGAGTTCGATCAGGCGGAGTCGTTTGTCGCTGCACTGGAGGACGAGGATCTGTTGCAGGAGGGGAACCCATCATCGTGGATGGATCCTTTGCGCTTGCAATTGCCGGCACCATCGCGTCGACGCGGATTGCGCTTGCTGGTCCCTGAAAGCTTGTCGGCTCTGGTGAAGAAACCTGCACTGTTGTCAGTGCTGGCGGATGGTGCGGATTGGTTGTTCCTCTGTGGGCCAGTGGAAGCGGAATTTGGCCAGGCGGAGCGCGATACGCTGCAACTTCTGATGGAGCAAATGGTCGGCTTGCAATGTTTGGTCGGAAACGGCAAGGAAACCGGTGGCTTGCCTTCGAAAGGATGGTGGCTGGGATGGAAGGTGGTTTGTAGTCTCTCGCCGATGCGGATGAACAGCGGAGCGGATGTGGTGGATGCTCGTCTGGAATTACTGACTCAGCCGTCGAGCGAGTTGCGGCGGTTTATCCAGGAAACGCGGCGTCAGCGGGAGCTGGAGGCCGGGGTGGAGTTGTTGCAGGGTGAGGTGGAGCAGGCAGACGTTAATCTTCAGAATCAAAAGAAGCTCCAGCAATCCGGGTTAATCACGGGGAGTGGTCAGCACAAGGAATTGAGACGGGAGGTCGATAAGGTGAGAGAAACCTTGCAGGAGGAAATGGAGGCATTGCGTCGGAGTGTGGAGGAGGAGAGCAAGCGTTTGCTGGTGGCCGGCGGTGGGGCGTATCAACGAATGGACGAATTGGCTGGCGAAATTGATGCGGAGGATATTTTGCAGGATGCCCGTGGGAATGTCATCAAGTTGACTCTCGATGAAGGGTGTCAGGATGGCTTGGTCCGTGAGGTAGAGGCGTTTTGTCGACAGCGTCTGATCAAGGATCTGAAGATGATCCAAGAAGCACTGGATTTGGCTGGCGAGTCGCTGAGGAAGCGGTTGACCGAACAAGCTGGAATCGCATTTAAGCCAACGTTTCCGGGTTTGGACGAAAAGGCTTTCTGGAGCTCGATGACGGGATTGGCGAGACCGGAAATTCGCTATCGTGGCGAAATGCCGAAGCCGAGTATTGGCTCTCGTTTAGGTAAGGCTCGCCAAGGAATTTTCGGGATTCTGATGTTGGGGATGGTCTTCGGCGCGATCGGAACATTGCTCGGTGAGCAGACGAATTTACGGACGTATCTTTACGCTGCGATGTTGCCGCTGATGATCATCGGGTTCTTCTGGACTTATGTGAGCATTCGCAAGCAGCAGAATCTCACCATTGAAAAGGAATTGGAAAAACTGCATGACGCGACGGGTAGGGAACTGCGGCGGGTGGTGGCCGATTTGTTCCGCGAACAGCAGAATTTAGTCGGGCAATATTTGCAAAAGGTGATGCGCACTCTCGCCGGTGAGTTGGGCGATCAGGTGCAGGCCAGGGAGTCATTACTTCAGGCCGAACAGGAAAAGCGCACCCGCGCGAGCAGAGATCAGGAGAAATCGATCGAGCAACGGTTGCGCCAGTTGGATGAGAGACGTCGTGAGGCATCGGGAGTGGCAGGAAGGATGCCGGCGATCCGCACGGCACTTGAGAAGTGGCTGCGCGACTGGGTGGTGAGATTTAACAAGAAATAATCAACGTTGAGACGAATCGAGAAATGATGAATTTAGAAGATGCTTACAAGGTGCTGGGAGTGGAACCCGGCGCTGATGAACACTTGCGCCACGAGGCGTTTTCTACTCAGCGTCGGAAGTTGGAGGAGAAGTTGGCGAGGGCTCCGACTCCTGGATTAGCACAGAAATATCGCGAGTCGATCACTCGGATGGAAGAGGCGATTGAAGTGATCGAACTAGCGGCTGATGGTGGGGATTTACCGGCTTTGAGACCGGATTTTGATGGGCAGGTCGAAAGTCCAGCTGGCATAGTAGATGCGGCAGGCGTTGATGAGAAGACACCACCGAAACGCAAAAAAGTGGCTCAGAGCGGTGGGCACGGGAAAGAAATCCTGGTCGCTGTTGTGTTGGTGTTGCTGATGTGCTGTGCTGGAGCTGGCTGGTGGTTTGGGATAGAGAATCCTAAGCGCGAGATGGCAGCGAGGTTGGTTCAGCAGGGGATGGTGCATGAAGAGTCCGAGAGTTGGGGTGAGGCGGCAGAGGTGTATGCGGAAGCGCTGTCATTAAAACCAACTTGGAAAGAAGCACTCGATGGCGAAAAGCGGGTGAAAGTAGCGTTAGATAAAGTTGAGGCTGATAATGTGCGCGCCTTGGCAGATCGACAGCGGAAGATCGATGGCTTATTGGCGAGCGCACGTTTGATGCAGAGTCAGGAAGAGTGGGAGAATGCCTTGGAAGGGTTTGAGAAGGTTTTGGATTTGGATGAAAATCACTCCGAGGCATCAACTGCAAGAGATAGTCTAAAATCGCTATTGGCGACGGCTCGTGGTGCGGTGGTGGTGAAGACTGAACCAGGCGGTGCAACGGTGAGATTGAGTGGCAAGGGTGAAGAATTGAGCCCAGCCAATTACGTGGACTTGAAGCTGGGGAGATATGAGGTGGTGATCGAGAAGAAAGGTTACGATCCAGTGACCCAGACGGCGGTGGTGCGTAAGGATGACACCACGATGATGGGCCCGGTGCGTTTGAATCGCAGCGAAGGTGCGGTGCTGGTAAAGAGCACTCCTGAAGGGATGAGTTACTCTCTCTCACAAGTGACCAGTGATGTGAAGAGCGATCGCGAATTCGAGCCACGCAGTGGGCAGACACCGGGAGTGGAAGCGGACTTGCCGACGGGCGAATACGAAGTGGTGATGAAGCGTTCCGGCTGGCCGGATTACCATGAAAAAGTGGTGGTGGAAAGAGATAAGAAAGAAGAGATTACGTCACGCTTTTCGCAAGGGACACTAAAGTTGACCAGTGATCCAGCGGGAGCTGATGTGATTAATAGCTTGGGAGAGGTGTTAGGAAAGACACCATATGAGACCGTGGTCCCAACCGGCGAGCACGTATTAAGTTTGAGGAAGCAGAGGTTCAAGAAATCGGAAGTGCGCGTAATGGTGAAGGCTGATGAAGTGGGCAGTAAATTTGTGAGCTTGGAGAAGACTCCCTATCCCACTGGTGATGGCACCTATACTAACACAATAGGAATGAAGTTTGTGCCCGCTGGCGGTGATAAGGTATTGTTCAGTGTTTATGAGACTAGGCTGAAGGACTTCGAAGCCTTCGTCAAGGAGACCGGTTATGATGCGACAGGCGGTATGTATTCACTGGATATTAAGAATGGACGGAAAGGTCTAAATCAAGTAGGTCGAACTTGGAAGAGTCCAGGTCATGCTCAAACTGGCGATCACGCAGTTTGCGGAGTCAGCTGGATTGATGCGAGGGCGTTTTGCAAGTGGCTAACTAGCCGCGAACTCGGGCTTGGAAAGATTCGCGAAGGTCAGATGTATCGGTTGTCTTTTGATCACGAGTGGAGCGTCGCCGTGGGCCTTAATGAGGAGGCTAGCGCTACAATAAAGAGCAAAAATGCAGAAATTGAGGACCAGTATCCATTTGGAAACTATTGGCCACCGAAGAGTGACGATGGTAACTATGCGGGTAGTGAGGCAGTAGTGGGTGGAAGCTGGCCGTCGTGGTCAGACCCGATTGAAGGTCATGTCGATGCGCATGCACGTGTTGCTCCTGTTGGAAGTTATAAAGCAAATAAGTACGGATTGTATGACATGGGAGGTAATGTGGCCGAATGGTGCGAGGAAACTTTTAATGATGAAAGTCCTGATCGTGTAGTTCGTGGCAGTTCTTGGTATAGCAGTGCGCAATGGTGGTATTGGTCATCTACACGAAGCTTCCATATACCCGATTCTCGATGGAGCACGATAGGCTTTCGGTGTGTGCTGGATTGTGGCGCTGGCGACTAGATCACTTATGGACTCTTGCTAGTTTAGATAAATGTAATGAGCAATAACGAGTCCATGATTGAAATGCTTGGATGGTGGTAATAAAGAATCGAGAGTAGACGAGACTGAACACGAAACGATGATCATAGGAATAGACCTTGGAACGACATTTTCGCTGGTGGGGTATGTGAACCGTGCGGGTACTCCCGTGTTGTGTCCGCATCTGGACAACAGCGAGAACTTTCAGACGGCTTCCGTCGTCCATGTGGGCGAGCGTGGATGCTTGGTCGGTGATTTGGTGGAGCAGTTGTTGGATGAGGAGGCGGGGCTAGCTATTTGTCGATTTGCCAAACTTTCCATGGGAACGGACAAGACGGTGTTCACCGACCACCAAGGGAGGGACTACTCTGCCGAGGCAATCTCCTCATTGGTGTTACGAAAGTTGAAAGCAGATGCAGAGTCGGCTTGCCAGGAAGCGGTCACCGGTGCGGTGATCACGGTGCCGGCGCATTTCAATGAAGCGGAGCGGCGAGCGACGGTAAACGCAGGGCGGCTCGCGGATCTTCCCGTGCTAGGCGTCGTAGAAGAGCCTGTGGCTGCGGCAACGTATTTCGGTCTTGATGCAAAGCATGGCGAGAAAACGATCTTCGTTTTCGATATTGGCGGTGGCACCTTGGATGCGACAGTGCTCCAGGCAACACCGGATGGGCTTTATGTGTTGGCAACTGAAGGTGCGAAAAATATTGGTGGGAAGAACTTCGATGAAGTGATCATGGGTATTGTTGAGGATCAATACCGTAGTCAGCACCGGGTAGGAATTAGCGATGATAACGAGGCGATGCAAAAGCTAAGAACTTTTGCGACGCGTGCCAAAATTGAGCTATCCGAGCCAGGTCGGGGAGTCATTAGTAAGCCCTTGATTCTTGCCGGGCGGCAGATTCGCGTGACGTTTAACCGTGCACAGTTTGAGGAGGCTGCGGAACCTTGGTTGGAAGCCAGTGAGTTGATTTGTGAAAAGGCGCTGAAAGCGGCGGGTATGGGTTGGGATGATATCGACGATCTGGTGCTCACCGGAGGGAGTAGTTTGCTTCCCTGCGTGGAGCGAAAAGTTCGTGAGATGAGCGGATTACCAAAGACTCGTGTGCGCAGGCAGCAACCTCATGCCTCAGTTGCCTATGGTGCAGCGATCTTGGCGGAACAGATGCACGGTGATAAGCAAGTGGCAGCGCCCCCACTGCGACAGTTGGTCACCGGTAATGAGCTGGGGGTCAGGGTTTTTGATCCTCAGGCAAAGAAGGCTGTATTCCATGCATTGATTGAAAAGAACGTGCCTGTGCCAGCCACAGCAAGAGAAACTCTTTACACGAGAAGCAAAGAGCAGAAAACCGTGTCGATCGAAGTGCTGCAGCGTAAGGATGAATACGAAGTCGCGGAAAACTTGGGCAAGTTCACCTTTGGTCCGATTGCAGAACCTGAGAAGAATTATCCTGTCGAGGTAGAGCTAGGCTACGATGCGGCAGGAAGGGTAACGATTAAGGCAAAAGATGGTCGAGCCGGTGCCGTGATTGAGCAGGTCTTCGATGGAGATGAAGAGGTTGCTCTGAGTGATGAGTATTATCGACTGCAAGAGTTGGTGGTGAAATCCTGAATGCCGACCTGCCGGAATGATGTTTGGATCAGCACTCAGCAAAGAGTGAGCCTAAAATCAGAGATGAGAACCACAGCCGTAACGCAGCGGAGACGGACGAAGTCAAATGACACGGAAAGCACGGATTTAGAGGCACTTATGAAATTCATCTCGATCAACCAGAGGGTTAGTCGCCTAGTCGATGTAACTCACTGATTATCCGTGTATATCCGTGAAATCTGTGGTTCCTATTTTCCTTTCTAGAGTGAGTTTCTTTGTTGGAAGTGACGAGAATCCGCGCATGTTGTGGGCAGATGCAAGACCCAAAATACGTCCGAAACGCGTTCGCTCGAATTGCCGATAAATATGTGGTGACCAACCATGTGTTGAGCCTTGGTGTGGACGTGCTGTGGCGGAAAAAAGTGGGCAAGATCGTCGCGGCAAAATCGCCGGCTATGGTGTTGGATCTTGCGACTGGATCAGGTGATCTTGCGGAAGAAATCCAAGGACGTATTCCCGACGCCACGGTTGTTGGCGCGGATTTCTGTGTGCCGATGCTCGATGAGGCGCGCAAACGAAAGATCAAACACCTCGTCGCCGCCGATGGAATGGCGCTGCCCTTTGCTGACGATTCGTTTGACGTGGTGACCGTCGCATTCGGTCTGCGTAACATGGCGGACTGGCCGAAGGGAATCCGTGAGATGTCCCGCGTGCTGAAGCCGGGCGGGATGATGTTGGTGCTCGATTTTTCACTTCCCGCCGGACTACTACGCGGCCCGTATCGGTTTTACCTCCACACCCTTTTGCCGAATGTCGCAGGAGTGATTACCGGGCAAAAAGACGCCTATGCCTATCTTGGTGGAACGATTGAAAAGTTTCCTTCCGGTAGTGAGATGACCGATCTCATCGATGCGAATGGGTTTACCGATGCGAAGTGTGATCCTTTGTCATTCGGGGTGGCTTCGATTTACACGGCGAACGCTGTGGGTTAAGTGCTACTGGTTATGATGGCAAAGACGCTAGGTAAAGTTGCGATAGTTGGCACTGGTGGGATCGGTGGCTATTACGGTGGATTGATCGCCAACTCCGGTGGTGATGTGATCTTTATTGGGCGGTCAGATGTGCCAAGCCTTCGTTTGCGTGGTCTCCAAGTGCGCAGTGAGGTGGCGGAAAGTTTTCATCTCGATCCGATTGAGGTCAGCGAACGTCCATCCCAAGTTGGTGTGGTGGATTTAGTGATTATTGCGACGAAGACAACTGGAAACGCCGAAGTGGCGGAGTGGGTGAAGCCCATGGTCGGAGAAGGCACTACCATTCTGACGCTTCAGAATGGACTGGGCAACGATGTGTTCTTTGGTGAAAAATTTCCTCAGTCCGAAATCTACAGTGGGCTGTGCTTTGTCTGTCTCAACCGCATTGAACCCGGGGTGATTCATCATATCGATCAGGGGCATGTTACGGTCGGATGCTATCGCGGACGAGAAGGGGCTTGTGAGGAATTAGTGAATGAACTTTGTGCGTGCGGCATCCAGGCCAAGGCGGTTGAAAATCTTGCCGCAGCGCAATGGCGGAAGTTGTTCTGGAACATTCCGTTTAATGGATTGGCCATTGCCGAGGGTGGTATCGATTGCGCAGAGATTATGTCGCGAGTGAGCGATAAGGTCGAGCGACTGATGAGAGAGGTGCACGCCGTAGCGAGTGCCCTTGGTTACGATATCGGAGAGGTCGAAACCTTGGTTTCCAAGCAGATGGAAGTGACGAGAAACATGGGGCCCTACCGGCCATCGAGTTTGCTCGACTATCACTCCGGTCGACGGATCGAATTAGATTCTATTTGGCGTCTTCCTGTGCTTCGTGCTGAGGAGGTAGGTGTGGATGTTCCTGAAATGCGGATACTTCTTAAAGCGATGGAGGCGTATCAAGCGAGTGTTTCACCATGAAGGGCGTGAAGTGGTTTGCGGCGGTGCCGGATATGAGGTGTTAGCCGACACGTCTAACTACATTTCATACGACTGCGCCGGGGTGAAGAGATGTTCGTTCCGCGTTTCTTGTCTCGTTTGTGTCGCGAAATTCAGTTGCATCCTTAGATGTTTGGTGTTCATCTTGTTCCTTCCCCAATTTCTCGAAACGTCGCAAAAATCTGCGACGTATGGAGGGTAACTTTTCTAATCAGCTATGAAACATCTTCTCGGAATTCAACACTGCACCGCACAGGATTTAGAGCGAATCGTCGAAATCGGCGAGGTCGCGAAGCGCGATCGTAAGAATAAGAATGCCACCAATCGGGGGATTCTTGCGAATCAGACCTGGGCGATGATTTTCAGCAAGGCATCAACACGTACCCGTGTGAGTTTTGAAGTGGGAGTTAGAGAGATGGGCGGGAGCGCGATCTATCTTTCCTCAAAGGATATGCAGCTTGGTCGGGGCGAGCCTATCGAAGATACGGCGCGTGTTCTCGGGCGCATGGTGCATGGCGCGATCATTCGGACTTTCGATCAGTCGGATGTCGAAACCTTTGCCGAGTATTCTGGGATTCCTACGATCAATGCACTGACTGATGAAGAACATCCATGTCAGATCATTGCGGATCTGTTGTCGATTCGTGAGAAGTTCGGCACTTGGGAGGGGAAGAAGATTGTTTTCCTTGGCGATGGCGACAACAACATGTCGCGTTCGTGGATGTGGGCGGCCGAACGTCTCGGGTTTGAATTGGTCGTTGCCGGACCGGAGATGTGCCTCCCCGATGCGGCGTTCCGTGAGAATTTTACCAAAGGAAATGTCAGCTTCAGTTCCGATGTTGACGCTGCGGTTGCCGACGCGGATGTACTTTACACGGATGTGTGGGTAAGCATGGGGCAGGAAGAACTTGACGATGCAGGTCGTGAAGAGCAGTTGATGGCGTTTCAGGTGAACGATGCAATGCTCGCCAAAGCGGCCTCAAACGCGATGGTGCTTCACTGTTTGCCCGCGTATCGCGGCAAGGAAATCACCGAAGCTGTGCTCGAAGCACGTGCGGATGAGATTTTCACCCAAGCGGAGAACCGTCTGCACGCGCAGAAGGGCGTGATGCAATATCTCTTGAGCAGGGGATAGTGCTCCCTTATGGGGCATTTTGAACGAATCCAGTTAGCGCGTTTTCCCAATGCTTGGGGGCAGGGGAGATACGCCTACCTTGCGAGGTGTAAATAACAAATTGGTCACTTTGTGTCCCCCATCTGTAATAGCGGTTTCGAATAAAAACATGACTTTTTGCCGCGCACAAGTAGCTCACGATCAACCAACTCCCCACCCAATCGCGTCAGATCAATACCAAGATTTGGTATAATTATAAATTTGGTAAGGGATTGTAGTGGATAAACTTTCCTAATAACGAATAAGCTGCACCCGTTATCCCAACTGAAATTATGGATCAAAATACGAGCATCGAAGAGGCCCGAGCGTCGGCAGCCCAAGTCATGGAGGAACTCTCCAAGGTCATTGTTGGGCAGAATGACATCGTGAAAAGCCTTGTCGCCTCGCTTTTCGCAAATGGGCACTGCCTTCTTATCGGCGTGCCCGGCCTCGCAAAAACCCTCCTCGTGCATTCGATTGCCGATGTGCTTGGCGTCAGCTTCAACCGCATTCAGTTCACTCCTGATTTGATGCCCAGCGATATCATCGGGTCGGAAGTTATTCACGAGCACGCAGGTAACCTCGAGTTTCAATACAGGCCGGGACCCGTATTCACGAACCTTCTTCTCGCTGACGAAATTAACCGAACGCCTCCCAAAACCCAGTCGGCTCTTCTGGAGGCGATGCAGGAGCGCAAGATTACTGTGGCTGGTGAGACCAGGCCGTTGCCATCACCGTTCTTGGTTGTCGCCACCCAGAACCCCATCGAGCAGGAAGGAACCTATCCTCTCCCGGAAGCGCAGCTTGATCGTTTCATGTTCTCTCTCGATTTGGGTTATCCTCAGCCGGCGGAAGAGCAGGAGATCGTTCGCCGCACGACGATTGGTGAAAGGGCGACATTGAATAGAGTGCTCACTGCAGAAAAACTTCTCGAGTTTCAGAAACTTGTTCGAGCGATGCCCGTTGCGGATGGCGTTCTAGCCAGTGCGGTTGCTCTTTCGGTCGCGACCCGTCCCGGCGAGTCTGCTCCTGCCGAGGTTGCCAAGAAATACATTGAATGGGGTGCCGGCCCTCGCGCCTCGCAGTATCTCGTCTTTGGTGCGAAGGCATTTGCTCTCATGGATGGGCGTTCGGCGCCCGAGGTGCACGACGTTTACGAAGTAGCACCAGCCGTGCTCTCGCACCGCATCGTGCCAAACTATCGCGCCACGGGCGAAGGCCTAACAGCGAAGGATATTATTGTCCGCCTCCTCGATGAGCATCGCTAGACCTTGCTATGGCTATTCCTGCTCAAAGGCCCCCGGGGACATTACCTGCAGCGCCCCTCCGGACCACACCTCCACCGCTGCCGTCGCATTTCAAGGCGAGGGAGAAAGCGACTCCACCCGCCTTGCCCAGTGGGAAGAAGTTCCTCAATGAAGAAGAACTTGCCCGCTACAGAAATCTCATCGCCTTCGCGAAAAGCACGGTCGAAGCGCGATTTTCCGGTCGTCACAAGTCGCACGATTTCGGATCCGGTGGGGAGTTTGCCGAGCACAAGCAGTACTATCCCGGGCTTTCCGTCAACGCGATTGATTGGCACGTTTACGCCCGCACCAAGAAGCTCTTCATTCGCACTTATGATGAGCTTACCGACCTCGCCGTTCATCTTGTTACCGATGTTTCCGGCTCGATGGCATTCGCTACCGGAGGGCGCGAGCAGAAGGCGCTACGCTCTGCCCGCATTGCCGCATCGCTCGCCCATCTGATGATTCGCCAGGGGGATAAGGTCAGTCTCACTCTCTTCGCCGATAAAGTGCGCTCGCACCTTCCCTGTGGTGGCACCACAAGGCATCTCCAGCGCATGCTTATGCAACTCGCGCTGCCGACGGATCATCCGCAAGGCGAAACCCGCATCGCCGAATCGCTTACCGAAACCGCACTGCTGACCAAGCGTCGGGGGCGTCTCGTTGTTCTCTCCGATTTTCTTGGTGAAGCCCCGGAAGAAATTCTGGAAGCCCTCAGTCCCTTCCTTCATCGCGGGTTTGAGATTCTCCTTCTCCAAATAGCCGATCCCGAGGAGAGCACTCTCCCGAGCGCGCCACTTGCTCGCTTTGTGGATCTCGAAACCGAAGAAGAAATCGAAGTCGAACCAGAAGAGATCCGGGACGTCTTTGAAGCGACTGTTCGCGACCGCACGGCGGCGCTGAGCACTGGTGCGATGCGCCGACGGATCGATTTCGCCCGCGTCAGCACCGACCAACCTTATCTCGACGCCATCGAAGCCTACCTGGGTTTTCGCAGTTGGACCGAATTCGAATCATGAGCTTTACCTCAGCCAGCGCACTTTGGGGATGGCTTGCCTTGGCAGCATTGCCATTCGTGATCCATTGGCTCAGCCGACGGACACCCAAAAAGTATTTCTTCTCGTCGCTCGATGACTTGAAAAAATCTCTTGCCGGTCGCTCGCGCCTATTCAAGTGGCGACACTTCTTTTTTCTTCTGCTTCGCTCGCTCGCATTGATTGCGCTCGTCCTCGCATTTTTCCGACCGGTCATCGGGGTGAATAAACAAAGTCAATCCGAGCGCCGCCATGTCATCCTCATCGTCGATCAATCGCTGAGCATGGCTCACCATGACGAGAACGTCTCGACCTGGAAACGTGCGCAACTCAAGTCCTCGGAAATTCTCCGCGCACTCGATCCTCTCGACCGCGTGATTCCGATTCTTGCCGGACGCGTACCGAAAGCTGGTTTTTCCCAATTTAGTCATAACATCGCTGCGGCTGAAAAGTTCATTGCAGATGCCGAACCACAAGCTGCGAGGGCTGACTTCAAAGCCGCGAATTTGTTGGCTGTTCAACTAGCCTCCAAGGCGGATGGTCCCGTTGACTTCATCTACCTCTCGGACTTTCAGCGCAAGAATTGGGCATCGATACAGTTCGACGCCCTTCCAGGGAAATCCAACCTCCTCTTTGTTCCCGCCACCGACAACGAAGCGCGCAGAAACCAAGCCATCATCGAGGCCAAACTCGCCGGTTCTCCGCCTACTCGCAGTCAGCAATTTGATATCACCGCCCGGGTGGGGAATTACTCGCGCGACACCTACAGTGGCAAGATCGAAGCTTTTGTAGCCGGCGCTTTGGTCGCAGATGAGACCGTCTCGCTTCCTCCTTGGGGCGAAGGTGAAGTCACACTTGCCATGCCCGGGTTACGCTCCGGAACCCACGCGGTCGAGATCCGGCTATCGCCCGATGACCTCCCGCTCGACAACCAGTTCTGGTTGCCCGTTGCAGTGCGCGATACTGAGCAAGTTGTCATTCTCCACGACGGGGAGGGTGATGGGAACTCGACGCGCTTTCTCAAGGCGGCCGTCAATCCATATGCCGAAGACAGTCACGGCGTCTATCGCGTCCTTGAATTGAATGGTGAAAATTTCACGCCGTCTTCGCTCTCAGGGTCATCCAAGATTCTTATCACCCAGGCACCGGCGCTTTCCCGCACGCAAGTGGGCGCGATCTGCACCTTTCTTCGCTCGGGCGGCGGGGCGCTGATCTTCCTCGATGGCACCCACGACATTGCCAATCTGTCGCTTCTCGCCGATACCCTCGGCAATGAACTCCCGCTCCAACCGACCACAAAATTGAACTCAGCGAACCTTGCCGGAGGAGCGATGAGGATTTCCGAAGGTGACTTTCGCTCACCATTCCTGCGTCTCTTCAAAGGCGACCGCCGCCGCAATCTGGGTTTCCTCGAATTCTATAACCTCTATCACGCATCCGCGACCGGGAATGGTCGTGTCCTGCTTAGCTACGCCGATGGTACTCCCGCTCTCACTGAAACCCAAGCGGGACTCGGCACGCTCCTCATCGCCAACTTTTCGGTTGGTGAGCTTTCCTCCAACATCGCCCGCCAAAGTCTCTTTCCCGGATGGATACACGACATTCTCGGTAAGCTTTCGCCGGCCAGTTCGCGTGAAGGCGACTACCGGGTGGGGGATCGAATATACTCCGAAGCCTGGACCTCTGAATCCATGGGACGCCGACTGATTGCCCCCGACCAGAGCGAAATCGAGGCCGAAGTTGAAATTCGGGGCGAGCGCGTCTTCTTCAGCTTCGCCGCCGACACTCCCGGACCTTATATTCTTCCCGACAACGATGGCAACCCCTTGCAAGTCTTCGCGGTCAATGCGACGAATCACGAGTCCGATCTCCGCGCACTCGATCCTGCCGTGCTACCCTCCCGTACGCCCGAATCCTCCAATGCCAGCCTGCTTGGTGTTGGCGCGGATGTCGATGAATGGGTCGAGGGACTCCCCGCCTTTCACTGGTTCGTTCTCGCCGCACTGGGCTTTCTTGCATTGGAGTCACTGCTCCATCTCGTGCTCAAAAAACCAAGCAAGGAGGTCGCGGCATGATCTTCGATCCGATTCTTCCCATCTCCTGGATCATCGGCATCGCGGTGGCGTTGGCCGTGCTTACCTTGGTCGCGCATCAGCGTGCTAATCGTCGTCTAGGACGAATGCGGAGCATTGTCCTCACTGCTCTCCGTCTCCTCGGCGTTCTTCTCATCGTCTCACTACTACTACGCGTTTCCGAGGAAATGACGATCGTTCCGCCGACAGTCGAGCGTTCGTTTTTGATCGCCATCGATCGCTCCGCAAGCATGGCTGAAGACGATGTTGATGGCGTCACTCGATTTGAATATGCCCGAAATCTCTTGGCGGATGACGACTTCAAGAACGTGGATCTAAATTCCATTCTGCGCTATCATGTCTTCGATTCGTCGGTGCAAGCGGTTACTCCGGATCAACTCGGCAAGATGACTCCAGATGGGGATCAAACTCTCTTCCACTCGGTCTTTCGCCAGCTCTTCCGAAATCATCAGGGTGCCCCTCCTGCCGCGCTCCTTCTTCTGACTGACGGACACGACCTCGAAGCCATCCCTCCCGGTCAAACCGCCCGATATGCGCGCGACCGCGACACCGTCGTGTATGGCGTTCCGATTGGTTCAGCCGGTTCGGCACGCGATATTTCCATCCGTATCTCCGGATACCATCCCTATACCTTTAAAAAACAACTCACCCGCCTCAGCGCAACCCTGCGCACCATCGGTTGTCCCCGTGAGACCATCGTTGTCGACCTTCTTCGCGAAGGGAAAGTGGTGAACAGCAAACGACTTCAAACCGGGGACAAGTCTTTTCACGAGGTTGAGTTTGTCGTCACAGAAGAGCAGAGTGGTCAGTTCGAATACGCGTTCAATGTGCAGCCCGTTGCCAACGAACATCAGACCGGCAACAACACCGCGGTCAATTATCTCAACGTCCTCGATGAGAAGGTCCGCGTTCTTCTCGTCGAAGGCGAGCCTTATTGGGACACCACCTTTCTCCGGCGCTCGCTGGCGCGCAATGACAAGCTCGACGTCGACGCGCTCGTGCGATTCACGAAGCAGCGTGTGCGCGCCGTTCGTTCGAATCCCAAGCGGGCAAAGGAAGAACTCACGGCTCCTTCATCAGTCGAAGATTTCTCGCCCTATAAAATCGTGATTCTGGGCAAGAAAGTCGATGAAGTGCTCGGCGAATCCGGAGTCGACGCTCTAAGGGAATGGGTCGATCAGCAAAGCGGCATTGTGATTTTTTCCCGTGGAAAACCGTGGGAGAATATCCCGGATTCCGGACTCGAGCCGATCCGCTGGAATGATTCCACCGAGCCTGCCCGACTTGAAGTGGCGACCGCGGCCTTATCGGTTCCGCCATTCAAACTTCTTCACCAACGCACCGCAGCCGACGACCTTCCTGAGATTACCTCCTACCAACCCATCAGCGATCCAAAAACGCTCGCCGAAACCTACGCCGATACCAACAGCCGGAATACCGGCGTCGTTTTCCGTCGTTTCGGTGGAGGGCAGACGCTTTCTCTCGGCGTGGGCGATCTTTGGAAGTGGGTGTTTAACTCCAAGACGGAATTCGACAACAACCTCTACGATCTTTTTTGGGATCAGCTCGTTCTCTGGATGCTCTCCAACGGGGGAGTTACTCCCGGCAGCAACTACACTTTTCAAACCAACACCGCTAACCTCGCTCTCGGAGAAGAAATCACATTCACACTTGCTCTCAACGGACTTGAGCCGCCTCAAGGCCAGCCTGTTGTCAATATTACGCACGATGAGGAGCAGGCTGCCGTCCTTGCGCTCGCTCCGAACGATGACCAAACCAGCTACTCAGCCAACTTTACGCCCCGCGCCAGTGGCCGTTATTCCGCCACCATCAAACTACCGAATGGCAAGGTCGTGCGTGCGCGCTTTATCGCGTTCACCGAAGAAGTCGAGCGCACGGAAACAGCGACCGATACCGCCTACCTGGGGCAACTCGCTGCCGCTACCGGCGGACGTTTGGTCAACCCGAACGAAATCAAGGATCTCTTCACCGATTTCCTTCGCGAGACCAGTCCGATGGAGGCACGCACCCGCTTGAATCCGCTTTGGGATAGAACTTGGGTGCTCCTCTTTATCACATTCATTCTTGCCTTGGAATGGTTCCTGCGGCGACGCTGGGGCCTGACCTAGAAACTTAGAACCATGAGCCAATCCGATTCTCAACGGTCATCGATCATTCAAGCCCTCGGCTCCGCTGCGAAGGTCTTCGCATCGCAAAAGGCGTATCTTCGTCTCTTGCGTTCGATCAAGTTCCTTCTCGGTGCTGTGCTGGCGATGTCACTTGTGGATCTTCTCCTTCACCTGAATGCCATCCTGAGAGCTATTCAGCTGGCATCGTTTCTCGGCGTTATTATTCTGCTGCTTGTCCTCGCCATTGTGAAAATCGTTTGGCGGCGCCCCGGACTCGAAAAGACGGCTCGCGACCTAGAGGATCGTGACCATGAGCTAGGCAGCAGATTGACGAATGTTCTCCAACTGCACGCTCAAGCCAATGACCCACAAGCTGCCCCACTTACACGCGAACTGGCCGAACACGCCGTGCGTGAGTCCGGGGCTCAGGTCAACCCCTCGACGCTATCTTCGCTCGCGCGATTCCCGGGGATGAGGCGGGAGGTCAAGCTTGCGCTCGCCTTTCTGGGTGGCTTCCTCGTTCTTGTTCTTCTCTTGGGTAAGCCTGCCCATCGTCAGCTCGCGCGACTCGTTGACCCCTTCGGCGATCACCCGCCTATCAGCTTTTCGTGGCTCGATGTGACCAAACCGGTCGAAGATGGCATTGAAGTCGTTTACGGCGAGTCCGCCTCGGTCGAAGTCAAGGTCACCGGCCATCAGTTGAAAGACGTGATCCTCTCAGTGGCTCCCAGTGATAGCAGTCGCCCTCCGCGCACGCTTTCGATGGCGGCGATTGACAAGGAAACGTTCGTTGTTTTGCTTGATGATATCCGCGAACCGCTCACCATTTTTGCGCATAGTAAAAACGAGCGCAGCCGAAGCCAACGGCGTGAGATTGCGGTCGAACTGGTCCCACAACTCGTCGGCGCCGACCTCGAAATCATTCCACCCGCCTACACCGGGCTTCCTCCCCGAAAGCAGGAATTCCGTTTTGCCGGGTTGCAAGCACTCGAAGGCTCCACCTTGAATTTCATGCTCCGCTCAAACCGTCCGCTGGGCGCCGGTAGGCTCACCGCCACCTTACGGGACGAGAACACCAGCCAGCAAATCGTCCCCCTCACACCCAAAGACGACGAACTCTACGTAGCCTTGGCCACGCTCGTTGTCGCCGAGTCCGGGCAACTCAGCTTCGACTTCCGCGATGTAGACGACCGCCAGCCGTATAGTATTCCCACTGCGGCGCTTACCGTGAGCCGTGATCTCTCTCCGGCCATTATCATCATCTCCCCGGGTGAGGATTCCTTCATCGTGGAAGATCACGAGTTCGAGTTCACCGTCAGCACCAGCGACGATTACGGGATCCGGAAGGTTCGCACGTTTTTGGCGGTGAATGGTGTGACCCGCGAGCCAGTCGAGAGGTCGTTCGAAGGAGTCGGCCCTCGGAATGAGATCTTCGAGCAACAGCTCTCCTTGTCTCAACTTGAAGTCGAGCCGGGTGATATCATCACGCTCTCGGCTGAAGTCATCGACAACTGTCCGACGCCCCATCTCTCCCGAACGGAGGTGCGCCGTCTCGAGGTCATCAGCACGGAGCAATACAACGAGTATCTTCGCAAGCTGACGGACGTTGCCGAGATCAGCGGGAAGTATGAAGACCTGCTCAATCGCTTCGAGGAACTAGTCAAAGAGCAAATAGCATTGGCAGAAAACGGAGCCTCTCCAGAAGAACAGGAATCCTTGAACCAGCGGCTCGAACAAATCGCCAAAGAAATGGAGGACTTCGGTCGCGACGAGCCGGTCTACGATTTCGAGAAGGATCTTCAGCAGAAATTGGACGACATGGCGAACGAGATTCAGCAATCTGTGGTCCAAAATCGCGAGGACGTAAAGGCCGGCAAAAAGGAGGCGGCCCAAGAGCACGCCGATCGTCTCGATCAACAGCAGCAAAAGGGCGAGGAGCAAGTGAGAGAACCCCTCGAGGACCTCGCCGCTCTCCACGAACTCATCAAAGACTTCAACGAATTTCAGGCTCTGCACGAGTCGCAGAAAGAGCTTGTGGAGCAGACCAGGCGTTTCGAGGAGATGAAGGAACTCAATGTGCAGGACCGCATGTCACTCCAGCAACTCGCGCCGCGGCAGCGCGACATTGCAAGTGCTCTCGAGAATCTGGAGGAAAAGCTCGAGCATCATGCTGAATTGGCTGAGGAGAAGTTTCCCAAGGCCGCTCAAAGCGCGCGCGACCTCGCCGACGCAATTGATCAGGGTTCTTTTGCCGGCCTCGGCCGCCAAAGCTCGCAGTCCATGGTGTCCGCCGATGGACAGTCATCCCACCAACGCGCCAGCAATCTCGAGGAGGAGATGGCAAAACTTATCGGCCAATGTAAGGGCGGCACGGGTCAGTGTGAAAGCGAAGGGTTTGACCGTTATCTGAGTGTTCCCGGGAACAATCCTGGTAACAGCTTTTCACAAATGATGCAGTCGCTGAAATTTACTCCCTTTGGCAGTTCGGGCGGATCTGGCTCCGGGATGAGTGGAAGCATGGCCACAGGTGGTCAGCCTGGGCAGAGCCCGGCACTGATGGGCGGAGAATCCATGATGCCCGGAGCCATTGCCGGTCGCATGGCAGGTGGAAAAGGTCTCGGCACTGGACCGGGAACAGGTGGTCCAATCGCGAAAGTCGATCGCAACAGCGGTAGTGACGAACCCTTCACTAGCACGCGAAAAACCGAAACACCAGAAAGCCAAGCCATTCTTCGTGAATACGAAGATCTCACCGAAGCTTATTTCCGCACTCTTACCAAGCCCTAATAAATACTCATGAAAGCCATTTTCACTTTCCTCATTGTTCTCATTGGACTCGCCCGCGCTGGTGAACCGCAAATTGTCTGTGGAAATCTCGTTTACGGGAAAAACCAGACGTCGGTATGCTTTGCGGACAAGTTCCTCACCACTACCGCCCATTCTACCGGGCTGAACATCGCACCGCGCTTTGCCCGGGTAAAACTGGCCACCGATGAAGTTTTTTCCACACCGCTCTGTGTCTTCACAGGGGAAGGCGATTTCAGTCTTTCGGAAGCCGAGCGCAATAACCTGAAACGCTACGTCAGGAACGGTGGCTTCGTTATCGTCAGTCCCGGGTGCTCCGACGCGGCGTGGAACAAAGCCTTCCGCCGTGAACTTGCCGCGGTCTTTCCTGCGTATCCCTTGGAGCCACTTTCCATGGATCATGAACTTTTCTCGATGGTGAATAAAATCACCGAAATCAAGGCGTCACGGAAAACTGTCCAACTTTACGGCATCACGGTGAATGACCGACTGGCTATTCTCTACTCACCCGAAGGGCTCAACGATTCCTCAAATGCCAAGGGTTGCTGTTGCTGCGGAGGGAGCCAAATAAATGATTGTGCCAAGATCAATGAGAATGCTCTCGTTTACGCCCTCGTCCATTAGACCATGAATAAGCCTGCCTACGCCGCTCTTCTCTGCTTGGTCGTCTTCGTTATTGGTGGACTTGGGTTTCTTTACAAACCCGATCCGAAAGAGGGGGGAGGGGAAGCCGATGCCTTGCCCGTATACTTCACCTGTGACAACCGCGGGCGCATGGAGCCTTGCGGGTGTTTCACCGGCCAATACGGAGGACTAACCCGCATTCGCACCTGGCTGGATCGGCATCGCGACCCTGAATCGCTCCTCGTGGATGTCGGCAACTCGCTCGCTGGCGACGAGGATTTCCGCGTGATCAAATACCGCCATATCCTCCAAGCCTACAATATTATGGGCTATCATGCCCTCAACCTTGGAGGGGCTGAAGCCAAGCTCACCGGCGCGACCCTGCAGGAGATCATCGCATCGCAAAAGGCGCCACTGATCAGCGCGTCGCTGATCAATGAGGAGAGTGGCGAACTCATCGCCCCGCCATCCAAGATAGTCACTATTCGAAACAAAAAAATTGGAATCCTTGGCGTTGTCGATCCCAATTCGGTGGCAGACCCCGGTGAAGGTCTCGAGATACTTAGCCTCGACGACGCTATTTCACGTTACCTTCCCGCGCTCGCGACAGAGTGTGACGAAGTCATTCTCCTCGCCTACGCGCCCGAAGAAGAAATGAAGCGGATCGCCAATGCGTTCTATGAGTTCTCCCTCATCATCGGAGGAGACGTTCGGCAGGCCTCGCAATACCTGCAAAAGGAGAATCAGTCCTACATTGTGTTCACCTCCAACCAGGCGCGCACGGTCGGGCAGGTTTCGCTTTTTCGAAACAACGATGGGCTCAAGGCGAAGGACTTCGATATTCAGCTCATGAAGCCGCACATCCCGCAGGATGAGGAACTCTTGGCGCTTTCCGCAAAGTACCGCGACGTCGTTCGCCATACCGATCTACTTATCGATCACCCGGAACGACTCAGCGAAAATGCCGTTCCCGGAGTCAAACCTGTCGCCACTTATGTCGGCAGCGACCAGTGCGTCCAATGTCACGTTAAAGAAGCCGAGACGTGGCATGCTTCCGCCCACTCGCACGCTTTCGACACCTTGGTTAAAAAGAACTCCGACGCCGATCCAACCTGCATCGGGTGCCACACCGTTGGCTTCGGAACTCCCTCGGGATACCGTCGTGAATATGGCGACACCAAGCTAACCAACGTTGGGTGCGAATCCTGCCACGGGCCCGGCAGCGAACACGTCAACGCTTGGAATAGCGGCAAGGAACCTGCCTTCAAGTTCCGCCCGCTCGGCGCCGGCGATTGTATGAAATGCCACTACGGCGAATTTTCCCGACCCTTCGACTGGGAAAAATTCTGGCCCGTCGTCGAGCATGGGAAGGAGAAATAGTCGGGGATGTGTGAAGTGGTATCAGAGAGAATCACCAACTATGCCCCCCGACTGCTACTTGTAATACAAGAGCGAGGTCGTTTCTGTGTCGGCGAAAAGCTTTCAGCCAACGAGGAAATAAAGTTCTATTAAGCACGCAAGGGGTGGTCGAGGTGACACGAAGAATCAATGCAGGCGTGTTCTGGCCGCCGGGCGAATTGATGTGTGAAATGAAGGCTTGCGATGAGTTTCAACCCTTGGTTACAGATGGCTTTGAGTCGGCGGAAGTGGTGGGGTTTTTACAGGGCAGGTGAGATATGGATTTACCACTCACTTGCCTGTTCTGCGGCGGTTGTGTTCTGGAAGACATTCTTTGCAGACGCAGGTTTTGTTTGCGTTCGACATGATACTCCATTCAGAAGTTTCCTTCTTGCAGTAGACGCAGGTGTAGACCCCAATCTTTGGCCGTGCGGCGGTCTCAGCGCGTTTTAAAACACCTGCCGCGCTATTGGGGTTTTGTTGCTTGTGGTTTGGAAGACATGCATGGCAGACACATTTGCCCCCGGGACGGAACAGCGCCCAAGCGTCGGTGTCTTGATGACAATAAATGCACTGCCGTTGTTTGGTTTTCTGCTGTCGTTGTTGTTGGCTGATTAGGCGCTTGGCGCGTGCTTCCGCTTCTTCTCGTTCTCGTCGGTGCTTTTCTTCAATTCTGCGGTGGAGTTCTTCCTGTCGTTGCTTGATCAGAATAGCCAGCTCTTTGGTGTAGCTGATATCCTCGCTGGTGATGAGTTCTCCATTTGTGTTGATGTGGAGTTGCCGAAGCGGTGCGGTGCGTTTGAGCTCGTATTGGTATCCGTTGGGGGAGTGGACGCAAGTCAGGCCACGGTAGATCACAAGCTGTGAGGATTCGATATCGATGAAGCTGAGGTGGCCGTGGTTGGCGAACTCGCAACTGTCGAACTCCTGGCTGTGGTGAATCTGATCCCGTTGCTGTTTTTGGAGGATGAGTTGGTCTTCCGGGTGTTTGTGGGCGTCGCCGGTGTAGATGATGTGGTAGCGGATCTGGTGATTTTCGGCAGGAGCGGTGAAGGCGTCCCAGTTGCGGATGGTTCTGCTGAGCGTCCAGTAGGCGGCGAAGGGTTCACCGTTCTTGAGTAAAAGAATGTCGATGGGTTGGGTTTCGCCGTCCAACATGACGTCCATTTGCACTTCATCGGGCCAAGTGTGCTCTAGGGCTTCGTAGAGCTGAGCCTTGGCTTCGATTTCTTGCGGGCTGCGGTTGCCTTTGAGCGGACACTTGGTGTCTTGCCGATGAGCGAAATGAGGGCGGTTGATCTCACCGCATCGGAAGGTGACGAGTTCCTTGCAATGCGGGCAGATCAACTCATCGGACTGTCCGAGCTTCCGAAGCTCCTCTTCACGGTCGCGCCATTGCTTCGATAGGCTGGTGATGCGGGAGCCAGTGGTCTGCTGCAGGCTGATGAACATCGGTCTTTGAGTTATCTTTGTAGTGACTCCATCAGTTTGTCCCAATACAGTGACGATGCGCCTTCGAAGGTTAGCAGGCTGTCTGATTCGAATCCACCTCGCATGATGTGGCTCATCATTGGGCGAAGATGTAGTGATTGGTCAGTTTGTTCGATGATAAGGGATTCGTTCATGCTGCTACGGTTGCCTGAGGATCGTTGGGTTCCGTAGGTAATGGAATTACCCATTGCTTGATCCGGGCTTCTTTCAATCACACAGCGGCTGATTTTATTCCCTTCCCGATAAATGGTAGCCTCAAAGCCGTGGCTAGCGTAGGGATCGAATCGGGTTTGGATCTCCGGGTTACGTTGTTCAAGTTCCTTTAGTGATCCTTCAAAATAACGTGAAATGTAGCCGAATGCATCGTCCAGAAACTGATCCTTGTCTGCATCCGTAAAGGTCTTTTTAACGGCCAGGTTGCTGGAGCGTGGATGACTCTCGATGACGGGATTCGTTGGCGTGGAAATTGTTTGGACGGGCGGCGCGGAATTTGCTGACGACCCGATTGCATCGCGAATCATCTGGGTCACGTTGAGGAAGGCTTCGTCTAGATCGGTCCACTTGGTCACTGGTTTTCCATCTTTCGGCGCAGCCAGGAGATCTTTCAGCGGTGAGTTGTGCCAGTCACTGGGGCGTAGTATGACGGGGATTACTCTGGCGCTGCCGTTGTTGTGCTTTTCCAATGCCCTAGTCATTTCCACCTCGTAGCAATAGCGGGACGCAAGAAAGTCAGGGCTTACCAGTAGAAGAATAACTTCCGCCTTCTCGAGGTTCTCATCAATACTATCGGCAAAATTATCTCCAGCGGGAATGCGTCGATCATGCCACGATTCAATCGTTCCCGAGCGCTCGAGCATGATGAGGTGTTTCTGAAGCTCATCGCGTAGGGTTTCATCCGCGTGGGAGTATGAGAAAAAGAGCGTGGCCATCTTAAAATGCGTTGAAGTGGTCGCCGAGGAGGTGTTTGAGGTTCCATTTGGCGGTGGTTGTTAGGGAGCGTTCGAGGCAGATGAAGAAGGGCTTTTGGCCGGATTCGGTGAGTTCGCGGAGGCGGGCGAGGGTGATGTCGTCGATGCTCTGGCTCCAGGTGAGGCAAACGAGGGCGCTACGGCGTGGGTCGGTGATTTCGTAAACTTCGTTTTTTGGGAAATCGTCGCGGCGGGTTTTGCGGTAGTGGAGCTGGAAGCCGTTTTTCAGCAGGACTTCATCAAACACATCGCGGGTGCCGGATTCGTCGAGGGTCATGAAGAAGGCGGCTTCTTTTTCGTCGATGTAGTGGCGCAGGGCGGTAATGTTTTCTTCTTCGCTCTTCTCGGAGTCGGGCTTGAACTCACAACGCGGGAAGTTGGATTTGGCGAGTTTGAAAACCTTGAAGCCTGTGTCAGGGATGGGCTGCGGGTCGCTGCCGTATCCTTCGATGACGCGTTTGACGCGTTCGATGGTGATGGAGGAGATGGTTTTTAAACCAGCTGAGAGAGCTGCTTTTCCTTCACGTTTGTCTGCATTTACAGCTTCTGGAATCTGAACCGTGATGAAGCGGTATTCTGATCCTGTGGTGAAGTTTGTTTCAAGAACCGCGTGAGCAAGGCTTCCAGAGCCTCCAAAAAAGTCGATGACCAGTGATTTTTTATCATCTGCCGTCACATATTTTACAAGGCGCGCAAGCTCCTCAGAATCCTTCGGGTTGGGGAAGAGTTTCTTTCCGTCAAATACGGAGCGGAGAAGTTTAACCGATGGTTGTGATTGTTTATAGAAGTAGGTTCCACGCACTTGCTGAGCGAGTTCTCCATCATCGGTATCTTCATCTTCTTCCTCCTCCTCGCTCTCGCCGATATCACTCTCCTCTGCTAAGGGCCTAAGATGTGCCTTCCGAAATGGAGGTTCGGTGTGATCTTCACGGAAGACTACTAATCCAATATCAATCTGTCGCTGCATTTCTATTGGAGACGAATATATCCACCCACGTTCAGGAACTGCACAAGGTTGTTTTGTTACTGGATGAATTACGTCATATGTCGGCCCATCACCACCAGGCCAAGAAATATCACGATCGCGCCAAGGACCATTTTCATCGACGCGTCGATAGCGTTGAAGTTTCTTTGATGGGTGGTTTCTTGATAGCTCTTTAAACCATTCGCCAAGAGCCGTTTCGATTTTCTCCAATTCATCATTATGGATTTCTTTCAGTCGACAATACTCCTCCCAAATTTCTGGAGCTCCGGGCTTTTCTTCGCGCCACAGAGTTTTCAGCTCTTTCAATAAGCTTTTGTCCTTTGCATAGATAACTATGTATTCGTGACCTACAGACACTAACTTTGCGTCATTCTTCCGTCCTTTTTCCCAGATAAGGTTTGCGATATGATTTTCTTCACCAAAGACCTCGTCGGCGACTTTACGAAGATTGACCAATTCGTGGTCGTCGATGGAAACTAGAATTACACCATCGCGAGTTAGGAGCTGCCTTGCGACGAGTAATCGCTCGTGGATGAAACAGAGCCAATCCGAGTGATAGCGACCTGAACTGTCTGGGTTGGAATCGAGTTTGATGCCGTCTTCGGTGACGCCGGTTTCCTCCCAGTAGTTGGCTTTGTCTTTCTTGTAGTTGTCGCGGTAAATGAAATCCTTACCGGTGTTGTAGGGAGGGTCGATGTAGATGAGTTTCACCTGTTCGCGGTAGGCGTTGAGGAGGAGTTTGAGGGTTTCGAGGTTTTCGCCCTCGATGATCATGTTGCCATCGGCTTGGTCAGGATTGAGCGAGCGCGCTTCATCGTAAACGAGGGTGGCGGTGGTAGGTGTGAAGGCTTCGCGCTTTGAGGCGGCTTTGCCATACCATTTGAACTCATAGCGCTCGGTCTCGTGCACGTCGTTGGGTTCGACGAGGCGTTTAAGCTCATCGGGGTTGAGGTGGCCTTCGTTGGTGAAGAGATCGGGGAAGAGACGCTTGAGTTCGGCGAGACGTTCTTGGTGTCCGTCTGGTGTGGTGGGCAGGAGATCGTTGAGAGATTCGGTGGGTGTGGTGTCGTCACTCATGGTCGGAAAGCGGTAAGTAGGTCGGCGAGAAGTCGGTTGTTGTTCTTCTGCTCGTCGAGGAGGGATTGGGGAAAGTGGTCGGCGTAGGGAGCCGGGGTGAATTTATCCGGCGGTGGGATGATGGCCTCGAAGGTGCGTTTGCAGTCGGCAGTGTCTCCATTGCAGGGTTGGCCGAGGAGATCGAGGAAGAAGGCTTCGATGCAGGGGGCTGGAGTGATGAGTTTGCAGCTTTTGGCATTGGCTCTGTCGCGCCATGTTTTGGGAAGAGGAACGTCGGTATCGAAAAGGATGAGGGTTTTGTCGAAGCCCTTGCGTTTGAGAGCGGATTTGATGGCGTCCTGCGGGGAGCCGCCGCGGGCGTTGTGGATGTCGACTTTGACCCCGCAGTTATGGGCGTAGAGGGATTTGAGGTGTCGGCAGAAGGCTTCTTCGGTGTAGCCTTCGACGACGATCTGAGCCGTCGCGCGGGCGTAGCGGGGTTTCTTCTTACTGGGGTTGGTGCGCGACATGACCGATGATCAGGAGAACTCTGGAATGCCGCCGTAGGCTCCGGCGTGATATTTCTCGAAGAGGTTTTCCACATTGCGCGGGGCCTTGCCGCCTTTGGACTTGCGGATGGAGTCGAGGCGGTAGGCGTGGGAGACGAGTTCGTCGTCTTTTTCCACGAGGTAAACCTGGTATTTGTGGAGGGTGTCGCGGAGGAGGAAGTCTGTATGGAAGGTGGCGATGAGCTGGGCGTTTTTCGGATTGGTGGCAGGGTTAAAGAAGAGGTCGACGACGGCGCGGACCATGTGAGGGTGTAGACCGGATTCGAATTCATCGATGAATGCGATGCCGCCGGATTTGAGAACGGGGAGTAGATAACGTAGCAGAACAAAGAGCGCCTGTGTGCCGCGGGATTCCTGCATCAGGGAGCGGATGTAGCTTTGGCCTTCAATTTGATGTTCAGCGACTGGGTAGGTGAGCTCGTATTCATTTCCATCCGGGCCAGTATTTTTGTGCAGCCGAGTGTCAATGTTCGTGAGTCCTAGATCGAAGCTTGCCATCAAATGGGAAGCTCGCTTCAAGGTGTCTTTTTCAGCATGAAAGAACTCAGCGGCTGTCATAAGATTCAAAAATTCCGCTTCGTGGATGGGGGTGCGCCCCATCGTGTCAAGGTTACCGTGTAGTGAATTAAAAAATGGAACCAGGTTGATGGCGAACTCATGCTGCTGGAGCAAAGCAGATGCCAACCATGAGGCGTTTTCACGCTGTGGAACGTTGGAGGCAGCGGCAATGCCCTGAGACTTAAACTCGTATTCTTGGTAGTCTTCAAGCCATTCGCGCTCAAAGATGTAGGCAAAGCGCGTCTTTTTGCGGTGAAGGGATTCGCGGATTACCCGTTGTGGAGTGAAGGCGAGTTCGTAAAGGTAATGCTCACCCGAGAATTCGAATTCGAGGGAAATTTCGGTGGGGCCAATGAGCTTCTTGGTGAAGGCGAAGGGTTCGTAAGAGATTGTAGATCCGGGCTTCGAGCGTGCGGATTCAAGAACGAACCACGCGAGGAATCCGAGTGGCTTGAGCAAGGTGGTTTTACCTGAGGCATTGGCTCCGAAGACGCCGGTGACAAGATTCAACCTTTCGCCGGACTCGGATTTGACGATGCCCGGGCGGTCGCCCGCTTGTGCTCCGACGGTAAAGTCGACTTCTGTCTCCTCAGCGAACGAGTAGAAGTTCTTAAATGTGTAGCGGATGATCATTACAGGGTATAAATGTCAATATTTTGACGGTTTGCAAATATAAATACGCTTGAATGGGTGGTTTTGATTTAATTATTTGCTGCGGAATGGTGATTATTGCTCAGAATTTGATGCTTTGGTCAGCGGGCTGGAAAAGTTCTGGTAAGGCGCGTAGAAGCCCATAGCTGAGAGACTACCTTCGTATTCCGGAGGATCTTCGTGGGTAGTGGGATCGAAACGGGAGACAGGGGCGCGGTAAAGGAGTGACGAGTTGTTGGTGACGCCAAGGGCTTCGAAGTGTTTTACGGCGCAAAGGATTTTGAAGCGTTCGTCCTCGGCGAGCTGATGGATGTCGTCGGTGGATTTAGTTTCGACGACGAGATGAAGTTCCACTTCTTCTGAATCGCGTAGACCTTTATGCGTGACGACGACGCCGAAATCGGGGGTGTAGGTGCTGGACCCGCCTTTTAACGAAGGAACGGGGATTTTATACCAATCGGGGAGCTTGATGAGAGCGCGGACGCGCGGATGGGCGTCCGCTTCCCTCGTAAAACGTTTTTCAGGTAGGGAGTCAGAGTCGAGGATGGCGTGGTCGTAGATCCCGTGATTCGGTGTGGCTTCTGTGGTGCGATAAGTCTCAATGATATCTTTGAAAAGATCGAGTCCGTAGTGCTCACCGGTGGGGCGATAATCGATAGTGCGGACCATTTCTGTGGCTGCAATACGGTTAATGTGGCCCGTGGCAAGGTGTAGGTAGCGTGGCGGGTTGCGGATGAATTGATCGAAGTTCGTGATACCACGAACGATCGCCATGATCGTTGGATAGGCGAGTGAGGTGTTCTCCGAGAGTTCCTCAATCAGATCCATGGGGGTAAAATCGGCGGAGAGGCGGACAGTTTCACTGCCCTGATGGCGGGTTTCGGCATCCTGATCTGCGGAGAGTGACTCGATGGTGGCAAGTTCTACCTCTGCCTGGTAATGCTGGATGCTGATGGTATTGAGCGCGTCGACGCAGTCGCGGATAAGAACGTCTTCATCGAAGTGGACGGAATAGTCGGTGCGCTGGGAAAGGCGTTTCCAGAATCGTTGAAAGGGATCGGACTTGAACTTTTCGCGAACGAGGCGGACTGTCTTCTTGTTCTGAGGCTGGCCCTTCTTGGTGTGTCTTGTAGGAACGTGGTCGCGGAGTTCGTCCTGATACTGAGTGACGAAAGTTTGGTAGCTCTCGTTGGGGATAACGGTAAGAAGATTGATCTCTTCGCCTTCCGGGGTGGTATCGTCGTCGTAGATACGCACGCCTGCCTGATTGCGGCAGATTCGAAGACCACGGCCAATCTCCTGACGCTTTTTGATGTCGGAGTAAGTTTGATTGAGGGTAGCGATGTTGAAGACGTTGGGATTATCCCAGCCGACTCCAAGCGCGGAGTGGGAAAAGATGAACTGGCGGGGATTGGAGAAGTCGAGGAGGGCTTCCTTGTCGCGGAGGATCTCGTCGTAGATCTCGCGTTGCTTGGCCATCGAGTTTTCGCTGTCGGTGAATTCACCCTGGTTTGTTTTCGCAAAGTAGTAGGCTTGGACTTCGTTAACGAAACCTGCTGGTGGTGCTTCCTTGTAAACTTCTTCGTAGGCCTTGGGAAACTCCTCGACGAAGAGGGTGCGGACAATTCCATCGGGATCCATGTAGTTGGCAACTTTGTCGATGAAGATGAGGGAGAGCGGTTTGATTCCCATTTTTTTGAGGGACTCGACTTTCTCGAAGTGGCGAACACACAGCCAGAAGAGTTGCTGCCGAAAGATGCCCTTGAAGTCGCCAGTGGCTGATCTGGGTGTCAGTTCGACCCCGTTGGTGAACTTGACTAAAGCACCTCCGCCTCGGAGTCCTTGGGCGCGGATATGAGCGATCTTGAAATCGCGGTAGGAGATATTATTGGTCACTTCCTCAAGGGAGTCGCCGTCTTTGAGCCATTTGGTTTCCGCGTATTTGAAGCCGCTGGACATTTGGCGCCAGGCTTTGAGTTTGGCTTTGGGGGCTCCTTTACCAGTCTGTATTTCGACGAGTTCGAGTTTGAGGGTGGCTTCGTCGTTGATTTCCGTTATGGAGAGGACTTCGATCTTTTTAACGAGGCGTTGACTGTAGGCTTCGAAAGGAGTGAGACGGTAGATGAGATTCCGAACAAGTTTGTGAGTGGCTGAGTAGCGTAGTCGTGCGACGGGATTGAGTTCATGGAGGCGGGGTCGGAGGTTGTCGGTGTCCATTCCTTCTTGGGGCTCGTCCATGATAACGATGGGGCGAACCTTTGAGAGAGCCTGCCAGTAGGAGATGCCGTCGGGAGCATTTTCGAGCTTGGTGCCGTCGCGGTTGATGATGTTGTCGTCAGCGCTAAATGACTGGGTAGTCATGATCATCACCTGAAGGTCCGAGCCTTCAATGAAGCGCTTTACCTTGGTGAGTTTTTTGCTGTCGTATTCGAAGGCATGGAGCGGGATATTGTAGAGCCTCTCCAGTTGCGGGCGAAATGAGGCGATGGTGTCGAGCACACCCTCGCGGATAGGGACGGAGGGAACGAGAATGATGAACTTGGTGAAGCCATATTCGCGGCAGAGCTCGTAAACGGTGCGGAGATAGACAAGGGTTTTCCCCGTGCCTGTCTCCATTTCGATGCAGTAGTCGGGCTCGATGGAAAGGTTGGCCTCACCGCGGGAGATCCCATTTTCGGCGGCGATGGTTTCGACATTCTGGACGATTTCGTTTCGTTCCAGGTCGAGTCGGTTGGGAAAGCAGTCTGAACTGAGTTCCAAATTAAAATAGTTACGCTGCTGACCGCTGAAGAGACGGACGATCGAATTGATTGCTTGGCGCTGGTATGGAAGGTCCTCGAGTTTGAATGACATGGCGTTGTGTCATCCACGCCCAAAACAACAGTCTTGTTAAGTTTAATCTTTAAATCTGGTAAAAAAAGGAGGGAGGGCTGAGGAGAATCTCTGCCTGCGGGCCTCTCCAACTCAATCAGTAATGCAGCACCGAGGTCGTTTCGACGTCGGGGAAAAGCTTTCTGCCATCGAGGAAATCGAGTTCGATCAGGAACGCGAGGGTGCGAAGGTCGCCGCCGAGTTGTTTGATCAAACTCACTGCTGCGTTGGCGGTGCCGCCGGTGGCGAGGAGGTCATCGACGACGACGACGCGTTCTCCGGGTGCGATGGCGTCTTGATGGACTTCGAGCACGGCCTCGCCGTATTCGAGGGCATAGGTTTCGCCGATCGTTTTCCACGGGAGTTTGCCCGATTTCCGCATCGGAACAAATCCGATGCCCAGGCGGTCGGCGACGGCTGCGCCGAAGATGAATCCACGCGCGTCGATTCCGACGACTTTGGTGGGATTGTGCGCGGCGACGATGGCGCTTAGGGCGTCGATGGAGAGCTTGAAAAGTTCGCCGTCAGCGAGGACGGGAGTGATATCCTTGAAGATAATTCCCGGCTTTGGGAAGTCGGGGACATCGCGGATGGCCTCGCAGAGTTTGGCAGCTAGGGCGTCGTTATTTTTGCTCACAGAAAGAACCTATGCTGAGGGAGGGCTAGGTTGCAATCCTGATCGGTGGAATCTATGCTGTACTATCTGATATTTGCCGCTCGATCGGTGAATTCACAGACGTATCATCTATTCATGCCGCTAACCATCGATCAACTTCTTCTCCTGGTCTCGACCTTGCTCTTTGCAGGGAACTTCGGCTTGGTGCTCTGGATGGTGAAAACGAACCGCTACCGAGATTCGCGAGTGGGCTTGTTGGTGGTTAGTTTCGGATTTGTGGTGCAGATGGCATTGCTGTGGGTGCGCGGTGAAGCGCACGGTCGCTGCCCGATCACCAACAGTGGTGAAGTGCTGGTGTTTTTGGCGTGGGCGATGATTATTTGGTATCTGCTTTTCGGATCATCGTATCGGCTATCGTTACTGGGAATGTGCACCATGCCACTGGTGGTTTTGTTACAAGTTTTAGCAATGCTGCCAGGAGTCTATCAAACACTTCCTAGCGAGCCAGTGAAGCAGGTGAGTGCGGTGGTGGAATTGCACGCAGCGACGGCAATCATGGCCTATGGTGCCTTTGGATTGGCAGCGGTTGCGGCAGGTATGTTTTTACTGCAGAACCGCCACCTCAAACTTCACCAAACATCGCCTACCTTCTTTGTCCTTCCACCGATCACTAAACTGTTCACCACGCTGATGCGTCTGTTGATTATTGGTGTGTTATTGCTGGCGGTATCGCTAGGTGTATCGTATCTCGCTCCCACCCCAGTGCCTGGCGATAAATTAGCGATTGGTTACGCGGTGTTGATTCTTTATGTTTTGTTGTTGGGGTGTCGGAAGGTGTTGGGAATCTCACAAAGTGCGATGGCGTGGATCGTTATGGGATTGTTCGTGTTGGCGGCTGGATCGATAGGATTCATGACGGTGTGAGCTTGGGAAAACCTGTGAATTGAACTGCCGAACGATGTCGTTTCTTTGTCTTGGAATTAATCACCGCACCGCGCATGTGGATCTGCGTGAGCGCTTGGCGTTCGCTGAGAAGGACGTGGAGTTAGCCTTGCAGCAGTTCCGCGATGTGGACTCAGTAAACGAGGTTGTGTTGGTGTCTACGTGTAACCGTGTGGAGCTGTATGTTGGACTTGAGAATCCCAACGAGGGAGTGGAGAAGGCCTTGCTCGATCGCATGAGTATAATGCGCGATGTAGATTGCCATCACGGCGGTCATTTCTACAGCATGCGCAATGCTGATGCGGCGAAGCATCTGTTTGAGGTGGTGGCGGGTTTGGATTCGATGGTGTTGGGTGAAACAGAAATCTTTGGTCAGGTGAAAGAGTCGTATCGCCGCGCACTCGAAGGTGGCTCTACCGGGCGTCAGTTGAACAAGATATTCCAAGCGAGTTTCTCGGTCGGTAAGCGTTTGCGCTCACGCACTGGAATTCAGCGAGGCGCGACGTCGATTGGCTCGGTGGCTGTGGAGTTGGCGGAACGGATTTTTGGCGACTTGAAGAAATCCGGAGTGATGATCCTCGGTGCGGGTGAGATGAGTCGGGTGACGGCAAAGAGTTTGGTGTCGCGCGGGGCGAAAAGTGTGGTGGTGTCGAACCGCTCGTATGACCGAGCGGTGGAATTGGCTGAGGAGATGCACGGCGAGGCGATCCGGTTCGATGATTGGCAAAAACGGGCAGTCGATATGGATGTGATTGTTTCGTCTACTTCGGCTCCTCATCACGTGGTAACCAAAGCGGATATGATCGAGATCCGCAAAAAGCGCCATGGCCGTCCGCTATTCCTCATCGATATCGCGGTGCCACGTGACATTGATCCGGACGTGAATGATTTGGATGAGATCTATCTTTACGACATCGATGCGCTCGAGTCTTTGGCGGCTGAAGCACGGTTCGCCCGTGAGGCGCAGATTGCCGAGTGTCGTGTATTGATCGAGAAAGAGTTGCGGCAGCGATTGAATGGGGTGATTGACGTGGGGAACGACGAATGACGAACAACGAAGAGAAAATTTGGCGCATTGGAACGCGAGGCAGTGAGTTGGCATTAGTGCAGGCTGAAATGACCGAGGCTGCATTGCTGGCCGCGTATCCAGACATCCGATTGGAGCGAGTGGTGATTAAAACTACCGGCGATCTCCGTCAGGACGTGCGTTTAGCCGATTTGTCGGGAACGCTTGGCCCCGATGGCGAAATCATCGACAAGGGTGTGTTCACCAAAGAGCTCGAAATTGCGCTACTCAAGGACGAGATCGATGTAGCAGTGCACTCGCTGAAAGACGTGCCCACCCAATTGGCGAAGGCTTTTGAGATTACTGGTGTGCTGGAGCGCGCTCCGACAGAAGACGTGCTGTTGAGCTGTATCGATTTGGCGAAGGGTTTGGATTCTATGCCGCCTGCTAGTGTGGTGGGAACGAGCAGTGTGCGTCGTGCCAAGCAGTTGCTTCATCTGCGCGACGATCTGAAAACGGCGGAGATCCGAGGCAATGTGCCGACGCGGATTCGGAAAATGATCGCAGGCGATTTTGACGCGATCATACTGGCACGTGCCGGGCTCGAGCGGCTCGGACACGACCCAATGTCGGGCACGATTGTCATCGACGATGTGAACGTTCACGCCCACGTCATCGATGGCGAATTGGTTCGGCCAGCGGCGGGGCAGGGCGCGGTCGGATTTGAGATTCGTAAAGACGATGACGCCGCGCGTGACTTGATCGCAGGTGTGAACCACGCGATAACGTGGCGGCAAGTGCGTTGCGAGCGCGAGTTCTTGCGACTCCTCGATGCGGGGTGCGAGACGCCGATTGGGATTTCTACCCACACGATGGGTGACGAGCAACGCGTGGATGCCGTGGTATTCGGCGACGAGGCTTTGCCGGAAGTGGCAGCGGTCAGCGGAAGCGAATCGCCGGAAGTGCAGGCAAGGCAGTTATTTGATAGCTTAAAACCGCTCGAACTCTGAGCGCGAAAGATACGATTATGGCAAAGAATTCTTCATCGAGAGGTATCTGTTGGTTGGTTGGAGCTGGTCCGGGTAATCTTGGACTGGTCACACTGCGCGCCAAGGAGTGCGTCGAACAGGCAGACGTGATTGTTTACGACTACCTGAGTAATGCGCAGATATTGCGCTGGGCACGACCCGAAGCCGAGGTCATTTACGCAGGCAAGAAGGCAGGAAATCACGCACTCAAACAGGATGAGATTAATGACGTGCTGGTGAGGCATGCTTTGGCGGGCAAAAAAGTGCTGCGTCTGAAGGGCGGTGACCCGATGATTTTCGGACGTGGTGGAGAAGAAGCCGAAGAACTTCGCGCCGCAGGTGTGGATTTCGAAATCGTGCCAGGAATCAGCTCGACCATCGGTGGTCCCGCGTTTGCCGGGATTCCGGTGACGCACCGCGAGCACAACTCTGAGTTGTTGATTTTTACCGGTCACGAAGACCCGGAGAAGGGCGAAACCTCGCTCGACTACGCGAAGATCGCAGCGAACCCGGGGACCAAGGTGTTTCTGATGGGAGTCAGTCGGATACGTCAGATCATGACGGCATTGATCGCTGCCGGTGCGGATAAGAAAACGCCGATCGCGCTGATTCGCTGGGCGACGACGCCGAAGCAAGAAACGCTCGTCGGCACGCTTGGCGATATTGCCGACAAGGTGGAAAAATCGGGTTTCGCAGCACCAGCGGTGGCGGTGATTGGGAATGTGGTGAATCTTCGCAAGCGGATAGCATGGTTTGAGAACCGCCCGCTTTTCGGAAAGCGAATCGTGGTGACCCGCACCCGCCAGCAGGCAGGAGAACTGAGTCGTGAGCTCGACGTTCTTGGTGCCGATGTTTTTGAACTGCCGACGATCAGAACGGTGCCTCCAACCGAGTTGGAAGACTTTGGTCGCTTGGTCATGGAAGCCCATAAATACTCATGGCTCGTCTTCACCAGCCCAACTGGCGTTGATGCGTTCTTTGACCTTTTCTACAAAATCTACGACGACGCCCGCAGCATCGGCGGTGTGCGAATTGCCGCCGTGGGACCGGGAACAGCTCGTCGGATCAAGCATTACCATTTGAAGGTCGACCTCATGCCTGAGCTGCATGTGGCAGAGGGCTTGGTCAAAGCGTTTAAAAAAGATCCGAAGGTGGGGAGTCTGGAGAACGAAACCGTTCTCTGGGTACGTCCCGAACAGGCAAGGGACGTCATCAGCAAAGGCTTAACTGAGATCGGTGCCATCGTCGACGAGGCACTAGCCTACAAGACCATTGCGGAGACAGACGACATCAGCGGCGGGCAAGAGCGCTTGCGTGAAGAGGGTGCGGATGTGATCACCTTCACCAGCTCGTCGACCGCCGAACACTTTTTCGAACTCGGTATCCCACTGCCGAAGAAATGCTTGATCGCTAGTATCGGTCCCGTCACCTCGGCGACCATCATGGCGCTCGGGCACAAGGTGGACATCGAGGCCAAGGAGCATGATATCCCAGGCTTGGTGAAGGCGATCGAGAAGTATTTCGCTTAGTCGTCCTCGGACCCTTGATAGGGATTTTTAACCACAGCCGCAGGAGCCTAAAGCGACTAAGACAGCCGGAGTTGCAAAAGGCAATAAGTGACCACGGATTACACTGAATACACAGAAATCTCTTAAAAATCAGAAGAGAGGCAAATTTCACGGATGGGCACGGATGTTTTTCAGAAGTATTTGAATCCGTGTTTATCCGTGAAATTTGACTTCGTCCGTCTCCGCTGCGCTGCGGCTGTGGTTGAATACTTATGTGCGCATCAGCGATGACCTAGAATGCTTTATGGCTGGTCGGAAATTGTGGCTTCTAAGAAAGTTGCAGGGTGGGTCGTTTGATAAGGAGCAGTAGTCTAGGCGCAGTCCCTCCTCTAAGCGCTGTGATATGAAGGTCACTCGTAACATGAACCAGCAGACCAAAACCATGAAATCGATCTTTTTCCTTACTCTCGGTGCTATTTTCTTACTCGGAGCAGAAGCCGCCGAACCTGTTCACCGTGCAAAGATTATCGCTATTCAGGGCGAGACCCAACAAGCCCCTGAGTATCAGATATCGGGGCCGCGAGACAAATCCACGAAAACTCGCTATTGGATCGAGATCGAAGCCGAGGTTGAAGTGCAGACTACAGATCCGTCAGGATTCATCCCCAGCCTTGAGGCCAAGTGGTTTGCGGTTGTCATGGATAATTACAAGGATCCATCGGTGCCGGTCCGTCTGATAGGGACAAGCCGATACAAAAATATCAACGCGAAGGATGGGAACATTTTCCTCAGTGCCTACATCGAACCTGATACTATCGAGCGACTGACAGGGCAAAAGAAGCCGAGGGACAGCGATATTGAAGGATATGCGCTTGTCCTTTCCGGGCCAGGTATTGTAACGGAAGGAGAATATGGCAAAGGTCTCACTAAAGCCACGGCTGAGAAAGAGTCCGATTGGTGGGTAACGTGGAACCGTGTCACACTTGAAAAAATGATCGTTCCGAAAAGCCGGACTCCGTTTGCTCCTCTCTGGACGAGTCGATACCCAACAGAGGAGCTCGATCGCTGATGGCTTTTTTGAGTTGGTCTCAATTACGGTAGCAGGGATTTTTTAACCACGGATGGCACGGATTGGCACGGATGTGTTTTTCAGAAGCATTTCTATCCGTGTTCATCCGTGAAAATCCGTGGTTGAAATCTTATATTGATCTAGGATTAAGGTTCGAGTTTTTTTACTGGTCGTCGCGGATGTGTTTGTAGCGGTAAGGTGTGTAACCTAAATGTTTGATGTATTCGACTTCGATGGTGTGCCGAACGACTTTCCACGTTGGTGGAGAGCCGGTTTCGTAGGCGACGAAATGGGTGCGCTGGCGATTCATCCAATAGTCAAAGAGCAGAACGTGGGCATTGACTTTGTTGGCGATGTCGCCCTTTTTGAGATCGCTGAAGGATGCGAGCTGATCGCAAAGTTGGGGGAGTTCTCTTGTCGAGTAGGAACGGTCGAGTCGCCAGCATCTTGAGATGAATCCCGAGCAATCGATACCAACACATTCATCACTCACCGCGCTGTCGAGTTGGCGGCGCTTCTCCTCTGAGTAGAGGTCGCCCGCGTATTTGCCGTCGACGAGTCCTTGGTCAAAGGACTGAAGGGAATCGAAGCCGCCCCATTTGTAGGGCATGCCTATGTTGGTGGCGCCAGCAATCCACCATCCGGGGCGCGATCCGTCGGACGGTCGATGCATCTCATCCGGTGTGTCGATCCAAATTCCTTGGTTGTCGTGACCGTGAAAAATGTGGCGAGGTTCAGGTGTCCACATGTGCGAGCGGTAGGCCTCTGCGATGGCAATGGTTTCTTCCCGCGAAACCGTGTCGGCTGGGTAGAATTTGGCTGGTGGCGCGGTGTTAGGTGTGCTGCAAGAAATCAGACACAGCAGGGGGAGCGAGCAGAGGATGAGCGGCAGACGGGAAGGGGGCACGTGTTTGGATCGTTGTAGGACGTTTTGGTGGTGATGAAAGTCCCTGACAGACCTCGCACCCTCAGCGGGGATGTTTTGAGCCGCAGATGACGCAGATTAGCGCAGATTTTTTTCTGAAGCTGTTGAATTTGTGATCATTAGCGGTTGAATCTTCAGTCACGATCTAAGCGCGCAGGTCCAGGACGATTGTTCGTCTTTGTTTTCCTAATGGGAAGCGCGAATTAGGCAGGAATGGGCTTGAAATGAATACGACTGAATGTTTCATAGATAGCGAGTGCATATGGTGTTCAGTGTCGTGCTCAGAGTGAATATGAACGAACAAGAGAAGACTAAATACCGCAGGTATATGAGCCTGTGTTCCAAGAAGATGCTTCATGAAATGAAACGCCGTGAAAGCTTTTCTGAAGAGGAAACGGATGAGTTGAGATGTCTAAAAAAGGATCTCGGAGGTGACCACGAAGAGATCATAGCTGTCGCCACATCTATTCTGATCGGTGATGTTACTGGTGAAGCCTAGTGTTCGTGTGATTTGGCTGTTGTTGTGGCAAGCCGCGGGGTGATCAAGGGGCTGTTGATTTAACGGCATGACATGGCAACCCAAAAGAATTGTCTGCGTTTTGGGTGTTAATCATCACCCTCGCCACGTTTTTCCAAACGTAGCTACTTTCGTGAGAAAGTGGCGAGGGTGATGAGATGGAAGGGGGAGCGTTCGATTGGCTAGCGATCCTTGGGGGGTGGGAGGACTGGGGTTGCTCGGATGCCACCCTGGGCACGTTTTTTTCAAACTACGAAGGTCAGAAAGTGGGAAGGCGATGAGTTCGCGAGTCTGGGGATGCTTGAGGAGATTGGCTTGGTGGGTTGTTCGGATGCCCTTTTACCACGCTTTCACGAGCAACATGGCGATGTTAGTAAGCGCCAGTAAAATCGGGTTCTGTGTGAAAAAGTTCGTGGAAAAAATTATAGTATAAAGTGAATGATGTATTGAAAGAATCGCTCATTTTTTAGACTATTGAGAGATTATGGGTGATTCTTCTTCTTCGTCATTTCTTGTTCGTGTGCAGCGTGTTTTCGCTGCCATTTTTGGTGATCTTCACTATTCGCCGCCGAAATGGTTGAGTAATGCTGGAAGAAAATTGGCAACTGGCTTGAAGTCTCATCCGAAAGCAAGCGGTGGGGCAGTTGTTGCTTGTGCCGTGTTGGCGATTTCGGGCTGGTATGGTTATCAGTGGTGGGATGCTCATCGTGCGCGTCCGGTGGAGCGGACGGTAATGAGGACGATCGAGGTTTCGGTTAGTGGAGCCAATGCGGCATCGGTCAGCAGCCAGACTGGTGATGTGGTTTTGAGCCCGCTGGTGATGTCATTTAGCGAGAGCGCAGCACCTATCGAATTGGTTGGCAAAACTGTCGACCATGGAATCGCACTTGAGCCGGAGGTGAAGGGAAGTTGGAAATGGTCGAATGACAAAACATTGGTTTTCACTCCGAAAGAAGAATGGCCAGCGGGTGTTGAATTGGAGATTGCTGCCAATCCCTCAGTCTTCCCCGAGGAGGTGAAGTTCGAGTCCTACAAGTGGAGGACCAAGACACCTGACCTCGAATTTATGATTTCCGATGATCGCTTCTATACCGATCCAACCGATCCAACGCGACATCAGGTCGTCGCTACGGTGACCAGCAACTACAAGGTGTCCGATGAAACGATCGATAGAGCACTGCTCTTTGATGTGGTCGGTGAATCCGATTTGTTTACCTACAAAGGCGTGAAGCCTGACAATGTATACGAGATTGCCGACGACGAGAAAATGGTGGGTTATCGTTTTTACGTGAGCAGTTCTCGGATCACGATCCCACAGGAGAGCGATTTTCTGAAGGTGACGGTGGCTAGTAAAGTGAAGGCACTATCGGGTGGTGAACCATCGGTGAAAGATGCGAGCGTGAAAGTGCGGGTGCCGGATCGCTTCAGTGGGTTTGCGATTGCGAGTACTCGTTCGGAAATCGTGCGCGATGACGAGGGTTCTCCCGAGCAGTTTTTGTTTGTCGATACAACGGGTTACGTCACTGGAGAAGAAATGGGCAAGCACGTCGAGGCTTGGCGGATTCCGGTTAACTATCGATTCTCCGGTAATCAACGTCTGCCCGGCACCGCTGCGGTGACTGATGAAATTCTCGCCAAGTGGGATTCAATCCGACTGCAGCGAGTGGAGACTGAATTGTCTGATGGGGCACCGATGAGCACAGTCCACGCATTCAAGTTTCAGATCGAAGGGGAAGGTCAGCTTTTTGTTCGGGTGAGTGCTGGGGTGAATGCACTGGGCGGGTTTGAGTTGAAGGATGCGTTCGGGAGTTATCTTGGGATTCCACTCTTTCCCAAGGAGTGTGCGTTGCTTGCTGAGGGCGGTGTGATCGCCATCAGCGGCGAGCGTAAACTTGGAATGAAAACGCGTGGCGTGAACCATGTGCGAGTGACCTTTGCGCGAGTTCCGCTTTCGCAGGTCAATCATCTTGCCGCTCTGACCAATGGAGATTTCCAATCGCCCAACTTCATGAACTCTTGGATGTTTGATGAGGAAAACATAGCGATCTATGATCGCCGTATTTTGCCGGTCGCATCTTCTAATGAGTTCGAAGCCTCGTTTCCAATGGTTGACGTAGGTGCTGCAATGGATCGCGTGATCACGGCTCCTGGCGACGAGGCGAAGGGATTGTTTTTCCTAAAGGTCGAGGGTGTGAAACCATCACAAAACTCCAAGCGGAGAATGGTCGGTGATGTCACGCTTCAGGATTGGAATTTGGTAGATAGCAAGGCACAAGAAGAACGTTTCGTGTTGGTCACTGATCTTGGGATCCTTGCGAAGTCGGGTGCGGATGGGCGTCGCGATGTATTCGTCCAGAGTATTGCTAGCGGAGAGCCAATCGACGGTGTGAGCGTCAGTGTGATTGCCAAGAATGGTACCTATGTGGCCGAGACGATGACTGAGGAAGGTGGTTATGCGAGAATACCCACAGTTTCGCAGACGGCACCCGAGAAACGAGCGGTAGCACTGGTGGTTCGCCGAGGGAGCGATGTGGCATTCCTGCCGTTTGATCGCAACGACCGGATGATGAATTTCTCACGTTTCGATACGGGAGGACTTATGGATTGGCGTGGTGATCAACTAGAGGCGTTTCTGTTTTCCGAGCGCGGGATTTATCGCCCTGGTGACAATGTTTATCTTGGTGCGATTGTGAAACGTCGCGATTGGGGTGGTGGTGTGAGTGGTTTACCGGTGGAGATTTCGGTAACGGATTCAAAAGGGGCTCAAGTGTATGTGAATCGGACAAAGTTGGGGGCTGATGGTTTTGTCGAGTTCACCGCGAAGACCAGCGAAGAACTGCCCACCGGGAACTATTCTGCCAACCTTTATCGTATCACTAATGAGCGTCGCTACACCTTGGCAACGCATCGCTTCCGTGTTGAAGACTTCCAACCGGACACGATGAAGATCAATGTGACGATTGCCGGAGCGGAGAAAACGGTGGGGTGGATCAAGCCTGCGGATATTCAAGCGACGGTGAATCTGCAGACGCTCTTTGGTTTCCCGGCCGCTGACAGGAGGATGAAAGGGAAGCTTGAGCTGAGTGCGGCTAGTTTCTACTTCGCTGCCTATCCTGATCACACTTTCCATAACCGCTTAGTCGATGAGTCGAGAGAACTAGCCGGTGACACGGTGAACCTTGGTGAACAGAAAACCGACGAGAACGGCGATGTGATCTTTGATCTTAAACTTGAGCGTTTTGCCAACGCATGCTTCAAGATGAACCTTCTCGCCGAAGGGTTCGAAGCGAGCGGTGGACGCAGCGTTCGCGGTGCGGCATCAACCTTGGTCTCGCCCTTTGACCATGTGATAGGCTACAAGGCAGATGGTGATTTAAACTACATCGGTGCAGACACCGAACGTTCAGTCGAATTGCTTGCCATCGATAGAGAGTTGAAGTCGATTGCCCTTGATGCGCTGGTTTGGCGTATCGTTGAGTCGCGCCATGTCTCGGTGTTGACGAAGAATAAAAACGGCACGTATTCCTACGTATCGACCTTGCGTGATAGGCAGTTTTCCGATGGAGCGATTTCTGTTGCTGAAGGAGGGACGAAATTTGACCTTCCAACGTCCTCGCCGGGAGACTTCCGCTTGGAGTTGCTGGATACGAATAATCAAGTGATTCTGGAATGTCCGTTCACGATCGCAGGCAAGGGTGACTCTGGACGCAGTCTTGAGCGCGATGCTGAACTCGACGTGAAATTGGCGAAGAGTGAGTGGAACTCTGGCGAGGAAATTGAGATGTCGATTCGTGCACCATACACCGGAGCCGGATTGATCACTTTGGAGACCGATAAGGTGATTGCTTACCGTTGGTTTAAAACAGACTCGACCTCATCGGTGCAGACCATTCGACTGCCGGAAGATGTGGAAGGAACCGTTTATGTATCGGTTGGATTTGTTCGTGCACTCGATTCACCCGAGGTGTTCATGAGTCCCTTGAGCTACGCGGTGCACCCGATCGTGGCGAACCCAGACAAGCGTAAACTGCAGGTCGAGTTGAAAGCGCCTGCTGTAGTGAAACCTGGTGATCGTCTGGCGATCAGCTATCGCTCGGCGAAGCCTGGGCGGATGGTTGTTTATGCGGTGGATGCGGGGATTCATCAGATTACTGATTACAAGTTACCGAAGCCATTGGAGGAACTGATGAAGAAACGTGGACTGCGTGTGGAAACTGCGCAGCTGCTCGATTTGATTCTGCCTGAGTTCTCGTTGTTACGAAACAGCAAGGCATTCGGTGGTGGAGGCGCTCCGCCGAAACTGCACATCAACCCATTTAAGCGTCGGCGTGAACCGCCCGTTGTTTTCTGGTCCGGGATTGTCGAGTCAGGTCCTGAATGGAAGGAAGTGAGCTACGATGTGCCAGACTATTTCGCCGGAAAATTGAACTTGATGGCCGTTGCGGTGGACGAGGGATCGGTCGGTCAACTTGCCGATGGTGCCTTGGCCCGTGGGCCGATGGTTCTTACGCCGAATGTGCCATTGTTCGTTTCGCCGGGTGATGAGTTTGTGGCTACGGTGGCGGTTGCCAATAATTTAGAGTCGGGCGCTGAGAGCGATCAGATTACCGTGTCGGTGGAATCTGGTGAGCGCTTGGAGTTGGTCGACGGCCAAGACCAAATGATTGAACTTGCGCAGGGCGAGGAGAAAACCGCGAAGTTTACCTTCCGTGTCGCCGACAACCTCGGTGGGGCTGAAATGAAATTCATCGCACAAAGTGGCGACAAAAACATGGGGAGGGCAGCGACCATGAGTGTCCGTCCGGCATCGCCATACGTCACGGAAATCCAGAGTGGTTACTATCGCATGTCCACGCACGATCTGGATGTCCACCGCAATATGTACCCGGAATTCCGTAATCTTTCAGTTTCTGTTTCCAGTGCTCCGATGGGCTTGGCTGCGGGGTTGGAAAAATACCTGCGACAATATCCATGGGGGTGCAGCGAGCAGATAACCAGTCGTGCTATGGGTCGGCTTTTGTTGCGCGATGAGGTGGATTTTGGATTCGACAAGGAAAAGGCGGCAAAAGATATCGCCGGTGCGATGTCGCATTTGGCGAGCCGTCAGCAATCGAACGGTGCGTTCGGCTATTGGTCGTCGTCCGATACGGCGAATCTAGCCGATGACTTCCTGAGCATCTATGTGATGTCGTTTCTCGTTGAGGCCAAGCTGTCTAGCTATCCTGTGCCAAGTCGGATGTATGAGTTGGCGCGGAGTCGAATGAAGGCGATCGCCGCAGAGACTCCGGCGACGCTTGATCAGGCGTTGAATCAAGCGGCGGCGATCTATCTGCTCACCCGTGGCGACAACCAGGTAACGACAAATCTGTTACTCAATCTGCGTGATAATTTATCGACCAAGTTTGGCGATGAGTGGAAGCGTGACCTCAGTGGTATGTATGTCGCGGCAACTTACAAGTTGTTGAAAAAAGACAAGGAGGGTGATGCCTTGATGAAGGAATATCTCAAGGCGGTGCGTGACGGAAAACTTCGCGAGATGCCGACGGGTTATTATTACTACTATCACGATAAGAGTTCACGTGACGCGCTCGGGTTTGCATTGATTTGTCGACACTTTCCCGGAGTGGCAAAGGATTTCGGCTACGACGATCTGTCACCAGTACTGCAACCGATTCACGATGGACGAATTAATACCATCTCAGCGGCATCGGGAATATTGGCTCTTAAGGCTTACTCCCAGTTGGTTGGAGAATCGGGTGTGATGACATCGATCACGGCGGAGAGCGGGAGCGGGGAGAAATCCGTGCTCTCCGAAATGGCAGCGGGATATCGACAGATGGCATTTCCTGAGGATATCGCTGGGTTCACCTTTGGCTTGGATCAAGGTGGCTCTGACTTGGGCGCATTCTATCAGGTTGTTGAGGCAGGTTATGATCGTGAAATGCCAAAAGACGAACTGCGCGACGGTTTGGAAGTGTTCCGTGAGTTGATCGGTGCAGATGGGAAGCCGGCAACAACGGCCAAGGTTGGGGATCCGCTGACGGTGAGAATCACGGTGCGCAATATTTCTAATCGAACGCTGACGAACCTCGCGGTGTTGGACCTGCTGCCCGGCGGATTTGAAGTCGAGGCCAATGCGCTTCGGCCTGGAGTGAATACGGTGCCTGGAGCGGATTTTGTGGAAGTGCGCGAGGATCGAAATGTGTTTTTCTTGGGCTTGGGTAAGAATGACCTGCGCACTTTTGAGTATCGGATCAAACCGGTTGCCGCTGGTGTTTTCGCTGTTCCACCTGCTTACGCTGAAGACATGTATGATCCCGGCACCAAGGCACGCAGTGGTGGCGGTAAATTGACAGTATCGTCTAGCGAATAATGGCTGCCGATCGATCAGCAAAACCGAAGTGGAAAGTATGGGTGAAGCGTTGGCTTCGTCGCGCTTGTCTGCTTGGGCTGGTGATGGTCGGTTTAGCGGCAGTGGTCTATTGGCTGCTACCCGACCCAGGACTTTATCCCGAGGGTTTGAGCTACTCGCGCTTGGTTGATGATGCCTCGGGGCGTCCTGTTCACTTGACTTTGGCGGCCGACGAGCGCTATCGCTTACGAACGCACTTGGACGAGGTGAGTCAGGAATTGATCGATGCGACACTGTTTCACGAGGATAGACGGTTTTACGATCACCCTGGGGTCGATGTGATTTCGATAGGTAGGGCGACACTGGGTATGATCACCGACACTAAACGCGGTGGCGGATCGACGATCACGATGAGCTGGCACGTTTGAGGTTTGGACTCGAGACAACAAGCATCCCCGGCAAGCTGGTGCAGATGTTTTATGCATTGCAGTTAGAGCGTCACTATACGAAGGAGCAAATCCTTGAGGCGTATTTCACCTTGGCTCCTTATGGCGGTAATGTGGAAGGAGCGAATGCGGCGGCAATGGTTTGGTGTGGTAAGGAATGTGTCGATCTGACTCCGCGCGAAGCGGTGGCTCTGGCGGTGATCCCTCAAAGCCCGTCTACACGGCAGCCCCGTCGGAACGGCGATAACCCATCGCTGGCGCGTGCTCAATTTCGACTTTGGCGACGTTTGTCGGAAGCTGATGGACGTAGAGTCGATCCCTTGGATGCCGAGTTTTCGATCCGCGCTCATGAGCGTGTGCCGCGTGGGGTGCCGCATTTGGCGCGCCGGGTGTTGACCGAGCACCCGAACAGCGAACGAGTGGTGACGACGATCGATTCCCGGCGGCAGGGCGAGATCGAACAGGCGATCAACGATTACGTCGCTCGTCATCGTGAGTTAGGGATTACCAATGCCTGCGCGCTCTTGGTTCATGCGCCTACGAGAGAAGTTCGTGCCTACGTTGGATCCGCGGAGTTTCTCGGTGCAGAGATTCATGGTCAGGTGGATGGGGTGACGGCGAGACGTTCGCCAGGATCAGCCTTGAAACCCTTCGTTTACGCGCTCGCGGTGGATCGCGGTTTGATCCACGGGCGCACTTTGGTCCGCGATGCACGGCGCAGTTTTGGCGACTACAATCCGGAGAATTTCGACCGTGGGTTTGTCGGGCCGATAGCGGCTGCGGACGCACTCTACGCGAGTCGTAACATCCCGGCGGTCAGTTTAGCGGCGCAGCTAGGTGATCATGAGTTTTACGATTTCCTCAAGCGCTGTGGGATTCGCTTGCCCGAAGATTCCGAGCACTACGGGCTGTCGCTGCCTCTCGGTGGCGGTGAGGTGTCGATGGAAGAGATGGGGCAATTGTATGCCATGCTGGCGACGGATGGACGTCCTTTACCGTTACGGTTTAGTGGCGACGAAGCGAAAGGTGAGGCGATCGAGCCAGTCCTGTCACCGGCTGCGTGTTTCGTAGTGCGTGACATGCTGCGGCCGCGCGAGTATGACCTGCTGGCCGATGACCCGGAGGTGCATTGGAAAACGGGCACGTCACATGGATTTCGTGATGGCTGGGCAGCTGCGGTGTATGGCGATTATGTGTTGATTGTTTGGGTGGGGAACTTTGACGGAAAGGGTAACCCAGCATTTGTCGCGCGAGAATCTGCGGGGCCATTGCTCTTCGAAATGCTCGGTATGATGCGTTTACCCACACCGCCGGATACTCCGCCGATGGGAGTGAAGCGCTTGAACTTGTGCGCGGTTTCCGGGGCTTTGCCTGGAAAGCATTGTTCGCATATCGAGCAGGGTTGGTTTTTGCCTGGCGTCTCACCGATCGAGCCATGCACGGTGCATCGCGAAGTGCTTATCGATGTGGCGACTGGTCGTCGAGTCATGGATGATGACGGCACGCATGAACTGCGCCGTGAAGTCTTTGAGTTCTGGCCATCGGATATGCTTGAGTTATTCCGTTTGGCAGGCTTGCCGCGTCGCCAACCTCCGGAAATGGCTTCGACTGGTGCGAGTTTGTTGGCAGCAGACCGAAGTCATGCGCCGTTGATTGTTTCTCCACAGCAATCGGTGGTATATTCGGTGGACGGGCGGGACGGTGGGCGGAAGCGCGTGCCGCTGCGTGTCGATGCTTCGCCGGGTGTGAGTAAGGTGTTTTGGTTCGTTGACGATCGTTTTGTCGGCGCATCGGCTCCTGAAGATGTTTGTTTTTGGCAGGCGGATCCTGGCGAGTGGGTGGTTCAGGTCGTGGATGACCTGGGGCGATCCAACTCCACCCAAGTCACGGTGGAATCGGTGCCGAGGTAGGGGAGTGATGGAGATAGGGTATTCGGATGGATTAAAATCGCCTGTTCGAATACCAATCCACAGAAAACCTGCAGATCGTCGCGGCCAGCGTTGGTTGATGACGTGGGCACAGTTCCAGCGTCGATTACCGGTGTGGAAGCTATCACCTACCGAGATCGTCCTACCTCAATTGCTTTAAAATTGCGCGACGCTTACGTAAATCGCGATACACTAATTGTATGGATAAGGTTTCCGAAATCTACAGTCAGGTTCTAGATCTACCTGAGGATCAAAGAGCTTCTCTGGCCTGCGATATCCTCGACTCTTTACCAGCAGGCCTGTCGGATGAGGACGATGGTTTAGCAGAGGCTAAGCGACGTTCAAAAGAGATGGATGAAGATCCCAGTATCGGATTGACTTGGGAGCAGGTCAAAACGTCACTGAATCGTTGAGATGTCGGAGCTGACCTTGCACCCGCTTGTGCAGCGGGATTTAAGCCGGATTCTCAGTCATTACACAGAGGAAGGGGGAACGTCGATTACTGGGATGGAAGCTACCACCTGCCAAGATCGTGGAGCGTGTGGATGCTTTTCGCTTAGAGGTTGATCAAGTGGCGATGTTGGCGTTTAATCTCGACAGTGATTTCCTCCTCATGCCGTGCTCCGAAAAGATTGCCAGCGATAGCGCTGGGACGATCAGGGGTGACGGTCTTGGAGTGGTTGATGTTGTCGACAATACTTCTGGGATTCGCTGCGGTGTTAGTGGCAGGTTCGTTGCGAGAGGAAACGGTGGAGAACGCGCGTTCAATCCGGACGGAACTTGAGGAGATTGAGAGGTCGATGATTGTAATGACAGAGAAGAACGACTGGAAGGAAGGGCGCGAAGTGACGATTGAAGATTTATTGCCTGAGGTGCGCAGTAAATTCAAGCGACTGCACAGGACGGGAGCGGATGTTTTCGGAAACGCTTACGGACCGTTTCGGATCGGATTATTACCGGGAGTGCCGGATGAGACCTTTACTAAACTTGATGGGAAAATTGGTAATGGATACTGGGACCCTTACGGCAAGCAGAGCGATACCCGCGAGGGCATCTATCGCGAATTCAACTCACAGGACGAAGAGTAAAAACGATGAGTAGGAATCTTAAAAAAATGTGGGGAAGAGTCGTGCTTGCGTCGGTGGCGGTTTGCACTTTGGCCTACTGTGGGACCAAGGATATCGATGAACAGACAAAACCTAGTGAGGACAAATCACAAGCCGAGAAACCGGTGGATGAGGTTTCGGAAGGCGTTACTCCAAGCTTAAATATGAAGAAATCTGCTGTGAGGCAGGGTGCAGTCGGAGCGATTTCTTCGAAGTGCATCGAATGTCACAAAGAAGAGGCGGAGAAGTGGCAACACTCGCACCATGGACTCGCCAACCGGATGGTTTCCAAGAAGCGCGATGCTAAGGTTTTTGCGGGTCAGTCGATTGAGGTTCCGGGCGAAACATGGGTCATGCAATGGGTAGAGGGCAAAGAGATACCCAGCGCGACAGTGAAATTTGCGGATAAGGGTGACGAGCACAACTACCCGATGGCGATGGCAATTGGTGAGGTGCCGTTGATTCAATACTTAACTGACGTAGGCAACGGACGCTGGCAGACAAGCCGTATAGCATGGGATCCAGAAAAGAATGAGTGGTTCGACTCGACTCCAAATGACGACAGGACTCGCTTGGATTGGGGACACTGGACAGGGCGAGGCATGAACTGGAATGCGAATTGCGCCTACTGCCACATGACGGATTATAATAAAAATTATGACGTCGAAACTGATACGTATCACTCGGAGTGGAACGAAATGGCGATTGGTTGCACCCAGTGTCACGGAAATCTTTTGCCCGTCGCGAACCCGACCAATGGATGTTTGATCGATATTGACGGTGATCCCATGTCACAGAATGATAAGATGACGATGGACTCCTGTGCGAGTTGCCACAGCCGCCGCGGAGAGATCGACGATTCTTTCGCGGCAGGTGCTGCATACGAAGATCACTATCAGTTGACGCTTCCGAGCACCCCAAGGCTGTGGTATGCGGATGGGCAAATTCTCGATGAGGACTATGTGTGGACGTCCTTCAAGATGAGTAAAATGGGGCATGCCGGAGTGACGTGCATGGATTGTCATGACCCGCACACCGCAGCTGTGAAGTACCCTGTGGAAAGTAATGCGCTATGTATGCAGTGCCACGCGGCTGGAACAAATGGTGCCACGATGATTAATCCTACAGAGCACTCGTTCCACAAGTACGATAGCACCGGCAACCAATGTGTGGAATGCCACATGACGAACACTACGTATATGGGGCGCGACCCTCGCCGTGATCATGGGTTCCACATTCCCGATCCTTTGCTGACCAAGGAGCTGGGGATACCCAACGCCTGCAACAAGTGCCACACCGAAGAGTCGGTGGACTGGGCAATTAAGTGGGTGGACGAGTGGTATGGAGAGAAAATGAACCGTCCGGAACGCGAGCGGACTCGTTCGATGCAAGCGGCTTACGATGGCGATCCTGCGGCAATCGAAGGTTTGATCAAAGCGTATGACGAACAGGTGATCCCCGCATGGAGTGCCACCTTGTTGGGAACGATGCAGATGTGGGCAGGTGACCAGCGCGTTGTTGAACGTGCGGATGCAGCGATGGGTTCGGATACGGCTCTAGTGCGTGAAGCCGCTGCGGGTGTGTTTGCAAGAAACCGAGACGTAGCGCGATTGCAAAAGGCGATCGAAGATCCTGTGAGGTCGGTGAGAATTACCGCGGCTTGGGCATTGATTAATCAGCTCCCAGTGGAATCCGAGGCATACAAAGAGGTGGATGCCTTTGTGACTCACATCAGTGACCAACCAGCAGGTGCTCTACGACGTGCGGAAATGTTCACTCGCCGTGGCGACTTCGAGTCAGCTGCTGAGTGGTTTAAGAAAGCGGTCGACTGGGATGCTAGCTCGGCACCGAGTCATGAGGCTTACGCGATCTTCCTCAACCAGACAGGCAAGCGACGCGAAGCCGTGGAGGAGTTGGTGAAAGCCGCGAACCTTGATCCTGAGAATAGCCGCTATCCGTATCTTCTTGGTTTGGCCTACGGTGAGTTGAAAGATCAGGAAAAAGCACGGGAATCGTTCGCGAAGGCTGTGGAGATTGCGCCTGGTTTTGCTCGCGCACATTACAATCTGGGCTTGTTGTTGGCAGCAGAGGAAAAGCTCGATGAAGCGGCTGCGTCGATCCGACGTGCAGAGACCGCCGATCCGTCATTGCCTGATTATCCTTACGCACGTGCCACCATTCATATGCGTCAGAATAATTTGGATGCCGCGATGGAAGCGGTCACCAATGCGCTTGGTGTCGATCGAAATTATCAACCGGCCTTAGCCTTGATCCGTCAGTTGGCGATTGAACAGCGCCGACAAGAGCAGCAGGGCGGGGGAGAGTGATTTCGTGCTTTTTTGTTAGCACGGATTTTGTTACGGTAGCCACCAATGCTCAATATTGACGATCTTCCACATCTGGTTATCGGCTCCTGTTTGGAGGTGCATCGCGAGTTGGGCACGACGATGCCAGACTATGGGTACCGGGCGGCTTTGGCTCACGAACTAAGAATGCGGGAAATCGTTTTCCAGCAGGATGTGCCAGTGATGATGGACTACAAGGGCGAACGCTTACCGTGTGATGCCTCCTTGGACTTTCTCGTGGAGAATCAGATGGTTGTCGTCATTGTGGCGATGGGACAATCCAGTATGGACAAGCGTCGCCTTGTTGGGTTAATGCGTGCTGGTGGCTATAAACAAGGGTTGATGGTCGACTTCTCGTCGAGTGATCTACGCTCAGGTATCAAGCGGATCTCGATGGAGATGACGAAGAGCTAGTTTGTGGATTTCGCCTTGTTGAGCATCTTATTGAACGCGCTTGAGTTGTTCGCGTAGTTCGGAAATTCTTTGGTGTAGTTGAGTGCTTTGTAGCGCCAGTGTTTATACATCCAAAGCCAGGGTGCAGGCTGTTCCGAGATGATGGGTTCGAACACATCCCAACAGCCTTGGACAATTTCCTCGATCGAGGCGTCCTCTGTAAACTCAATGGGTTTCAAAACGCGCATCCGATAAGTGCCGTCGGGATTTGGGATGCAGATGGCGGGGAGCAGCGGGGCGTCAGTGCGTTTCGCAAGAACGGCGTGGAGAGGTGTGGATGACACCGGAAGGCCGAAGATCTCTGAGACCACAGAGAAATTACTGGGTGGCATTTTTAGGTCGGGGAGCAGCGCTGTGCTTTTGCCTGACTTGAGAAGTTTAAGCAAGCGGATCATTGCTCGTTCCTGTGGGATGACCTGATGACCTGACAACTCGCGGAAGTCTCGAAAAACTTTGGTGAGGTAGGGGTTTTTGAAATCTTGGGCGATGATGGTGACAGGCGTCCCGTAATAGGCGTAACACAGCGCAAGCCATTCAAAATTCGAGTAATGCGGGGTTAGGCAAATGGCGCCATTATCGATGGCTTTGCGACAAATTCTCTCGTCATCGAACTCGTAACTCACCAGTGTATGGAAGTTCTCTTCATTGATGTTGGGCGACCAAAAGAGATCCATGAAGGCACGGGAAAAGTGCTGGTAGCTTTCCAGTGCGATGGCTCGTCGTTGGTCTGGGGTGAAGCGCTCGCCAAAGGCAACCCTGAGGTTTTCTATGGCGGTTTCGCGACCGCGCTTATCAAAGATGAACGCTAACTTTCCGAAGAATTTCGACAAGCTGAAGAGCTTGTCGTGGGGAAGCATCCGTAGCGTGTCGCGAGCAAGTATGAGAACGAGCCACTCAAAGCCATAACGCAACCGTTTCCCCAACGACCGTATCGGCTTTGTGTTGTCGTTACTCGAATTCTTACTCATCGTATTTTTCATACTTGCGCTGGATGGATGTGACCGCAAGTGCGATGCTCAATGCCACGACCAATGAACAAACGCCACCTTGAAGCTTTACTGAAGAGAATCCTGAGCATCCCTACCGCTCCCTTCCACGAATATCATGTGCGCAAGCAGGTGATAGCGGAGTTGGAGAAGATCGCGAATGTGACGTGGAAGCTCGACGACTATGGAAATGTGATCGCCCAGTATCGTCTTGGGTCAAAACGCGCGAAGTATGCGTTTGGCGCGCACATGGACCACCCTGGCTTTGTGAAGAATGATTCAGGTGAACTCGAATTTCTGGGCGGTGTGCCGGAAGCGACAGTTGAGAAATGTCGCGAGCAAATTATCGATCACGGAGCCTTCGCCGTGTGGGATGTGGAAGCTTTTGCGCTGCGCGATGGCAAGGTCGTCGCGCGTGCTTGCGATGATTTGATTGGTTGTGTGGTGATGCTGGCCTTGTTTCGAGAGCTTGCACGCAAGAATGTGGAGGCGAACGTTTACGCCTTGTTTACCCGAGCCGAAGAGGTTGGCTTTCTCGGTGCCGTGGCAATGGCGAAAAACTGGCCGCTACCTAAGGGTGTGCGATTCGTGAGTTTGGAAACCTCCACTCCACGTGCTCACGTAAAAGTGGGAGAGGGGCCGGTGTTGCGCGTGGGTGACCGCTTGTCGGTTTTCGATCACGAGATCACCGCGACTTTGGAATGGTTGGCGCGGAAGCATGAAATCCCCGTGCAGCGTGCATTACTCGATGGCGGGGCGTGCGAGGCATCGGCGCTCCAGGCCTTCGGAATCCAGTCGGGCGGAATCTCCATTGCATTGGAAAACTATCACAACGTCGCAGAGAATCATGAGGTGGCTCCCGAAGCAGTCAGCTATTTGGATGTATCTGGATTAATCGATCTCTTGGTCCTGCTTTTCGCCGACAAGGAGTCCGCCAAACTATCTCCGTATCCGATGCTGAGAAAACGCCTCGCCGAGCGCGCCAAGGCGATGGAAAACCACCGCAAGCGCGCGGAGGAGCTGTTTTTTCGATGATTGGCCTGTGTTGATGTAGGGTGACGTGTCGGCTCACACTGAAAAGTCACCGGGCTGTGCCCGCAAATCTAGGTGTTAGCCGACACGTCTAACTACAGCGCAAGCGCACGAATCCGTTTCATTGTTGAAACGCATTTAGTCGTGTGACCCTGGCCCTTTGCGGAGTTGCTTCTTTCTTGAGTGGTGCTGTTTGGCTTCGCGGATGCGTTTCTTTGCTGCCTTGCCTGGCTTTCGGTATTTCGCGCGCTGGACGGCGCGTCGGCGCTGTCGATTGAGTTGGGCTGCGCGGTCGCGTGCTTCGATTTTTTCGGCGAGTAACTCGCGGGCCATGATACGATTTTTTGACCGCGAGCGGGAGTCCTGACAGCGGATGTCGATGCCGAGCCCTGGGTGGCGCAACTGAACGCAGGAATGGGTTTTATTGATTTTCTGACCACCGGATCCATCACCGAGGATGAACTGCTCAATGAGGTCGTCTTCATCAATGCCCAAGGCGGCGAGCCTCGCAATGACGGCGTCGAGTGGGTCTTCCGGGGTGAGTTCTGGAGTTGTTTGGCTCATCGTTTTCTCTTTCTTATCCTGCGGCGTTCTGGCATGCTCAAAAGTGGCTGAGGTGTATCAGCTAAACATGACATGAGAAGCGACGACATCGATAAAGAAATGGAAATTAGCTGTCCCTACTGTGGCGAGACATTTTTAATTGTCGATCCGCCGCCGAACGAACGGCCCTGCACGCTAGATTACGACTGTGAGATCTGTTGTCGACCCTTGGAATTGACCGTGGAGGCGGATGGTTCGGTGGTGGCTAATACGAATTAGGGTAATTTGTGGGAGGTCGTAACATATCCTCCGTTGATATGAGAATAACACTTGCTTGGGGGTTAGCAGCTCTACTTAGCTTATTATGTGCCTCGTGCACTAGCCGCGATATATCAGACCAATACAAACTTAAGAAGGGTTCGGTGATTACGCTAAATGAGCCATACTATTTCTTGGATTATCCAGGCACTGATAGTCTAGAACTTGTAAGAGGATATGAGCCTTATTCTTCTGAGCCGCCCCCAAAAACATTCTTACCTATAGGCACTAAGGTGGAATACCTGAAGACAAGGGAATATGACGCCTTGATGATGCCTATGCCTGATCGAACTGCCTATGGCAAGGTGCTTGGGCATAAGAAGATGAATAAAGTGTCTATCGATTCACTGATCGAAAATCAGTCAGTTAATTATTGATCGTCCGGCAGTCCCCATGATCGCAGAACGCATGGTATGCAACCGAGGGCAAGTTCTGGACAGCCCTCCTCGCGGTGCCTACTGCTTATGACGATATCCACGCTGGCGCAAAGGGCTGGAGCGGTCTATGGGTATGGCCTCATGAATGAAGAACGTGCGAGAAATCTTACCACCTGCAGCGAGATCGATTGGTCACAATGGGTGCCCACAATGCACGCGACTCTTTTGTTCGTCATCGTTGATGAAAAGATTTTGTTAATGCGCAAAAAGCGTGGGATTGGCGAGGGGAAGATCAATGGGCCTGGTGGCAAGATCGACCCAGGTGAGTCAGCGGTGGAGTGTGCGGTTCGAGAGACGGTTGAGGAGCTGTTGATCGATGTTGATCCCGACAACGTGGAAAAGATGGGTGAGTTGTTCTTTCAATTTCGCGATGGACTGGGGATTCATTGCAGTGTGTTTACGGCGACTGAATATTCCGGTGAGCCTGAGGAGACCGATGAGGGTGATCCCGAGTGGGTGCCGCTCGATAGCGTTCCTTATGAAGAGATGTGGGCGGACGATATTCACTGGATGCCGCGTATGCTTGATGGGGAAATTTTCTGTGGTCAGTTTATTTTCGAAGGTGATAAGATCGTGGACTCCCTAGTTGAGTTCGGCGGTATCGGTGAAGCCAATTGGGAGGATGCCTGTGGAACTGGATTCCCTCGTTATGCGCAAGAATTGGAACAAGCTTAGTAGAGATAAATTCATGTCAGAAAAACGCCGATCTTTATTCCGCCCCTGTATTGACCTGCACGATGGCAAGGTGAAGCAGATCGTCGGTGGATCGTTGCGCGATGATGGCGAGGGATTGACCGAGAATTTTGTCAGTGATCGCGATGCCTCATGGTTCGCCGCGAAGTATGGCGAAGACGGTTTGCGCGGCGGACACGTGATTAAGTTGGGACCAGGCAACGACGAGGCTGCGCGTACGGCCTTGGCAGCATATCCTGGCGGACTTCAGCTTGGCGGCGGAATCACGGTGGAGAATGCGGTCGAGTGGTTGGATGCCGGTGCGTCCCACGTGATCGTTACTTCGACGTTGTTTGATGCGGACGGTGCGTTTCGTAGCGATAGACTGGAAGCCTTGGTCGCGGCGTGTGGACGCGATCGCTTGGTGATCGATCTCAGTTGTCGGACGAACGCTCACGGAGGATGGACGGTCGCAATGAACCGTTGGCAAACGCTTACGGATCTTAATGTGACCCAGGAAACGCTCGAAGAGTTATCGGCGTGCTGTGCGGAGTTTCTGATTCACGCTGCAGATGTCGAAGGGAAGTGTGGGGGGATTGATGAAGATTTGGTCAAGGCTATCGGCCGGTGGTCACCAATTCCAGCGACTTACGCGGGCGGTGCTAGGTCGCTGGATGATCTGCGACGTGTCGATGAACTGAGTGACGGAAAGGTGGATCTGACCATCGGTAGTGCGCTGGATATTTTCGGTGGATCGTTGATCCGTTATGAGGATTGCGTGGCGTATAACCGTGATCAATCCATTGAAGACTAATGGACACGAATCGAACAGCTGCCGCTTACGACAAAATCGCTTATCACTGGGACAGTGATGAGTTTTATCGTGAGAATGGAATAGCCGAGCACGAAAGAGCGCTGCGATTTGTTGGTTCTGGCGGACACGCTATCGACGTTGGCTGTGGCAGCAGTGGTCGCATCATTGAACTGTTGCTAGGGCATGGACTTCAGGTAGAGGGGTTTGACATTTCTCCGAAGATGTTGCGTCTTGCCAAGTTGCGCCATCCCGAGGTGGAGTTTCATCTTGGCGATATCACCACATGGGAGTTTCCGAAGGCGTATGATCTGATTTCGGCGTGGGATAGTGTTTGGCATGTGCCGCTCGATAAACAAGAACTGATGCTTAGCAAGCTTCTCGGTGCCTTGGCTCCAGGTGGTGTGTTGATCTCAACAACCGGTGGAGTGGATGTTCCCGGCGAAGCGTCCAACCCCGATCTTCACGGTGAGGAGATCTATCACGCTGCACTTGGCCTGCCGACCGTTCTCAAAGTGATCGCTGACGCTGGCTGTGTTTGCCGTCACCTGGAATACGATCAGCCGGAAAAGGATAATCCGGGATCGCATGTGTATTTCATCGTTCAGAAGCTTAAAGTATGACGACGATCGTAGCGATGGAATTTCAAGGTTGGTTGGCGGTGACTGCGGTCAGCGTAATCGCGATGATTGGCATTGTTCCTCTCTGGTCGTCGATGCGAAGAAAATCTCGTCGCGATCGGCTGATGTCGGCAGGACTGAATGGAGATTCGCGATCGATACTCGAAGAGAAAGTGTGGTTTTACGGTCTTCTCGGGGACTCTCATCGGGGTTGTTTCGATGGTTTGATGCGGATCTTTATTGAGGAGAAGCGATTTGAGGCATGTGGTGGAATGGAATCGGTCACCAAAGAGATGCAGCTGATCATCGCGGCGCAGGCATGCTTGTTGGTTTTTGGTCGAGCGATCGATGAGGGGTGGAAGGCGATCACTCCCTATGATCGTCTGGATTCGATTTTGATCTATCCCTCGGCGTTTGTGGCGAAGCGTGCAGGCGAGCATATTGAAGATGGCGAAAAGTCAGTGCTTCTCGGCGAATCGTGGTCGACAGGGTCGCTCATCCTTGCGTGGGACTCTGTAATGAAAGGGCTGATAAACCGTGAAGATGGGCACAACGTAGTGATGCATGAGTTTGCTCATCAATTGGATCAAACCGACGTAGCCGACGGTGTGCCCGATCTTGATACTGGACGGGATCTCGCACTGTGGGCGCATGCGTTTGCTCCGGCTTACGAGCGACTTGTCGACGAAGTAAACGACGGCCGAACGAACACAACTATCGACGACTACGGCGCGACCAATGCCGCTGAATTCTTCGCGGTATCGGTGGAAACATTCTTCGAAAAACCACGCCAGCTCCGAGAGGATGAGCCAGAGCTATACGAACAATTGAAGCGCTACTTCAAGCTCGATCCTGAGGAGTGGAGGTAAGGTGTCTTCCAGAAGTGTTCGGCATGCTTGATGCTGCCTTTTTCTGAAAAGGCAGGGTTGGTGTGCCGAGACCTGAACGGATCGTTTGAGAGTGCAGGATCAAAAACCGCGAACTGAGCGTTTCCCGGTCACCAGGTCATGGCAATCCCTGAGAAGCGCTTCGGCGGCTGCCTGACGCAGGACGGAGAACTTCAGATGAAGCTTGGCGGCTCGGTTGGTGTCGTTGACCCACCGCGCCCAGTGCATGCGTGGCAAGGCGGGCAGCAGGGTGCCGTCGATGAGCATGAGACTGAAATAATCTTCTTCGGGCAAGAGCCATGATACTTCGTGTATGGACGGTGTCGGGATTGTCGTCATGGATCTGGACGTCTCGAGGATCAGCGCGAAATATTCGCAGTTGGAAAAGAAGGTTGTTCTTAATATTGGTTGATGCGACCATCCCCATTGGTCATCCAACAAACACTTATCTGGTTCTCAGCCATTTCCTTCATTTTTTTCGGAATAGGATGCTTTGTTGCACCCGTGATGGAACAGGAGTTTGCGAGATATGGACTGGCGAGGTTTAGAAAAATCGTCGGAATCTTGCAGTTGGCAGGAGCTGGAGGCTTGCTGGTTGGGGTGATCAGTTTTCCAGGACTTGGACAACTGGCAGCCTCGGGCCTGTCTATCTTGATGTTTCTTGGTGTATGCGTACGGATCAAAATCAAAGATACGCTTATCCAAACCATCCCCGCGTTCGCCTACATGCTTCTTAATGCCTACTTGGCCATCACCGGGTTCTGATAACGCTTTAGATCAAGACAAGGGCAACCGCCATCACCAGCATGACCAGTGATGGGATGGATTTCTTGATAGGGTCTTTGACTTTGAGATGCATCACAAAGGCACCAATCATCAGAAAAATAAGAAGCGAGGCGGCAGGGAGCACCAGAGACTCGACCGAAATGCCAATCAACAGAGCTATGGCGATGCTTACTTTAAGCGCGCCCACCACAAGCATCATCCATGCAGGTAACCCGTAGGCTGCGAATTCTTCTCGCATCGAGCTGGCATCCTTACCACGATATTGGGTGGATTTGCCGGCCCGAAGCAGCCAGACGTTCAACAGACCAAGGGCGACGATCACTTGTAGAGCGAAGCGCAGATATTCCATGGATTCACTATAAGGTCTTTTGCAAGGCAAGACAATAGGAGCTTGGGCCTTTCGGTTATGGACTGTGGTGTGAGAAGTGAATTTGAAATTCTGTATTTGGCGGTGATTCTCAAAATCATGCCGTCCCATGCTCTGCCTCTGCCTCGGCACGCCAGCGTGAGACGAGGTCTGGGCGCTGTTGTTTGAAAACGTTGGAGATGTGGTTGGCGAAACCATTGCCCGCTTCGTTGTAGAGGTTGAATGCGGTGTCGAGACCGAGTTTGCGCAGCTCTTTCACTTCGTCGTCGAACATCCCGGTGGCGGTGACCACACCTTGGAAATCGTTCATCTTCAAGGCCTCGGCAGCGCGAATGTTCGCGGTGTGCTTGGGCATCGCGAGAACAACCAGGTCGATATTGTCCTTCACACTGACGCGTTCCCAGAAATCCGAGTCCGTCGCGTCGGCGAGCAACACCTTGCGGTTGGCCTCGCAGTGTGCTTCGACGGATTTTGGATCGAGATCGAATCCGATGACTTTTCCGGGGAATCGACCATGGAGGTTGCGGTAGGCCGCGGTGCCGACGCGCCCCATGCCGAAGATGGCAATACGCTCGCCTTCGGTCTGGATCGGCAGGTCGTCTGGATGGGTTCCGGCCGTTTCAAACTTCTGCAGAAAGCGGCACCATAGATGATAGAGGGCCTCCGATTTGCGGTTGAGCGGGGCGGCGAGGATGATGCTGCCCGATAAGGCCACCGCCATGGCAACCATCCAATCCCCGGAAATCCAGCCTTTGGTTACACCGATCGCCATCACGATCAGACCGAATTCACTGTAGGTGGAGAGCGACAATGCCGTTGTCCACGCGGTGCGTGCCCTGAGGTGGAAACGGGTCAGGATGGCGAAGAAGGCCAAGGACTTGATCGGTAGGATAACGATCAGCAGAAGGGCCCATAAGGCACCGGATAGCGTGATCGCTCCTTCGAGTCCGATTTGTAAAAAGAACCCGACCAGAAGCAGGTCGGTGATGTTGGTCAGCGATTTGCTGAGTTCCTGTCTCTTATACACATCTCCGAGCCCACGAGACGCTCATG
>JAGXGH010000085.1 GCA_024636835.1 Verrucomicrobiales bacterium | reverse complement strand
TGTTCCCATGGGTTTTATTTGTAAGTAACAGGCATATAAATACGCCTGTTAAAGCAAAAACACAAGCATAGAATATCAGAAAAAGCAAAAAAACTACCGCGCAGCCGAACAGAATAACTCTGAAATCAGCTAAACTGTTACCACAAAACTCGTGGGGGGTCTGGGGTCGGTCCCCGCAAGATCACAAAACTCGGGTTTAGTATCAGGTAACAAATATCAAATTTTGCTAAATCTCACCTCAAATAGAGCCCTGAAGGCACGGTGAAGGGAAGTGCGGGCTATGCCCAGGGTAAGTTGTCGGCCGACACGTCCGACCTACATAGGTATCTATCTCCATCCAAATCTGCGCTCATCTGTGAAATTTGACTCGATTTGTTAGTGGATGTCAGCTCGTCTATGTCCGCTAAGCTACCGTTGCGGTTAAAAAACTCAAACGGGGCTTCACTTTCTTCATGACGTTCAAGGTAGAATTCAGTATCGAGCCGTGAGGCAACTACCCAGGATTCCTCGGTGGTTCAAACCTAAAGAAGACTTTCAATCAGCCGCAGCGACCAAGTATATCGTTCCATAGCGCTTTCTTCAAATCTACTTGAGCACGAGACTCGTGTGCACTAAACTCGCGTTATGAAGAACATCACATTTAGTGCTGATGATCGACTCATCGAAGAAGCAAGGGAAGAAGCAAGGCGCCGGAAAACGACGCTCAACGCTCTTTTCCGTGATTGGCTTGCAGAACTCGCCGCTCGTGAAGAACGGCGTGAAATGATCAATAAAATCATGGAAGAAGCGGATCAATATGACGCGGGCGGGCCATTCACGCGCAATGAAATGAATCGACACTGATTCTTCACAAGGCCTCGATTTCACAGACTATTTAGAACCTGACGCGTCCTCATACCATGCCAAAGCAATCAAGCTATTTTCTCGATACCAATATTTTGGTCTATGCCTTCGAGCAGAGGGAATCCGAGAAAAGGAATCTCGCACGCCGACTCATTGATGATTCCAACCCATGGGAGACGAGTTGGCAAGTGATCCAAGAGTTTTGCTCGCTTGCACTCCATCGATTCAAAACTCCCCTACCTGTCCCATACCTCGAATCGCTTCTTGATCTGCTCATCATACCCCACTGCACCGTATTTCCCGACGCTTCGATTTGGCGGTCCACATTACGTATTCAGAAGGAAACTCAGTATCGTTTCTACGACTCACTCATCGTTGCCGCTGCCCTACAATCAGGAGCACCCGTTCTTTATACCGAAGATCTCCAACACGGACGTAAGATTGCTGACTTGGAAATTCGCAATCCCTTCGTGATCTAGTGGACAATAGTGATACCAAGGTTTGGTATCACTCGCGATGATATGGCGTGCCGGCTTTGACATTGTACACGCGGTAGATTTGCTCGAGAAGCAGTAGCAGCGCGAACTCGTGCTGCAGGGTCATCGCGCTGAGTTGTAGGATCGCATCGCACTGTTTGCGCAATGCTTCCGTGTGCCCGTCGGCAGCGCCGATGAGCAAGGCCACCTGCTTTACACCCTGCATCTCCCAGGCGTTGACTTTGGTGACGAAGTCCATCGTCGTCCACGACTCGCCGCGCTCATCCAGTGCGACCCGGAAACACCCATCGCTCGCTTTGAGCAGGCGATCTGAAACGTCCTCTGACGATCCGTCACGGACGGTCACTACTTCCACCGTGGCGAACCGCCGTAAGCGCTTTTCATAGTCGGCGATACCGTCCTTGGCGAACTTCAGAGCAGGCTTCCCCGCGATGACAATTTTCCATTTCACAGGATGCTATATTTTTTGCGGACTTTTGCGCCTCTTTGCGCCTCTTTGCGGCCCAAAAAACCGTTTCGAAACCTTACTACTGAATCTTCTTGAGCAACCAAACCAACAGATCATCGATGGCGACACGCTCCTGTTCCATCGAGTCGCGATGGCGAATGGTCACGGTGTTCTTCAGTTCATCACCGGACTCGCCGAGTGTATCGAAGTCGACGGTTAAGCAGAACGGAGTGCCCGCTTCGTCCTGACGACGGTAGCGACGACCAACAGCTCCGCTTTCGTCGTAGAACACATTGATGAAGGGCTGGAGAGACTTTTGGATCTCTTTAGCGATGCGGGTTTGGTCTTCGCTCTTTTTCAGCAAAGGCAGAATCGCCGCTTTGATCGGAGCCATTTTCGGCGTGAAGCGCAGCACGGTGCGGCTATCCTCCTTACCCTTGTCGTCGGTGAGGACTTCTTCGTCGTAGGCTTCGCAAATCAACGCCAAGACGGTGCGATCGCAACCGGCTGATGGTTCAACCACGTGAGGAACGAAACGCTCGCGCTTCTCTTCGTCAAAATAATCCATCGCCTTGCCGGAGTGGTCTCCGTGTTTGCCGAGGTCGTAATCGGTGCGGTAGGCAACGCCTTCGAGTTCTTGGATACCGAATGGGAACTCATACTCGATGTCGTAAGTTTTCTTCGAATAGAACGCACGCTCACCATCGGGCACATCGAGGATATGTAATTTCTCGCGAGGAATTCCGATCTCTTCGTAGAAATCCAGACGCTTTTCCAACCACTCATCCGTGAGACGCATGCCATCTTCCGGCGCGCAGAAATATTCGATTTCCATCTGTTCGAACTCTCGCGAGCGGAAGGTGAAGTTACGTGGATTGATCTCATTGCGGAAGGCTTTACCGATCTGAGCCACACCGAAGGGTAACTTCTGGCGCGAGGTTTCGAGCACGTTCTTAAAATTCACGAAGATCGTCTGCGCCGTCTCGGGGCGCAAGTAAGCCACCGCGTTCGGATCGTCCTCTGAAGAAGACGCGCCCATCTGCGTTTTAAACATCAGGTTAAATTCCCGCGGCTCTGTGACGAGAGATCCTGTTGCCGGGTTGAAACTTGTCGTACCTTTAACCTCCTCTGTGGATTCACCAGCCAGAGAAATCTTCTTGGGAGACAACTCTTTATCCTTCAAAAACTGCCCGTAATACTGCTTGGCGATTTTACGAGCGTTGTTCTCATTTTGATTCTCCTCAGGTTTAATCAGAACAGAATAAGGACGCTCGACAGACCACTCAGTGTCCGGATAACCAGCACCAGTGTAAGAATACACGACACCATCCTGCGGCTCGATCTGATCGGCGCGAAGACGAGCTTTGGTCAGCAAATCATCACACATCGGATCGGAAAACCCACCGATGTGACCGGACGCGGTGAGTACCTCGCGGTGTGTGAGAATAGAACCATCGATGCCTTCGATATCATCGCGTTCGCGGACGTTTTTACGCCACCAATAGTCCTTGAGGTTTTTCTTCAACTCGGCACCGAGTGGGCCGTAGTCCCAGCACCCATTCAAGCCACCATAAAGCTCGGCTGACTGAAAAATAAATCCACGTCGCTTGCACAAGCTGACGATTTTTTCCATGCGTTGTGGGTCGGTATTACTGCGGTCGGTCATGAGTAGATTGATAGATAAGTGTGCTCAATAAAGCGGCGTAATCTGCCCCAACATCAAGCAGAAGCAAGGCGCGACCCTCCACCTTATGAGGAAAAGCGCACATACCGCCGCTTTCGTAGCGCTTTGAAAGCTAGTAGATTTGCAGTAACGTAGTTACAGCAACGACGATCCGAACATCCATCACTATGCGACTAGACACCCAAACCACCTATGGCTGGCAGAACATGCGGCGGCGCGATTTCGTGCGCGTCCCGCAGACGCGTCATTTGCGGTGGTGGATTCTACTCGCCGTATTGTTCTCGATCATCGTCCACATCATGCTCTTTGTGTATTTCGGCGATCTCCACCTCAAGGGCATTTTCAGCCCAACGACTGCCACCCCACAAGACCGCCCAATCCCCGTCATCCGAACGGAGATCGATCCTTCGACACTCCTCCCCCCCTCGGACGGTCAAACTGAACAGCAGCCAGACAACGCCGTCGACCTCGCCCAGCTTGAGCAGGAATCCCTTCCCGTCGAAGTCATCGACGAAGAGATCGACATCCTCGAGCTCCAGGAGATGATCCCTGACGAACGCGAAATCGAGTTTTCTCCGAAGTTCACCCAGCCGATGAATATCTCCCCAGCGGTTAACGAAGAGGCCGCCGCCGCTCTACTGGCTGACAGCATGAAGGCCATCGAAAGTGTATCGGTCGCTGATAAACAAGACGCCATAAACGCGCTCGACGCTCAAATAGCCAAGGCACCCGTGGCTTCGGAAAAACAGATGGCGATAGATATGGCGGCCACGGATTCTGCCATTTCCGACCAAAAGGACATGATGGATAAAATCCGTAACGAGGCCGACAGTCAGGGCAATGGCGACGCTCTCGATGGATTCGCTACCCTTGACCAGCTCATCAAAGTGCCGGGCGGTCGACTCACCGACGCATCGAAGCCCATCTATATGCCGACGGACCTACTGTTTGAGTTCAATCAGTTCCAGCTTCGCGACTCGGCAAAGACGTCCCTGATGATGCTCGGTGTGCTCATTGACCGTAACCCCGACACCATCTTTGTCATCGAGGGACATACCGATACGATAGGTACCCATGAATCCAACTTTGAGCTCAGCCGCAAGCGTGCTGCGGCGGTTCGCGATTGGCTGATCGAATCCCTACTTATCAAGCCAGAGCGCATTCGCATCGACGCAGCCGGTGAAACTCGGCCCATCGTCAACCCCAGCGGAACTGCCGATGAGCAGCAACCCAACCGCCGCGTGGAAATCCGCACGGTAAAAGCGGCTGGCGCGGAATCTATTCCTACTCCTGTGCCTATCCGACGCGCTGAGCCAGTCCCTGAGCCAGAACCCACCGTGAGGCGGGCAATTCCAGTAGAACCGTAGCGAGAACGCCCTGTTGTCCCGGTTTTTTATTAAAAAGACGGATAAGCCGATAGGGTAAAGCTCCAGCCAAGGGGTGGTCGCAAGAAAGCGACGAGGGGAAGCCCCCCGCCGCCATATCAGAAGAAGCGCCCTCCCCGACGCTTCCCCTGAAAATCCAGTCGTTTAGGCACATCCGGAAAATCGATCAGCCTAACATTGTTCAAGTTTCTCACTATACAAAAAACTTTCAAGCATAAAAACATTGGAAACAACGAATTACTCTTTCCTCTTCGCGGATCGAAGTAGCGCCTCCCTTTCTCCAATATTGAGACGTTTGAGAGGCACCCGGTATTTCTGTCTGTAGCGATCTATCAACCACACGTTTTTTTGTTCGCGGTCCAGACGCAGTGCCCTGGCAAAGAATGCGTTTCCCTTCTTATCGTGCCATTCCCGATACCCGCTTGCGCGCAATGAACTCATCCATCGCTCATAGCTTTTCTCTGCCTGATCGACGTCAGCCTCAAGTCGTTGAACCCATCCTTTGGGGGTTCCTTTGTTTTTTCTGTAGCCGATATAACGAGTCTCTTCAGTACCGTCAGGGAGCACCAGAATCAAGGTCGGCGCGCCACGCGGCTTGTAACGCTCGCGCAGATTCCTATAGTAGGCGCTGGCCATCACATCGCGGTCCCCGAAGTCGATCTTTAATCCTACCAGACGGTCGTCCATGAGTTTACGAAACTCCTCAGTGGAGAACACCTCATCATCGAGCGCTCGGTCGAGCGCTCCTGCGCTTGAGTTTGCCATCCACATGAGAAGTGGTCGGTTAGTCCTTTGAGCTTTCGCGATGGCGTCAGCACCGCTACGCCACCAAATTCCATTATCGAGTTGGTCACGAGGTTCCTTGAGACGATCAAACCCGTCAGCCAGAGCATCGGGATCGTCTTCGAGACCGAGTGCTGGAAGTTGATCGGGGAGCGAAGAATCGCTATCAATGGGGTCGATGCCCATTTCCACATCCTGCAGAGCTCCCATGCCTTCGACTAAATCCCCCAGGTCATCGGTACTCGTCATATCGAGTGGATCACTCGGCGCAGCGACCTCACCGTCATCCACCACCTCATCAGGCAGCGCATTCTCATTGGTAGTCCTGCATCCAGACGCAAGCATGAGCGCCGCAAGCATGAGCAATGAGAGCCCATTGTGACGCAAGGCTCGATCCGTCGGATGACTATTCCTTTCCATACGACAAGTTGAACACCAACCACCCTAGCTTGCAAGAGTGTGCTGATGGTGTAATTGATCCAACTGTTGAAACAATTATTGAATATCGGCCGTAGATTGCTGCAATACTTCGCCCACTAACATCCACAATCATGCCTACCGCACTCCGCAAGCTTACTTTTCTTCGTCTGCTCCTCATTTTCATTGTAGCGCTCAGTTCCGTCGCGCCAAGTTTCGCCGCCGCTGTGGATGCGGATCCCGCATGGCCTGCGAACGACATTCGTGAGGAAGACCAATACGCCGCATTCCCGCTCCCTCTCGATGAGTATGAGGAAATTACCGGACCTGATGGAGCAAAGCCTGGAGTCATGGATGTCATCGTCGGGCGCGCCATGCAGCAACCATTCAACATTGCGGTGACCGCTATCTTCATCTTGGCGATTTTCCATACCTTCATGGCTGGAAAAATCATGCATGCCGCGCATGTCGCCCAAGAGAAGCATATGGAAAAAATTCGTCGCGAAGGACGGATGGCAAAAGACAAGCCGCATAAGAACGCGAAAGACGACGTGTGTTTCAAGGCCACTGTTCTGCACTTCCTCGGCGAGGTGGAAGCGATCTTTGGAATTTGGGTGCTCGTGCTGATGAGCGTCTGCGCTTACTATTATAGCTGGGGGGACTTCACACTCTACATTGGTCACGACCGCGTCTTCATCGAGCCGATGTTTGTTGTCATCATCATGGCGATCGCCAGTAGTCGGCCAGTTTTGCTTTTTGCCGAGAACACACTGCGGATTTTTGCCGGACTCGGTAAGGGGAGCCCCGCCGCATGGTGGCTTTCAGTGCTGGTCATTGCACCCATCCTCGGGAGCTTCATTACCGAGCCCGCCGCGATGACCATTGCCGCTCTGATCCTGCTCAAGAAATTCTACAAATACGATATCTCACCAAAGTTCGCCTACGCGACGCTGGGCTTGTTATTTGTCAATATCTCCGTTGGTGGAACGCTCACACACTTCGCTGCACCGCCGGTGCTCATGGTTGCCGGAAAATGGGGATGGGACATGCAATTCATGCTTCTCCACTTCGGATGGAAAGCCGTCATCGCCGTGGTCATCGCCACCACGCTCTATTACTTTTACTTCCGCAAGGAATTGGCGAATCTTGCCGACGCTGCGGACGGCGTGATTGATGGTGAGGTTCATCCAGAGCGCTGGGAAGACCGTGAGGATTCGATCCCAGCGTGGATCACTCTCGTCCACTTGGGTTTCCTCGGTTGGACGGTTTTCAACGCCCACAACCCACCACTTTTTGTAGGCGGATTCCTTTTCTTCCTCGCTTTTGTAGCTGCCACTGAGCACCACCAAAACAGCATCTCACTGAAGTCGCCTCTGTTGGTCGGTTTCTTCCTTGCCGCGCTTATCGTGCATGGTGGCTTGCAGACCTGGTGGATCGAACCCGTTATCCAAGGCCTTCCAAGCAACTTCCTAATGCTTGGCTCGACGATCCTCACTGCATTTAACGACAACGCGGCGATTACCTATCTGGCATCGACTGTTCAAGGAATCTCCCCTGCCGCTCAGCACGCAGTGGTAGCCGGTGCCGTGACAGGTGGTGGACTCACCGTCATTGCCAACGCTCCAAACCCAGCGGGTCAATCCATCTTGGGCAAAAAGTTCAATGACGGTATCAGCCCAATCGGCCTACTTAGCGGAGCGTTGCTTCCGACAATCATTTGCTACGCAGCATTCACCTTCCTCCCGCAGTTGGGTGGCGTGGCGCATCCGCCGCACCACAATAACACCGATAATGCCGAACAAGTCGGTGAGGCCATGTCACAGCCGGCCACTCCTTCGCAGACGGCTGAAGAAAATTAAGCGTATTATGTTCACAGGAATCATCGAAGCGACAGGCACCGTTTGCTCCTTGGCCGCCACAGCGGACGGTGGGCGCATCCAACTTCGTATCGATGGATTCCCAGTGAGCGAACTGGCAGAAGGTGAGAGCATTGCCGTCAATGGATGCTGCCTGACTGCTACTGGACTCAACGCCGAAGCCAACACGGTAAGCTTCGACCTGCTTGCTCAGACCATGAAGGTCACCAACCTTGGCGATCTTTCCGAGGGAGCCGTCGTGAACATAGAGCGCGCCATGATGCTCGGTGGAAGGCTAAGCGGGCATCTGGTTCAAGGCCACATCGACACCACTGGCGAGCTTGTTCGCGCTGCACCTCTAAGCGGCGCTGACTACGTAATCGAGGTGAGTATTCCTCCCAGTCAGATTCGTCAGATCATCGAAAAGGGCTCGATTTGTCTCGATGGAATTTCTCTCACCGCCGCCGAACTCGACGAGAACCAAGGGCTCATTCGTTGCTATATCATTCCGCATACATGGGATTACACGCGCCTTCACCAACTTACCATCGGCGCAAAAATTAATATCGAGTTCGACATGGTCGGCAAGTGGATCGCTCGTCTTCACCCCAGTTCACCATCTTCAAAGTAGAGATAATCTCAGACGATGTCATGACCATTGCTTCCAACTATCCTGTGCCGGGATCCTCCGCAGTTCTCAGCCGGCATCAAGTATCAAGGGACTGAGGACTAAGTTTGGTGCCACCTCGATATTTTGATTCCTCACAATAACCTAGTAGACTTTTCTTATGTCCCCCAGTCGATTCACTTCCGTCTTACTCGGCTTGGTTGCCGGCCTACTACTTACTGTAGCCATTGGTATAGCCGCTCCGAAGCGATCACTTGGCACACCGGTTGAGAAAACTATCGACGGCGCAACACTTGTCGCTCCGAACGTCAAGTCATCCGCCACCAGACGATATCGATTGGTGTGGGCAAACGACCCCACGTCGACCGCCACGATTGCATGGGAACAAATCGCTGGCACGCCAGCCACTGTTCGCTACGGCACCACTGATTTTGGTCGCGATGCCACGAAGTATCCAAAAAATAAATCCGTCGACCGACAGACCGACTACCGTGGCATGAAAAACTGCTTCGCGAGAGTCGAAGGTCTAAAACCCGACACCACTTATTACTTCGTCATCGAGGACAAGTCCGGCGTCAGCCCACGTTTCTTTTTTCGCACCGCACCAACCACCGCACAGCCGTTCACATTTTGCGCTGGTGGAGATTCCCGCAACAATCGCAAACCACGCCAAAATGGCAACATCCTGGTCGCAAAGCTCCGCCCGCTTTTCGTCGCATTCACTGGCGACATGATCAACAGCGACAAAGATTCCGAGTGGCAAGAATGGCTCGATGACTGGGAACTCACCACATCCTCCGATGGCAGAATTACACCTATCCTCCCACACCGGGGAAACCACGAAACAAGCAACCGTACCATTGATGAACTGTTCGACACTGGAGCGGACAACTACTACTCGCTTGGTTTTGGCGGAAACCTGATGCGGTTCTACATTCTCAACTCAGAAATGAACGCCGGCGGCGCTCAAAGGGAATGGCTCGAAGCTGATCTCCGCGAGCACTCCACAAAAGTGCGACACCTCTGCGTTGGCTATCACAAACCGATGCGTCCCGTCGTCGCTCAAAAAAGAGAAGGAACCGATGAATATGAAAACTGGGCGCAAGTTTTCTACGACTACGGCATAGATCTTTCCTTCGAGTCCGACTCCCATGCAATGAAGCGCACCAAGCCAATAAAACCCTCCACTGCCAGTGGAAGCGACGAGGGGTTTATCACCGCGCTCAACGATGACAACGCCACGGTTTACGTTGGTGAAGGATGCTGGGGAGCGCCACTTCGTGCAGCCAAGGACACCAAGTCTTGGACTATCGCCGCAGGCTCATTCTACGGCTTCGATTGGGTCCAGGTCCTCCCCGACCGCATGGATCTGAGAACGGTGATCATTGACGACACCGCGCCGTCTATAGAATCAGTTTCCGACAGTAACCCTCTAACTCCACCGAAAAACCTCAAGTTCTGGCAACCCTCATCCGGCGAAGTTCTCACCATCCCAGGCGATGGTGACGATCAAGCAAAATGACCTGTGCAGAATCTGTCTCTGGAGCATGGACACAACGCCTCGCCCATTCGCCCCCCGCCTACTCTGGCTTCTCAGAGTGTCAACGTTCCTGACGCTCTTTTGTCGCGGATGGATTTACCTTCGTTGGGATTCCCCCCTTCGCGGATTATTTTGGCATGAATCATGGATGACCAAACCGGTCGAACATATTCTCGAGCTAAACTGGGCCGAATACACCGCAGGATCCGATGCCTATCTAAGCCTTCTGTTCCGAGTGATCGGAATATTTCTGATGGTCTCCGGAGGTGCTGCGCTCTTTGTCACCCCGTCGAGACGTAGACTTTGTGATGTGCTTACTGTCGCCACCGGGTTCACGCTGCTTCACGCGTTTTGCTCCTGGCTGGGCAAGGATTGGCAGATTGGAATGCTGATGGAATTGGGACTCCAAGCAGGATCTCCAGCCCTGCTTCTCCTTGCTATTCGCTGCGAAGTCAAATCGATCGCGTTCGTTGCCGCAGCCTCTGTGCTCACCGCATTCACTTTCATCGGGCACGGCCTCTACGCCGTCGGCCACCACCCGGTGCCCGCAGATTTCGTGAGTATGTCGACGCAGATTTTGGGAATTTCAGAATCCCAGGCAGTGACGTTTCTCGTCCTTGCGGGGTATCTTGACTTCATCGCCGCATTCCTCATCTTCCTTCCGATACGAACACTTCGTATGGGGGCGCTTTTCTACATGGTTTGGTGGGGATTTGTCACCGCAATGGCGCGAATCGTCGCCCACTACAACCCCTCGGAAAAGTTCTACGGGATCGACCCTTGGCTCGCCGAAACCTTAGTCCGCACCCCACACTGGGCGGTCCCCCTAGCTCTCGCACTATTGCTTTGGAAACGCGAAACCAATCAGCTTTCCTCGTAGTTGATTTACATACGAGTTCTGCGTTACAGTTCCCTGTATATCTAAGTCTTTATGAAACGGCTCCCACATTTATTCGAAAACAACAACGCATGGGCCGCCGAGCATCTGGAGATGGACCCACAATTTTTCGCGGAGTTATCCGAGCAACAATCGCCAGAATATTTGTGGATCGGATGCTCGGATAGCCGAGTGCCCGCCAACCAAATCACAGGCTTGCAGCCTGGTGAAGTTTTCGTTCACCGAAACGTCGCCAACCAAGTCGTCCACTCCGACCTCAACTGCCTCTCGGTCATTCAGTTTGCCATCGATGTGCTCAAAGTGAAACACGTAATGGTCGTCGGCCACTACGGATGCGGAGGCGTCCGTGCCGCCTTGGAAAACACGCGGGCCGGCCTCGTCGACAACTGGCTGGGGCACGTCCGCGACGTCAAAGACAAGCACGCCACACAACTGGCTGCCCTTCCAGAAAGCAGTCCGGATGGATCTCGCCTCGATCGCTTTTGTGAACTGAATGTGCTCGAGCAAGTCGTCAATGTCGCCAACACTACGATGGTGCGTGATGCCTGGGCACGAGGCCAGGAGCTGACACTTCACGGATGGATCTACAGTATCCGCGACGGCTTATTACGTGATCTTGGCATGTGCGTCACCTCATCCGAAGAGGTTGAGGATTCTTACGCTTACGCCTCGCAACCTGGACAAAAAGGCCGCCTACTCCGCTCCATAGGCTAGCCGACGCAGGCAGCTAGAGGGATCTAAACCCACGTCATCCCAAAGTGGAAAAGGTTTGGCGGAAAAGATCTTTCTTTGTGCGTGAAAAATGCGCATCATATTGTGTAATCCAGCATCCCTTGGGATTGCCGATGATATCGGTTTATGAAAGAACTGACTGCGATAAGATGAAAACGGTCACCCGTCTTTACGATGCTCTCGACCACCTCACCCGAAAAGCATGTTCCTAGCAGTGACGGAACAACGAGCTTGGCGCAACATATCTCAAATATCGTCCATGATTGGCGCATGGCTAATGGGTTAAAGATCAGTGTAGCAGCAAGAGAACTTGGGGTGTCCACCGCAACTTGGGGTCACTGGGAGGAGGCCAGGCGCTTACCTTCCATTGCCAATCTTCAGTTACTCTCAATCTACACGAGGATTCCCATCCAACATTTTCTTTGCCCGAACCACAAGAAGTGCCCATTCGTCGGAAAATAGCAGGTGGGATTCTACCTGATGTAGAAATCGAAATCTTGATCATTCTTTAGTGTGGTTTGAAAATTCCACCATGAGAGCAAAACTATTCTGCACATCGAAAGTGATGACTTGGGCTGGAGCGTTTAGCCTGCTGCTTGTCGTCTCCGCGCAGGCGGCTTTAACCCTTACCACACTGCCTGATGGTGATGCCCAATATTCATGGAACTCGAAATACGGCCCCAGTGGCTATACGGCAGGAGGCAATACTATTGGAATATACCTCTATCCAGGAGGCACGTATGGCAACGACTACACCGTCGGGATTTTGGAAATTCCGATTTCTTCGATTGTTCCCGGCTCACTAATTACCGCAAATCTGAATGTGTATTCCAACGGCTTTGGCACCGGCTACTTTTACGGGTCGGCCGACATACGCTGGATCGCTCCGACGATGGCCGTCACTGGAAACCCAGTGACCGATGATGTCGGATCCATGCTCAACAGTTCTGCGGGCGAATACGAATTGTGGGATTCTTCCAGAGGTCAGGGTGCGGGGTGGTTTTCATTTGATGTTACCGCACATGTCCAAGCCGACCTTGATGCTGGACGCGGTTTCAGCACGTTCGTCCTGAATGGTTCGCGAGAGACCTCCGGAAGCATCCGCACGGCAGAGAATACAGGTTTTGGAGCCTACATCTCGGCGACGGTTTCCGAACCTTCAACGGCAGTACTATTGATGTCCATATTGTTCATGCCCGTATTCCAACACAATCGATACTTTGTGCGGAATTCGTGATCCTCAATCTCTGCGGAATAAGATACCATCACCATGTGAAGCTCGCGCATGTGACCTGCCATAGCCATCTTCTAGAGTTTAGTGAGAGCCTTCTCCACCTATCTCGATTGGCAGATGACTTCCACGCACTCAGCGGTGTGGAGGTTGATTGGTTACACCTCAAAGCAGGCGCTTTGGAGCCATTAAGGCTACACATCCACGACCGTCATTGCAAAACGGTCTACAATGCTACAGACAACCATTCGCAGTGCATGCTGTCCCTAAAGCCAACTTTGGATCAGGCCCGAACACTCGCCATCGGAGAATTTGCAAGAGCGACCTGCATCGCCGGCAAAACCTTCGCCGTGACTCGACTCTTTGATCGCGGCGAGTACGAGGTGTTCCTCCTCGCTGGCCGTATCAACATAAAATCACCCGAAAAAAGCGAAAACTTGGAGCGGGCCTTGCGCATCCTCCGTGAACTTCTCCCAATATTAAGAAAACGTTTTCAGTGTGAAGCTGCCGAGACTGCACTTGGAACCACCAGCCAAGTGCGTCGTGTCTGTATGTTTCTTTCTCAAAATTTCCAAAACGACTGCTCACTGAAGACGATCGCAAAATCAATCGGCGTCAGTCCTGATTGGATCTCCAGACACTTTAAGGCACAAACCGGACAAACCCTCCCCCACTACGTCAATTCACTCCGGATCACGCATGCAGAACAACTTCTGACCAACCCACACCTCGCCATCACGGAAATCGCCTTCCGCTGTGGATTCCAGTCTCTATCCACGTTTCATCGGGCATTCACCGAACATAATAAACACTCAGCTACAGATTATCGCGATAGTTTCACTGCAGAACAAGATCACTCAATCGAGCTGAAACACCGATAAATGACCCGCTTAATCGTGAATTTTCACTGAAATTACCTTGACCCAAAGGGATTTCTGCGTATTCGTTCACGCTCACCCGCGCTCTAAAGCGGACACTTCAAGAATTTCAACGTCCAACACTCTAAGACCATGGCTCGCATCTGCTCAATCACCGGAAAACGCAATATCTCCGGCCGTCGCATTCACCGCAGCGGTCTCGCGAAGAAAAAAGGCGGTGTCGGTCGCCACGTCACTAAAGTGAACAAGCGTATCTTCCAACCGAACCTCCAAAACAAGCGAGTTTGGGTTCCTGAACTCGACAAGTTTGTCCGCGTTCGCGTTTCCGCAAAAGCGATCAAAACCATCTCCAAGAATGGCGCTTACGTGACGCTCAAGAAGGCTGGTCTTATTTAACCAGCTGACAATCAATTTTCTAAGGCCCGATGGACAGTGTCTATCGGGCTTTTTTGTGGCTATGAGAGTAGGGTCTAGCCTTAGAACATGACTCTATGCAGTTGGGGGCGTGCGGTGATTTTCATTACTGCCTACGAATCCCTCCTCGCCGCACTTGAAATCAAACGTGGGGCACCCTTTCACACTACGGAGGATAGCGCATGATCACCGGCCACATTTGAGCAATAAAAAAGCCGGGCAACGCGAACGCTACCCGGCTTGAAGTTGATGTGTAATATGATCGAATTACTTCGATGGCATCACCACTGGGCTTCCGCCCATAGGCTGCTCAGGCTGGCTTTGTTGGCATGATGCGCAAAGACCTGCGACTGCGATTGTTGCGAGAATAAGAACTTTTTTCATGATGTATTTTGTATGTGTTGTTGTTTGACTAGGCATGATTGCCCCGCTTGTGGCCTTGCGGCTCAAAACGTTTTACGCCGTTGCCAATAAACTGGATCAACGTAACGTCTATAGTAGAACGGAGATCATAAGGTAATTCTAGCGGGATTTTATATTCTTGGCAATTATTCTTACGTTTCACATATCCTTCTCCATGGGAAGAACAAGCTAAGCGAAGCACTTGCGAACGGCGCACAGAGAGCTAACCTAGTGTCCCCTTTCAAAGAATTTTCATCAGCAGATACACATTATATATGTCTACCATCGCAATTGTAGGAGCCACCGGAGCCGTTGGCCAAGAGATGCTTGAATGCCTCGACCAACGTAATTTCCACTTTGAGAAACTCGTTCTTCTCGCTTCGGCCAGATCGGCTGGAAAAACCATTCAATTTCAAGGTAAAGAACTGATCATCGAGGAGTTAACCAAAGACTCGTTCCAAGGAATCGATATCGCCCTATTTAGCGCAGGAGGAGGTATCTCACGAGAGTTTGCCCCCATAGCGGCAGCAGCTGGCGCCGTGGTGATCGATAACTCGTCCGCGTTCCGCATGGACGCCGACGTGCCGCTGATCGTTCCTGAGATCAACGGAGAGCTCGCAAAAAGCACTCCGCGTAATATCATCGCAAACCCGAATTGCACTACCATCGTAAGTCTGATGGCACTGGCGCCGCTCCATCGCGCATTTGGACTGAAGGCCGTCATCGCTTCATCCTATCAAGCCGTCTCAGGTTCAGGCGCTCAGGGCATCATCGAACTGGATGAACAAGCGCATGCGTATGCCAAAGGAGAGCCGATCACACCGAGGATCTACTCGAAGCAAATTTTCTCCAATGCGATCCCGCTCATCGGCAACGTGACAGAAAACGGCTATACGGATGAAGAAATGAAGCTTACCAAAGAGGGCGCGAAGATCCTCGGTATGGATTCGCTGAAAGCATCCATCACCTGTGTGCGAGTGCCCGTCATGCGCTCGCATTCCGTGACGATGACAGCTCAGTTTGAGCGACCAGCAAGCGTGGATGCCGCACGTGCCGCTATCGAGGCTTTCGATGGTGTGCAAGTCATGGACGACCCGCAGAATGGCGTATTCCCCTCACCGCTCGACGTCACCAACGGCGACGACTGCATGGTCGGGAGAATCCGCCCCAGCCTGGTTCTGGAGAACGCTCTCGACCTGTGGGTCGTTGGAGATCAGGTCCGCAAAGGTGCCGCATTGAATGCAGTGCAGATTGCTGAGCTTCTTGTTTAAGGCCTACTCTTCTTCGTCATCGAAGGTCTCCAACACAGGGACGATCTTCGCAACACCCGTTAAGTGACGAAGACGAGTCGGTATGGAGTTGCCAACAAATACTCTGCGAGTATCACCTTCCATCTCAGACACACGGTAGCGGTAGTTGCCGTCACCGACAGCCTCCATTTCGACCAGATAGTCCTTCGGCGCCCCTTCTTTTCCAAACATCGAGGAGTGCTGCTTGGCCGCAAGAAAGACCTTTCCCCGGTCCTCACCGAGTAAAGAGAGAACGTCCACAGAAAATTTCTCACGTGCCCTGTTCCTCTCCTGCATCATGGAAGGAACCGATAAGGTAACCGTGCCGTTTGTATCCCTTACCACTTGAGTCGCACTCGCTTCCTCCGATTTTAGCTGATCGCCAACCTTCCGATAAGCGCTTTGCAGGCCAGCCTTTTCCATATCATCGATTGCTAGGGCATCGATCACCGCATCCTCCCCATTGAACAAGTTGTCACCCGGCACATTCACTGCGGCAGAAGACAAGAGTTCCAGAGCAGAAATGGGGAGGGTAGCAACGGCATTGTTGTCAGCCATATCCACATCCTCCATTCCGTCCTCAACCACCTGTTTACTGGAGTCCGGCAAAATATTGGTCGGCATTGCGCTCGATTCACTCCCCGACCAAAGCTGCTCAGACGCTGCCGTTTTGCCCGTCCCAGTGGATTCCAGCTTGGCAGATCCTGTAGATCGCCCAGCAATAAAACCTATCACAAGACAAACTACCGAGGACAAAAGAATCGAAACGATAGATCGTGGAGAAGCCATATTATACCAGAACTTGATATTGGTCTGACGCGACCGAGCAGACAATTGGTTGCTTGTGGGCTGCTTGTGCGCGGTGGAAAGTCATGTTTTTCTTCGGAAGACAGTTACTTTGCATCCTTATACTTTCGTTATTCTTTCATCGATCGTCATCGAAGCACAAGCCCAAAGTCGAAGCCCTCAGCGAGTCCTAACGAAAAATGCTATTGTGAACAACTCAGTCGAACAGCGCATTGAGCACCTTCTCTTTCACTGGTATCGCACGACGAACTTCAGGATCGGGATCATCACTCACCTTGCCTTCCCAAATCGGAAGAGGAACCTCGTCCGTTTGGGCGCGAGGGTCTGCAAATCTTAAGAAATCAGGCCCACCCTCAGCGCGGTCGAATTCAGCAAGATTCGCCTCCTTCAGACTGTCCTCATCATCGACAATCCACGGCTGGATAAAGATCATCAATTCATCGCGACGAACCTCTGTCGTGCGCGTAGAAAACAAATATTTCACCAAGGGGATATTCTTTAGTATTGGCACCCCTGAACGCGTTTTCTGCTGAGTTTCGGTAATGAGTCCACCAATCAGAACCGATTGTCCATTCGCTACCGTCACTGTGGTCATTAGTTCCTGAGTGGCGATTGAAGGTACTACGTTTCCACCAACGTTCGTACTCCCTGAAATCGTGTCATTCTTTTGGAAGATCTCCAGTCGCACTTGATCGTCCGAGTTGATCAAGGGACGGATCTGCAACTGCAGAACAACATCGCGATACTGAATAGTAGAGGATATCGAAGCGTTGTCATTGCCCACGCCTCCGTTGGCTGAAGTTAAGGTCGTGCCAGGAACAGCAATCCGTTGACCCGACTGAATAGTCGCTTCTTGATTGTTACCCGTGAAGACTACCGGACGGGACAGCACTTTAAAATCCTCTGTTGCTTCCAACGCACGGACGTAAGCACTCAAGTTCCCTGCAAAACGGCCATAAATACTAAGACCAGTTGCATCCGGAAAATTGGTAATATCGGTGAGCGTGTTGGTGTCCACGATGCCAGCACCAGCCCCTGTGACATTCTGCCCTGCGAGGTTGATTTCTGGACTATTACTGGCGTTTTGAAGCGTGCGCACAAGATCAACTCCTATTTCCGTGCGGTCGTTCAAGTTGTATTGACCAATCACTGTCGCGAGAACAACTTGCCGTTGGCGAACATCCAACTGTTCGATTAACTTATCAGCAAGCTCAATATATTCCGGCGGACCCGACACAATAATTGCATTCTGTTCATTATCCGCAATCAACAAGGTCTTACCAACAATCACTGAAGACGCGCCTGCGGCCACAGACTGATTACTGGAACGAAAGCCCTGGCTACTGCTGCCAATGCCACTGTTATTGCTGTTGCCAATGCCACCGCTTGATCCATTGAAGCCACCTAGTCCTTGACTGTTATTATTTCGCCCACCAAAAGAGCTACCTGAACTTTGCGAACCCGCCTGACTACCACTCGACCCAGCGGTAGCATCTTCACCTGACTCGCGAGATATCGCATCGGCAATCAGCGGCATCAAGGTTGATGCACTGGTGTGGCTCAACTGACGTTGGAGAAACGTTCGCGCAGTGTTTGGTGCATCGAACTCCGCAACCAAGCCCTCGACATAGGCAACGTCGACAGCCCGTGCCATCACAAGAATTCGATTCGTTCGAACATCCGGCACGATTTTCACCGGCGGAGCCGTGCCTTCCGTTCCCGTCAAGCTTCCTGTTATCGCCTGTGGAGCGTTATTCCCATTCCCTGGGTTATTATTGCCATTACCTCGATTGTTTTGCTGGTTACGCTGCTGAATAAACCGCTCTCGAGCCAGCGCCAAGCGATTCTCTACAGCGTCCTCAGGGGTAAGTATCTCTTGTAACAACTCTGCAACACGCTCAGCATCCGCCCGCTCTAATTGGATAAATTTCCGCTCCACCGAAGCCGATGGTTTATCAATCGCTTCGCGCAGAGCAAGCAAACGCCGGACCAACGAGACATTCTCCGTAATCACCAACGAGGAAGTATTCGGCACAGTTGCGATGGTGCCGTAAGGGTGCAAAGGGGTGGACACCTGAAAAACCTGCATCGCCTCATCGGGCATAATGTTCTTCAGACCCATGATGTATGTGATCACTTCATCCGTGTCAGGTAGCTCCATGAGGTCGTTATAAACCGCCGCGCCTTCTGGCCCGGGGTTTTTACCTGCTACATTGAGTAGTTTCACGGTGCTAGAGCGAGTCGTCGGAACGAAAGCATACCCATTCAACAGCAAGGTCTCCTCGATGAACGCTATAGCGTCCTCGCGCGACACCGGACCACGCAAAACAACGCGCACATTATTGTCGGCAATATTCGTGTCAAGAATCACCCGCTTTTGTGTCAAATCCTGATAGATGGGCAGGATCACTTTGATAATGCTCGCGCTTGGGAACATGATACCATTCTCCAAAATCACGTCGGCATTTGGATTTGCTGCTGGCTGTTCTGGATTTACAAGCTCGGCGTCATCCTCCAGAGGAACTGGTGGCACGCCATCCTGCGCGTCTTGCGCCATCAATGAGGGGGCACAAATCCATGCACCGAATGTGGCGAGGGTAAAAAGTCGTTTAATGATCATGATTCTATTCGTTGATTCGATTAAAGCGGACAGACCGCTATTTTTCTTCGGTGGGTACGGATACCAATGGCTCCGCATCAGCGGCCACCGGTCGATAATACAGACGAAACTCCACCGTGGCGATAATTTGTCCTTTAAGCTTTGGATCGGGCTGCACACGAAGTTCGCGAATGACCTGTAAACGATCCGGATCGTGGAAAGCTACCAATGCCGAATACACCGCTTGCTCGGCGCCCTGGAGCTTGCCGCTCATTCGCGCTTGATCGAACTCCACACCATCAATGAGGTTGAGAAACTTCTCATCATCGATCTGCAAACCAGCCGTTGATGCAGCTCTTTGCGCGCGGTTCAGCAACTCCGACGAAGCATCTGCAAGCGTCAAGCTGTCGACCCGTCGTGACTCCAGCCAGCCTCGTTTGGCATCCAGTTCGGCCTTGGTCATTTCAATCCTTAACTTACCGTTATCCAGCTTTCCCTCAGCTTCAGCCTTCGCAAAGTTTGCTGCTCTCAGCTCACTACCTCGCCAATTGAGCACGAACCAACTCAGCGCAACCAAGATGATGGCGCAGAAAGCATACAGGAGTCGTCGTTCACGGGCGGTCATAAGAAAAATCTAAAGCGTCGGCGGGGCGGAGTCTGTAACCTCGTCGAGATATTTGGCAGTAAAGCTGAATGAGACCGAAGAGTCCTTATTGTTTGTCGGGTTAGGCGTTTCCCATTGGAAATCTTCAAAGCTCCGCGATGAACGAAGCACCTGTCCAAAACGAATCACATCATCAGGCCGCTGAGCGGTGCCCTTGAGGATAATGTCACGATTCGTACGATAGAGAAAGTCATTAAACCGAATCGTCGGCACCGGTTTGATCGCGTCGATCCGTACCAAAATATCCAAGGGAAACGCTCCGCGATCGAGCACAAACTGCACTTCTCTTAAAACAGTCTCGGCCTCTGAAAGTCGCTCGACACTTGGTCGCAACGATTCAACCTCTGCTTCTAGATCAGCGACATCTCCACGCACATCAAAAACCGACCAAATCGCATATGCCATCCCAAATACCCAAAGCAACAACGCCGCACCAAGGATCCTCTGCGATTGCACACGCTTTTCTGCAGAGAGCTTCCTCTCGATCATCCCTCGCGTCACCAATCCACCCGCAACCATCGCATCATCGATTTGAGGTAAGATCCGCACATCTGACACCGGACGCAATCCCAGATTCTTCGCCACTCGTCCCAAGGGCTGAGCTACTTCATTCAGTTCCTCCGCACCCACGGTCACACGCAGTTCTTTAAGCCCGCGTATTTCATCGACACCAGCAGCACGTAAGGAAGTCAGTACCGCGGCAATTTCACGCGCGACCATTGACTCGTCCTGAAAATCACTAAATCCACAGGCTTGCGCGTAGCTCACCTCACCTGCCAACACCACTCCAAGCACCCACTTCCCCATCTCGCGCCACAGCACCACCCCATCACCTGACGAGCCAATCATCTCACCGGGCCATATCACAGCCGTAGGAGTTAGTTCCAAAGAATCCACCCAAGCCACCCCGTCGCGTGTCAACGAATGCACGACAACGGCGCCTCGTCCACTCTTGCCGCCAACACGGCTGACCCGAAAAATCCGCTCACCCGAGAGTTCGGAGTCGTCGACGATTCCCGCGGCTTCAAGCTGTAGACGCGCCATATCATCCAAGCCCTCATCATCCTCATCTTGCGGAGGAAGTTCCAAGGGCAACGACACCCAATGCCCTATCCGGGGAACCAGCACAATCCCACCACTCGACTTCCACGTCATCATTTCATCACGACTCAGTTCACGAGCAGGCGACATCTCCTCACCGGCCTTGTAGACCTGCCAAGAAGATTCGCTGGGAGCGACGAGCCATCGGAATGATTGGGGGGATGCCATTGAGCCTTGAAATACGCTGAAAATATAAACTACAGCGTCATGAAATACGCGCCACGCCTGATAATGAAAAGATTTAAATACCTATCATAGGTTTAACTCTTCATCCGTCAGAAAGTTCCGCGATAATTGTAGCCTGACCTTGCTGGCGTGCCACCACCAATTCTAACGAAATTCGAGCCGGCCCCGAAACGCCGGTACTTTGAATACGCACCATGCTTCCGCGCACAGAAAATCTACTCTCCACAATATCCAGAGGGTAAATCGACGGACCAACCGTCGCCACCGCTTCGCGAGCCGAGCCAAACTGCACATCATCCTCGGTTCCCGCTACACCATCCTCACCATTGCGCTCGGAAATGAACGTCTGCACGTCTTCGAGCGCAAACCCACCGACCTCCACAATAATTTCCGCATCCGCCTCTGCAATGTTGATTTGCCCCGAACTATAAACGCTGAACCAATCGCGCCAGTCCGGCTTCACCTGAGCCACCAACTCCATCCCACGCACCGCCGCCATTTCATCGAGATGCGCAAACGAACGGTTCAAGGGCTGTCCTCTACGCCCCATCCCCTCGTAAAAATCCATCTCCGCGCCATTCGCACTCGGTAAATCATCTTCATCCACCCAATCCTGAATCGAATCAACAATAGACTCCGCCGCATCCTCATCGACACCCCAGCCGGTAAACAACGATACCAATAACTCGCGATCACCACCTTCCAATACAGCCATTGGGTTGATCCGCGTGTCTTCTGATTGCAAGGTCGTTTCCCAGTTCATCGTGCGCAACATCGGGTCGTCACGAGTCACTTCAGGATGCATCGCAATCGACGCACCAGTCCACGCAAACGCCAAGGCATCCGTTTGCCCGACGCGCACCGCCATCGACTTCTGCGTGACATTGAGCATCTTCGCTGCCATCACCACCGCAGCACCGATCACCAACACCAGCCAAAAAACCGCCATCAAAGCGCTCCCTCGACGAGAAAAAATCACTCTACGGCCCGGAACTCTCATCGCCCACCTCCTCGACCACCCGAACCATTCGGAATCTGCGGGCGAACCTGTAGTCCCCCACGACCGCCTTGATCGGCTCCTTGCCCCGATTGTCCGCCACCTCGCCCTGGCCTACCACCGCCCTGACCTTGGCCGCCACCGCCCTGGTCGGCACCTTGACCACCACGGCCACGACCTCCGCCGCCACCTTGATTATCGCCCTGTCCACCGCGTCTCAACCCGCCTTGTTGATCTAACTTCCACATCGGATTGCGGAAGGTCCAGCTCATCGCCTCGCCATCGGTCAAAATCATATCCAATCTCAGCGCCGCTGGCTGCGTTTGCTGGTCCACCAATTCGAGTGGTATCCACTCCTCCTCAGCCGCCATCAATTGCCACCAGCTCACCGACCGCAAACCACCGATCAAGTTGATCGACGCCAAGGCCTTGGACGGATCAGGAAGATAGGGCTCCTCAAACCACGACAACTCCTCGTCATCCTTATGATAATATTCCAAACGCAGCAGCACACCACCATCCACCGCCACCGTACGGAACAAATATCGGTCCGCCGACATCCCGTAATTGCCGAGCGAAAACGCACCAAACGCATTCTCAATCGCCAGCACACGTCCGGCATCACCGGTCTCAGGTTCGAGAGACATATAAGCCGCCTGCTGCGGAAGATGTTCTAAATTATCGCGCAATATCTGCTCGAGCATATCCACTCTGAGAGCCTCAGTCTCGGCGTCGGCAATCGTAGCAGTCAATCGCGTCGTCGCTACTGAAACCGCCACCACACCAACAATCACCATAATCGCAACTCCCATTCCGAGCAAAACCTCGATCAGCGTAAAGCCACCACGCATCTGATGTTCTTCAACTCTCATAGCCCACCTCCCTGACTACCGGAGTCACCCTGCGTCGTCGCCAATTCCGGCAAATAACGCAACGACTCCACCACCCAGTCGCGCCCTGTCTCCTTCGAACTCACCGCAACCACGACCTTAAAAAACCCAGTGAGCACGATCTCATCCTGATTCACCAACTCCGTGGGGAAAATCCGCGTCACCACCGTAAACCGTCCATCAAAATCACGCTCCGCCTCCCAACCATCTTCTGTCATCCACTCCGTTGGCACACTCATCGCCTCCGCCAAACAGGACTCCACCAAACGCGACACCTCAACTTCTTGCGTGCCCGATTTAAAACTCTTCGCCATATCATTTACCGCGCCAACCATCGCCCCTGCAGCTATAACGAAAACAGCCATCGCCAGAAGCGACTCAAGCAGCAAGTAGCCGCTGCCCCGTCTCGTCAATTTACGATAGCTGTTCATCCTCATACTTATCAGTTAGTTATCCGCTCCCGTCGTCGTCAATGCGCCCGAAACCGGATCAATCACACCACTCACCCATCGCCCCTCATTCCGAACGCGTAGTTGCATCGCAGGCAAGAACGCCCGATGCGTCACCACCAATTGAATCGGATCTTCCGGAACGCGAAACTCGCCCATCTGATCGTCGAACACCTCCAACAGCGTCCCATCATCCCACGACACCGCACGCGCCTGAAATCGCTGATCTCCGCCCACAGGTTTCGCCGGCACAGCCTGAATGGATGTCGCTGAAAAGGTGATCACCCACGGGCCATGTGCCTCCATCGTTCCACCTCGTGCATGGCGCAATGTCGCATCCACATCCGAATAAGCGGCCTCCACTTCCTGTCCCTGCCGGTTCACCACCCAGCCAACGGAAAATCCAAGAACAACTGCAAGAATAGCCAGCACAATGATAATCTCAAGCAAGGTGAAACCACCCGCTCGCTGATCATTTCGATATGGCACTCCACGCATAGCATTCGGATCCGATAGATACACTATTCGTCCTGCTCGCTACTAATATCGTCGTCAGTTCCGATCTGCCCATCCGGACCAGATGAGAAAATCTCATACTCGCTGCCCCCTTTACCCGGACGGCGATACTGAAACTCATTGCCCCATTGGTCTTTTGGCACCTCTTTGAGAACCTGATGCCATACTCGAACACCACCAGGCTTGGATACCAAAGCCTTCAAGCCTTGCTCAGTAGAAGGAGGACCGCCACGTGTGGCCAGTTCATACTCCTGAATATTGCTCTTCATTTTAATGATCGTTATCCGTGTGGCCTCTCTACGTGCCGTGTCTTTGGCACCGCCCATCTGGTAAATCCCCGCTCCGATAAGGATGGAGATAATGGCCAGCACCAGCAGCATTTCGATCAACGTGAACGCGCTGCTTGCCGCAGATCGCCGAGTTATTGTGTAGGGATTTTTCATAGTGTTTTTCGGTTTTGGTATTTTACCTCAACCCGCGTTTACGGATGAGATCGCTTGGAAAATTGCAGTAATCATCAAATATACAGCGCTGCCGACGACCAAAGCCATCACAGTAATAATCACCGGCTGAATCAATGCACTGATTCTCTCCAATAAAACGTCCAAGTCACGCCGTAATCTTCGCGCCGCATTTTTCAACGCTTTCTCCAACGATCCGGTCGATTCACCGACCGCCGCCACGTCTACCAGAGAGGGCGTAAACCCACCCACCCGGCGCATCGAGGCTGAGAGCGATGCACCGTCGGCAAGACATTCGATCACCTCGTCCAACTGATCGCGGAAAACATGGTTTGTAGTCGCATTACGCGTGAGTTCCGTCGCTCGAAGTAGCGGCAGACCATTGGCGATCAAGTTGGCCACAGTCTCGGTGAACAGCAGGTTAAACTCCGCGCGCTGCAAGCGACTGATCAGCGGAATTTGCAGTAGAAAACTATCCCGCTCATTCTTGTAGGCTGGATTCTTCCAAATCGCGATCACCAGCGCCACCACCACCACAAACCCAAGCGTCAGCCACCACCAGTTGCCCACCACAAAATCGGAGAAACCCATCAATAATCGCGTTCCCAACGGCAGCTCCTTGCCCGAATCCTCAAGCAAGGAAGTAATCTCGGGCATGAGGTAAAACATCAACAGCGCTGTAACCAACACCCCTGCAACAATCAGAAACGCTGGATAGATCAAGGCCGAAACCACTTTCCGCTTCATCTCACGCATCTGTGACAGATATTCAGACTGACGACGCAAAATCGGTGCCAACGCACCACTCGCCTCACCCGCCGTCGCCAGGTTGCAGTAAAGCTCATCAAAACTCGGTGACGCCACCGCCAAGGCACGGCCAAAGCTCGTTCCCTCGGTAATCGCCAAACGCAGCCGCTCGCAAACGACACGCAGCCCACCCGATGCATGCTGGTTCTCCATCGCATGAAGCGACTGCTCCAAGGGCAATCCAGCCGTCAAGAAATCCGCCAAATCCTCAGTAAACAAGATCAACTGATCCGGCTTCAACTTCGTCTCCTCACCATTGTCAACGTGAACTGCCCTGTCCTCCTCGGTATCAATCTTCGCCTTTGCCCTCGCCCGCTTCCTCTCCGCATTTTTCTTCGGACTCTCCTTGGCACGCGGAGCCGACTCTTTTGCCACACCACCATTCACCGCGGGTTTCAATGCCTTCGCCGTCAACCCACGCCGCCCCAACTCGCGAATCGCCACTGCACGCGAGGGTGCATCGAGCTTGCCTTTCATGGCAGCCCCATCACGGCTAATCGCTTCATAAAGAAAACTTGGCATGGGTTAGTCAATAGTCATGGAACAATGGTCAATAAGATAGAAAAAGTCAGCCGAATTCACAATAAGATCACCTAAAACATAAATCCTAAAACCTCTTCCCTCACCCCATATCCGTCGATGTCGCGCTGAGAACTTCCGCAATCGTGGTCTCACCCGCGATCACTTTCTCCCAACCATATTCGCGCATCCCACGGAAGCCTTCCAAGGTTGCTTGTGCCTCGAGCTCGGCATAACCGCCCCCCCTCACAATAACGTCTTGGATTTTCTGCGACAGAGGCACTACTTCGAAAATCGCCAAGCGCCCAAAATATCCAGTCCCGCGACACGCCTCACATCCTTTTGTCGTATAAGCCGAGGCCAGCACTTCGGGAGAAATCCCCACCACTTCCGGGACGTCATGCATTGCTTCTGCCAATGGAATTTTGCACTCGGGACACAGCCGCCTCACCAGTCGCTGCGCCAGGAACGCGCGCACCGAAGCCGACAACAAAAACGGCTCAACACCCATGTCGAGCAGTCGCGTCACCCCGCCGATCGCGTCGTTCGTGTGCAGCGTGGAAAACACCAAGTGACCCGTCAACGACGCACGAATCGCGATCTCAGCCGTTTCCAAATCGCGGATCTCTCCGATCATCACGATGTTCGGATCACTTCGCAAAATACTCCGTAACCCCCTGGCAAAGGTGAAATCGATCTCCGGCTTCACCGCCATCTGCATCACCCCTTCGAGCTTGTTCTCCACCGGGTCTTCAATCGTCACGATCCGACGATCAGAATGGTTCAATTCACTCAGGAAACTATACAGCGTAGTCGATTTACCCGATCCCGTCGGGCCGGTGACCAGCACGATACCATTCGACACACCAAGCAGCCTCCGCATCTTCGCCTCGATCGGCGCAGACATCTGCAAGCGCGGCAAACTAAAGCGTTCCTGGTTCAACAAACGCAAACTCACGCTCTCGCCCTCGACCGTGGGAATCGTCGCCACACGCACGTCGATGCTGTTGCCACCAAGCTCCAAGTGAATCCGCCCGTCCTGCGGCAATCGGCGCTCAGCAATATCCAAACGCGACATAATCTTCAGTCGTGCGATCACCGCCGACTGCAGCGCCTTGATCTGATCCGGCACCGCGACTTCGATCAACCGACCATCAATCCGGTAGCGAATCCGCAAATTATTCCGCAAGGGCTCGACGTGAATATCCGTCGCACGCTGTTCAAGTGCCTCGCGGATAATCTGATTCACAAACTTAATGATCGATGCCTGTTCATCCACCGAATCGTCGATCCGATTCGCGTCATCGCGGGATTCCAAATCCAACTCACTGATGTCGCGACCTTCCAAAATTTGCTCGAACGTATCCGCACCCACCCCGTAAAGCTCACGTAAAGACGGTAAAATCCGCCTCATCGGGCTCACCACCCAGCGAATCTTCCCCTCCCACTCCGCGGAAATCGTCTGGCGAGCCAGCAGGTCCAATGGCGAACACGTCGCCAACCTCAACTCGCGTTGCGAAGACTCTTCTTCGCTCTTTTCCTCTTCACTTTCCGGATCTTCACCACCCGTTAACTCCAGCGGCAGGACACGAAACCGTAGCGCTAACTTCGCGGGAAATGCCGAGCGCACCTTGTGTTCATCGATAACTTTCGGCTCGGGCTCAAACTCGAAACCCAAAGAGTCCGCAACTGCTTGCAGGGCGACGTGATCATCTTCTTTAGGCGACCGGTCTTCGGTGCTCCGCGCGGGAGCGGCATCACGCCAACTGGTCAAAGAACCATCGATAGAAGGCAATTCTGCAACATTTGGTAATTCGGCGGGTTGATTAGGCTGCATGGATAAAAAAGCGACAAGGAAGTGATATCATGTGAACATATCTTCCACTAAGCAAGGTTGATTACCAAGCTCGCTTATAGGATTGACCACTACCCATATTATAGGCAATTCTCAACCGATCCGCTTTTCAACCCCGACACAACCCAATAGTTTCGCCAAATCTCCATGAAATCTATTTATTTCTTCGCTCTAATCATCGCCCTTCCTGCCATCCAAGCGCAAGAAGACTTTGATACCTTCGTGCCCCCTGAGAAGCCACGTATCAATATTTACCGCTCACTCTGGGAACAGTCGCCATTCACCGAGAAAGAAATCGCCCCGCCGCCGGAAGAAGGCCCGGGCTTCGCCGAAAACCTTGAACTTGAAGGCATCATGTCACTTGGAGGCGAAGACGTAGCCTGTCTCGTCGACACCTCTACGGAAGAAGTCCTCTACGTCCGTGCCAGCGAGGCCACAAACGGGATCACACTGGTTGAAGTCAGAAACCGCGACAAAATCGACCAAGCTAGTGTCATTCTTGCCTCCGGTAGCCAGCGCTCCACCCTCGAGTTCTCCGATGAAAAACTCGTCGTCGGACCAAGTGCAGGCGCGGCGCAAAAAGTGCTGCCTAAGGAGCAAAACAACACCAATGTCAATCCACAAGCCAACGCGCAACCTCAGCAAACCGCAAATAAGACCGAGACAACTTCACTCACCGAAGATCAAATGCGCGAACGCCGCCGTCAATTCTGGGAGTCAATGCGCGACCGCCGATCCCGCGACAAGTAATCACTCAGTGCAAGCAAGATTGCCGAATACAGGCTGAACCGCGAATTTAGCTAATTATCCGAATTTTCATCTCCTGGCAATTCGATCAATTCGTTAAATTCGTTAAATTCGCGTTCAAAAATTCAGCTTACCCAAGCTTCGACACCCATTTCGGTCGGTGTTTCTTAACCTGATCGTGCATGTGCTTCATCAGCTTCTCGTCAATCCACGCGAAGGCTGCATCCAAGCCATCAGCTTCGAAGATACGTCCAATCTCCGCCTCGACGGCTGTCGGATTCCCCACGCGGGAGAGAAAGTGATTCGAGCTAATCATGTTCATCAGTTCGCCGTCCATCATGCCAAATCTCGCCAAGATCCAGCGACGCGTAAACAGCGCTAAAACAGCATCGCCGACCCAGGCCTCCTGCCGCAGTTGTGCTTCTGCATCGAGTTTCATTCTCCCTCCTCCCCATCAAGTTTGGACGGATCCAGCACACCGATGAAGGGCAAATTCCGGAATCGTCCCTCGTAGTCCAGCCCGTAGCCGACGACAAACTCATCGTCCATGACAAACCCCACGTAGTCGGGCTCGATCTCTTTCGCCCTGTTCTTGCGCTTACTCAAAAGCACGCAACTGCTCACTCCCGCAGCACCGCCCTCAGTCAGCAACTTCTCACGCACACCTACCAATGTGCGCCCGGTATCCAAAATATCGTCGAGCAACAAGACGTGCCGATCGCGCACATCCGGCATTCCATTGCCGAAGGTCAACACACCCGAACTCTCGGTGCCTCCGTGGTAGCTCTGCACCGCTAGCGAGTCCATTTTCAAGGGCAATTGAATCCGACGCAGCAGATCCGCCATCAAAATCATTCCACCATGTAATATCACAACCGCTGTCAACTGCTTGCCGCGCAGGTCCTCGGTGATCACTGCGCCCAACTCATCCAAACGCCCACGTATCTCCGCTTCCGAAAACAATATCCGATCAATCGCCGATTCCATATCCCAGACTCTACTCCATTCATCACCGTCTCTCCAACTCCTGACGAAAAAAATCAACAAGCTCTGCATCAGGCCGGTTTCAATGAAAAACATGATCATTCACCGCACACAAACAGCTCACGAAAAAAACAAAATTGGGTATCACTTGCAAATCGCGTGCCGCGCAGCGGTTCTACGCGACGCGTCTACACCTTACCAGGTTCTGGTATCAGACCTCGCCGAGACCCATCAGCGCGAAATACCAATGGATAATCTTCCAGCCCGCAAATATCCAAATCCACGCACCGGCCACTAGATAGGGACCAAAGGGAATCCGCGTCGTCCACCTGCGCAACCCAATTGCCATCAACAACACGGAGATCACGGTCCCTAGCAAGGATGCCGCGGCAACGGTGAACAGCACACCCTGCCAACCAACAAAACACCCGGCCAACGCAAGAAACTTCACATCACCAAAACCCATCGCCTCGCGAGGAATCACCACATTGGATGTCTTCCCCTGCAGCGACTTCACCTCCTCGAGCGGCCACTCATGGAGTGGCGATGTTTTTTGCCCCTTGGGCATTACCACCACCACTTCCCAGCCGAGGTGAAGATCGGCTTCCTCGATTTTCACCGATTCGCCATTCACCAGGCGAATGAATAATCCCTTCGTCTCAACAATCAGGCGATCCGTCGGACGTGCGAACAAATCCACCCAAGGGTATTTCTCATCACCAAGTGTGAACACGGGACCGTCATCTTCTTCCTCCGCTTTCCAAGCCAACTCGCTATCGAGCTTGATCTTCTTTCTCCCGAACGCCTTCTTGCCCAGTTCGACCACTCCCCAGAGTAGCAAATACCCCACTACCACTCCGATCGCACCCCACATCAATCCGCGATACCACTCCGTCTCGCCGAACAACTGAGGCGCAAGTGCCGCGCAAAGCAAACCGATCGGCACCGCCTTGATCGAAACCTGATCGGGGATGATGTAGTGCTCGAAATCGACCCACACCGTCACCATGCAGCACACAAAAAAGAAAATGAGTGCCACCCCAACCATTGAGGGCCACATCAACCACAAGCCAAGAAATCCAAGCGCCGTAAGCACCTCCACCAATACATAACGAACAGGAATCGGCGCTTTGCAGTCAGCGCATTTTCCGCGCAACAGCAGCCAACTGAGGATGGGAATATTCCGCCATACGGGAATCGCACTTTCACACTTGGGGCAGAACGAACGCTTAGGCTCGTCGACTTTCAGATCTAGCGGCCAGCGATAGATACACACATTGAGAAAGGATCCCACACAGGCACCAATCATGAAGGCAGCAAACTGCAGCACAAATTCGATGGGGTTATCAAACATATCAGAGTTCTTGGTAAGCCGGATTGACTACTGAGGCGATAGGAAAATCCATCTTGAGAAGAATCAAACAATCTTACTACCACATCACCCGCACGCAATCGCTTGACCTTGCGTCATCCATCGTCCTCTCTAAAGTTCCTTCATCAACTAAAGAGCGCCATCGGCGTGATTCCCTCAAGGAGCGCGGGCGTCCCGCCCGTTTGAGCGGTGTTCGCGGTTCTTCAATAACTCCGAATAAGCTTTAAGTTACATTCTTCCGCCCCTGCCACCGATCCATCTGCATGCAAAACTTACTCCGATCCAAGGCGACATCCGTCATCGCCACGCTCTGCAATAATGGATTCACCGCCTACTTTGCTGGTGGCTGTGTGCGTGATCGACTGATGGGAGTTTCTCCAAAAGACTACGACATCGCAACCAACGCCACACCAAGCGAGATCGCGAAGCTATTCCCGCGTCACCGCATGGTGGGCGCGCACTTCGGCGTCGTTTTAGTGAAACACGACGGCATGGATTTTGAAGTCGCCACCTTCCGCGAGGACGGGTCTTACGGCGATGGAAGACGGCCTGACGACGTGTGTTTCTCCACCCCGGAGAAGGACGCACAGCGCCGCGACTTCACCATTAACGGACTGTTTGAAAACCCGGTCGACGATAAAGTGATCGATTTTGTAGACGGTCGCCAAGATATCGACGCGCGCTGTATCCGAGCCATTGGCAACCCCGTCAAACGTTTTGAAGAGGACTACCTGCGCCTGCTCCGCGCGATTCGCTTTGCCGCTCGTTTTGAGTTCGATATCGAACCCGTCACATGGGCCGCACTCTGCGACCACTCGGCCAAAGTCGCCGCGATCAGCATGGAGCGAATCCGCGAGGAACTACGCCAAATCCTGATTCACCCCAACCGTCTGCGTGGCTTCGACTTACTGGTAGAATCCGGCATCATGGCACAGATCTTACCAGAAATTCTCGTGCTCCAAGGGTGCGAGCAACCACCAGAATTCCATCCTGAGGGCGATGTGTTCGTTCACACCCGCATCATGCTCGACATGCTACCAGACGACGCTTCCGAGACACTCGTCTGGGCGGTCTTGCTTCACGACATTGCCAAACCCGCCACCCAAACCTTCGATGACGATGGAAGGATTCGCTTCAACGGGCACGACAAGGCAGGCGCCGAAATGGCAGAGAAAATCCTCCGCCGCTTGAAATCACCAAACGCACTGATCGACAGCGTTGCTGAAATGGTTTCGCAGCATATGAACTTCATGAACGTCACCAAAATGAAGCGCTCGACACTCCGCCGGTTTATGGGAAGGCCTACATTTGACGATGAAATCGAACTCCATCGGGTAGACTGTGGATCATCAAACGGCATCACGGAAAACTACCAGTTCGCCCTCGAAAAACAACGAGAATTCGCCAACGAACCGGTGATCCCTCCGCCACTGATTTCCGGCAAAGACCTTATTCAACGAGGCTGGAAGCCAGGACCTGAGATGGGCAAACTGCTCACCGAATTCCAAAACATGCAACTGGACGGAGCACTTGCTGATAGAGAATCCGCCATCGCCCACCTCGATACGCTGACACCACCCGGGTAAGCAAGAGTATGCAACAATACCGACATTCGTGAAATTGGCGTAATACCTGCTTGCGGAAAGTCTAATCTGACTCGAAACTTGCGCTGTGACCCCTCCTCCTGCGCATTCCTCATCTGGCGCGGCCGCACCCCAGCGTCCGCTCGGCGCAGGGCTTTCTCAACATCAAGAGATGGGGTTGCAGCAGCGGCTATCGCCGATGATGCGGCAAAGCTTGGAAATTCTTCAAGCTCCAGCGCTTGAGCTTCGACAGCTTGTTCAACAAGAGTTGGAGACTAACCCAACTCTCGAAGAAGAGTCACCGGACCCCTCTCTGGACGAATCCGAAGAGCAGGCCGCCGAGCACGATGAAGAACTGCGCGAACTTGAGCAGTGGGACGAAGATTATCGCGAAGAACAAATCCTCGCCGGCCAGCATGTCGGACGAAACCGCGAACACGAGGAACTTCAAGAGCATCTCTACGACTCCATCGCCTCGCCGCTCACTCTAGCATCACATCTCCAGGAGCAAGTCGCCACCGCTCCACTCAACCGCGGTGAGCGACAAGCCTTCGACATCCTCGTCGCCGCTCTGGACGAGCGCGGGTATCTTGACATCTCGCTCGAAGATATAGCGCTCGATAACATGTTGTCGCTCGACGACGTAGAGACCGCTTATTCTACTTTGTTAACACTCGATCCCGCAGGCGTTGGCGCACGGAATTTGCCGGATTGCTTGTTGATCCAACTCCAACGCCGCGGCTACGCAAGCCATCTCGCGACGACAATCCTCGATCAATATTTTGATCCGTTCATACGCAACCGCAGACCAGACATCGCACGTGCGCTCAACACCTCTGTAGCCGAGGTCAACAAGGCGGCCGAACTCATCGCCACGCTCACTCCTCGCCCTGCCGAACCATTCTCAGAAGACGATAGTCGCACGATCAACCCGGACATGACAATCACCTGCGATGAGTCAGGCGAGTTCACGGCCCTCCTCAATGAGTCAGTCCTCCCCCGCCTCCGCGTCAGCCGCTATTACAAAGATTTACTCTCCGAGGAATCCTCGGACAAGGAGACCCGTGGATTCGTTCGCGATAAAATCCGCGCCGGAAAATTCATCATCCAGTGCATTGAGCAGCGACAAGAAACACTGCGCAAAATCGCCCACCAAATCATCCAACGTCAGCAGCCATTTTTGGAGGCAGGCATCTCCGCACTCCGTCCGATGACCATGCAACAAATCGCTGACGCCATTGGTGTGCATGAGACGACGGTGTCACGCGCGATCAACGGCAAATACACCATAACTCCGCACGGAGTCTTCGAGCTCCGGCGATTTTTCACCGCCGGATTCCAGTCCGCAGACGGCACTGACATTGCAAACACTTCGGTAAAAACCAGACTCGCTGCACTTGTCGCCTCCGAAGACGGGGCCAAACCGCTATCCGACGCCAAGCTCTCAAAACTTCTCGATGATGAAGGCCTCACCGTCGCCCGACGGACAATCGCCAAATACCGGGAAGCTTTAGGGATCCCGCCAACCAATTTGCGGCGTAAGCATCAGTAATAATGTGACTATTACCGGCTTCGGACAAAAACATGACTTTTCGCCGCGCACAACTAGCTCACTATCAACCATCCCACCTTCCACTTGCCAATCGCGTGCCGCGCAGCGGTTCTACGCGACGCGTCAAATCAATACCAAGATTTGGTAGTTTGACCCGTCGCCAATGCCAGCGCAACATCTCTTATGCCACTTACTGAAGATCTTATCCTCGAAACCCTAAAGAACGTTAGCTACCCAGGGTTCAGCCGCGACATCGTTTCATTCGGCTTGGTCAAAGGCACGCGCATCGAAGGCAATGACGTTTTCGTCACTATTGGCCTGGCGACCAAAGACCCCAGCGTACCCGAACTCATTTTTAAACAAGCGCACGCTGCCCTGGAATCTCTCGAAGGCATTGGCAACGTTAAGATCGACCTGCAAATTCAAGACCCGCCAACAGGCCAGATGGCAGGATCGAACACCGCACAGGGTCAACCAGAAAAAGCCACCATCCCAGGAATCAAACGCATCATCGCGGTTGGTTCCGGCAAAGGCGGTGTGGGCAAATCCACGGTGGCGGCAAACCTCGCCGTCGCATTAAAGGCACAAGGCTTGAAAGTCGGACTATGCGACTGCGACCTCTATGGCCCGTCAGTTGCGCAAATGTTTGGTAGCGAAGAGTCTCCGCGCGCCAACGAAAAAGAAGAAATTATTCCCATCGAGGCCCACGGAATCAAACTCATGTCGATGGGCTTTTTGATCTCCGATAACGCACCTGTCATCGTTCGCGGACCGATCGCCACCCGCTACACCCAGCAATTCCTGCGCAATGTCGCATGGGGTGAACTCGATGTTCTCATCCTTGACCTGCCTCCCGGCACCGGCGACATCCAATTAACCATTGTTCAGACCATTGCTCTGGACGGTGCCTTGATCGTCACCACACCACAGGAAGTCGCACTGATCGACGCCCGAAAAGCCGTCTCTATGTTCGACAAAGTCAACGTACCTGTGCTCGGCATTGTCGAGAACATGGCCTACTTCCTCTGCCCATCGGACAACACCGTCTACCACATCTTCGGCCAAGGCGGAGGCACCCGTGAAGCGGAAAAGCTCAATGTTCCCCTGCTCGCAGAAATCCCTATCACCATTCCGACAAGAACCGGCGGCGACGACGGCTTGCCTGTGACACTTTCTCATCCCGACGACCCAGCAGCAAAAGCATTTATAACTGTCGCCGCAACACTTGCATCGCATCCGGTTTTGAAGGACGCTTAATCAAGCATGGCCACCCCAAACCCATCATCGAAGCCCAGCGTGAAGCACACCTTCTACCAGGAGTTCCTCCTGCAACTCGAAGAGGTGCGTCGCCACAAATGGATCGAGAGTGAAAAACAAAGCCGCGACATCGGCTTCGAAGAAGCCTTGGTCGATTGGATGAAAAACCACCGCGCAGACTGGCGGGCCAAATGGATGGAAAATTAAGTCCCTGCGTGAAAACTCGCGCTGATAACGCCTGCCTAAATTCTCATTCCCTTGAAGCCAGTAAGGCCGAGCTTCAAGTCACCCAAGGCGGAGTCCGCTCACTTTTTGACTAAAGCCCGAGTGGATGCTGAGCAACCAAGCAAAACCTGTGAGATTTATGCGCCATCCTCATATTTGCAGTAAGGTTGTAAGTAATATCTAATATTAACTCAAATTCGCATCACTTTCTTTCACATTTTTTCAAACCTATCCATACTTTTTAGGAAGCTGTGATTTTACTTGTTCCCAATGCAGAAAATGATGAGTAATGCTGCAGAGAGTCCTATCTCGGTAAAAAATCTATATTTTCCATATGGAAAACACCCCATCCATCACCATCTCCGACTCGTTCGCCATTGGCTATAATACGCCGATTGCAACGACTGCGTCGTCGATTGAGCTTGGCGTGGGCAATCATTTCCTGCTCGCCCGCAACGGCCGAGGCAAAACAACACTACTGAAAACACTAGCCGGTGGACTAAAGGCAAAGTCTGGTGACTACACGACCAATGGCCGTCTTCAGTTCGTCAATGAGTTTTTAGAGTTCGATCGCGAGTTGACCCCTGCCACTGTCTTTAAAGCTCTTGTCCAAAAGAAACACCGTATGCAAGCCATCGAAATGGCTGATGCCGTGGAACTTGAACACCGCAAACCCTTCGGCAGACTCTCCCGCGGAAACCGTCAGAAAGCTCTTCTCATCCTTGCTGAATGCCGCGCTACTGATCAACAGTCTCAAATCCTTCTGCTCGACGAGCCATTCACAGGCCTCGATGCCTTCACCCAGGAATTTTTTCTCAATCACTGGTCAAAGAAAACCTCCAATACCTTACGACTGATCACCTGCCATCCAGATTCCGACGAAGCCGAATTTCCCAGTGTCGTAACTATTTCAAACGCCAAGTTGTCTCACATCAACCCAGACTCCGACCGCCATTGGGGCGCGCTGAAAACAGCGCTCAATTAAGCTCCCTCTCCATTTTCATCCGTCATGGACATTTTCCGTCTTTTTCTAGCGACCATCATCCAGCGCAAAGTCTGGGTGGTTTGGCTCGTATTGATTGCAGTGGGTGCCGCAGTGGTGCCACTGATGACGCCTTATGAACAGGACGTCACCCTGATCGAACCCGAGCGCGCCAGGACGGTTTGGATGCTATTCTGGATTGCATCGCTTACTTGGGTTCTGTTCCAAGGCGCTAATCTCGGAGCCTCGCTGCGACTCCACGGTCTGGGCGACTACTTCGCGAGCCAAGGTGTTACGCCGGTTCGCCAAATGCTACAGAGCTGGCTATCAGTGATGGTGTTCTCTATTTTACTTGGCGTAGCCGCAACCGCGATCTCGGTCTTCTGGGCGAGCCCATCCGACCCCGCTGAAGCAAAGCTCTGGTTCTACCTGAACCTTCAATTTTTCTCCCTCTCACAGCTGACAATCGGTGCGCTCTTGATGATTTCGATCGGCTTTGCGACTAGGATAGGGTCAGCTCCTTCGTTCCTTATCGCCCTTGCATCCGGCCTCTACGGGCTTTACGGTGTCGGCTATCTAAAACAGTTCACCCTCAACAAATCTAACGCACTGCTGGATACCCTGTGGACAATCGGCCCACATCTCCACCTATCCAATCTGAGCAACCGCTTGATGTATAAGCTCGGTGCCCTGAATTTTACCGATTTTGCCACCATTGCCTGCTACCTTGGCGGCATCCTTCTCGTCTCCTTCGCCGTCAGCAGCGTAGCATTCACCCCACGTCTCCGCAACGCCTAGCCCCTCTGTCGTTTCCGAATTCCCCATGAAGCCAGCTTCCGTCATCTCCCAATTCACCCCAGCACTCATCGCCCTTGGCGTCGGGTCCGCTATGTGGGTGCTTGCAGGAGCGAAGCTTGCCGATTCGAAAAACAACGTACTCGAGTTCCAACCCAACATTCTTGCGATCAAGGGTAGCCCAATCGGCAAGACCATCGCACTCGCCATTCAAGGTGATATCGACAATGCGTGGCATGAAGGCGAGAGTAACCCCTACGAAACGCATGACCACTCAAACTGCGAACACGATCACGGCGTTTGCAGCCATGATGACGAACCCGTAAAAGATCACGGTTCTTGTGATCACGATCATGGCCACTGCGAACACGATCACGGCACACATGCCGAAACACCATCATCGGATTCTTGGCTTCGCGGTCAAGTAGACCACATGACGGCAAGCATTTATACCAGCAATTCCCCATTTGAACTAACAGAGCGCCACCGTAAACACATCCGAGAGAACGTCGAGCAGAAAATCGCTTTCGCCTATAGTCTCGATCCAGAGAACTATCTGAACTACAACGCCTTGCATTTGTTCTATGAAACCACACTCGGCAATGACGTGAAGAGCGCAGATCAACTCATTGAGCTCGCCGATAAAACTCGTGCAGGAATTCGTGAATATACTCTCGATCCAGAGCCCTGGACGACAGCAGCATCGACGCAGGTCAATATTTGCGGCGTCATCCTCAACCAACTCGGTCTGGAAGGACGCGAACAGCAGTTCGTCGACCACCTCAACGACATGAGGAATTGCCTCATCCACTTCGATCTTCTTCGTCAGGAAAAAATCCGCAACGGATCGTGGGAAAAAATCGCCGGTCCCCGTAGGAACCAAATGGTCGAGCGCTTTTTATTAATGGTTAAAGAGCACTCCAATCATTACAAAATCTACGAGCGCCTCACAGAATCACGCAATGTTCCCAGCCCGTCACCACCTTTAAAAATGGCGAACGCTCCGACTCATCAATGAACTAATGCAAGCAGCAGACACAGCTTCAGCCCCGACCTTGTCGGTGGATCAATCAGCCAACGCGTTCAATCTGAACAGCGGTGGGGATCTGTTGCGCTGGTCACTATTGATCGCCTCAGACCTGGGAGTGTCAGACATTCAGTTCCGATCGGACCGACTCCTCTACGTTGAAACCAGCCAAGGCATGCGCATCATTGCCGAACCCGGCTTGCTCAAGGAAGAGACACTGCTGGAAGTTCTCAACGAACTCATTGCTCACAAAGAAGAGACCAATAGAAACTTTGCCGGATTCCAAGCATCCAAGGAAGAATCCGATGTTCTCTACGCTCTACATAAAAACCGCGTCGCCGACTTCGCCTGCCAACAGGTGGATATGGACGGGCACGGGAAGATGAGTGGACGACTCCGTATCCAAGCTCATTTCAGCGCATCCGGCCTCGGTATCACCTGCCGTATCCTCAACGAAGAAATCCCCGCACTCGATGTTCTCGGACTTTCAATCGATTTGGTCGATGCCATGAAAGCCGCCGTTCAGCGCCGTGCTGGTCTCGCATTGGTCACTGGACCGACTGGATCCGGCAAATCGACGACGCTGGCCTCATTGATCGACTGGCTACGCCGCAATCACACAAAACACATCGTCACCGTCGAGGATCCGGTCGAGTACTCGTACCCGCCGACCATGCCCGACCCCGAAGGCAGCGGCTTCGAAATCGCCAGCCCCGGCCTGGTTACTCAACAGGAAGTTGGTCGTGACCTCGCCAGCTACCACCAAGGCCTGAAAGACGTGCTTCGAAAAGCTCCTCACGTCATTCTCCTCGGTGAGATCCGTGATCGTGCGGCGATGGAAACCGCTCTCGAAGCCGCCCAAACAGGTCACTTCGTCATCTCTACCCTTCACACAACGGGAGCCGTGAAGACCATGGGACGTATTCTTGAGATGTTCCCACGCGAAAAACACGAGGCGATTCTCGGTCGTATGAGTGAAATGCTCGTCTTCATCCTTTCTCAGGGACTTCTCAGAACTGAGAAAGGACGGGTATTGACCTACGAGTTCCTACAGAATAACGATGACGCATGCAGCAGTGCTATATCAAACTATTATGGTGGATCTCGCGCTCTGGAAGATGTCATCCGCCGCTCGGGCAACGTCGAGTGGGACAACCAACTACTAAACCTTTACAATCAGGGTCTCATCACCCTGGAGACTTTTGAGAACAACCGCATGAAGCGAGGCGACGATGCTTCGACATTCTAGTCCTGCCGCATTCGGGAATTCTCAAATACCGCAATAAACAAAACATAATACCTAATACAAAAACATGAAAGTAACCAAAAACCAAATCAGCAGCAAAAAGGGCATGACCCTTCTTGAACTCACCGTCGTCATCCTCGTCCTCCTCACCTTGATCAGCGTCCTCTTTATTGGCGCCAGGGCATGGAAAGACGGAGCCGACCGTTCAAACTGCATCTTGAACATCCGCAACTTCCAAGTTGCTGTTCGTTCATACGCAAACATGAAACAGGTCGAGGATGGCACTGATATCCTCATTGGTGAGATCGTCGGTGCGAATAAATTCATGGACGAATTGCCCACATGCCCAGGAGGCGGATTATACACCCCTAACCTAACAGGTTACCAATCGGTCTCACTCCCTGCAGGCTCAGACCCCGCTACGGCCACGTTCCTCACCTGCGATTACGCTGCATCTGGTGAACCTCACTACCCTAACGACGTCACTGGCTGGTAATTCGTCCGGTCAAACAATATAAACAGCATTCAACCCTTGGATGCTAAGCCGTCCTGTGGATCCAGAGAGAACATCACTCTCTCCGCAGGTCGGCTACCCTTCTCTTCCTTCATTTCCAATCCCCACACGTGAAGCCACTCGAAAATCCCGAGAACCTCAATGCGTTTCAGACCTATCGACAGGCCTGCACCATCGCCGCGCAAACATCTCGAGGCAGCAACAAAGACTGGCACAGACCAGCACATGAGGTCGATTTACAGTGGCACCTTCGGATCACCGGATCCCCTCGCGTGCGATCCGCCGTTTATTCCATCAGTGACGAAAAGTGGACAAACGGCCCCAAACTCAATCTACCCAACCTCCGCTCACAGGACGCTATCGAAGCGGCGGTTAACGACCTTCTCTCCACCCATCCGCAAGCGAAAAGCCTCGGCGTCATCCTTCACATTGCCGACGAATTCGCCACCACGGAAATCTTTGAGGACTTCCGGGACTGGGATGCCCTTCCGGAACTCAACGAACAACTCATCACCAACCCGAATGCGGTCATTGGTGAAGATTCAGCCGTTGCCGAGGAGACTTCTTGGCGCGTTGTGCCCACACCAGGCGCCATCACCCCGCCAATCTGCACCACTGTCGCCATCTCTCATCGTTATGCGGAATTTCTCGAAATTTTGCGTCAGATGGGTGAAGCCCGTAACTTCCCAATTCTTACCGAAGGGCTCAGCGCACCTCTAGCCTTCATCTCAGTACTCCCCGCGTTTTTGGATTTCACGACTGGTGACTCACAGCTTGTCGTCCTCCATTACCTGAAATTCTCTGCCCTCGCTATTTTTAGCCCGACAGGCGAGATGATTAAACTCCGTGCGCTGCCGCACCGCGGACGCCCTCACCCACCAAACCTCTCCGACACTCTCGCCACGGCCATTGCCGCCAACGAACTGGTCAGTCCACGCATCGTGTTAATTCCGATGACCGCCACGGAGATAGAACCTCTTGTCACTCAGTTGCAAGCGACTCTTGATCTCGAGGAGGAGGTGATGATCGACATCGTCAAACCTGGCGCAGAAGCGGCAACCCATTGCGAAGATACCCGCCCGGAAATGCTGATCGCTCAGAAGGAATATCAAGGCGTAGAACTCTCAAACACCTTCCGCATGCTCGGCCAGGAAGGATGGGCGATGCAAGACTTCCTCAGTCAGCCTAGGTCGGTCACCAACATGCTCCCCTCCTGGAATGATTTAAAACTCCTTCATACCTCCAAAATAGCCAAACCTGTGCTCGCCCTCGTCGCCATCGCCGTGTTGTCGTTCGCCCTCTTCCGTAGCATCGGCGCAATGTCCGAGCCTAGTTGGCAACACGACGAGAAAACGACGGCTTCACTTCAAGCACAGCTCGTCGAACTAGGTCGGGCCAACAAAACTTACCAACATTGGAATAACCTGCTGTCCAACCGCTCCACCGGTTGGACGACGATGGAACTGATTGCCCAGATGTTCCCTGCCAACTCAGGCGCAGTCATCAATGAAGTAGAATACACCACCCGAGTCGATAGTAGCACAAAGTCAAAGACATCAGGCTTCGCTCGCGAGTGGGAAATGACAGGATTGGCGACCGAGGACTCGTTAGCGCTCTTACAAAAGCTCAACTCGCGTTCCGGCATCCAAGACGTGTTCACAACCATTTACGAAAACACGGGCGTCAACTCCTTCGACCCGAGCCCGGAAACGAGACAGCTTCTCGTCGTCGTGGAGCGAAGCGAAAACACCCAATACGATCGCAACGCCCCCCTTGCTGCCGTTCCCAAACCTGAAAATTGCCCTTATCGTTTTACGATTCGAGTGACCCAGCAATTCAGCGAAAAAGATCCTCTGGCAATCACCAAGGCTTCTCAACCATAATCACCTTCCTCAATCTCCCTGAGTTCTCCATATGAACAAGTATAAACAGTCGATCACGCTCTTTGGGTTCGTGATCCCCATTCTGCTCGTGGTGGTATTTTCCATCGTCTGCATTGTGGTGTCCGGCAACATCAAAGCCAAAGCAGCATTGCGCGAAACCGCCTTCGCTCAACACAATACTTTGCAAGCCCAAGTCACACAATTACAGGCGGGGATGCGTGATAAACGCATTGCCAACGAAGAGTGGGAGAAGGTGCTGAGCACCGACATCCGCCCCTCACTTCAGTATAACCTGAAGAACATTTTGGAAAAATACAGCTTCCGTCAAGTGGCACAAACCGGCTTTTTTCGCCCAATGACCGCAGGTCGCCTAGCGATTGGCGCTAAACAACCATCATCCTCAGTCACCCTCAAATTTAGGGGGACTTACCTCCCAATGGAGAAGGTTCTCATCGAACTCGAGAGCCGACTACCACAGATGCAGGTAAACACGTTCAATATCTCGCGTGAGCGAACTGCTAACGAACTCACTTTCGATCTCTCATACACTATCTGGGAAAAGGAGGACAAATAATGAAAATTTCACTTCCACGCAAGCGCACCACCCTCTGCTTTCTCGCCGTAGCAAGCCTGCCCTGCCTGCATGCCCAAGATCAACCAGAGGAGACGCTTGAGACACCTAAGCTTCCAGAAATCATCGGACTCACTATTCAAGGTGAAGCTCACGAGCACCTTGCAAACATCGAAGAGTTTATCGAATCACGCTTTACGATGATCTCCATGGCAGACCCAGATCGCATCTACGATCCTCTCGGTATTGTCAAAGATGGTGAAATAGAGCCTCCGGAGGAAGTGGCCGTAACGCCACCGAGTAACCCTGACGATAAAGGACCTAGCAATCCAGTGGCACCTGCCGCAGACATGCTTAAAACCACGGTTGACGCCCTGGAAATCACTGGGTTCAACAGCGGGGGAGGCAGTATCCTCCTCGGTGTCAGGGAAATCACCATTGGTCAGCTCGTTCCTGGCAGCAATGACATTTTCCTCTCCGACGTGAAGCCACACCAAGTCAGTTTTAAGAGCACAGCGTCTGGCAAAGAATATTCACGACCAGTCGGCTTCCGTCCATCCGGCGTCAAGTCTCGTAACGATAACGACTTTCTCAACAGCATCGAAGGCGTCAACCGACGCTAGTCCGTCATTCATCCATTTCATATCCCCCGAATTATTCCATCATTCCAATTCATCCAATGAAAACCACGCGATCCACATCCTTGCTCGCCCTCTTGGCCGGTGCAGCTCTAGTCAGCCCGCTTCACGCACAACAGGACGATACACCACCACCAATCGATGCTCCTAACGGCGCAACCGAAGCTACACAGCTCGACCGTGAACGTGTCACCATGGAAGCTTCTCACGAGGGGCTTTTCCTTAAGGATGCCCAGCTCAACGAAGTGCTTCAGCTTCTCGCACTCAAGGCGGAGCGCCAGTATTTCCACAACGCCTCACTAAACGGACCAAACTACACGGTTACCGGTCACCTGAACGCTGGCGATCCCCTCAAGCAGATGGAATCACTTGCCTTCCAGTTCGGCTTGGAACTCTTCTATAAAGAAGATACCGTCTATGCCCTTTCCCCACAGGATGTTCAACAACTCCCCCAGGAAGAATGGACCTACCAACTCAAGTATCTCCGCCCATCAGACTGGGAAACACTTCGTGATATTATTATTCCCATTCTCTCACCGAACACAGGGTCCGTGAACTTCGAGCCAAAAACGAACACCCTCCTCGTCATCGATACCAAACGACGAATCGAGCGTGTTGAGAACTTTTTGAATCGTTTGGACAAGCCAAAGGGTCAAATCATTGTCGAGACCAAAATCCTCCGTGTTACCAGCTCCGCGGCCAGCCGTATCGGCGTCGACTGGAGCTCGACTCTTGGCGAAAACGGCCTCACCTTTGACGCCGTGCAGAGCTTGAACTCAATCTTCAACCTACCTAACAGCGATACGATTAATCGCGTGACAACGACTACCACAGATCTAATTCGTGGCGATGCCAATGATTCCGTAGGTTCTGCCTTTGCTGGTGATCTGGACGCAGGCGGCACCAGCGTAACTGGTGCTATCCTGCCTGGATCAGCAAGTGGGTTTGCCAATAATGACGTCTCGACCCGCACACGTGCATCCACTCCCGGCAACGGTCTTGTCCTCTCTCCTCTCAAGCTACAAGCTGTGCTTCGTGCGCTCAATGACGGAAATCTCGCCAACCAAAAATCTAACCCAACCCTCATCACCGAAGACAACGAACAGGCACTCATCACCATCATTGACCGTGTGCCTATTATCACGGCGACAACCAGTAATACATCGGCAGGATCAACGGTGACCGAAGAAGTCCGCTACACCATTGATGATAGCGACCCAACACTCTCCGATGGGGATGGCTTTACCCGTGAGATTGGCGTCACCTTAACCATTACCCCGACGCTTCTTCCAGACAACACCATTCGTATGGATCTCCGTCCACGAACCGCTCAAATCGTGGAGTTTATCACCGGTGCAAATACCGGTAACGAATATCCACGAGTCAGCGAGTCGATGGTCGAAGCTATTGCACGGGTGCCCAATGGGCACTCACTGATCATTGGCGGCTTCTACGGATACGCCGATAATAAAAAAGAAAACAAAGTGCCTCTTCTCGGAGACATTCCTTTCATCGGATTCTTCTTTAAAAGCAAAGAGACGACGAAAGAACAAACCAGCCTAGTATTCATCATTACCCCGACATCCTATGATCCAGCCAGCGCTCTGGAAAACCTCCGCGCTAACAACTCGATCTACGATAACGTCGCTCTGGACGGTGATCACAACGAAATCTTCTCACCTGAGAACCCTGGCGTTGCTCACCGTACTAATTTGCCCAACACGATGCGGAATATGGCTCCCGACTGCGATGAACACGCACGCGAAAACGCGGAACTCGAACTCGTCCGCGAATCCCCGAATTCAGATGAATTCACCCGTGAAATGGAGGAATACGAATCCACCTACCGCGCTGTCAAAGCGGCAAAGGCTGAAGAAACCGGTCAGCTAGTCGTGCCCGCCAAATCGGGGGCCAAGAAGTTCTCGGGTTCGATGTTCGAATAGTCTCACACAACCTTCACAAGCACTGCGATCACCCATACAATGGGTGATCGATTACACTCCATACCTGGATCAATCGCACACGCGCATGACCGAAGCCCCCCCCTCCCACGTATAAGCTGAGGCGACTAGACATTCGGTTTGGAAGCGCTCATTTACAGATTACGCAACCACCCAATGTCCATATCCGCTACATCGTCTGAAAGCAGCCTCGATTCACTACAGTCCATAGATGCTAGTGATCCTAACGCCACCTTCGTTGATCCCATCCTGCGCGATCACCAAACGAAGGTTGCTCGTGCCACTCTGGACAGTTTAATCGAGCGCAAGCACTTGAGCGAAGAAGAGGCCACACACATCTTCTCGGCCTTCAGTGAAGAATTGAAAAGTCAGGCATCCGTCGAAATCCTCGAAACGATTGTTCGTCTCAGCACAACCTCGCCAAGAGATATCCCACAATTCATTCGCCAACTCGGCAACGCCGTGGCGAAGACACTGAAACGCAACGTCCCCTTTATTCCTATTGCAGGTCGCTTACAGATACCTAACGCGTTTTACGAAGACCACGACCAGGTCAAACCCCTCTGCAAGGCGATGCTCGCGCCAATTCTTTTCGCAGAGGATTCCGAGGTCTTCGGCGTCGGATCCATCAATCCCAGAGCCGCTCTCCACACTGCCAACCTCGTTGCCGATTTGGTCGCAAAATCTGAACCAGTCCGCCCATTCACCACCGTCGTGCGCCTCGACTACGTCACTTGGCAAACCCTTCTGGAAAAACAATTCGGATTATGATCGAAATCGATAGCATCACCTTCAACGAAGGTATCAGCGAACGCATCCTCGCCAAATTGAGCGAACACGAACCCGCGTTGGCAAATATCGGGCACGATCAAGTCACTTCAAAGGTCACCCGCCCCACACTGATGGCATGCATCGCCACCATCCGCGACCTGCCCTTCCTTCCAAAAATCGGCGGCCTCACCGATGGAGCACTTATCGCCGACTGCGACACTAAAGTGCTCACCCGAGGTATGTTCGTGCCACTCGTTCGTGAGGGAGACACCTTACTCGTCGCCGTCGCCGACCCTTGGAACTCACTCCCGGACGATTATCTCAGCCTCCTCTATCCGGAACTGGAAATATGCCCCGTCGTTACGATGGCGTCGGAGATCACCAAGGTCATCGAAAGCATCACCAGCACCACTGGCCCCGGAAAGTCCGAGCTGGAATCCATCGAAGTCGAAGAGACTGATGAGGTCATTCAAGACTTTGACGTTCTCAAAAAATACGATGAGCCCATTGCACAACTCATAGCCACCATGCTTGCCACTGCCGTTCAGCGCGGGGTTTCCGACGTCCACATCAAAGTCGAAAAGGAATCATTCTACTACAGTTACCGTCTCGATGGCGACCTCGGTGTGAAAACCACACTGCCCATGAAGCTGCGCGACCGTGTCGACGCCTTCTTGATGAACCTGATGAAACTCGCCACCGAGAAGCGCTCAACCAGCGTCGGTATCTCTGGACGATTTTCCCTCTCCTACCTCCATCGCAGTATTGACATCCGCTACGAGCGCCACCGCACCTACCGTGGTTATCACGTGACGATGCGTTTGCTCGACAAAGGAAACCTCAGTGTCACCCTAGGCAAAGGAAACATGGCTTTCGATGCGGAAACGCTCTTCGAACTTCGCCGCGTCATGTGCGTTCCCGCAGGTATCATCGTCATGTCCGGCCCCACAGGGTCCGGTAAATCCACCACCTTGAATGCGATGCTTCGCGAGCTCAACGAGCCTGAAGTCAATATCCTCACACTGGAAAACCCCGTGGAGGACGAGATCGCTGGCGTCACTCACTGCGACCTGAAGAGCGCCAAAGAATTCAAACCCATGATCAGTTCGTTCATGCGAAGTGACCCCGATATCATCCTCATGGGTGAGGTGCGGGACACCGAATCCGCAGAACTCGCCATCGAAGCTGCCATTACCGGTCACAAGGTTCTCACTACCGTCCACACCCCCCGGGCGAGCCAGATCATTGAACGTTTCGAACAACTGGGCATGGAGCGGTGGAAAATCGCTCAAACCCTCAAAGCCGCGTGCGCTCAACGTCTCTGCAAACAACTCTGCACCAACTGTAAAGTGAAGCTATCAGGCATCATCGCCGAAGACAGGCGCATCTTTAACCTTGGAGAAGAATGGGCTGATCGCGAAGTTTACGAGCGCGCTCCAAATGGATGCTCGGAATGCAATAGCACCGGCTACAAAGGACGAACCGCAATCCTGGAAATCATTCCTATCAGTCCGTCCGTATCCGACGAACTCTCCAAGGGCACACTCAGCCCATACGAACTCGAACAACGAATCCAAGAAGACGGACGTCTCCCCTCTCTTCGTAAAAGCGGTCTGCGCCTCCTCGCAGAAGGCAAAACCGATCTTCGTGCACTCGCCAAGGTCATCGATATGACCTACGATGACTAATTCACACCTTTGATATCCCACCCCCCTACTTCAAGAAGTCATGCCTCCTCTCGATCAAGTCCAGCCTAACTCCGATGGTTCAGCAACAGCATCACGCATTGCTCCGCCAGCTGTTGGCAGTATCAAAAAAGCGCAGGACAAGCCAAAGAAGAAATCCTTCATCTCGAACGAAAAGACCATCAAGTTCAACGAGAAGGAGCAAATCAAATTCTACCGAGGCATGGGATCCATGCTGCGCTCGCAGATCAACACTGGCGACGCAATCAAATACTACGCACACGGCGTCACCAACCGTGGATTGGCAGATAAAATCCTCTCTATCCAAACCAACATCGCCGCCGGTATCCCCATACATGAAGCCTTCCGAAAGACCGAATTATTCGACGACACCACCATCGGTCTGATCCAAGCTGGTACCGACTCCGGCCAACTCCACGAAGCCTTTGCCGCTATTGCCCATCGCATCAAGACCGCACGTGAATTCAAGGTCAAGGTGCGTAAAGCCGTCGCTGTCCCTATCGGTGTCATCGGAATTCTTCTCTTCGCCTTCATCATGTCGCAGATAAAAATCGTGCCACAAGTGGAAGGAATGCTCAAAGGTGCGAAACAAGATCCCGATGCATTCACCCGTCTCATCTTCCACATGAGTCACTTCACCCAAGCCGTGTGGCCTTACTTCGTTCTTGGTATTATTGTCATGGTGCTCGCCATCGTTTTCTCCAACAAGTTGCGCAACCTCATCACCACCTTGGCAATGTCGAAATGGCGACTCCTTCGGGGACTGATCATGGGACTGCGTCAGATGACCTTTCTAGGAACCATGCACATGCTGCATTCGAATGGCATCAACCTCGCTAAATCCATCAGCACCGCAGCGAAGAGCGTCAAAGGCACACCCATGCACGATGAATTACTCATTGCCGCAGAGAAATACCAAGAGACCGGTTTACCCGTTTCGGAAGCCTTCCGCAAATACACCTCCTGCGACCCTCAAGTTGGTCACATGCTGTTCATTGGTGAGCGTTCCGCGTCTATCGACACCCAGCTTAAAATGCTTGCCGAGATGTATGAGGAAGATACCCGCGCAGCTACTGAAGACTTTACCGAAACCCTTGGATTCATTGTCATGATCGTGGCCGTTGTTCTTATCGCTACCGTATTCATTGGTACATTTATGCCAATCTTCATGATGGGACCGAAAATGATGAAGGCCGGCATTTAATCCCCCACGACCAACAGTCGCCACACACAAATGCAACAAACGAAGTTAGATCGCTGGCTACAGAACACCTTCGTGAACGAGACATTAATCATGACCGTTCGTGAACCGCCCGTCGTACCCAAAGGCATCAAACTCCTCGAACTTCCACAAACGCTCAACAATCGCTACCGCTACCAAATGGTCGTGCGTAGACAACAGGAAGTCGACTCCATTCTCTCCGCACTCAAAAAAGACAGTCAAACCTTCACCACCCGTGTGCAACACCGCTCGCGGCTGGCCGCTCGCTACTTCTCAAACCCTAGCGGCAAGAGCTTCACGATCAACCTACTCGGTTCCATACTAGGCGCCGCATTCGTGTTCACTGTTGTTATTTTCTTCCCAAATATCCTGATCGAATACTTCCACGAGTTCGTTGTTCCCATTGGCGAAAAATTCAAAGATGCTGCTATCGATACTTGGCAAGGATTCTTCGGCGGCGGCGGCGACTCCGGAGCCACAGAAACCATCCGCGAATCCGGAACCCAAAACTAAGCCCACGCAGCACTATGAAAATCCCCCATCATCCGCAAGCTTTCAAGCAGCACCGCCGCATTGGCTTCACCCTCATCGAAATGACAGTCGTCATCCTCATTCTTCTCACCCTCATCGGTCTCGGTGTGAATTACAGCATGGGACTCAACGATTGGAAAAAAGCCCAAACCGCCTCTGAGTCGCTACGCGCTGTCTACATTGCGCAGAAAGCCTACCTCGCTGATCATCCCACCACCGCAGTCACAGATCTCGAAGGCGAGGATCTTGTCCCCTACCTTCCGAATGACCTAACCACTATCCCCAAGGTAGAAGCTCTCGATGGATCACTAAAAGACATTTGCGTCACCAAGTCGCCACCCGTCGTCGGCACGGAAGACGCCCCCTACGACCCATCCGGCAGCACTTCGGATTCTCTCTGGGATGTCGGCATGAAATAGTCAACAGTTCACTGTTCCCACCTGTCCCAAGCTCTGCTATCCTCAACACGTGTTACGTTCCGGCATAGCTCTCATTGCACTGCTCGCACTCCTTCCTCTCCCTGCTCAAGCGCAAGAGAACAAAGATGTCGTCATGCCACTGCGTGTCGCTATCCCGCTTCAAGCGCTCGGCATCTATCGTGTCGAGTCCATGTGGCGGGTCTCGAACGGCAAAGTTGTTTCCACACCCGTCGAACCCTTTGACTATTTGGTGTTCTCTGACGGTAGCCGCATCGGACTCGCCCGGGTAGAAGCGCCTCTCGAACGCATCTACTACCCCGTCTACCAATCCGGCACTCGCATCATCCTCACCGACGAAAAGAGCCAAGTGCGAACCGTAGAAGGCATGCTCGCATCGTCCACAGAAGGTGGAAGCCTCAGACAAGTTCTCCTCACCCCGCAAAAATTGCGTATCACGAGGATGCCTCCAAACAGCGAAGATATCGTCATCCTCGAAGCTCGCAAAATCGCCGACGAACCAACGATCGTCGAAACCACCGACGATCCTTGATTTTTCCATTATACGTGGTATTATGAGTTTCTTGCTCATAAGGCATACGTGGGGGCGTTCTGGCTTCGACTGATTGCTAGATGAGTGGGTCGCATGTCGAGGTTGATCGGTTGGCCTCGTAAAAAAGCCGTTCAAAAAACTAATTGCAGATTCTAACGAATACGCATTGGCTGCTTAATTGACAGCCTACGTCTGACCGCCTACGCCTGTTAAGCGGTCAGACGACAAATCAACAGGCTGGTTCCAACGCCGTGCACTCCGGTCGAGGAATGAGACACAATGAGTGATCGGACCCAGTGAATCGCCAATCGGCTAACCAGGTCTTAAACTTCCCGATTGGCTATGCATGTAGACGCTCACTTGGAAAGCCATCAGGACAGGGGTTCGACTCCCCTCGCCTCCACCAGCCTTCGCCAAGGCTTCGGCTGGCAAGCCAGCTTGTCTGGCTGACGGACGTAGCCTTGCCGAAGGCTGCGCGCCATAGCTCCGCAGCAGCGACGGCGGGCATTCACCTCACCCCCGCCATTACCCATGCACTACGTCTACCTGCTACGCAGCCTGAGCGATCACGCTCAAACCTACATCGGCTGCACATCGGACCTCCGCGCGAGAATCGCCAAACACAACGAAGGCGGATCACCACACACCACAAAATACCACAAGGACACCCAATAATCTTTACTGGATGATCAAGGCTTACCCTTCAGACTGAAAGCCAATTCCCTCGATAATCACCCTCGCTGCCCTCAAAAGAGCCACTCCCCCCGCTGCATATTCACCCACTTCCCCGTAAACCCTCCAATCTCGCCCAAATCGCCTCCAAAAGGGCATGATTCTTCCCTGCCTTTACCTCTTCTAGCTTCTAGCCCAAGGCAACCTTCTCCAGCTTATCCGGTAAGCTCTGCTTGTTGCTTACCAGGCGGTTCGGTCGCGTAGAACGCGCTCGCACCACTCCCTCGACAAAACCACTTTCTTCCAGCCCTTTTCGCCATCTCCGCCAAGCGACCACGCCTCCCCGCTATCCGCTGAAATAGCGAACCATAACCCTCCACCGCGAAGATGCCGGCGAGTTGTTCGAGTCTATTGCGCACCCACTGTTTTCAATGGCTGTAATCCTTGCTGTTGTAGGGATCTACCCCACATAACCAGGAGCGCCTAACACAACGACCAACGCCATGCCGAATTTTCGGCAATACTCACATCGGTCTCCGGAGGAGGAGACCGGACTCTGCATAGACGGAGAGGAGCGTAGTCAAATGCAATGGAACACACCTGCACCGCTTTCTGGAACTATTGAAGACCTCGCCACTGCCGCAGTGCTCACATGAACACATGAAACCTAAGCTCGTCAACCTCAATCTATGAATGTCCTAATTCTTTTCTAATTCTTTGAATTCTTGCTCTAATTCTTTGGGAAGATAGGGGCTTAGCTACCGGAGCGGTATTCGTTGGTATTCGTCAGAGTGAGGTCACGGCCTTTGAGAATAGAATCAGATTGAGCGCTGATCCAGCTTTTTGGCCTTGGTCCACATTACCGGGGATCCGCAGGCTTTGGTCTTTCTTGAGACGTTTCACAAATAGTCGAAGAGTTCTCCCATTCACGACGACTCGATCGCCGGTCTTGCGATAGGATTTCAACCACTTGGGAAGCGGTGCCTTCGAGTCATGGGCGACATAGAGGTCGAGGTCGCGGGCGGCCGTTGCCACAATGTAGTCGTTCGCCCAGTAATTGCGGTCGCCATTGGCGGTGCGGATGATCCGGGCACCAGCAAGCGACTTCGGAATCTTCTTGAGGTAGAGCAGCGCGTCGTCGGAGTAGGCCAAGGCATTGACCTTCGGGATGTCCTCAACGCCACCTGCTCCGTTGCCAGTGTAGGCGAAAGTGGAGAACATGCGGTCGCTCGCAATTTGGGGAACTTCCCTGACGGTGGGTGCCGCCCTCGATACCGCAAGTGCGGCGAGCGCGCTGCCATCGATGTCGGGTCTGGGCGGGAGAGTGACGTCATAGACCGCCGGAGCTTGCTCGCTGAGGCCTTCTTGGAGAGTGATCGGGGAGGACGTCAGTTTCAGAGTCGTGGATTTAATGCCATCGCGACGGGCGGTGATGGTTACCTCTCCTGCTTCCAGGGTGGAGCGGACACTGGCACGATTGATGCCGCATTCCGTATCGAAGAACAGGTGGTTGGTGCTGTTTTCCTTCCCGCTGTTATAGCTGCCGCGCCAGATGCCGGGGCCCGAGATCTTGAAATCCACGCGGCCTTGGTCGGTCGGGCAGCGGCGGCCTTTGGCATCCACCACTTCCACGTCGATGAGAGCCACATCCGAGCCATCGGCGCGCCACCCGCCGGGAGCGGTGATCGGGGTGAGCTTGAGAGCGGCAGGCTCGCCGGCCGATTGCTTGCTTTGGCTGGCGATCTCCCGGCCGTTCCGATAGGCGACGACGCGGATTTCCCCGGGTTGATAGGCCACATTTTCCCAGGTGAACAAGGTGTCCAGGCTGCGTTTGCCCTTGCCCATACTCTTGCCGTTCACAAACAACTCGGCGGCATCGGCGCGGGCGACGGCATACATGGGTTTGACCGTTCCGCGGGGATAGGACCAGTGCCCTATCAAGTGCACGACCGGTTCGTCCAACCAGGTGGCGCGCAGTGCCCAGTAGGCCTCCTTGGGTAGTCGCACGGCATCCACTTCGCCGGTGGCGCGGGCCACGTCGGTGACCTGGCGGCTGCCGTGGGTACCGTCGGAGAAAATCCAGTTGGCACCGCCCGAATGTTCGGGTTTGGAACCGAAGAGCTCCCACCACTCCTTGATGGCTTTGAGGGCGAATCCTTCGGAGTCGAGATTGTAGGTGTTCTCCTTCTCGCGTTTCCCGAGGTGTCCGAAATCGGGTGGGGAAAACTCGTCCCAGACGCGGCGTGGTGTCTCGGTACGATCGTATTCCGTTTCGACCACGGGAAGTGATGGCAGGGCGCGGGTGCGTCCGACGGTGCCAAGCTCCAGATCGATGTAAGGCAGCATGCCTGGAGTGGCCATGCGGAAGCCGAAGTAGCGGCGGCCATCAGGATCCCACTGCCGAGTGATGTCGCGGAGTTCCTTGGTGTGTGCCGGGCTGATGTTGTAGTTTCCGCCTTCCCAAACGCAGATCGAAGGATGGTTCCGGAAGTAGATGATCATGTCTCGGAAAGCGTTTTTCCGGATCTCCCAGGCTTCGCCAGTGCAATCGCGCTCGCCGTCGACGCCGGGCATGAGGGTGACAAAACCATACTTGTCGCCCATGGCGACGGCTGAGCCCGAGCCCGCGCTGTGTCCCCAGCGGATGAGATTGCCTCCGGCATCCTTCATCATGCGCATCGTGAAATCCTGGAGCCAGTCGGGTAGTGCGGCACCGAGGCCGGCCCATCCCTGGGTGGGTTTTTGGCCCCAGCCGTGCAGCTTGAGGGGATGCCCGTTCATCCAGAAACCGGTGGCGACATCGAAGCGGAAATTCCGAATGCCAAAGGCGGTGGTGGCCACATCCCGCAAGGAATCGCCAGAGCTGACGGCGACACGGACCTGATAGACGTAAGGATAGCCGGGTTCCCACAAATGAGGGGCCGCGATATCGACGGTGGCCGTGATTTTCCGTCGGTCACCCGCGGTGATACCGGCACGGCTCTTGGTGCTGCCGACCACCTTGCCATCGCGGTCGATGATGGAGAATTCGACCATGCCGTCACTATCCTCGGCGCTGGAATTCTCAATCTCGGCACTGATCGTGACGCGTGCGAGCTCCTTCGTGAGCGACTCGGTGCGCGCGTAAATGCCTTCGGTCTGGAGGTTGGCATAGAGCGGCAGGGTGACATGAAGCGGATCGGTGACGTGCAGGCGGACGTTTCGATAGATGCCGCCATGGGGCGGGTGCCAGTTCGGATGATGCCACGGGGTGACGCCTTTGAAATGATTGGCGAAGCGGTTGTCGGCACGGACCACTAGCACATTGGGTGCCCCGAATCTGAAATGGGATGTGAGGTCAAATCCGAATGGGATGAACCCGGTCTTGTTTTCCCCGAGGCGCACGCCGTTCAGATAGACCTCGGCGATCTGGCGAACGCCTTCGAACTCGATGAAAACCCGCTTTCCCTTGTCACTGGCCGGTAGGCTGAATTCCTTGCGATACCAGGCGACTCCGGTCCAGAGTTTGGATTCCCCGACGTGACCGCCGGTGCCGAAATCATCGAAGGTGTCGATGTCGTTCCAGGTGTGAGGGCAACTCACCACCTGCCACGAAGATGCGTCGAAATCCGGTTTGGTGGCGGCTGGAACATCATCGCGGATAAACCGCCAGTCAGGATTGAGATTGAGGGTGCGGCGGGGCGACGTTTCAGCGGCCTGCAGTCCGGACGAGGCAAGTATCAACGCAATGACGCGGAGCAGGTGGCGGGTGATGGAGGATGGCAGGATCATGGGATTCTTGGCTTTGGGTTTTTCGAGTTTGGGGCCGTTCTCAGGAGGAAGAGTGGCGTGCCACTCGAGAAGCTGGACGGTGAGTTCTTTGACCCGTTCAGGTTACCTTGCGGCGAGATTGTTTTTTCGCTGGGATCGGCGCTGAGCTTGTGGAGGCGCGGGTTCGAGCCGTCGTAGTCACAGAGAAGCTTCCATTCGCCGACGCGTATGGCGAGGTCGGGAAGATTGGTCTGACCGCGATGACTGTCGTGGTCGGACTGCTAGGAATTTGCTTTTGCGTGGTGTCCCTGAGGATGTTGTTGGGTAGATCGGAGACGGGGAGAAAGGGGGTTGCGGGGGAAAGAGAGGGTGAAGTGACCGGAGAATGACGGGGGAGCAGGCGGTCTGGCAAGGGGGAAATCGAAGGCATGCCAAATACTTGGTTGCGGTTACCGGTCACAGTGGGCTTGCCTAAACGCGTTTTTCATTTCATCGAGAATAATGTTCCCATTCGCCAGTTTTTTAGTCACACTGTCGTGTTATGGAGACAAACCCAGCAATCAAAAAGGAAATATCAGCGTTCATGGCGGGGCTGAAAAAGCGGAACAAAGGCGAAACCGAATTCCACCAAGCGGTGCATGAGGTCGTGGAAACGATCATCCCTTTCACCGCGGAACATACAAAATACCGCGATGCATATATCCTGGAGCGGATGACCGAACCAGATCGCATTATCACATTCCGGGTGACCTGGGAGGACGACGCCGGCGCTATCCATGCCGACCGCGCATGGCGGGTGCAATTCAACAACTCCATCGGCCCATACAAGGGCGGGCTACGATTTCATCCAACGGTGACACAGAGTGTGCTGAAATTTCTCGGCTTCGAGCAGGTATTGAAAAACAGCCTCACGGGTCTGCCCATGGGTGGAGCGAAGGGCGGATCGAACTTCAATCCAAAGGGACGTTCAGATCGCGAGATCATGCGTTTCTGCCAATCCATGATGATCGAACTTCACCGCCACATCGGTGAGGATGTTGACGTGCCAGCGGGCGATATCAATGTTGGAGCACGCGAGATCAGCTATCTTTTTGGAACCTACAAACGCTTGGAGAACCGCTTCGCAGGGATCTTGACCGGAAAGGGTCTGGCCTTCGGAGGCAGCCTCGTAAGAAAAGAAGCCACAGGCTACGGCGCGGTCTATTTCATGAAGCACATGCTCGAACACTCGGGCACCGAAGTGAAAGGCAAGACGGCCGCGGTGTCCGGGTCAGGTAATGTCGCCCTCTACTGCATGGAAAAGCTTATCCAGTTAGGGGCGAAGGTCCTGACGGCTTCAGACAGCTCCGGCTTCATCCACGACCCCGATGGCATCACTCGCGAAAAACTCGATTGGCTCATTGATCTCAAGGAAAACCGCCGTGGAAGAATCCAGGAATACGCCGAAAAATTCGGCTGTGATTTCCATCAAGGAAAAACGCCTTGGGGAGTGAAAGCCGACTTGGCATTCCCCTGCGCGACCCAGAACGAAGTCCTGATCGAGGATGCGCAAGTGATGGTGAAAAACGGAATCAAAGCCGTCGCCGAAGGAGCCAACATGCCCTGCACCGCCGAAGCAACGGATTATTTCCTCGAGCACGATGTACTGTTTGGTCCCGCGAAGGCCGCGAACGCTGGTGGTGTGGCCGTCTCGGGTCTTGAACAAAGCCAGAATCAGTTGCGAATCAGTTGGAGCCGCGAAGAAGTCGATAAACGACTGACGACAATCATGGAGGACATCCACTCGAAATGCGTCAGATACGGCGCCCGGAAAGACAAGCCTGTCGATTACCGGGCCGGCGCGAACATCGCCGGTTTCGTCAAGGTCGCAGATGCGATGCTCGCATACGGAGTCGTCTAAAACCCCAAAAAAAATATGAAAGCATCCGACCATCTTGTAAAATGCCTCGAAGCTGAAGGCGTCGAATACGTCTTCGGCATTCCCGGCGAGGAGAACCTGGATTTCCTCGACTCCCTGTCCCGCTCCCACATCCAGTTGATCCTAACCCGCCACGAGCAGGGTGCGGGGTTCATGGCGGCCACCTATGGCCGCCTCACCGGAAAGACCGGCGTCTGCCTCTCAACCCTCGGCCCAGGCGCGACTAACCTCGTCACTGCCGCCGCATACGCCCAACTCGGCGGCATGCCCATGATGATGATCACCGGGCAGAAGCCGGTGAAAAAAAGCAAGCAAGGGCGTTTCCAGATCCTCGATGTGATCGAGATGATGAAACCGCTGACGAAATTCACCCACCAGCTCGTCAGTGTGGACAACATCGCCTGCAGGGTAAGGGAAGCCTTCCGTCTCGCCGAGGAGGAACGTCCCGGCGCTGTGCACCTGGAACTACCGGAGGACATCGCCGCTGAAAACGCAGCCGACCTCGTGCCGATCGCCGCCTCATTCGTCCGACGTCCGGTCGCCGAGGCAAAATCAATTGCCATGGCGGTGCAGATGATTTCAAAAGCCAAAAATCCTCTACTGCTGGTCGCCGCCGGAGCGAATCGCAAGCTCACCAGCCGCATGCTTGGGGAGTTTGTGAAAAAAACCGGTATCCCATTCATCTCCACCCAGATGGGCAAGGGCGTGATCGATGAGAACTCCGATCTCTTCCTCGGCAACGCTGCGCTCTCCGACGGAGATTATCTGCACCGCGCCATCGAAAGTGCAGACCTCATTCTCAACGTGGGCCATGATGTGATCGAGAAACCGCCATTCTTCATGCGTCCAGGCGACACCCGAAAAGTCATCCATATCAACTTTTTCTCAGCCACCGTCGATCCGGTCTATTGGCCGCAGGTCGAGGTAGTCGGAGACATCGCAAACAGCATCTGGCAAATCACGGAAAACTTGCAGCCATCCGAGCATTGGGATTTCTCTCGCTTCATGGCGATCAAGGAGGCAGCGGATGCGCAACGTGTCGAGGGTTTCGACGATCCGTCCTTTCCCGTAAAACCACAGCGCCTCGTCGCAGATGTCCGCCGCACACTTGCCGAAGACGGGATAATCGCGCTCGACAACGGTGTTTATAAAATCTGGTTCGCACGCCACTATAACGCCGCACTGCCGAACACCGTCCTGCTAGACAACGCGCTCGCCACCATGGGCGCCGGACTGCCCTCCGCAATGGCTGCAAAACTGGTCTATCCCGACCGTGATGTGATCGCGATCTGCGGTGACGGCGGCTTCATGATGAACTCCCAGGAACTCGAAACCGCGGTTCGTATGAACCTGCACATCATCGTCATCATCCTCCGCGACGATTCCTACGGGATGATACGTTGGAAGCAGGCGAACATGAAATTCGCCGATTTCGGACTCACCTTCGGCAACCCGGATTTCGTTCTCTATGCACAGAGCTACGGCGCACAAGGCCACAGGATCACATCCACCGAAGAACTCCTCCCACTCCTGGACAAGTGCAGGAAAGAGCCGGGCGTCCACGTCATCGACCTCCCCGTTGACTACTCCGACAACGACCGCATCCTCAATCACGAAATCAAGGAACGCTCCGCAGCAGTCTGAAAAGCGGGGGGCGATCTTTGGTCGCCCCCTCCACTCAACCCCAGATCCCCTATCTTCTAAGGATAAATCCTTGATAGGTTGATTCCATGACCACCAAATCCCATTTCAAAACCCTCGTCCCAAACGCAACTGGCAACGCTGGGACACTGGAAGTCACTGCACCTTTTGACGGAGCGGTAATCGGCTCCGTCGAACTGGCCGATGCCGCAACTGTGGAGAAAGCCCTCGCAAGCGCAGCCGCCCTCCACGCAAACCCATCGCAACGCTTGCCCGCATGGGAACGGATCGCCATCCTCAAGAAATCCGCTGACATCCTCACCGAACGAGCGGAAACCTTTGCGCTCGAATCCGCACGCGAAGGTGGCAAGCCCCTCATCGACTCCCGCGCAGAGGTCGCCCGCGCCATCGACGGCATCCATTGCTGTATCGAGACACTACGGACCCAGCACGGCGAAGAAATCCCGATGGGCTTGAATCCAGCATCGGCGAACCGGCTCGCCTTTTCCTCCCACGAACCCATCGGCCCGGTGCTTGCCTACAGCGCATTCAATCACCCGGTAAACCTCATCATCCACCAGATTTTCCCCGCGGTCGCCGCCGGCTGTCCGGTGATCGTGAAGCCGGCCTCCGACACCCCTCTTTCCTGCTTCCGCCTGGTCGAGCTTCTCCACGAAGCAGGACTGCCGCCCGACTGGTGCCAAGCCGTAGCTATCAAAGACCGCGACCTCGCGACCTCCACCGTCGGCGATCCACGCGTCGCGTTTTTCAGTTTCATCGGCAGCGGAAACGTCGGCTGGATGCTCCGCTCGAAGCTCGCCCCCGGCACCCGCTGTGCCCTTGAGCACGGTGGGGCAGCACCGGTCGTAATGGATGCCACCGCCGATCTGGAAATGGCCGCCGCTCCGCTCGCGAAAGGGGCGTTCTACCACGCCGGACAGGTCTGCGTTTCCGTGCAACGTATTTTTGCACCCGCATCCGTTATCCAGGATCTCGCCGACCGCATCGCCGCTGAGGCCACGAAAATGAAGACCGGCGACCCCACCCTTAAAGAGACAGCCATCGGTCCCCTGATTCGCACGAAAGAGGCGGATCGCATCGAAAAATGGGTCGAAGAAGCCATCGCCTCCGGAGCCACGCTGCACTCCGGAAACAAGCGCCTTTCGGAATCATGCTTCTCCCCAACCATCCTCATCAATCCCCCCGCCGACACCCATGTCAGCAAGATGGAAATCTTCGGACCCGTCGTTTGCCTGTACACGGCCGATTCCATCGACGAGGCCATTAGCGCAGCGAATTCGGTTCCATACTCTTTCCAGGCATCCGTCTTTAGCCGGGAAATGGACACCATCCTTCGCGCCTACCGCTTCCTAAATGCCAAAACCGTCATGGCCAACGACCACACAGCCTTCAGAGTCGATTGGATGCCGTTCGCGGGTCTCCGAGAATCCGGCTTAGGCATCGGCGGCATCCCCCACACCATGGCGGACATGCAGGTGGAGAAGTCGTTGATCATGAAGCTTCATGGATAATGATAATCACGATTCCCAGCTTACGAAAAATTGTAAAACAATATTTTACTGCTAGTATCGACTTTTCTCTTCCCCTAACAGGAAAAATCTTCCAAGTTTAAATAATCCCTTGAAAATCCTTCTCCTGATTTGCTCCAAATCATAAAACCAATCTTCTTCACATTCATGAAATATCATCTTCCTGTTATCATTTTCGGCCTGCTAAGTAGCGCCGCCCCGATCGCCTTCGGCCAAGCAGCCTCAACAATCCATGCCGACAAGGTTGTGGGTTACGAAAAGTGTGAAGAATGCCACGAAGAGGAAGTGAAAGCTTGGAAGCTCTCCTCCCACTCCCGCTCGAACAACGTCCACCAGGATGCGAAGACACGCGAGAAAGCACAGGAGATCGCTACGAAAATGGGGCTCGCGAATGCAAGCGCCATGTCCACCAGCCCTCTTTGCACGGAGTGCCACTACACCCGGCAACAAACCGGAAGCGCTACAAAAACCATCAGCGGCGTCAGTTGCGAATCCTGCCATGGTGGAGGAAAAGACTTTTATGAAGTTCACGGTGACAAGGAAAAGATCCCAAGCCGTGAGGAACGTCAGAAGCTCTCAAAGGCCGCTGGTATGCTTTACCCTCACGACACCGCACTCGTTGCTGAAAACTGCTTCAACTGCCACATCATCCGTGATGAGAAACTGGTCAACGTCGGAGGCCATCCGGCCCGCAGCGAGGGCTTCAACCTCGTTTCCTGGAGCCAAGGAGAAGTAAGACACAATTTCTATACCCCTGACCACGAACGCACCAAGGGTGAAAATCTTGAAACCGTCCAGACCCGCAAGCGCAAGATGTTCGTAGTCGGTATGCTGCTCGATCTCGAATACAGCCTCCGCAGCCTTTCCAAAGGCCGCACCGGTGGCGGCGAATTCCGCAAGGCGATGGGTACCCGCGCCAACACCATTATCAAAAAAGAACTCCCCGTCGTCGTCAAAGCCCTTGGCGGTGAAGGCGCGCCTGCCGAATTACTCGAGATCAAAAAGGTAGCCGACGCAGTGAAGCTCAGTGGGGATCCGGCTCAGGTCGCTGCGGCTGCCGACGCGATCAACCCTCTCATCATGAAATTCAGCGAAGGGACCGATGGAAGCAAGCTCGGAGGAGTTGACGACTTTATCCCATCCAACTCCAAAGGTAAGGCGTGGGAGCAATAAGGCTTCAACGGTTTTCCGTTCGCAGCCTCCATTTGCCGAGTTTTGGAAAACCAGAATCCGTAAGCGCCCTCTTGCACAATGCCCGTTGAAACCGAGCCATCCCTTTTTCGTCCCCAACGTTGGGACTCACCCTTCGATTCCAAGCTATCGACGGCCACCATCGCCCATGTACTTGCTGGAGAAACTAATGAAGCAAGCGATGAAGCCGTAGCGAAAATCCGAGAAAATCTTACTCGCGTCCGCTCCACCCCGGTTTTCGAAAAAGTCGATCCCGAAAGATTTCCCAATCACCTCCCACTGGACGGCATTCTCCTGAACGACTGCCGCCTCCTGACCCTTCCGAAAGACGGGATCATCGTCCGCGAGGGGGATTACGGGAATTCCGCATTCGTAATCCTGAGCGGCACCGCCCGTCTCGTCCTCGACAACTTACCCAAGAACCTCCTGGGACGGAACCAGCACGAAAAACGAGGACCGATGGCGATGATTCGCCAGGCACTCCACCGTGCCGATATCCCCGAGCGCCGCGTGCACCATACCCGCCGCTTCGAAGACGACACCTCACGAGATGTGGGGGCCAGCGTCCTACTCCAGGATGCTCCAAGAGTTTTAAACGGACTGAAGACCTTGGATATCCAAGCTGGGGAAATGTTCGGGGAAATCGCAGCCCTCGGTCGCAGCCCCCGCACTGCCACGATCCTGGCCGCCGAAGAGGGAACCGAAATCCTGGAGATCCGTTGGCAAGGCCTACGCGACCTGATGAATTTCGCTCCCGATTTCAAGGAATACGTGGAGGACCGCTTCCGCCGTTTCGGATTGAGTTCCCTGCTAACAAGCTTGGATTTCATCAAACGCCTGAGCGAAGAAGACATCTCCGAACTCGTTGCCGGCACGCGTTTCGAACGCCACGGGCGATTCGACTGGTACGGCTCCTACCAGAAAATCCTCAGCGCGACCGACGCCAGCGAAAAGCTACGCAACGAGCCAATGATCCTCCGCGAGTCGGAATACATTAACGGCCTGATGATCGTCCGAGGTGGTTTTGTCCGTGTCAGCCGTAAACACCACAAGGGCGAGACGACGATTTCCTACCTCGGAAAAGGCCAGATCTACGGCCTTGGCGAACTTTATCACAACCACAAGAATCTCGGAGATATCCTCCCTGCCCAGCACACCCTGCGAGCCATCGGATACGTCGACCTGTTGATGATCCCAACCTCGCTCGTGGAGAAACTGATTATTCCTCAGCTAACCCCGGATGAGATCGCAATGCTGGCAAAATTGCCCGAGGAAGAGACAAAGAAACCTGCTCGGGTGAATTTCCTTCCGGACAAGGCGCGCGACCGTCTCGGTCCCGGGATCATGGAATTCCTGATGGACAAGCGGACCATCAACGGCAGTGCCGCGATGCTCATCGACCTCGACCGGTGCACCCGCTGTGACGATTGTGTCCGCGCCTGTTCCTCCACTCACGAAGGCAACCCCCGCTTCATCCGCTACGGCGACACGGAAAACAACATTCAAGTCACCCAGGCCTGTCTCCATTGCCACGACCCGATCTGCATGATCCCCTGCCCTACCGGAGCAATCCACCGCGAGGACAGCGGTGAGGTGGTGATCAACGACAGCACATGTATCGGCTGCTCCGCCTGTGCGGACAACTGTCCGTATGACAACATCCAGATGGTCGATATCAGGGATAAAAATGGCCTGCCGCAATTCCCCACACAAACCGACGTCAAGGGCGTCACCAGCGACCTTACCTCCGCAGGTGTGGTAAAACGCGCTACCAAATGTGATCTCTGTCACGACCAACTCGCCGGCCCCGCATGCGTCCGCGCCTGCCCGCATGATGCGCTCCAGCGCTTCGATATGCAGAACATCAACTCTCTCGCAAAGTGGCTGTCCCGATAAAAACCCTGAACATGCGCCGCATCACCAACACCGCGCTGACCGTGGTGGCTGCGATCGCCTTAACCTTTATTTGGAAAGCCCTGACCGTTTCCCTTCGGCCGCACGCCTTCTATACCGGCCTCGTCCTGCTCGGTTTCGTGCTGTTACTTACACTTTTCAACGCCCGCAAAAAACTCCCCTTCCTGCCACTGCTGAAGGCCTCACACTGGCTCCAATTTCACATCTACGCGGGTCTGCTCTCCATTTTTCTCTACGGCCTCCACACTGATTTCCGTATACCTACAGGAAATCTGGAAATCGCCCTCGCTTTGCTCTTTGCCGTCGTATCGCTCTCCGGTGTCGTGGGTCTGTTCATTTCACGCTACCTTCCACGTCTGATGGCCCGCTCCGGTGAGCCACTCACCTTTGAACAAATCCCCGCCTTCGAAACCAGACTTCGCCGTGAGGTTGAGGATCTCATCGAAATTACCGAAAAGAAAACAGGTGCCTCGGCTCTAAGCGACGCCTATATCAACCAACTTTCCGGCTATTTCCAGCCACGGTCGGTTGTCCGCTTCTTCCTCGGCAACCCGAACCGTTTCCGCGCTCGCGCGATGGCCGATCTGGAAAACTCCGCCCGCTATACCAGTGAAGACGAGCGCAGCGCAGTCGAAGAATTAAAGGGATTTATCGACACGAAATACAATCTCGATCTCCAGAAGTGCTCCCAGACCCTCCTCCGCTACTGGCTCTTCATTCATATCCCTTTCACTTACAGCATGCTGGTCGTCGCCCTGACTCACGCATGGATCGCCTTCAACTACACAGCCTCCCGCTGATATGCCGGAATCCTTCCAATCTACCCGCCACCGCAAGTCCGCCTACAACAGGCCGGAACAACGCTGGATTTGTGGGGGAGAGTGCAAGGACTGCCCCTGTTTCCTCGGACCGGATTCGAAAGGCAACTGCCAGGCGGGAACGGAATTCGACGGGCGGAAATCCGGCCAATGCCTGCCGAGAAAATCCGCAGACCGCTGGCTCTGCACCCGGCAGGACACCCATGGCGGCGAACCTTGTGAAACAGGCCCGCTTCCGGATGGCTCCTGCTGTATGAGCGTGCCCGTGTGCCGTCCAAAGCGCTCACTCCGTTCAAAACGCGGTATTTTCACCATCGCCCTTTCACTAGCCACATGCGTTTGGCTCGTCGCCATTCTCGCTCCAAAGGCCGATCCTGATACCGATCCGATGTCCGGACTGAACGCCGGTCAACTATCCGCTAACCATTCCCATATCGCCAACCAGTGCTACCGCTGCCACAGCAACGAGGAACTTCCGGTTTCGGCTCTGCTGGACATCCACGGCACCGCCTCCCACCACCGAGCGATCGAGGACGGGAAACTCTGCCTCTCATGCCACAATACCGTCGGCGGACCCAGAGGTGAATTCGCTTTCAATCCGCATACCGCAGGGGATCTCTCGCCGGATTCCATGGCACCCCAGAAATCCGGTGCTCTGATCATGGCCGTGGCATCCTCCATCGCTAGCAACCATCTGACCGACGGCGGAATTCACTGCGCCACCTGCCACCAGGAGCACCACGGGGAGGAGTTCAACATCGCCACCCTCTCCGACCGGCAATGTCAGGTCTGCCATAAGAACCAGTTCGAGAGTTTTTCGAATGGCCACCCGGAGTTCACACAGTCCAGATATCCCTACAGCCGCCGCTCGGGGATTTTCTTCGACCACTACTCCCACTACCAGACCCACTTCGGTGAGGAACTGAAAAGCAACCCGGAAACCGTTCCGGAAGGATTTGACCCGGCTTCTCTCCACTCGGAAAGCGTCTCCTGTACAAGCTGCCACAGCGCAGGAAAAACCGGCGAACCGATGTCTGTGAAACCTTTCGAAGCCAGTTGCGCAGCCTGCCATACCAAGAACACATTTAGCGGCACTCCTTTGACTTTTCTCGCGTCTCCAGCCATCAACCTGATTGCGGTCAACGAGCGCCTCGCCGAATCCACTCCACCCCGTTCAATCGGAACTTGGACAGATTCCGCGAACTCGATACCTTGGCCAACCCTATACCTTCTCGACAAAGACGCGCGCGATGCCTGGGCAAGGCTCAACAGCGCCGGGATTAATCCTTTCGATGCCGCGGCCGAAATTCCGAATGACCCCGCAGCAATCAAGGATATCGAAACCATCGCATGGGCAGTAAAGGAACTCATCCGCGACCTCGCCCAAAACTTCCCGCACGAGAACCCGTCCAACCTCATTGGCCACGACGAACTGACACGCCGTCTCCGCGAAAGCGGCTTCGACGATCCGGAGGCGCTGGTCAAAGGTCTACCGCCAGGTGCCTTCGACGCGATACTCCAAGGCTTCTCCAAAGACTCCTACATCAAGCTGATCGAAGAGGTCGACGCAAAACGACAAGGAAATTATCCACCCGCAGTGACGCCCCCTACCCCGGAACCCGCCCCTGACGAGACCACGGGCACAGCCCCTGCCGGAGAAGAGGACTTCAATGGCGGCGAAGAAACTTTCGGTGAGGGAGAATCGACCTTCGACGGCGGAGAGGAAAGCTTTGGTGAGGGAGAAGAGACCTTCGGCGGCGGAGAGGAAAGCTTTGGTGAGGGAGAAGAGACCTTCGGCGGCGGAGAGGAAAGCTTTGGAGACGAAGAGTTCGGAACCGAGGAAAACAAGGAAGAAAAACCGGAGCCAAAGGAGCTTGAGCCGATCGACCCGATCAACTGGGCAGCGCAAGGCGGCTGGTACCAGCAATTTGGAAAACTCTACTACCGGTCCACAGGGCATGCCGATCCTTTGATCAAGAACTGGCTTGACCAGACATCCAAAAAGATCGACTCACCACTCGCCCTTGCCCATTTCAAGGACGGGTTCGATTTTCGCTCAGGGGTGGAATCCTCCTCTTCAGGAAGCTGCCTGAAATGCCACGTGGTTGACGAAATCCGTGACGAATCCGGCAAACTCACCGGAGCACGCATCAATTGGCGAAGTGTCGGGAAAGATGCCACACGCCACACGCTCACTCGTTACGACCACGCGACGCACCTTCTGCTCACGGACTGCCGCAGTTGCCACCAGACCATTACCAAAGACCCCGCTTACACGAATTCCTTCCCCACTTCCGAACACTGGAACGAGAAATTCAACTGGACCGCCAAAGCCGACCCCTTGAAATTCATGAGCAACTTCAAGGCGATCAAAAAACAAACCTGCTCCGAATGCCACCAATCAGGCAAAGCTGGCGACAGTTGCATCCAATGCCACCTTTATCACAAGACATTTTCCGCTCCCGTATCTCTGCCGACGGAATCCCGCTGACAGCGCAGAATCCCGGGCCCAGGCTCCCAGATCGGCACTTTTGAACTAGACTCACCAACGCTAATCCTTTACAAACCAGCTACTATGCACCGAGAAAGTCCAATTCAGGACGAGAGTGGCCTAACTCTTGCAAACCACATCCCATCCGTTTCTCTTTATTCTGGAAGCAAACGGCTTGCACTCCTTTCGATTGCAATCCTTTCCTGCTCCGGACCGGTCTTTTCGCAGGAAGAAGAAGCGAAAGCGGAACCTGCGGAAGTTTCCGAACCCGCAGCCGCAGAAGTTAGCACGTCACCTGATGCTGTTGAGGGAGAGGGCGAAAAGCCAGCCGCAGACGAAGAGAAAATGACCGAAGGATTCGGCGACGAGGGTTTTGGTGGGGAGAGCTTTGGCGAAGATGAATTCGGCGAAGACGAGTTCGGCGAAGATCAGGAAACCAGTGAAAACCCGTTCGCTAACTTAACCAACGTGGAAGAAGAGCCGGAAACCAAAATCACCTACGCGAACGCAGCGGAAGCACACATCCGTTTCCTCGACCTTCTGGAAAGCGAAAAACGTTTCCCATCCGCCTCCGCATGTGCGGCTTGTCACCCGGACCATTTCCGCGAGTGGTCGGTATCCGCACACGCCTATTCCCAGGTCAGCCCGGTGTTCAACGCAATGCAGGCCTCCGTGTTCAAGGTCACCTCCGGAACCAACGGCGACTTCTGCATCCGTTGCCACACCCAGGTGGGTATGCAACGCGAAGAACCAATCCTCACCAGTAACTTAAACCGCCACCCCGCCTCCCTGGAAGGCATCACCTGCGTGGTCTGCCATCGCATCGACAAGAATTACGGAAAGGTCAGTGGCCGGACATCAGTCGTCACCGGTGACGTGTTCGATCCTGTTTATGGCCCCAAAGGCAACGCCATTCTCAAGGAACTCCTCAGTAGCGATACCTCGCTCAAGACATCCGAAGACGACGACGGCCAGCGCAAGATCCACAGCGACGTGAAAAAATTTGACCCCATCGCGACCTCCGGATTCTGCGGCATCTGTCACGACGTGAACCTCCTCAACGGATTCCGTCTCGAGGAAGCCTTCAGCCAATTTAAAAACTCCCCGGCGAACAAAGATGGCGAAACATGCCAGGATTGTCACATGGGTAAAGTCCCGGGTGCGAAGGTCGCAGATGGCGAAATGAACTACCACAGGGAGCCGGCCGCGCGGATCGGAGGCGACATGTGGGTCACGGATCCAGAAGATCCCGGCTACGGCAAGCCCACCCCCCCGCGCAAGCGCACCAACCACATGTTCGCAGGCCCGGATTACTCCATCATCCATCCCGGAATATTCCCTCACTCGAAAGCCATCCGTGATCAACTCTGGGACATGCAGAACCAGGTCCTGAAAGACAACGGCGATGTCGAGGTCAAGGAACGCGCCAACCTCCGCCACGTTATCAAATTCGAATGGGAAGAGGGCTGGGGTGATACGACCAGTGATTTCGAGAAACGCGTCGCGGAAAACCCCAAGCTCGGCGAGGCCCTTCCCTGGCCGTGGAACGATCTCAAATACCGCACCGATTTCCGCGCCACCCTCAACGACCAGTTTCGCCTGCTCAATGTGATCAACACCGAGCGCCACCAAGTCCTGCGCCGCGGCTACCAGCTCGGTGAGTTCAATGTGACGCGCAACGACAGCAAGGGCCTCGAATTCCAAGTCGAAGTCCGTAACGGCACCGATGGTCATGGCATTCCCACAGGCTTCGATGCGGAGCGCCTAGCCTTCCTACAGGTCACCGTCACTGACAGTTACGGGCGGGTCGTCATGAAATCCGGTGACCGCGATCCGAACGGTGATGTCCGTGACCTTCACTCGGTGTTTGTCCATCACAACGCCGACAAAACGGGAGATTTCCTCGCCGCGAGCGATTGGAAGAAAAAGGCAGGGCTTCCACTCCTCAGTGAAGACCAGAAATGGAAAGAGGACGACCAACTTTTCAGCCTCCAATCCAAGTTCATCACCCGCAACCGCTTCGGCGGAGAACGGGAGCAGGTGCTTGCCGTCAATTACTCCGTATCTCCCCTGCCATACATCCGCCCAGACACCACTCCGGGCATTCTCCGCGCCCGTCCCGGCGGCGTGAGAAAACACGCTACCGGCATCCCTCCGAACGGCAAGCGTGTCGCGAAATTCAAAGTCTCAGCAAAAGAACTCACAGGCGAGGGTCCTTACAAGGTGAATGTGAAATTCATCACCCAAATGGTTCCGGTCAACTTGATCCCGGAAATCGCTGGCGTCGGCTTCGACTACAATCTCTCTCCGAGGGAAGTCGCGAAACGTATCGTCCACGGCCACCGTATGAGTCCCTCCAAAGCCGACTCCAGTCGCCGTGGCGGCGCTCAGACTCTCTGGAATGAAACCATCGTCATCGACGGATCCCAAACCACTTGGAATCTCCATCCCACCGAAAAGGACATCATGGCCGTTGCACCGGGACCATTTCCGTATGATCCAAATTTCGATAAGTCCCAGGCCGAAAATAACAATATAGGTGGTGGTCTGATCCTCCCCATCGAAGAGGCACCGCTTCCCGAGTCGGAACAAGCGCCACTTGATTTCAGCGAGGAGCAGTTCGGAGACGAAAGCTTTGGGGAAGAGGATTCTGGTAAAGAACCCGCTCCGGAAATACCCGCCGACGGAAAGCAACAGCCTCCGGCGGAAGCCGCGCCCGAAACCCCCGCCGACGTCCCCCCCGCAGCCGAAAATGAACCAGAGCCGGGCATCTCCAAGGAAATCGGTTCCAACGACTGATACACGAAAAGTCCTTTACTCCTATTCTCCTGCCCCAATCCCATGAAAAAACACGGAAGCCCAAGCCCAAGCCGCTATTTCACCACTTTTCTTGCCTTCCTTCTCTCCACCCCGGTGGTCCGGGCAGCCGATTCGGACGACCTACTGTTTAGCGACGAAGCGGTGCCATGGGAAGAGATCGGTGAGAATTTCCCCGAGAGGCCCGCTCTCGTCACCGAGGTCATCGAGGATCTCGTCTTCAAGTCCAACCGCGAGCGCAAGGAGATCATCAAAAAACAGAACGAAACCGGGGAGGACCTGAACCCGCCCGAACGGAAAACGATTTTTGGAGCGAATCCATTCCTCAACTCCGGATCGATCTTTCCCGGTTACGAGATGCCGGGTGGTGCGGTCTGGCAACCGACCGTGGTCATCTACGGGACCTACCGTATCGCCGCTCAACATTTCGACAACGGCCTGACGGATAGTAGCGATGAAATCGCCACCCGATTGGATCTCTTCACCAACATCTATCTCACGCCGACCGAACGCATTCTCTTCAGCATCCGCCCCCTCGACGACCGCGGAAAATTCACGTCCTACGACTTTGGTTCCAATGGCGGCTTCGATGAAGAGTTCAACGCGCGCATCCGCAGCCTCTACTTCGAAGGGGATTTCGGTGAGCTTTTCCCGAATCTCGACCCGAATGATACCAAAAATCTGGACTATGGATTCGCAGTCGGCCGCATGCCCCTGAACTTTCAAGACGGCATCATGATCAACGATTCCATGGATGCCTTCGGGATTACCAGCGCCTCGATGTTCAATTTCGGAGCCTCCGCTTCCCGGCTCACTGCCCTCGTGGCATGGAACGAAATTAACCGCGGTGATAATAGTCTCGATGACGACGCCTCACTTTACGGCCTCTTCTACGCGGCGGATTACGCAAAAAGCACCTACGAGATCGACCTTGCTTACATCCACAGCGACAATGCCCATGCAGGCGACGGTCTCTACGCGGGCATCGGCCAGACCCGTCGTTTCGGAAAACTCAACTCCACTCTCCGTGCTAACTTCTCTTACGCTTTGGATGATGAGGGTCCCGCCATCGATACCGGCGCGCTGCTCTTTTCCCAGCTATCCAGGACGATGAACTACAACTTCGACATCGCCTACCTCAACACCTTCGTCGGGCTCGGCAATTACACTTCCGCAGCACGCGATCCATCCGTCGGCGGCCCTATAGGCGGCATCAACGGCCTGCTTTTCGGTGCTGTCGGTCTCGGCAGGTACGGCAGCGCTCTCTCAAACCAAAGCAACGAAGCTGTCGGCGCTGCTCTTGGCTACCAGCATTTTCTCGACGGAAATTTTAGCAAACGCCAGATTATCGCGGAAATCGGAGGCCGTATTTCTACTGATGGAAACTCCCGCTCAGGAGGCGGCATCAGCCTCGGATATCAGCACGCTATCGACCAGCATGGAATTCTCCGCCTTGACAGCTTTGTTGCCGCTTACGACGACGGTAATACCGGCACCGGCGTCCGCGTCGAATATAGTTTCCAATTCTGATTCCTTCTCATGACACCCATTGAAACCACCGCCTGGGCCATTCTCGCCATCGGAGCCCTTGGCCTCATCATTCTCGGATATCGCCAATTTTCGACCATCCGCCGTGACGGAGATATTTTCCAAGGAGAAATCGCCCTACTCGGAGAACGCCTCGAAGCCGTCCGCGCCGCCCGCTCATCTTCCGATAAAGTTACCGCCCCGTGGAACGGCACCCGGAAATTCCAGGTCGTAAATAAGCGGGAAGAAAAGGGAGGAATCTATTCGTTCTACCTCGCGCCCCACGACGGCAAGCTGCCTCTGCCTCCTTTCCAGCCCGGACAGTTCCTCACATTCCAGCTCACCATCGACGGAAAATCCGTGACCCGCTGCTACAGTCTTTCGGATGCACCCAACCCTGAGCAATACCGCGTCAGCATCAAGCGCTGCCTCGGACCGCGCGGCAAACCCGAGATCCCTCCCGGTTTGGCTTCAGGATGGTTTCACGACTCCGTGAAGGAAGCCGACATCCTCGATGTCCGCGCGCCTGCTGGTGGCTTTTCCATCGATCCGAACGGTGGCTCCCCCATTGTACTCTCCGGTTCCGGCGTAGGTCTGACACCTGTCCTCAGCATGATGAACGCTCTCGTCGCTCTGAACTCCCGCCGCGAGGTCTGGTTTTTCTACGGCGTCCGCAACGGCGAAGAAAACATGATCGAGGAAACCGTCAAGGAATGGCGTGCACTCAACATGCCAAACTACCACATTCACATCTGCTACAGCGATCCATCGGACAGTGACAAGCCCGGCGAAGATTTCGACCACCACAGCCGCGTTTCCGTGGATCTTTTCAAGACCCTGCTCCCCTCGAACAATTTCGACTTCTATACTTGCGGCCCCGGCCCGATGATGGAGGCCATCCGTGACGGCCTGAGCGACTGGGGAGTTCCTGAGAAAAACGTTCATGACGAGGCGTTCATCGCGGTGAAAAAATCTGTGGATGTCACCGCATCATCCGTGGAGTTCCGCAAGGCAGGCAAGACGATCCAAGTCAGCGGAGCCGCCACAAATCTGCTCGATCTCGCCAGCGAAGAAGGCGTGGACATCCCTTCAGGCTGTTGCGCGGGAAGCTGCGGCACCTGCCAAGTCGCCCTCCTTTCCGGAAAAGTGAAATACGATTCCAAACCGGAATTTTCTGTGGAGTCTGGCTGTTGCCTGCCCTGTGTCTGTCTTCCAGACGGTGATCTCGTACTGGATGCCTGAGCTTTTCCCTACGAATTGCCGCTTTATTTTTGACACGCCCTCCCGAATCGCGGACTCTCGGCTCCAACGAGATACTTCCAGCCATGCGAACCCTTTTCCTAATCGTCCCGATCACCCTCTGTTTCCTATCCTCCTGTAAGGATGAGGAGATACGCGTCTACAAAATCGCAAAAGACACAGAAACTGTTACCGCTTCCCCTACCGTCGACCCCATCGGTGCCGCTCCGAAACCGGATGAGAGTAAGCCGCACGATCACGCCGCACACTCTAACACCGTCACGTGGCAAGCCGGAGACGGCTGGACACAGGAGGAGGCCGGCCAATTCCTAACCGCCGCTTACTCGCTCCCGGATGGCGGTCGCGTCACCGTCTCCAAGCTCGGTGGAGACGGCGGAGGCCTCGCCGCAAATGTCAACCGCTGGCGTGGCCAAGTGGGATTGAAAACTCTCGACGACGACAAGATCGGAGGGCAGCCCATGAAGATCGCCGATTCAGCAGAAGGCATGCTGCTCTACAATCTGATTCCGCCGAACGCGGCACCGGAAGTCGAGGGAATCCTCGCCGCCGTCCTTCCCCTTGCCTCCGAGACTTGGTACTTCAAGTTCACAGGCCCATCCGGAATCCTGAACAAATCCGGGGGCAAATTCATGGACTTCCTCCGCACCGTACGCGTCGCAGGATCGGCCAGCCCTGCTTCTCCAACCCCTTCCGCCGCAGAAACCAAAAAGCCCAAAGTAAACGTGGTGCCCCCGGAATCCTGGGTGCCCAGCGAGGGCAGTGCCATGCGTGTCGCCAGCTATTCCATCACCGGCCCGGAGGGAACCTTCGCGGATGTCTCTGTCATCCCCTTGCCCGGCGATTCGGGGAGTATTCTTGACAACGTCAACCGCTGGCGCGCACAGGTCCAGCTTGCCCCACTCGAATCCGAAACCGATCCAGCTCTCGGAAAAACCGTTACCGGCCCTGCAGGCGATTATTTTCTCAGTAAGATGGTCAGCACCGAGCCACTTCTCGAAGGGAAAAAAGCGGCCATCGGTTCCGCGATCCTGAACCGTGAGGGGATGACCTGGTTTTTCAAAATCACAGGTGAAGCAACTTTGGTCGAAGCCAACATGGAAAAGTTCGAACAATTCGTCCGTTCCGCAACCTTTCCTTGAACCTTCCGCCCAATGCTCTCTATTCTCCGAAAATTTGGTAAGTTCCTGAGTTCGCTACGTCTCACGATCGTCCTGCTGGCTTTAGCCATGGTGCTGATCTTTGTGGCCACAATCAGCCAGGTAGAACTCGGCATCCACGAGGTGCAACTCAGATTTTTCCGATCATGGGTCGCATGGTGGGATGTGATGCCCGGCGACAAAAAACTTTCCCTGCCAATGCCCGGCGGCACTCTTCTTGGCCTGCTTCTGATCATCAACCTCTTGGCAGCGCATGGCGCACGTTTCAAACTCCGCTGGAACAAAGCAGGTATGATCGTCATACATTCCGGGATCCTGATCATGCTCTTGAGCGAAATACTCACGGGCATCCTCGGAAAAGAAGCACAAATGCCCATAGACGAAGGCGAGACGAAAAACTACTCGGTCTTCCAACGGGAAGTGGAGCTCGTCATCATCGAGCCGGATAGCAACGGACTGGAAACTGTCACAGCCATCCCGCAAAGCCGACTTCGCGATGGTGCGGAGTTTCCCATGGAAGGATTTACCGTGAAAATCCTCAGTTTTTTCCGTAACAGTGAAATCGTTCCCGAATCGGAAGCTACCGAGGAGTTCGAAAAAACACGCGCCACCACGGGTCTAGGCAAACCTTTCGCCGTACGAGGCACGCCAAGGGAAACCCAGGCCGACCGCCGCGACCTCTCCACGGCATTCGTCGAAATCATTCCGAAGGATGGAAAATCGCAAGGCCGCTGGTTGCTTTCCAATGCACTGAAGACCGAAGAGAATTTCAACGTTACCGGAAAGACTTGGAAAATGACGATTCGCCAGCGTCGTCTCTACCACCCGTTTTCCATCAAACTCCTCGACTTCAGCCACGACCGCTATCTCGGCACAAACGTCCCGAAAAACTTCTCCAGCAAGATCCGCATCATCAATCCTGAGACCGGCGAAAACAGGGAGGATCTCATCTACATGAACCATCCACTGCGCTATGGCGGACTGACCTTTTACCAGTCCGGATTTGATAACAACGATTCGACCAGTATTCTCCAAGTGGTTCGCAATCCTGTCTGGACACTCCCCTACATCTCCTGCGCCATGGTAGGTTTCGGCCTGCTCTGGGTCTTTTCCCAGCACCTTCTCAAAGCTCTTTCCCGCCGCAACCGGTCGACATCGGTAGAGTCATGAAAATTTTACGAAAAATCGCCGCATGGCTCGTCCCAACGCTCTGCCTCATCTTCGTAGCCAGTGCCGTATTCCGCGCGCGCGCCCCGGAAAAAGGGTTCCATTTCAAGGATTTCGCCACGCTACCCGTCGTCTCGAACGGACGCGTCCAGCCCCTTGATTCGCTCGCACGGAACGCCCTGCTCTCCATCGTCGGAAAACAGCGCGTACCCGGTGACAATGCACCACAAAGCCCGTCCGAGTGGCTCGCGGAGCTTTCCTTCCGACCTGAGGTTGCCGACGAGCGGAAGATTTTCCTCATCCATCATGATGAGATACTCGGACTCACGGGCCTCACGAGGGATGAGGAAAAAACCTATTCCTATTCTCAGTTACAACCCTCGTTCGATGCTATCCAGCCGGAAGCACGACGGATCGGCGCGAAGGAACCCCAGACATGGAGTCCCTACGAAAAAGCCCTGATGCGACTGACCCGTAACCTTGGTCTTTACAATGGTCTCAAGCATACCCTCGCCCATCCCGGCCAGAATCAAGCTGAAGCCGAGTTCACCCTCTTCCTCTCCAATATCGATGGGGCACTCGTTGAAGCGGAAAAGAAGAACAATGGCCAAAGCTTCAACGAAGACGCTATTGCAAGTGCCGCAGCACGCATGCGCTCCATCCTCGAGTGGGCGCCGCTCACGGACATCTACGCGGTACCTTCCGGAGACACCGTAGACGACTGGAGGAAACTCCCCGATTCCTTGATTGACGCCATTGACGCAGATGGACTCTTGCCGGCCACTCTCGCCTATGCCCGTATCGGCGACGCCTACCGTGCGAACGATCCGGTTGCCTTCAATTCAGCTGTATCCGAATACACTCAATGGCTTTCGGAAAAATGGCCCGAGCGGCTTGCAAAAGGATCTTCTGAGACACTTTTCAACAGGGTGGCCCCCTTTTACCTGTCCATGGTTCTCTACGTGGTCGCATTCCTGTGCGCCATTCTGTCGTGGCTGAAACAGGGAGCAACTCTCCGCCAGGCAGCCTTCCGCACGCTTATAATCGGCTTTATCCTCCACACAGCAGGCCTCGTAATACGCATGATGCTGGAAGGTCGCCCCCCGGTCACAAACCTCTACTCCTCCGCTGTATTCATCGGCTGGGGTGCCATCGTCCTCAGTATCGCAATCGAAGCATTTTACCGCAACGGTATCGGCACAGCCGTCGCAGCCGTGGTTGGATTCTCTACCCTACTCATCGCTCACCACCTTTCTCTCTCCGGTGACACCTTGGAAATGATGCGTGCGGTGTTGGATACGAATTTCTGGCTGGCGACCCACGTCGTCGTGATCACCCTCGGCTATTCCGCCACTTTCCTGGCGGGAACAATCGCCATAGTTTACCTGATACGCCGAATCTTCGGCTCTATCCCGAAGTCAACGGCAGCCTCCTTTCGTGGTATGGTTTACGGAGTCATCTGTTTTGCCACCCTTACCAGCTTCGTGGGGACGGTCCTCGGTGGAATCTGGGCGGATCAGTCATGGGGGCGGTTCTGGGGTTGGGACCCGAAGGAAAACGGCGCACTCCTTATCGTCATTTGGAATGCCATCATCCTACATGCACGCTGGGGAGGGTTCATCAAAGACCGCGGAATGATGGTGTTGGCAATCTTTGGAAACATTGTCACTTCGTGGTCCTGGTTCGGAACCAACATGCTAGGAATCGGCCTCCATTCCTACGGATTCACTGATTCTGCGTTTTTCTGGCTCAGCGCATTCATCGTTAGCCAACTGTTGCTCATGGCTCTCGGCTTCATTCCAGAAAGACAAAATAAAGGAACCGTGAAGGTCTGAGTGTCACAACCCAAATCTTGGTGTTGTTCTGACGCGACGGGGAGGCGTATCGGTTGATAGTGAACTTCTTGTGCGCGGCGAATAGTCAGGTATTTATTCGGAACCGGTTTAAGATCCTATCATTTCGTCGACATTCGCCATGCAATAGGTGACATACCCACTTTAGCCGAGAAAATCCGCGAGAAATACGCGGACTGATGGTAGCCAACCTTGCGTGCTATTTCAGAAACTGGGTCGTCCGTGTGACTGAGCAGTTCCTTCGCCAAGCGAACCTTCAGACGTTGCTGATAACTCTTTGGGGAATTCCCCGTGACCCGACGAAACTCTCGAAGAAAAGGAGTCACTCCCATTCCCGACGATCTCTGAAGTTCTTTAAAGTTAATTTCTTCGACAAAACTCTTCTCCACTTCCCGAATCGACGCCTCAATGCGTTGATCGCCATGAGAGAACTCGGTCCAATCCATCAGTCTCGCCAACACTCCATAAAGTTCAGCGCTCAAACGCGAATGAAGACCTTGTGACTCTGGAAAGTTCATCGCTCTATCGATCATTCCGTCGATCGTCGCGACCAAGTATTTCAGGCCAGCCAACTCAATACGCTTAGCCAGGCGACCCGCCGTAAAAAACCCTTCACTGAACAAATTGTCCGCCACAGGACCGTCAAAAATCACCCATGCCGTTCGCCACCCTTTACCTGAATGAGGGTTATACAAATGCCACCAATCCGGCGCAACAAGAACGACATCCCCTGCAGACAGAGCGCTCTCTTCTCCATTTGACTCCTTCAGTGTGCCTTCGCCCTCTTGGACGATCAACAAGGCATATTCATTGAGCACCCGACCGCGCGGCGGGATGTCTTTCACCTTGCTGGTAAAGTTCCCCAAGCCGTGAACACGGAGTCCCCAACTCCTCGCACGTTCATCAGGGTCAAGGTAAAGACCAAACTTCGGACGTTTGATGTATTTTCGATCCGGGTAGCTCGGCCAAGACATGCATCAATTCCTACACATTCGGATAAAAATGTGCAAATCATTGCTAAAATCAACGAAATATCAGCTGTAATGAGCATTCCTAACTGTGATTTTGTGCAAACAACCACCATCTTCAGCTAGGTCACCAACCCGTGACTTCACAAAAACATCATGCACTGGACAAACGATAACGAACTCTTTGCGCTGATGCGCGAGCATCTTTACACCGCAGTGGTTGGAGACATTTTAGACAAAATGGGATACCTCAACCAGTTTTTGCCGCAACGTCTGCAAGCACTCCGCGAGGACATGATTGTCATCGGACGAGCGATGCCAGTGCTTGAGGCCGATTGCTTTGAAGAGCTCTCAACCAGTAAAAACAACCCCATCCTTGCCCAACCATTCGGACTGATGCTCGACGCTCTCGATTCACTCAAAGAGAATGACGTCTACATCTGCACAGGGTCATCTCCAACGTATGCACTTTGGGGGGAGTTGATGAGTACGCGTGCCATGAAGTGCGGTGCCGTAGGTGCGGTTGTCGATGGTTTCTCCCGCGACACCAGAGGGATTTACAAACTCAATTTTCCAACCTTTTCCCAAGGCCGCTACGCAAGAGACCAGGCACCGCGCGGCAAGGTCATCGACTATAATTGCTCGATCGAAATCGGTGGTGTGACGATCGAGCCCGGGCAGATCGTCTTTGGCGATCTCGATGGAGTCTTGGTGATCCCCAAAGAAGTGGAAAAAGAAGTCATCCTCGGTGCTTATGAAAAGGCAACCGGAGAAAACATCGTGCAGCAAAAAATCGAAGAAGGCATGTCCGCCCGCGAAGCCTACGACACCTACGGCATCCTTTAAGCCATTTACACACTCATGAAAATCACTGACGTCAAAGTCTGGCTCGTTGAAGGAGTAAAATACAATTGGACCATGATCAAGGTCTACACCGATACCGGACACACTGGAGTCGGAGAGGCGACCAACTGGCCAGGCTCACCTATTGTCGAAGCCGCAGCCAAACATGTCGGAGAACGCGTCATTGGCCTCGACCCGATGCGCACCGATTTCATCTGGACAAAACTTTATCGCGACCTCAACTGGCTTGGGCCATTTGGTGCCTCGATGTGCGCCATCAGCGGGCTCGACATGGCACTGCTCGACCTCAAAGGCAAGGTTCTTAACGTTCCTTGCTACGAGCTCCTCGGCGGAGCCTTCCGCAACAAAATCCAGCTTTACGCCAACTATTGGTTCACCGGCGGCGGCCACACGCCGGAGGATTATGCCAGACAAGCCAAGGACGTCATCGACGCTGGATTCACCGGACTTAAATTCGACCCTTTCGCCCACACCAACTACCTCTACGGCACCGACCTCAATACCAATCTCGCCCTAACCCAGAAAATGCAAGACCGCGCCTACGAAGTCACAGCAGCGGTGCGTGATGCTGTTGGCCCCGGCACCGAGATGATGATCGAGACCCACGCCATGATGAATGGACAGATGGCCGTCAAAATGGCGGAGCGACTCGCCCCACTCGGTATGACCTGGTATGAAGAGCCCGCCGGACCGGAAAATGCCAATACTCTACGCGCACTTCGCGACCGACTGCCCGGCAACGTCTCCATCTGCGTCGGCGAGCGCCACTACACCCGCCACGGATTCCGTCCTGTCTTGGAACAACACATCTGTGACATCATCATGCCGGACATTACCCGATGTGGTGGCCCCTCGGAAATGAAACGCATTGCCACGATGGCGGAGGCCTACAACGTCCTGGTCGCGCCACACAATCCGAACGGACCACTCTCCACCCTCGCCAGCGCCCACGTCTGCGCATCCATTCCTAACTTTTTCCGCTGTGAGTTCATGAAAAACGACGTGCCATGGCGCGATGAGGTCATTACCCACCCACTGGATATTCGCGATGGCCACCTACACCTTTCAGAGCGTCCCGGACTCGGGGTGGACCTGATTGAAGAAGAACTCGAAAAACACCCTGGAATTCGCGAACTCCAAGGCAAAGACAATTATTACGTTTAGCCCACTCTCATGCTTCCAATTGATCTAACAGACAAACGGGCACTCGTCACCGGAGCCAGCGATGGGGTAGGAGCCGGGGTGGCAAACGCTCTTGCTATAGCGGGTTGCCATGTCGTTGGCACCGGACGCGTTGAAGCCGGTCATTCGCGCGCTCAACAATTCATCCACAATGTCGCGAGTCACGGCAGAGCCGCCTACTACCTTTCCGGCGATCTCAGCCTCGCGGAAACACCAGCAACGTTCGTCAAGCAAGCGGTCGATCATCTCGGCGGTCTCGATATTGTAATCTCCAATGCCGGACTTAATGTCTTTCGCGGAACAGAACACTGCAGCGAAGACGACTGGAGCTACAACATGGAGCTCAATCTCGCTTCGCACTGGCGACTCGGAAAATCCGCCCTCCCCTTTCTACGCGAATCCCAAGGTGTGTTTCAAGTGATGAACTCGAATCACGCCTATTCCACGATCAAGGGCTGCTTCCCTTACCAGACCACCAAGGCGGCACTCCTTGGTCTGGTGCAAAGCGCCGCGATCGAGTGGGGACCGGATGTGCGCGTTGTTGGGATCGCCCCGGGATTTATCGATACCACTGGCAACCAAACCTGGTTCGACGAATTTTCTGACCCCGCAGCAGCACGCAAGAACACCGAAGAACTTCACCCTACCAAGTCGATTGGTCAGGCGGCGGACGTCGGAGCACTCTGTGCCTTTCTCGCATCATCGCATGCCAAATTCATCACGGGAAACACGATCCTAATGGATGGCGGACGCTCTGCCATCCTACAAGACACACATCCGTCTACCTAATACCAGTTCCGAATAAAAACATGACTATTCGCCGCGCAGAAGCGACTTACGATCAACCAATGATCCGCTCCATCGCGTCAGATCATTACCAAGATTTGGTATAAGGACTCCTTCGTCTTGCTTGTCTGTCTATCGCGCATTCAATCCACAAGCTTCGCCTCGCGATGGATCGCGGCTAGCTCTTCTGCCGTGAGTTTGTGCACTTTGCGGTCGTAGGTGATCAGACCATTGATCTCTCCTTCGACATCGGTGGTCTGGGTATAGATGCCAGCGGCGATTCCTTTCGCCTTTAACTCGGCAAGCATACGAATAGAGGTCTTATAACGGTCGAGCCATTCATCCTTGTCCTTGGGCAGTCCGCCGTATCCCCAATTGCGTGCATCCGGGTTCCAGAGGTGTCCTTTAACCGGATAGCCGTGGCCTCCGAATTCACCGACGACTTTGACGTATGCTTCAAAACGCCCATCCTTACCCTGTTCGAAGGGAAAGGTAGGGTTGGGGTAGTTGTGGCCATCGACCACGTCCCCGATCGGCCAGAAGTTGCCGCCGGAGGAGATGTTGATCTGACGGGTGGGGTCCAAGGCGACTGCCTTTTCTCCGACTTCCATGGAGCGGTGTTGTCCCCAAGCCTCATTGAACGGAACCCACTGCGCGATGGAAGGGTGATGGTCGCAGTAGTGGTAATAGCGACGAGGTTCGACCTTGATGTGTTTTCGAACCATGTTGAAACCGGCTGCCTTGAGGAAGTCGACGTCCGATCGCATAGCGGCGTCTGACGGCGGGGTGAGTAATCCGTCGAGCCACCACCCTTGATCCAAGGGGCCCAATTGAAATATCTCGCGGCCATTGAGATGAAACCGCAGATGTCCATCGGCGCCCTTTTGCACCGTGGTCTCGCGCAAGCCGACATAGGATTTGATCGTATCATCGCCAAAAGAAATCTCGAGATCATAGAGTGTCGATGAATCCGGCGACCAGAGTTCGGGCTCTGGTATCTTGAGGGTGAGGGCCTCTGGTATGCCAATGGTTTCGGCGACTTTTTCACCCTTGAGTGAAGCCGTGATTTTGGCCTTATCTGTGGAATCATGCGAGCCTTCGATATTCAATTTCACCTGCACAGTGCCGTCGATTTGTGAAGTCATATTGAACCCTCTGATGTGTGCCTCAGGGACTTCCTCGGTCCAGACCGTTTGCCAGATACCGGACACCGGGGTGTACCAGATACCGCGGGGATTTAGAGACTGCTTGCCATGCAACTGATAAACCGTGTCGGTGGCGTCAGTGACATGGATGAGCAATTGATTCTCTCCGAAAGTAATTGCTTCTGTAATGTCGAATGAGAACGGCAGATTACCGCCGCGGTGTTGACCCACTTCTTCGCCATTGAGCCACACAGTTGATTCGTAATCAACAGCTTCAATGTGACAACATGATGCCTGACATCAATGTCCTCTTTTTGATCAGGCGTGAGCGACTGGTGCACGGCGAATAGTCATATTTTTATTCGAAACCGGTAGGATAAAAAAACGTTCCATCAAATTTGGAAATCCGCGTATGTTCGTGAGGTTGAAAATTTCTCAATTTCGAACAAACGCATTATTTCTATTTCACCAAATCTAAATTTTTCTACAAATGTATGATATCCGGGGTGAGCATTTTGCATAGCACTCCTACTACACTTTGCTCTCAACTTAGGCATCCAAAACCCGAATCGAGTCTCCGAAATCACACGAGAACATTTCACTCCTTCATCCACCATTCCCTATGAAGTCAGCCCTGTTGCTACTCGCCACGACCTCGCTTGCCGTGGCCAATACCGCTCCAACCGTGGTGATCCAGTCCGCCGCCATGCGTGCCGGAACGACCTATATGGATGTCGTCTACCGCGTCAATGATCCTGACGATGCCACCGTCAAGACACGGGCCTTAGTCTTTGTCGACGGAATCCGTTCGTTCTCCAATATCATTAAACCGGTCACCTTCGTAGAAGGCACCAATGCCAATCTTGGAGACAATATCACCACCGGAGTCGACCACCTTTTGACCTGGGATGTGGCAACCGACTGGGACATCGATCTGGCCAATGTGAAATTCGAGGTGCTGGCAATGGACGCTCGGGGCCTGCTTCCCTTCGACTGGATCACGATTCCGGCTGCCGGCAGTAATTTGGAAATCACCATCAGTAAGGATACAGTCAGCAATGCACAGGTAATGGACGCTTTCTTTTGGCAGTATGCATCAGGTGATACCACCTTGGCGCTGAATGGCGGGATTCTCACAGCGGCAACGAACGACGGATTTAATGGGACCCGACTGATGTCCGGAACAACCAGCCAATCATATGCAGTCCCCTATCTGCTCAAGAAGATGAACCTACAAGCTGCTACTTCATTCAACTTGGGATATGCTCAGATGGCCAGAGCCGAACCGATCAACACGGGCAGTTGGCATGCGTTGCAGAGCTCATGGACCGATATTGACATGATTACCGCATGGGGATTTTCCGGTGGTCCCGGGAACCTTTCAGGCATTGGCCAGATCTCCAAAATTGACGGGGAACAAAACAATTTTATTACCATGGACGGAGATGGACGTGTTTCCCTGCTTTCCTCCAACGCCGGCGATCTACCGGACCCAATGGTCGAAGTCTCGGATGTCGCCGCAGGCGAAAACCACTTCCTTTTGGCAAAAACCGACGGGACTATTGTGGCGTTCGGAAGCAATACATATGGTGAGTCAGATCAGCTTGGCTTGACCGGGGTGACCAAGGTTGCCGCCGGACGCAATTTCAGCTTGGCGCTCACGTCGGATGGAACCGTATTTTCGTGGGGTCAAATCAATCAACCACCGCCGGAAGCAACATCCGAGGTCATCGCAATTGCAGCTGGCCAAACTCACGCGCTGGCCCTGAAGTCCGACGGCACGGTCGTCGGCTGGAGCGGCGGAGGGTTTACGCTTGGTAATCCTCAGAATGTGCCAGCCGGCCTTACCAACGTCACCGCCATTGCCGCTGGCATGACCCAAAGCATGGCGCTTAAGGAGGATGGCACTGTCGTTTGCTGGGGAGGCAACCAAGCAGGTGAGTCAACTCCCCCTCCTGGTCTGAATGAAGTGGTTGCTATCGCCGCGGGAAACGGTTTCAACCGAGGATATTCGGTAGCCTTGAAAAGTGATGGGACCGTGGTTGGTTGGGGACAGGATGATGGAAATGGCTCAATGGATCCCCCCGCCGGATTGTCCGGCACTACAAAAATTGCCGTCGGCCGTGGACTCATCATGGCAGTCAGTTCCAGCGCACCTTGAGTCAGGCCATGCCACATATCAGGTCATCAGCCTCAATTTGCAATACCGCCATGCTTATGCTGGCGGGTACATGTCTATTGACTCTTGGGCATCTCCAGGCAGCAACGGTCCGCTTTCTCCAGATTTCGGTCGATGACAACACTGGAGCCGCGATCGGCGCGGTGAATTCCGACACCTTCCAGGAGACCGCTGAAACCTACTCCACAGTCACTGCACCGGTGTTATCGGGTAGCTATCGCTTCACCCGCTGGACCAACAGCAGCTACCCGGCTGAAGCCTACCGCGATGCGTGGGGCCGCTCAATCAATCCCACCTCATTCGTTCTCCTTGAGGCCACCACCTGCACCGCCCACTACCTGCCAACTACTCTCGACAGCGACAGCGACGGTGTCCCGGACTGGTTTGAAATCGAATACTTCGGCGACCTCGACGAAACGGCCGCCAGTGACCCCGATGGTGACAGCATCACGCTTCAGGCCGAGTACAACGGAGGCACACACCCGCTATACGGCAACGCTTCGCAGGATGGCGGCATTGCCTACGCCGATTCCGGGATGGTCACGGTCAACCTTGGCGGCTTTTCCCGCTACACGCTGCGCAGTGAGCCCGCCGGCACTGTCAATGAGACGGCGATTGTCGAGACAGGCACGATGATCACCACACCCGATCTTTCAGGCAACTCCAGTTTCGGCTACTGGGCACTCGACGGCGTTGCCCAACGCGACGCCTGGGGACGCTCCCTCACCCAGTTCAGCTTCACGGTTGGCGAGGACGATCGCGAAGCTGTCGCCTACCTGTTTGTCGGCGACTCCGACGGCGACGGCGTGGCCGACGCGTTTGAGCAGAAATATCACGGCACCCTCGCCAACGGAGCCAACTACGATGGAGACGGCGACGGAATCACGCTGCTGGCCGAAGCCAACGGCGGAACCAACCCACTTTATGCGAACGAAACGCAGGCCGGCGGCGTTTCCTGGGCCGACTCCGCCATGATCACCGTCAACCTCGCCGGATTCTCCCGCTACAGCCTCAGCAGTAACCCTGCCGGGACGGTCGATGAATCTGCAGCGGTTCCGGATGGCACGATGATCACCACTCCCAACATGACGGCCTCGACCTTTGGTTACTGGACGCTCGACGGCACGGCGCAACGTGACGAATGGGGTGCGGCAGTGCGACAACTCACCTTTATCGTCGACGGCACCGATCGCTCGGCTGTTGCCCACTTCTTTGATGGCGACTCTGATGCTGATGGTATCAACGACGGTTTTGAAAATTACTACTTTGGCACGCTCGCCAACAACGCCAGCTCCGACACCGACGGCGACGGCCAAACCCTGTTGCAGGAATTCACCACTGGCTCAAATCCTCTCTTCGCCAACAACCATCAGGATGGTGGGGTGTCATGGGCCGATTCCGGGATGGTGCTGGTCAACCTCCAGTTCTTTGAACAACTCGGCAGGCTGTTGGTCAACGGCATCCTACAGGATTTCTTCTCACCCGATCCCAATACAGTCACCGGTATCCAGGCCGGCACATGGGCGTCCACAGCCGCCTCCGACTGGGACAACGACGGCGACTTCGATCTCTTCATCGCGCATGAGTCCGGACTCCGGGTCTTCCGCAACATCGGCAGTGCCAACAACCCGAATTTCGAGGAGATCACCACCGGCTTCAGCTCGCTCGAAGCCTTCGTCACCGGCATCACACGGCCGAAGATCGCCGGTGGAGACTGGAACGGAGATGGCTTCGGTGACCTAGTGGTTGGCGGTAACACCGGCACATTAAGACTGATCGCATCGGACGGGAATTTCAGTGCAGACGGCAACGGTCCGGAACTCACGTTCTCATCGACCCGCACCAGCCCTGCGCTCGGCGATATGAATGGTGACGGGCTGGACGACCTGCTGGTGCTGCTCGACGACGGCACCGTAACCCTATTTATCAACAACGGCACAGCCACCCCATTCTCCGGCAGCGGAACGATTAACTCCCTCGGCGTCGCGGCCCAGGATGGACTCAGCATTACAACCGGCGACCTCGACCAAGACGGCATCATCGACGTGCTCCTCTCCGACACCGATGGCAGAATCTGGGAGTTTCACCATGATGGTAGCGGTAACTTCAATCTGTTAAGTAAGGTCTGGGGCGGTAGTTATGCAGGGTATGCCAGCGGACTCTCAATCACAGCCGTAGACATTGACGACGACGGCGACCTCGACGTCATCGGCGGCCTTGCCAATGGCGGCATCCACGCACTGCGCGACCCCAGTGTCGGTCGACCGACCGGATTGATCGCCGCACCAGGAGCGAATTCCATCCAACTTGATTGGGATGCGAACCGGCAATCCCGCATTCGAGGCTATCACGTTTACCGAGGCACTGCGTCCGAAGGTCCATGGTCAGAGTTGGCAGGCGACTACGTGCCACTGCCCAGCTACCTGGACGACAATCTCGATCCTTCGGTTCCGAGCTACTATTACTACGTTACCGGCTTGAGCTACTTTTTCCTACCCGGCAATTCAGAACCACGCATCCTCGAAAGCCTGCCTTCAGACCTCGCGATCACTGCGGCCGGAAAGGTGGTGCTTTCAGTGCGTCCGGCCATAGGAAAACCAGGAAAGCGGATCAAGCTCAGCCTCTCGATCGAGAACGCCGTCGGGGTCTCGGGGACAGGCATGCAGCTTCGTATCGCCTACGACCCGACCAAACTCATGCCCTGGGCTCAGGCGAGTCCGGGTGATGACACGGTTCTCTCCACAGGATTGAGCCGTAATTTGATTTTCACTGACAACGGAAGTGCGGCAAGCGGGGAGCTGGTGATTGATGGCTCGGGCGGGCAGTTGGAGCCGGGGTCTGGCAAGCTGTTCACTCTTCAGTTCGAGGTGGACTCCTCGGTGCCTAAGGGAACATCACTGGACGTAAGTATCAGCTCCGGCACGATGAATGATCTGGCTGGCAATCCTCTGACGCTGGTAATTCTTTCCACGGATCCTCCCCATAGCGGTGACACCTACTTTCTTGGCGATATTGACGGCGATGGGGGCGTGACTGAAGCAGACAAGGATTTACTCAAGGACCTCATCAAACCAGACTCCCGAATCTCGACCGCAGAAGAACTGATGGCAGGAGACCTTAATGGTGACGACAAGCTAAACTCGAAAGATCTCGTTCTGCTTATGCAACTACTCGCCACCCCATGACCATGAGGCTTCGATCATACAAAATCCGCAAAATGGGCAAATTGGCAGTTTTTGCAGCCGTTATTGTCGCTGCCATGGGCTCACAGGCTCAAGCGGCTCCACGGAGCTTTTCTCTGCCGCACTACGAGGCCAATCCCGGTGGTGTCATCGAGGTGCCACTCTCCCTAGACAATGCAGCTGGACTGGCGGCGATCGAAGTGAATATCAATTTCAATCCCGATGTGCTGGAGCTTCAAATGGTCCTCAGCGGTCCACTGGGAAATGCTTTTGAAATGAGCACCGGCAATTCGGAAGGCGTTGTTCAACTGGTGTTTACCCGGGCTGAGGCTCTGGCAGGCGGATCCGGACGACTCGCCCTCCTGCAGTTCAGGGCGAACTCCGGCGCCGAGGTGAATCTATTTTCTGAACTGGCCATCGCCAACCTGGTTGTCTCTGACGAAACAGGCGTGATCGACCTTCGCCAGAAAGACGAACTCTCCACCACCAACGGACAGGTTCTTGTCAGCGTCGATTCCAACATCGACAACTCGGGTAACGGTCTGCCCGACTGGTGGGAAAAGCAAAACAATCTGGATCTCTTTGCCCCTGCCATCGGAACAGACGACGACAACGATAGTATGGACACACTTTTTGAATATGCCTTTGGGGGCGATCCGAAGGTGCCGGACGCAGCTCTCATATCGCCCATCGGACGCATTCAGGAATCCGGCGGTTCACGTTATTTGACCCTCACCTTCCAGAGGCGGATTCCTCCGGCACCAATGACCTACCTGCTGCAAGAGGGGTCTGATCTGAAGGACTGGGATTCGATCGACCCCAATCTTCGACTCATAGCTGCACCAGTAGATCTGGGCGATGGCTTGCAACAGGTGACTGTCCGCAGCTCTCAGCCGATCGACGAAGTAGGCAGTCCAACGAACGGTTTCCTGCGAATAGAAGCCACGCCAGCACCCGCTCCGTGATCCGCGCGCATCAAGCTACCAGACAGCTCGATCTGGCCTCGATCGGCAAGCATCCCCTCTCCCCAGGCCTTTTAGAGATTTAGAGTATAGTGAGTTCATATTCTTTGATTGCCCACGGCAATCATCTATCGACAAAAATCCCCTATAAAATCGAAATACAAAACCCTCGCCATATACGCTTTTGCCTTAGGTCTTTTCACCCTCAACACCGCATTGGCGGGCGGACACTGAAACAGCCGGTTGAACCGGCTCTCGATGTTCGTGCTATTTATTAGCCGCTTTCTTTTTTTTCGTCTTCTTGGTTGGATCGTAACCAGCCTTTATAATCCCTCAGTCCGCCGGTCGATTCATCGTGGTCCCCACCATTATCGCCAGTCAGGATGATTACTGTGTTTTCAGCAATACCCATGGCCTTGAGTTTCTCCACGATTCTGCCGACGCTGATGTCCAGGCTTTCGATCATTCCCGCTCTCTTAGGGTTGAGGAACTCATTCTTCTCGTTCTTGAAATCCTTCGCCTTCTTGGTGTATTTCTCCACCAACTCCGGCGGAGCCATCAACGGGGAGTGGACTGTGTAGTAAGAAAAATACAAGAGAAATGGTGTTTCGCGATCCGTCTTATCAAGGAAATCGATTGCCCGGTCGGTCAGCTTGTCAGTGAGGTAGTCGCCTGGCTTTCCGTCATCGAGATTCGGCATACCGAAGGGTGAAAAATATTTACCCGGTCCCTTCGGCTGCCCCCATTCGCGACCTCCGACGTTCAGGTCGTACCCATGATTCGTAGGGAAGTGTTCGTCCATATCCGGCTGGCCGTTTGGCATCAGATGCCATTTGCCGAAAAAGGCGGCAGGAGTATCCGCTCGTGATCCAGCTTCATCTTCCAATCAGGGATGGAGAGTTTGGCTTTGGGATGATTATGTCCTGCGATCCAATCCGTCAGGTGGAGCCTCGCCGGATAGCAACCGCTCAGGATCGCCGCACGACTCGGC
>JAGXGH010000084.1 GCA_024636835.1 Verrucomicrobiales bacterium | reverse complement strand
GAAGTCAAAAGGCGGTTTTCTTGGCGGCGGTTGCTGGTTCGTTTTGGAGCGGTGATCGTGGTATTAGCGTTAATCGTGTTTTTTGCGGCGAACATGTTACTCCAGTCAGAGGGTGTGCGGAAGCGTATCATCGCTGAGCTTGAATCGCGCACAGCAATGGTTTTTCAATTTGATGAGATCCGCTGGTCACCCTTGGATGGGGTATCGATTTATGGTTTAAAAGTGGATCAAACGGTTGAGGCAAAAGAGATGATGTTAGGCAACACACCGCCGCCATTCTTTCGGGCAACGAAAGTCAGGATGGATCTGTTTTGGAATGATTTACTAGCTGGCCGCAGGGTCGTGAAAACCTTTGAAGTGATTGAACCTACGGTGTTTTTGATTCGTGGGGAGAATGGAAGTTTGCAGATTCCTGTGTCGAGTATTGATGTGGCGAGCGAGCACGAAGTGAAAATCCCTGTAAGCGAACGACTTGTTCGTCAGCCGCCTGTTCCGCCAGTGGAATCGCCTGACCGCGTAGTGAAGAGTGCACCGGAAGAGTCTTCGCCAGCGGTAAAGCCAAAACCTGCGGAGACGAAAGACGCCGATAAAGAGCAGTCGCTCGTTCCTGCACCGCGTTTGTTAGTGAGTGGTGCGCGCTTCACGCTTCACGATGTTAGCCAGCGGCGGGTGATTTTTCAGTTGGACGATGTTGGAGTGGATCTGCCAGGCGTTGTGGCAGGTGTCGAACGGAAGGACGGAAATGTGTACATCGGCCGAGGTGTGACGAACCTCGTATCAGGGGTGGATTTTCGTGATGAAAATTGGTCGGTGGCTTGGGAGAATGGATTGATCCGCAGTGACCAAAAGAGCTTCGCGCTTTGGGGAGGGGAAGTGCTTGCTCAGTTTTTGTGGAGTCCACGTCAGTCGGGTGCTCCAGTGCTTGCTGAATTCGAATTGAAGGGCACGGACCTGGGTCAGGCCGTCGAGCGCACTCCGGGTGATGTTTCTCTCGATCGCGCATTGGTCTCAGGTCAGGTTCGCGTACAAGCTCTGCTTTCTCAGTCGAATGCAGCGGTGGCTTCAGGGGCATTGATGGTCGATCAGATTACTTTTCGTGGTGGCGATGCGTTAAAGCGATTCGCTTTGGCCACGGGTGCGCCTATAGGCGATGTTGAGCGGGCTGAGGGTGAGGAGGAAAAGCCGTCCGATGTGTTGGTTGGCTTGCCTCATGTTGAAGGGCGGTTTCTGTGGAGTCCGACGGCGAGTTCGGCGCAGCAGGTGGATTTTCAAGGTGCTGGGGCCGGTGCGAATTTGACGGGTAGAGCGGTAGTCGGACAGGGCGGACGGATCGCCGCAAAGATTGGAATGTTACTCACGGGACCAGCCAAAGAACAATTGGCAAAGCTCGAAGAACGTCTTCCCAGAGCCTTGCATTTTGGATTTAACACGGTGGCACTTAAATCTGTTACCGAAGTGCCTACAGCAGAAACATCTATCGAGCAGGTGGTTGAGCGTGCCGGCGATGTGGAGACTGCGCTTGGTCGTGAGTTTGTGGTCAGCGGAACGTTGAAGGAACCCCGGATTGCCGTATGGGATCGTGGTGAACTACTCACGCTCGGTTCGTTGGTGAGGCGGATTTCCTCCAACTTGATCGAACTTCAACCAGAACCCTCAGAGGAAATTGGCGAGCTTTTGCCGATGAAATAGTCATCATGCGTATCGTTGCAGGAATAGCAAAGGGACATCGGATTAAGGCACCACGCTCAACGGCGACCCGTCCTACCCAGGATAAAGTCCGCGAGGCATTGTTCTCTCGGATCTTCCAATTGATCCCAGACGCACGGGTGCTTGAGCTTTTCGCAGGGTCGGGTGCTATCGGCTTGGAAGCGATCAGTCGAGGCGCTCAGAACGTGGTGATGGTGGATAGCTCCAGTGCGGCACAAGCAACGATGCGGGACAACGCCAAGTCCAGCAAACTCGCCGATCAATGCTCGATAGTGGGAGCGACGGTGGATTCGTTTCTACGTTCGAATCGTTCACTGTTTGATGTGGTGATTGCCGACCCACCATACCATCGTGAAGAGACCAGTGATGATTTCGTCAAGGGCTTGTTGGAGGGTGAAGAACTGTTGAACGCCTTGGTCGAAGATGGCTTGCTAGTGCTCGAAACTCATGCGAATTACCGCCTCGATTTGCCACCTGCCTGGTGTTTGCACGATGATCGCACCTACGGTAAGTCTCGTCTTTGGTATCTTTTTAAGCATCCCGTAATCACGGGGGAATCCGAACCGTCTTAAAGTCTATGCGGCTGACGTTTTCCTTGCTCATCTACAACCTGCTGGTGCCGGTGGTATTCGTTCTGCTTTTGCCAGGACAAATCCTCCGTATGAGGAAGCGAGGTGGATACGGAAAGCAATTTTGCAACCGCTTCGGATCTTACCATCGTGAACTCAAAGGGCGGATGCGCAGAGCGACCGAGCGTCCGTGGTGGATCCATGCAGTTTCGGTTGGCGAGCAAATCATCGCTCACAAATTGATATTAGAATTGCGTGCCAGCGGGAAATGGACAGGGCCTGTTGTGCTTTCGACGTCGACGTCGACGGGGTTTCGGCTCGCCGGTGAAAAGATGGCGGGTGGCGATGTCGACGTGGTGTATTTTCCCTTCGATTTCCCGCTGTTTTCCTGGCTGGCATTGCGGCGGATGAATCCATCGCGCGTAATTCTCGTAGAAGCGGAGGTGTGGCCGAATTTTCTTACTATCGCGGCAATGAGAGGTATTCCAACCTCGCTGGTGAATGCTCGTTTGTCACCAAGATCTGAGCAGCGATTCCAACGATTCTCCAGCTTGGTCGGGCCGTTTTTTCAATTGCTCGAAACGATAACCGTGCCCGATGAATCCGATGCCATAGGGTGGAAATCCCTAGGTGTCGACTCGTCCCTCGTTATGGTTACCGGGTCGATGAAGCATGATGCCTGCGGGCGAGTGCCCAAGAGTGAATTTGTCGAGCGTTTGCGAGCGATCCGCGATGGAGCGTTGGGGGAGCCCGAGGGCAGACCGACGGTGCTCATCGCGTCTACTCACGCCGATGAAGAGAAGTGGATAGTGTCTGCGATTCAGTCCGTTGTGAAGCAGTTGGGAAATGAATTTCCTCAGTTGGTTGTGGTTCCTCGTCATGCAGAGCGATCAGACGATGTGGATCGCGATCTGCGTTCTCTTGACTTGATTCCGGTTCGCCGCAAAGCGGGAGATGGTCGCTCGGGAGATTGTCTCATTGTCGACACGACCGGTGAGCTGGGTGCCTGGTATGCCTTGGCGGATATCGTGGTGATCGGGAAATCCTTCGTCGGTCGGATTGGCGGGCAGAACCCAGGCGAAGCCATCTTGCTGGGGCGGCCGGTGATCTGTGGTCCGAGGATGGACAATTTTAAAGGCTTGATGACCGACCTCGTCGCTGCCGATGGCGTGAAGTATCTGAAAGCCGACGAGGAACTCGTTTCCGCTGTGAAGAATTACTTCGAATCGCCCGAGCTGTTCGCCGCCATGGCGAAGCGTGGGAAAATGTCGTTCGAGAGACATCAAGGTGCGGTCGTTCGCACGGTCGCGGCTGTTGGGAACTGATACCAAATCTTGGTATTGATCTGACGCGAGCGATAAGGGAATGGCTTAAGCGAGAGCAACTTGTGCGCGGCGAAAAGTCATGTTTTTATTCGTAATCGCTATGAGTAGCGGGGGGATTTCGCTATTGGTGGGGTTTTAGATCACTTATCCACCGGTGTTAGTGTAACGACGAGCGGGCGGTGGTCGCTGGCTTCGGACACATCGGGGGTGGATGGGATATAGGAGGCTTTGAAATCAACTTCGGGACGGACGCCGCGCGACATCAGCACGTAATCGAAGCGTGAATAGATATCGGCGTATTTCCAATTATGCGTCCATGTGGTGCCTCGGTCGTCGCGTAGGTAAACGTCTTCGAGATGACTATTGTCATTCCCCGATCCCCGCACAATTTGGATTGGAGAGTTATTCTTCGTCTCGTTGAGGTCGCCGTAGACGAGGAGGTTGATATCGGGTTGTTCCTGAAGAATGGCGGTGGCGTGGTGACGAAGAAGGAGTGCCTCGTTCTTGCGCATTTCGGCTTGATCCATCCCGCGAACTTCACGCTTGGATTTTAGATGCACACCAAGAAGGCGTAAAGAGTAGTTGTCTCCAATAGTGACGGTCGCATCGAGAATGCCGCGTCCCATTATCACCTTGCTGCCGTTGATTGGGTATTCGAGCGGATCGGAGATCTCATGGGGAGTGATCGGAAACGTCGACAACAGAGCGAGACGACGCGTCGGGTCATCGCCGCCGGTATGGTAGTGATGAGGAAGGTCGAGGCCAGCTGTGCGCAGACGGGATTGTAGATCCTTTAGGTCGTCGATAGAACCAATCTCGCAAATTCCCAGGACGTCGGGTTTGGCGGCAACGATGACATTGACGAGTGCGCCGATCTCATCCTCCGGCTTCGTTGTCACGCGGCGCTCACCGTTCACATAGCGTGACATTTCGAGGTAGTTCTCCACGTTGTAGGCCATGAAGCGGATATCTTCGGCACTTTTCTGAGGAGTGCTTGGCTTAGACGTGGTTTCCGTCGCATCTGTTTCTTCGCTGACGGTTGGGCTCTCGGCGACGGTTTCTTCTGAAGGAGCTAACTCGGCGATTTCCTGTTCAGGTTCGGCTATTGGCGAGCGCTCTTGTTCGCGTTGGCAGGAACTGAGGATGAGGAGAGGGATTAGCCCGACAGCTAAAAGGGTGGGGTTGAGCTTGAAAGGTGATTTCATGAGGTCGATGAATTAAACACGTTGAGTGGAGGAATCTAGTGTCAATACTGATGCACGATCCAGTGCGCTCCAGGGTTTGGAGATGAATTGGTAACGGCGCGCGCAAGTTTTTCCACTGATGAAGGATACACTTAATTAAGTTCTCTTAAAGATATTCAAAAAGTCATGACACAAGTTCTTGACAAGTGAATTTACCCGCCTAGGTTGTGCGCTCCCAGTCGTGTGCGAGCAGTATGCGACGAGAAAATTCAGCAACGAATCTTAATTACTTTAGCTTTTATTCGCCATGGCCAAGCGCACATTCCAACCTTCCAAACGCTCACGCAAAAATCAGCACGGTTTCCGCGCGCGCATGAAGACCAAAGCTGGTCGTGACATTATCCGTAAGCGTCGTGCACGTGGTCGCAAGCGTCTCATCCCGAAAGGTGCAGAGATTCAATACAAGCGTCACACCAACCAGCACTGATCGCTGTAGTCTTGTAACCTCCGTTCTAAAGTGAGGTGAAATTTTCCGCCGCCGTAGGTTTCGAGCAATGCTCGCTGTCTCGGTGGCGGTTTTTTGTGTCGTGACCAAAGCGGATCCGTCCCAAATTCGTCGCGTGCTATTTCTCAAATGAAGCTTCCGAAATCTCGAATCATCCGGTCGACCAACGACTTCGCTGCGGTGCGAAAGCGTGGCAAGACCCAGGCGTCGGGAGGTGTGCTACTCGGTGTGATGCTTCGCGATCGCCGTGTGGATGAACCAACGCGTTTCGGATTCGTTACACCAAAATATTTGGGCGGTGCGGTGCAGCGAAATTTGGTGCGGCGTCGGTTGAAACATATTGTTATCGAGTTGGGTGAGCAATGCGCGTTTGGATTTGACGTGGTGACGATTGCGCGCCGATCGGCGTCGACCACAACTTACGCGCGCTTGAGAAATGATTTTCTCAGGGCCGCTCAGCGCTCAGGATTACTGGGGCCGAAACGTGGAGGTGCGCAATGAAAGCACTATTGATCATTTTGATTCGGTTTTATCAGATCGTAATCAGCACTCCCTTGCACTTTTTATGTGGCCCTGGAGCTGGGTGTCGATTTTCTCCAACTTGCTCCGAGTATGCCCTCCAAGCGGTGCGTTATCACGGTGCTTTCAAGGGTGGTTGGCTGGCGATAAAACGAATTTTTCGTTGTCAACCGTGGGGAGGATCTGGATGGGATCCTGTTCCGGGTGTTCCCGAGGTTGACAAAGGGCAATCCCCGCGTCCTGTCTCTAACGCCAGTGATGATCACTGAATGGTGCTTCGGGCACCCAATTTTACTTTCAATTTTTAACTGTTTCTCATGGACCGAAAAGGCTGGATTATACTCATTCTCTGTGCGGCGGGGCTCGCCGTAAATTTCTGGTGGATGACGGAAGACGCGAAAAAAGTCGCGGATCAACGTCAACAACAGGAGGAAAGAGCCGAGAAGATGGCACCCTCCAATCCGGTGATGACAGAAGCGGGTAGCGACCCGGACATGTCGACCGATGGCGATGTCGTTGCGCCGCCAACTGCGATCACTTTTGAAGAGAGCTTCGAGACATTGACCGCTGATGCGACGGATTACCCCGATGCTGAGAAGGTGGTGTATATCTTCACCAACCGCGGCGGTGGATTGGCACGGGTTGAGTATCCCGATGATTTCACTAATGCCTTTGGTCAAGAGCTTGTGGCGATAAACCATATTTCGCGCTCAGCGATTGGCGCGTTGACCAATGGCTCGGATGTTGAGCGTAGTCAGTATGAAGTTTCCGCACGCGGCGAGAACTTCATCGAATATCGTGGCAAGACCTTCCAAGGGCTCGTTGCGACCAAGCGCTATGAGCTCGCCACGGAAGGCGATGGGCGCAACTACCGTCTTAAGTTGTCGGTGAAGCTTGAGCTTCCGGGCGAAGGTCAGGTGTCCACGGGGATGCTCGGATTGCACCTTGGTGCGATGGGTCCAGAGACGTCGAAGGAGTCGCCACAGCTGGTTGGTTTCGGGTGGAAGAATCAAGAAGATGAGAAATTCACCGCATCGACGAAGTTCGAAGGTGGCTGGTTTTCTGCCGATTCGGCATCGATCGATCAGGCCGTGCCGAACCCAATCTGGGTGGCACTGATGAGTCAGTTTTACACACTCATTTACTCACCGGTTGATGAGGGGGGCGAGCTGAAGCTTAGTGCAAAGCCCATGCGGATTACGGTTCCCGGCATCGAGGAGAACGACGAGAAAGAAGTCACCGGTGTCAGTCTCGGTGTTGGTCTTGGCGAGTTGTCTTTGAACAAGGATTCAGCGCCGAAAGAGTTCGCTCTCGAAGTCTACGCTGGACCAAAGAACTACGACTTGCTGAAGCGTGTTGGTGGCGAGCGCAATGAGGTGCTCTTTTACGGAGATATGCCAGTCATCGGTTGGATGGCGGCGCCCTTCAGCCGATTGCTTAACCTTGGGATGCACAGCATTCAGAACGTCACGGTGAACTACGGGATCGCTATTATCTGCGTGACGCTTTTGATCCGTATCTGCCTCTGGCCGCTCTACACCAAATCGCAGAAGACGATGAAGCGGATGGCGAAGATCGGGCCGATGGTGAAAGAGCTGAAGGAGAAATATCCGGACGATCCACAGAAGCTCAACCAGAAGACCATGGAGCTCTACAAGGACTACGGAGTGAGTCCACTAGGAGGCTGTCTGCCGATGTTCCTGCAGATGCCTATCTTCTTCGGCTTCTACCGTATGCTTCAGTATGCGGCGGAACTGCGTCACGAATCGTTCCTGTGGGTGGGTGACCTTTCGCAGCCCGATACGATTTTCCATCTCCCTGGTCTCGGTTGGCCGGTGAACGTGCTGCCTATTTTGATGGCGGTGTCGATGTTCTTCCAGATGAGAATGACGCCGAAGCAAGCGGACAACGCGCAGCAGAAGATCATGATGTTCTTGCCCTTCGTGTTCTTGTTTATCTGTTACAGCTTCGCCTCAGCGCTCGCGCTATACTGGACGACGCAGAACATTTTCTCCATCGGTCAGACTTGGTGGGCAAACCGTCAGCCGGAAGTCGAGTTGGTGAAGAAGAAGCGCAGCAAGCGCCCATCTCTCGCGGAACTTCAGAAGCAACGCGCAGCCTCAGCTCGCGGTGAGACGATTGATGAAAAACCGAAGAAGAAGCGTCCTCCACGTCCGGGAGGGCGGTAGGAGTAGTCAATGGTCAATGGTCAGGAGACAGGAGACAGGAGACAGGAGACAGGAGACGGGAGACAGGAGACGGGAGACAGGAGACAGGAGACTGAATTGGTGATTAGAGCGCCGCTGGCGTGCTTTCCTCAAGGAGCGCTGGCGTCCCGCCAGTGTGAGCGGTGGTCGCGGTTCTCTAATACTTCCGAACAAACCTTAGAGTTCAGGAGAGCCATGCTTCCAGCTGGCTGTATGGGGCTTAGGTTGTTCGTTAACCGCTCAAGCCACCTAGAAGGATGGCTCTCCATATTAGTGCCAATCGGGGCTGTCTAATAATTCAGGCGGTGGAGTGACTTTGGTATGAACTGTCCGTTCTTGCGAATGAGCTTGCCGTCGAAGTAGATCTCGCCGCCGCCGTAGTCTTTGCGTTGAATGCACACCATGTCCCAGTGGACTTGTGAGCGGTTGCCGTTATCGGCTTCGCCCTCGTAGGCTTGGCCGGGTGTGAAGTGGAATGAGCCAGCGATCTTTTCGTCGAACAAAATGTCGCGCATCGGTTCTTTGATCTCGCGGTTAAAGCCAAGCGCGAACTCACCGATGTAGCGTGCCCCTGGATCGGAATCGAGAATCTTGTTGAGCTCTTTGGTGTTGTTCGAGGTGGCTTTGACGATCTTACCGTCTTTAAATTCGAGGGCGACGTCGTCGAAGGCGACGCCTCGGTAGATGGTTGGGGTATTGTATTTCAACACCCCGTTGACGGAGTTCTTCACCGGAGCGGTGAAAACCTCGCCGTCTGGAATGTTGCGATGACCGCCGCAGACTTTGGATCCAAGCCCTTTGATGGAGAATTCGAGGTCTGTATCTGGCCCTTTGATGTGAACGTGCTCGGCTTTGTCCATAACCTTCTTGAGGGCGCCCATCGCTGGCTTGAGCGCTTTGTAGTCGAGCAAGCAGACACGGAAATAGAAGTCTTCAAATGCTTCGGTGGACATGGTCGCCTGTTGAGCCATTGACGGCGTTGGCCAGCGCAGCACACACCAACGGGTTTGATTCACGCGGTAGTTCATCACAGGGCGCATCTTGCCCATGATGAGTTGCTGTTGCTTGGCGGGGACGTCGGTGTTTTCCGAAATGTTGAATGACCCGCGGATCGCGATGTAGGCGTCCATTTTTTTCATCTGCGCCATCATTAAACCGGCTTGAACATCGAGGTATTCTTCGGTCGCTCCATAGGCCATTTCCCGAGAGATTCGTGAACTTCCCTGATTGATAAACGCGATGCCTTTGACCGCACGGGTCTCACGTATGAGCGCTATCGCCATTGCATCGGGGCAGTCCTGGAGGTCGAGCAGCACGCTCTCTCCTCGTTTGAGTTCGACTGAGTAACGGATGAGTTGGCGGGCAAGTTCGGTGTAGCGTGGATCCATGAGTTTGGGAATGGGTTTAGTCTTAGCTAGCAAGTAGCAGGTGACGGGGCATGCTGAAAGAGGAAAGTCGTTGGGGTGCGAAGGTAACGCTGGTTGCTGGCGGAATTTTCACCATGAAGAGCATGAAGGGAGTGAAGCATGGGTTGTGCTGTTTTTAGCCGCAAAAAGGCACAAAAGGCGCAAAAATGGGAGGCTGGTTTTAGCGGCGTTTGCAAACGCCGGGGGGCGAAGTGCGGCGGTGCCGGAGACGAGGTGTTAGCCGACACGTCTAACCTACATTTCACCTGGCTGTGACGGGTGTGATGACGTTCGTTTGGCGCTTACAAAGTTGCTTGCAGGTGTTTTGAATTGCGGCTTCGCTGATGAGGTGAAGTCTGTCGACACGTCCGGCCTACATGTCATACGGCTTCAGCAATGCAGTGTGAGCCAGATCATTCTATCCATTGTAAACTAAGCTTGATCCGCTAGGCTTCATGCGATGAACAGTGCAGAACTTGCCCAGCTCGAAGAAAACCTCGGTGTCACTCTGCCCGAGGAATATAAGCGCATCGCACTGGAAAACCCATTCTCTGGTTTGAACACATCGGACTACCAACTCTGCGACGATTTTACGGCAGTTCTTGGAGAGAATCGTTACGCTCGCGACCATGGGTTTTTCCGCCAAGTGTGGCCGCCTGACTGGTTCATCATTGGCACAGATGGGTGCGGTAGCGATTATTTCATCACGACGGCTCCTTTCGATGGACGAGTGTATTTTGCCGATCAGAAGGAAATCCTTCATACTGAGGATGTCGGTAAGACGAGTTGTCACGAATCATTTGCGGATTTCATTGAATCTTTTCGAGAAGTAGAGCGCGAGATCAGGGAAGAGAAAAGGCGGGTCGGCGAGCGTTCAGCGCAGCGGAAGTGGTGGCAGTTATGGATCCCCAAACGTTAATCTGTTTGAAGCACTCGCGAGGTGGGTGAAACTTTGGCGTTGCCGTCGCGCGAGGTGGAGCGATGATGGATTGAACTGATGACTAAGGAATTCTCTCAATCTCAAGGCGGCGTGATGAATCTCGACGATGCGGTGGCATGGCGAAAAGGCTTGGCGGATGATGGTAAGCGCTTGGTGCTGACCAATGGCTGCTTTGATCTGATTCATGCGGGACACACGCGTTATCTTGCCGAAGCTAGAGAGCTAGGCGATATGCTAGTGGTGGCACTTAATGACGACGACTCCGTGCGTGCGCTCAAAGGCGAGGGGCGTCCATTGAACAATCAAGACGATCGAGCAGAAGTGATGGCGGCCTTGCGGATGGTCGACGGTGTTGTGGTGTTTTCCGGCGACCGTGCGACGTCAGTGATCGAGGCATTGAAACCAGATGTTTACGCCAAAGGGGGCGATTACACTGTTGATTCCTTAAACCCAGAAGAACGTTCATCGTTGGAGGAATGCGGCGCACAGATTGAGATTCTCTCGCTGGTGCCTGGACGGTCGACGTCATCGACAGTTCGCAAGATGCGCGACGCGGATACAGACTCTCGTAAGCTGCGTATCGGTGTATTGGCGAGTGGTTCGGGGAGTAACATGCAAGCGATTCAAGACGCGATTGAGGCCGGTGAATTGAATGCCGAAATCGTCATGATTCTATCCGATGTCGAGGATGCGAAAGTGCATCAACGCGCAAAGGACGCGGGGCTGCCTTGCCGCTACGTCGATCCCGGGCCATTCAAGACAAAGCTCGGTGAGGCGGCTCAGAAAGAAATTCGCGACCGACTCTTGGCTGCGGGAGTCGACCTCATCTGTCTCGCCGGATTTATGCGTATGGTGAAGCCGCCACTGCTCGATTCGTTCGAAGGTCGCATCATCAATATTCACCCGTCATTATTGCCGGATTTCAAAGGGTTGGCTGCATGGAAGCAAGCGCTCGAAGCCGGTGTGCCGGAAGCGGGTTGCACGGTTCATTTTGTCGATTCTGGCATGGACACTGGTGCGATCATTGATCGAGAACGCGTTTCAGTTCTTCCAAATGACACTGCCGAATCGCTTCATGCGCGGATTCAGGAAAAAGAGCATATTTTATACCCAAGAGCGATTCGCTCGCTGATACCGCAGTTGTTGGGGAATTGATTTGGTGAGGAATACGCCGGAGGATGGACGCGCATGTCCATCCACTACGGTGAGACTTGGTGCAAAGTGTATTCGAAAAATCATCGCAGCATGGCTGCGGGGTAATGGTCATGACCGGGACGGATCATGCCACTGGGGATGAGCTATTGATGCGAAAAAAAATCAGGGACTGGCAATAGCCAGCCCCTGATCAAATTGGATTTGAGTGCAGTTCGTTTGCCGACTACTGACCAAGCGCTTGATCGAGATCTTCGAGGATGTCGTCGATGTGTTCGATGCCCACGGATAGACGGACGAGCTCAGGGCGGATGCCGCCGGCGAGTTGTTGTTCGCTGCTGAGCTGCGAGTGGGTGGTCGTTGCCGGGTGAATGGCGAGCGATTTGGCATCTCCCAGGTTGGCGACGTGGGAGAATAGCCCAAGATTATTGATGAAGTTGGCTCCGGCTTCGGCGCCTCCTTTGATGCCAAACACAACGACGCTGCCGCCTTTGCCTTTGAGGTATTTCTGGTTCTTGGCGAACTCTGGGTCGTCCTCGAGTCCGGGGAATCGCACCCACTCAACTTTCGGGTGGTCCTTGAGGTGCTTGGCGACGGCGAGTGAGTTTTCGCAATGGCGCTCCATGCGTAGCGGAAGGGTTTCGATGCCTTGAAGCGCTTGCCACGCGTTGTCAGGGCTGGCGCAGGCTCCGAGGTTGCGGAGAGGGACGGTGCGCATGCGAAGAATGTAGGCGAGGGGAGCGAGCATGTCGGGCAGGTCGTGCCCCCAGCGAAGGCCGTGATAGGAATTGTCGGGATCATCGAAGAGTGGGTGCTTGCCGGCTTTCCAGTCGAAGCGTCCGCTGTCGATGACGATGCCGCCAAGTCCTGCACCATGACCGCCGAGCCATTTCGTCAGCGAGTGAACCACGATGTCCGCACCGTGGGCGATTGGGTTTGTGAGGTAAGGCGTCGAGCATGTGGCATCGACGATGAGAGGAAGTCCGTGCGCTTTGGCGATGGTGGAGACGGCATCCAGATCGGTGATTTCCAACGCTGGGTTGGAAATGGTTTCGCAGAACAGTGCGCGAGTTTTGTCGTCGATGGCTTTCGCGAAATTTTCGGGATCGTTGGAATCGACGAAGCGCACTTCGATGCCGAGGGCGGGTAGGATGTTGTCGAACTGGGTGTAGGTGCCGCCGTAGAGGTTACGGGCGGACACGATATTATCGCCTGCCGATGCGAGGTTGATGATGGAGTTGAAAATCGCAGCGGTTCCGGAGGAATGTCCTAGGCCGGCGAGTTCGTGTGCGCCTTCGAGAAGTGCGACACGTTTTTCCAGCACCGCCGTGGTTGGGTTGGTGAGGCGGGTGTAGATGTTGCCGAGTTCTTTCAGCGCGAAAAGGTTCGCGGCATGCTCCGTGGAGTTGAAGGTGAATGCGGTGCTGCGGTGGACGGGGACTGTGCAGGAGTTGGTGTCGGATTCCGGAGTGTAGCCGCCGTGGATGCAAAGTGTTTCGTGTTTCATGATGGGATCTGTTGGATGATGGGAGGGGTCGGAAAGATAGGAACCTGAACCGCATCGTGGCAAGCAAATATCTACAGACCCAACTGATGGGATTCCGGCTGGAGAACGAGTTCGCTGGGAACGAGGTGATCGGGGGCGTTCATTGACTGGACTAGAACTTGCGCGGCGGTTTCCGCCGAGATGACTTTGTCGGGTGCGATTTTCATGTCGAGATCGTCCCAGAATGGCGTGGCTACGCCACCGAAAAAGAACAGACCGATATTGACGTTTTTACGCTGATACTCCAATGCCATGCATTTGAGCATGCCGGTGACTGCCCACTTTGAAGCGACATAAGCCGAGGCATTGCGCATGGCATATTTTCCAAGCGTGCCCGGCAAGGTGAAGAACCGTCCTTTTTTATTCGCTGCCATCGCTTCGAGTGAGGCTTGAGCGATGAGGAAGGTGGTGCGAGTGTTGGTGTTGATGATGCGGCTGAATTCGCCATCAGTGGTGTCGGCGGCGGATTTGATGAGTCCGACACCAGCGCAGTGAATCACCGCGTCAAGGGCGCCGTCGAAGGCGTCGACAGCTTGCTCGACGACCTTGGCGGCGGCGTTGGGTGTGGTGAGGTCGCAGGCATGTTGTCCTGCGACGTGGTCGCCGAGCTCATCAGCGAGCGTTTCGAGTCGTTGTGCATCGCGTCCAGTGAGGAAGACCTTGGTGTCCGGGTTTGCTGCAATGAGTTGCCTTGCGGTTTCCGCGCCGATCCCACCGGTCGCGCCTGTAATCAGTATGTTCGTAAATGCCATCGAGTGGGCGTTACGACTCGGGGGTGAATTGAGGAGCGTGAATTATGTGGATATTTGGAACTCGTTGGGTTGTAGGGATCGCTCACGATGGACAGGAGTGTCCATGCCCCATTCAAGAACGGGAGGGACGCTTTTCAAGAGTCCGTGATTTTTTGCGGCGTGGAATTGGCGAAGGGTAGCCAGAATGTCGTGCGACGTTGAAGGAAAGTCACGGACGACGTGGAAGTCATCCATCCCGTTAGGAACGCTGCGTGATTTTCACATGCTCAGAGAACCGGCATGCTTGTCGGTTTTTGAGTTTTTTTTGCAGTTGCGAGGTGGTCGCTGGGTGGTGGACATCGCACTCGCCACGCTTTTACAAGCGTAGCTACGATGCTGGGGCTTGCTCTTCGGGCTCGCGGTTGAGGCGTCGTTCCCAGATGTAGCGTCGGAAGAGAACTTTCACGGCGGCGGTGAGTGGGACGGCGAGGATGGCACCGAGCATTCCACCGATGAGGAGCGACCAAAAGAATACCGAGAAAATGACGGTCATCGGGTGAAGACCAACGGAATCTCCGACGATCTTTGGTGCGGTGACGAAGCCGTTGATCTGCTGCACGACAAAAAAGATGCCTGCAACAATGAGCGGATATATCCAAGGCTGATCCCCGATCCAGTCCCATTGGTTTTCAGGAACAGAGAAGTGTGCGAGAGCGATGAGCATGGCAGGGACGAGGCACATCAGATTGCCGAGATATGGGATGAGTCCGAGGATGCCGACGAAGAATCCGATGAGGAGAGCGTAGGGCAGGCCGATAATCCACAGCGAGATGCCCACCAGCACGCCGTCTATCATCGAGACGAGCATTTGCCCGCGGAAGAAGGCGATGAGGTAGTCGTTGATCTCGCTGAGACATTCGACGATTTCATCCTTCATCTTAGAGGCGCGAATGGGGATGTAATTGTGCCACTGTTTTTTAATGGGGTCGGCCTCGATGAGGAAGAACCAGAGGTAGATGGGGATGAGGAAGATGCCGAGCAGGATGCCGAAGAACGCACCAGCTCCTTGGAGTCCTGAAGAAAGAACCGACCATGCGCCTTCGGTGATTCGACTGGCGTTATCGCGCAGCCAGTTTTCTGCGGCACTGGGAAGTTCTACTCCGGACTCTTCGTCAATGATCGGTTTAAACCACTGGACGAGTTCGCTGTCGTTGTGGGCCTCTCCCCATTTGACGAATTCCTCCTTGGTGCGCTCTACGAAGGTGGCGCGATTTTCAATGAGGTTACTTCCTTGCTCGATGGTTTTTGGAATGACGACCGCACTGATCCCGCCGATGACGAGAATCGCTCCGATGAAAACGATGATCACTGACTTCATTCTCGAAACTCCACGGTCGCCGAGTTTACGCACTACGGGTTCGAGGAGATAGGCGATGATACCTGCAACGGCGACGGGAATGAGCACCGGTTGGAGAAGAGCGATGATACTGATTCCGAGCCAGATGGCACCAACGATGAGTGCGCCGAGGACGAGCAATGAAATGCCGGTAACAGCATTCCAGAGCATTTTCTTTTGGAAGACGGTGGGAAAGTTGGTCATTCTGTTTGGGGGCAGGTTATACGTTAGAAGTTATTTGTTATTCTCTAATAACGAATAACCGAGCGCGCAGCGCTAGGACGGTGTGTAGATAATTCGAGCACAGGACCCGCATTGGACGATGCCTCTCTCGGCGCGCGAATCGGAGGCGATGCCGCCGGTGAGTTTCATGTGGCATCCGCCGCAGGTGTCTGCGTGATCAACGGGCACGACTGAAGGTGGTTTGCGAATCAATAGACGCTCGTAAAGAGCTAGCCATTCCTCGTCAATTCCCGTGGCGTCTTCACTGCGCTTGATGGTGAACTCATCGAGCTCTTTTTGCTTGTTCGTGAGGCGTGCTTCGAGATCGGTGATCTCTTTGTTCACCGACTCTTCGACTTTGGCGAGTGATGCACGTTTCTCTTCGAGTAGTGCCTTCGCGCCCTCGAGCTGCTCCATGAAATCAAGCTCCTTGTCTTCGAGCTTGGAGACTTCATTTCCATAGCGAACGATCTCGTTTCCGAATGCGGTGAACTCTTCGTTTTTACGTGTTTCGAATTGCTGAACCTTAAGCTTATTGATGGTGGTCTGGCGAGTTTGGATATCGAGCTCCAGCGACTTGATGGATTTTTCAATGTCGAACATCGCCGCCTTTGCGTCGTCGACGGCTTTCTGATCACTGGCAAGACGCTTGCGAGCGGCCTCGATATGTCGAGGAACGTCGGCGATATCTTTGGTCAGCGCGGTGATTTTGGTGTCGCGGTCTTGGAGGATGAGGAGTTGTTGGATTTCTGGGCGCATAGGTAGTCAATGGTCAATAGACACTGGTCAATGGTTGAGAGGCAATGAGAAGATTGAGGTGATTTTGGAATTGGGTGCAAGCTTAGTAAGCTTCTACGTTGGTGGCTTGGGCATCGTAGTCGTGTTTCAGGGCGGCGTCTTTTGATCCGAAAACACTGATGCGGAAGTCTAGGATGCGTTGGTTGAGTTTGGCGAGTTGTTGATCGCTGAATGCACGAGGTGATTTGAGTTTACGACGGAACTTTTCGACGCGCTCGAGGCCTTGCGAGAGAACGTTGTGCGGAAGTTCTCCGATGGCCTTAACGACGTCGGGAACGTTTTCGAGTTGGTGGCAAACGAGCACGATGTCGCTGCCGACCTCAATCGCGGATTTGGCGGCTTCGGCGACGCTGCGTCCGGCTTGTGCACCTGCCATGTCGAGGTCGTCGGTGAGAACTAGTCCTTCGAATCCGAGTTGGTTGCGCAGCCATTTGTGGATGACGTTCTCGGAGAGCGATGCGGGGAGGCCAGGGGTTTCGGGATCGATGCCGGGGAACCATGCGTGCGCCGTCATCACCGCAGGCATGTCGGGAAGCATGGCCACGAAGGGTGCGGCATAGCCTGCCATGAGTATGGGCACATCACCGGGAATAGTCGGCAATCCGTTGTGTGGGTCTTCTGCGGCACCCGTGTAAGTGGGGAAATGTTTGCCGCAGCCGTGAATGTTGCCTTTACGAAGGCTGCGTAAAAACAGTCCGGCATGGCTAATGATGTCTTGTGTGTTGTCGCCGAAGCAGCGTTGGCGCAGTACGCCGTCTGCGGCATCGCTACCGAGTGATCGGTCGAGCACTGGCGCGCAGTCGAAGTTGAATCCGAAAAGTCGCAACAGGTCAGCTGTGAGGATGCCGAGCTGTGAGAAGTGACCGGGTTTGTTGCCGTGCTTGGCGATTTCTCCCGGTGAAGGGAGCGGGTGGTCGAGGATGGATCGGAGACGAGATACCCGTCCGCCTTCCTCGTCGATAGCGATGATGGGTTCGTCGTTACGCGAAGTGGATCGGAGGTTGTCGATCAAGCTGCGCAACTGAGTGGGCGACTCGACGTTGCGCCCGAAGAGAATGAACCCAGCGGGTTGGATGTCGCGATACCACTCGCGCATTTCATCACTCAAGGTAGCACCCGGAACGCCGAGCATGAGAAATTGTCCAAGAGAATGTCGATCCATAGTTAGATGATTCTTGAAGAAGGTAGCGCGTGACGGAGGGAAATTCAGCGAATTTTGAATAATGGAGGGAATTCCTGGATCAATTCAACTCAGGGCGGTGGGGCGTGCGGGTCATCAGTTCGTGGATGGGGCTTTTGGAGTTCATCAAGGTAGTCCAGAGGAGGGGGATGGCGTTCTGATCAGCGATGGCGGATTCAGGTAAATGGGTATACCAGGTGGTCTCGGCAAGTTCGTTTTCGAGCTGTCCCTCGGTCCATCCTGCGTAGCCGATGAACGCGCGAATGTCGTCGCCGAGTCGGCAGCCTTCGAGGGCGTCCTCAGCGGAAAGCTGGCTCTCAAAGACGAAAGTCATGGTGTCCTCATTCCATTGGAGTCTGGCGAAGGTGAGTTTGTCTATAGCGACTGGGCCACCGTGAAAAACAGGAACGTCTGCGAGCTCCGAATCCTCGGCGTCTGGGAGGAGGTGACCAGCCGTTGTATCTATGGGCATGTTCAGCACAAAACCGTGAGCGCCTTCGGGGTTGTGCTCGGTAAGAAAGATCACGGCGCGCATGAAATTCGAATCGCGCAGCGCAGGGGAGGCGAGCAGTAGCTGACCAGGATGGTAGCTGGTCGTTTGTGAAAGGGGATCGTCCTCTGGGTCGGTCATTGTTTCTAGAATAGAGAGTCTAAAGGCTGGGTGTAAAGCAATCGACAAGGGAAATTCACCTCATATTTAGTGAATGAACAATCGCGTTGCATGGGGTTTGGTGGCGCTGCTATGGTCGATCTATGAGTGAGTTGATAACGGGATGCGAAATCGCTACGGCTGGTCATGAATTGAGCGCAGAGACTGTCGAGGCATGTGCAGACGCCTTGGTAGACGAATCGGTGGCCAACGAAGAGAAGGGTGCGTTCCTCGAAGCTTTGGCGAAGAAGGGCGAGACCGTTGGCGAGATTGAGGCATTTGTGCGTGCGTTTCTTCGGCATGCCGTGGATCCCAAAGTGAATGCCGATGATTTTGAGGAGCCGTTGTTTGATATCGTCGGGACCGGTGGGGATAAGCTGAATTTGTTCAATGTTTCGACTACAGCGATGTTCATTCTCGCGGGAGCTGGTGTGGTGCCGGTGAAGCATGCCAACCGCGCGGTAACATCGAAGTCCGGCGGCGCAGATTTAATGGCAGCCTTGGGTGTGAAGATCGATCTTGCGCCGGACCGTTTTGCAGAGGTCTTGAAACAGACGGGTGTGGGTTTTCTGTTCGCTCAACTTTACCACCCGGCGTTTAAGGCGGTGGGGCCTGTGCGGCAGGAACTCTCCAAGCGTGGTGTGCGCACCGTGTTCAATCTGCTCGGTCCTCATCTCAATCCGGTGCAACCGAAGCGCCAACTGATCGGCGTCTGCGATCCTGCGATGCTCGATCAATTCGCCGCCATTATGCGTGGACTGGGTCGCGACAGCGGCTGGGTGGTTTGTGGATCGACGAATGACGGTCAGAGTATGGACGAGATATCGACAGTGGCGAAAACCGAGGTGCGGACTTTTGCCGACGGTGGTGATACTGTGTACAAGCGATTTTCTGCCGAGGATTTCGGCGCGCCAGCGGGTGGTGATCCTCTCGATGCTCTGGTGGGTGGCACGAGCGATGAAAACGCAAAAATTACTTTGGGTATTCTATCGGGTGATATCACAGGAGCACCGCGCAGAATGGTGCTCGCCAATGCAGCAGCTGGGCTTTGTGCGGCAGGCGTTCGCAACACCATCGACGCGGCATTGGTAGCCGCCACGGAGTCGCTGGACAGCGGTCGAGCCATGGCAAAGTTGAAGGCGCTTGTTGAGGCAACGAATCGCTAGATTTGTTGGGCGAATTATCGCCGCATGCTGAGGCATTATACGGGGGGATGCCTGCAGAATTGAACGCTGATCGATTTTTTCGATTTTGCGTATCCCCACGATTTAGTCCGGCGTAGGTGAGGGCGTGTAGCTCACCGTTCAATGAGTGAAGTCGCACCTAGCGCTCCTGTGAGCGTTACCAATACAACAAGAAACCACATAAAATGAAACTAAATACCTCCAAGTTAGTGCTTACCGTTTCGGCGGTGACAGCAGCCGCCATGATGACGCTTGCCAATGCTCAAACCACCAAGGAGGAGCAAAGTAAATTGACTCCAGACGCTGTGATCAGTGATCTAATGGCGGGCAATGCTCGGTTCGTCGCCGGTGAAAACACAGCACCAAAAGTTGCAGAGAGCCGAGCGGCCACAGCAACCGGGCAATATCCGAAAGCCGTTATTCTTTCCTGTTTAGATTCGCGTGTCCCTGTGGAGCTAGTTTTCGACCAGGAAATTGGTGATATTTTCGTCGGCCGCGTCGCTGGCAACATTGAGAATGAAGACCAGTTGGGATCGATGGAGTTTGCCACCAAACTCGCCGGATCCAAGCTTGTGATGGTTCTCGGACATAGCTCATGCGGCGCCGTGAAGGGGGCATGTGACGGTGCGAAGTTGGGCAATGTGACCGCTCTGCTTTCGAAAATCCAGCCTGCGGTAGACGCGGTTGAAGGCTTCGAGCCAGACCAGCGCAATTCAAAAAACAGCGAGTTTGTCGCCAAAGTCGTCGAGCAGAATGTCCGCCAAACGGTGGCTGATATCCGCAAGGGAAGCGAAGTGCTCGCTGAGCTCGAAAAGTCGGGCGACATCAAAATTGTCGGCGGCGTCTATGACCTCGCGTCCGGTAAAGTCACCTTGCTGGACTAATTACTGAGCAAAGATTATTTAACATCGTGCATCAACGCTTTAAGGGCGTTGATGCACGTTTTTTTGTACAGGCAGGGAGTGCAAGTGTTGTGCTTGGGGTGTGATTTTTCTCGGTGGATGGGTAGCCGCAGGCTTTTGAG
>JAGXGH010000083.1 GCA_024636835.1 Verrucomicrobiales bacterium | reverse complement strand
TCGTTCGGCTCGGCGATCTGCTGGTGCCAATATTCGCCGAGTGTGCGGGCGGTGGTGATGCGGCGTATCACCTCGTCGAGCAGAAATCCATAAGTGCGCGGGTGATAGCCGTGGACCGGGGGCTCCCACGCGGGATGCTGCGTTTCGAGCACGCGGATCACGCCGTCGTAATCATCGATGGCGACTTTTTGATCGAGCCCGGCGAGTCCTCCCTGATGGGATAAAAGCTCGCCGATTGTGAGATGTGGCTCACCGAATGTCGGCCAAAAGAGATGCATTTCGGTATCCAGATCACGTCCCATCTCATCGAGTGCGTGAAGAACACAGCAGGCGGCCAGCCCTTTCGTCGCCGAGTAGAACGGTACGATGGCGTTCGTTGTCCAAGCCGTGTCTTCTTTACGTGTCGTCCATCCCTTGGCGTGGTTAAGCGCCAGCTCACCGTCTTTCCACACCGCCACAGACGCCCCCAGCTCATTGCGCGAGCGGAAGTTTTCATCGAAGGCGGCAAGGGTAGCGGGGAAGTTCATGGTGCCACTGTTCCGCCGTCCAACCAGAGGTTCAAGAAAACATCGTCGCAGCGATTTTTAGGATTCGGACTTCCCCTTTCCGCGTCGCTATGGGAATCAGTATGTAGATGTTGAAAACCGCTTTTGTTCTTGGTGCCGGATTGGGCACTCGCCTTCGTCCCATTACCAACACGGTGCCAAAGCCGATGGTGCCCGTGTGGGGCAAGCCGTTGATCACTTTTGCTTTCGATCATCTTATCGCCGAGTTGGATATCGAGCGTTTCATCGTCAACACCCACCACTGCCCCGATGCCTATGCCGAGGCGTTTCCCGAGCAACTCTACCGCAACCGCGAACTCGTTTTCCGCCACGAACCGACACTGCTCGATACAGGTGGTGGTATCGCCAACATCCGGGATCTGGTGCCCGACGATCAATCATTGATTATCTACAACGGCGATATCCTCGCCGATTTCTCGCTCACTCAATTACGCGCTGCCCACCATGCCAACGGTGAAGAATGGACAACCTTGGCGGTGCGCACATCGGGTCCGGCGCTGCAGGTGGGTATCGATATCAGTGACGGAAAAATTCACGACATCCGGGGGATACTCTCTAAAGAAAAGCAAATCTCCACCGACCGCCTAACGAATACACAATTCACCGGGGTGTATATCATGGGCCCCGCCGCGCTCTCTGTACTACCGCCTGTCGACGAACCGTTTTCCATCGTGGGTGAGTGGATGGCAGGAATCCGTAGCGGACAAAACCCACATGCATGTATCATCGATGATGGTCAGTGGCACGACCTCGGGACCATCGACGCCCTCAAGGAAGCGCACGAACTACTACGCCACTCGGAGTTTCCAAAATATGGTGAGTCATTCGCTGCGAGCCGTCCTGAAATTCGTGAATCGGAATTGCCGGCCATGCTGGCGGAAGTGCAAGGCTTCTCTTAGAGGCTGTCTGAAAAGTGCCGGATGCGTGCTGCGAAGGATTTTTGTCTGAGGTAAGGCGCGACGCGGGAGCTGGTCGAGACCAGTGACCAAGGAGCAACGATGCATCAGACAAAAAGACTCGCAGCCCACAGGGGTTCCTTATTTTAAATCGGCGTAGCCGCATGATACATTGACCCACTCTTATTCAGAAACACGCGTCAGGCACTTTTCAGACAGTCTCTTAGGGCAACCGATTGAAGAACGGAACGAGGATTTGTGTAGCAAGGTCGTTTGGTGTAGCCGCAATGTCCAGTGTGAGGGCATCGCTAGGTGGCTCGAGATCAGCCAACTGTGAGTCCAGCAACGAATGCGGGAAGAAATGCTTATCGCGTTGTTCGAGTCGCTCCGTGAGTTGCTCGCGAGTTCCGTGTAGATGGACAAAAACCACCTGCGGACCGGCTGCGCGAAGTTGCTCGCGGTAGCTTTCCTTTAGTGCGGAACAGGCAAGAATAACTGTTTGTCCAGCGTTGTTGCGACGGGTGATTTCATCCCGCAGAGCGGACAGCCAAGGTTCGCGATCGGTATCGCTCAATGGCTCGCCCGCTGCCATCTTCGCGAGGTTTTCGGCAGCATGAAAATCGTCCGCGTCGAGAAATAGTGATTCCGTGCGTTCGGCAACGAGTCGACCTACGGTGGATTTTCCTGCTCCGGATACACCCATGATGACGAGCGTGAATGAGGGCTTCAATGGCATGCTGTTACCATGACGTGATCGAGTCTTATAAACCAGTGGAGAATATAACGATGGTCACTAGACAATGGTCAATGGGCGCAAGCGGCAGCGCGACCTCTACCGTGGCGTCGGCATCTTGCCGACACGTCTATGCTGGCAGCAATTCTAAAAATCTGCGTCCATCTGCGTAATCTGCGGATAGAAAATTTTTCATCTATCGCCATCCTTAACCACCGTGCAGGCATTGGGTGGCATTCTGCCGCCTGGCCAAGCGTACCCCGTGGCGGTGGCATCCTGCCACCTAGCCAATCTCCATTCGAGGTTCACGGAGAGTAGCGGAAACTGGGCGACATTCGTTCGGCGCTTGCAAAGCGTCCGCTACAGCCCTCTCCATTTTCCATCGCGTGCGGCGCAGCCGTTTTACGCGACTCTATTCTCTCTACCCTCCACCGCCATCGGGTGACGATTGTGGCCTCATGCCTGTAAGCAAGTGATCGGCGTCTATTTTCGTTTAGCGCTGAGTTTATCGACGACGATGGAGTCGACGTCGTTCTTCTGCTTCGGCCCCGGGGTGGAACGCCCGTTGGAGATTTGCTCGTCGAGGTGAGCGCGTAGTGCTTGGGCTTTTTCCGGGTTTTTCGAAGCGAGATTCTGTTGTTCGCCGATGTCGAGATCCATATCGTAGAGCTGCGTCATCGGGTCACCATTCTTTGCGGCCTTTTCGGGGCGAGGATCTGTCCATCCACCGGAACCCGGTGAGCAGAGGAGCTTCCACTTTCCCTCACGAATCGAGAACATCCCACTGATGGAATGGTGGATGACGGATTGACGTGGAGTGCTTGGCGTTTTACCGACGAGAGAGTCGGCAAACGAGATCGAATCGACGCCTTCGCTCGCTGGGTAGCTGGCTCCTGATAGTTCAGCGAATGTTGCGTAAAGATCGGTTAAACAGACGAGTTGATCGTTTCGTGTTCCAGTGGCGACCTTACCCTTCCACGCGGTGATGAAGGGAACGCGGTGTCCGCCGTCCCAGAGGTCAGCTTTGGATCCGCGCAAATCGCCGCTGGGAAAGTGACCCATGGCCTCAAGCTGTTCCTTCTTCGAGGTGGGTGCTGAGGTGCCGTTGTCGGATGAACAAATGATCAGCGTGTTGTCGTAGAGTCCCGTTTCCTTGAGCGCAGTGATGACTTGACCAAAAGCATCATCGGTCTGCATGACAAAATCCGCATGGGCGTTGAGTCCGCTCTTTCCACGCCATTCTTCAGTAGGCACGACGGGGCTGTGCGGTGAGTTCCAAGGGACGTAGAGGAAAAACGGCTCATTGGTTTTCCCTTTGCGGGAGTGAATAAATTCCACCGCTTTAGCGGTGAGTTTTGGAAGCATCTCCACTGGCTCAATGTTCTGGGTCACTTCGTCGTTATCGATCCACAGCGACATCTGGCGAGCGTGATGAAAGCCGTGGAATTCATCAAAGCCACCGTAGTCGAGTGGGCCGTGTGTGACCTTGGATCCAATGGGGACTTTACCTCGAGCCTGTTTGCCGTCGAACATCATTCCAAGATGCCACTTTCCGATGATGGCGGTTGTGTAGCCCTGTTGTTTGAGTAGTTCCGGAAGTGTCAGGCGTTCCTTGGCGATGAGTGATTTTCCGCCAGTAAGGACACCAGACTGGAGCCGGGTTCGCCACGCATAACGGCCGGTGAGTATTCCATAGCGAGTGGGGGTGCAGACGGATGACCCGCTGTGGGCATCGGTGAAATTCATTCCATCCGCAGCGAGCTTGTCGAGTTGAGGCGTAGGGATTTTACCCCGCTCGGGGTTGAGGCAGGACAGTTCGCCGAACCCCATGTCGTCGGCAAGCATCACGACGATGTTCGGTTTGTTTGCCGCATGCAGTGAGATCGTCAATGCGATGGCTAATAATGGGACGAGGGGGCTGGTCATAGGATAGAATTACTTAGATTACGTATCAATTGGCAGGGCTATTACTATCCATCTGTCTTGAACGCGAGGATCAGACTGGGTAACGGCCCTTCTCGTCGAATTCATGTGAGGATTTTTTTGTAAAATCCCAAGATCTTCAACGTATTAGAGAATCGCGCCTACTCGTCGGCATCGCGTAATATGATGAAAACCTTAGCCCTTTCCCTCGCATTCTTCGCTTTAGGCAGCTCCCTCGCCACGGCGGCGGACGATCTTGATGTCACGCAGTTTGCTGATCATAAGCTCACACCATCGCCAGCGTGTCTCACGGCAAATGCCAACGGAGATGTCTATGTAGGCGTTGATACCAATGGCTCGCTTAAAGTCCAGGCAGGTAACGGTCGTATCGTCAAATTGATCGATTCCGACAACGATGGAGTTGTCGACGATCACATTATTTTTGCCGAGGTGGGAGACCCACGCGGACTCATCGCGGTAGGTGATGATGTGTTTGTACTCCACTCAATCTACGAGGGGGAAAAGATCGTTCGGCTCGACCTTTCGAAGCTCACTGATGCGGATCGCGATGGTAAGGCAGACGGCCCGCCGGTGCCGTTGATCAAGGGGATCTCGACCTTGAAATTTAATAACGCCCGAGGCGTCGACCACAGCACCAATGGCATCGCCATGGGCATCGATGGATGGATTTACATCGCGGTTGGTGATTTCGGTTTTGTTGACGCGACCGATGCCAGCGGCAAGAAAATAACCATGCTCGGTGGAGGGGTTGTGCGAGTTCGCCCCGATGGCACAGAGATGGAAGTTTATACTCACGGATTACGAAACATTTATGATGTCGCAATTGATCCGCTGATGAACATTTTCACCCGTGGGAACACCAACGACGGCGGTGGATGGAACGTGCGTTTTATTCACCACATTCAATCCGGTCAGTATGGTTACCCGCTGCTCTACATGCATTTCACCGAAGAGATCATCCCTGCGCTTGTCGATGTCGGCGGCGGTTCTGGAACCGGTGCGATGTATCTGGATGAACCGGGCTGGCCGGAGAAATACAATAAGAACCCATTGATGTGTGACTGGGGAAAGAATGCCGTGTTTATTCATGAGGTGACACCCGATGGTCCGACCTTCACGCAGGAAATGACCCCATTCGCGAGTTTTTCTCAGCCAACGGATATTGCGGTGGACGGTTCAGGGAGGATGTATGTTTCCGCCTGGCAGGGCGCGGGATACAAAGGGAATCTGAACAAAGGCCAAGTCCATCGAATCATTCCCAAAGGCTGGACCTACAAGGCGTTTCCCGATGTGAAAAAACTCGCCAGCGAACATCTGGTTTCGGGTGTTTATAGCGAAAGTGCGGTAAGTCGATTGGCATGTCAGTATGAACTTCTTCAGCGCGGCGATGTGTCGGTAGCAACACAGTTACTCGCGGCAACAAAAGATTCATCACGCTCTCTGGAATCGCGGGTTTCGTCGCTGTTCACCTATAAGCAATTGCTCGGTCAAAAGGCCAACGATGAACTTTTGGCACTTTCAGCTGATCCCACCATTCGCGAATGGGCATTGCGCGCTGCGGCAGACAGGAAGACCCAACTCGATGGAGTTTCGACCAAGCCATACCTAGCCTCGCTTAAGGATGAGAACCCACGTGTCCAGGCCGTGGCCGCCATCGCGCTCGGGCGCATCGGTGATTCAACCGTCGCCGATGCATTGGTCGCCAAGGCCATTCCGCCCGCAGTTCCTGCAAAGAATGGCAACGAGCCGGGGCCGCACGCCACGCCGCATTCGGCGGTAGTAATTCCACACCTCGCCAGTCATGCGCTCGTCGAGTTGAATGCCATCGACGCATGTCTCGCCGCTATAGGTGGCGAAAGCACTGTCGGCGTGTTGCGCGCATTGCAGATCATTTACGATCCGGTGGTAGTCGATGGCTTGATTGCCAAACATAAGGCAAGCGACGATGCCACACTGCGCGAGCAAATTCTCACCGCGCTCGCCCGTCTTTATGCGAAAGAAGCTCCCTACGATGGCTCGTGGTGGTGGAGCACCCGCCCCGACACACGTGGTCCTGTCTATGTGCCGGAGAAGTGGAGCGAGTCCGAAAAAATCGCGAGCTACTTTGATGAAGTTCAAGCGGCAGGAGAGGCCAAACTCGTGTCGCAGCTTCGGAGTCGGTTCCGTTGGCTCGAAACCGAGAAGAAAGAGAACGCGGAAAAGCTAGCCAAGATTGGAGATGCCTTGATCAGCGATACTTCGATAGAGGATGTCATGCTATATCTCGCCGCCAACAAAGGAAAGGCCAGGAAGGGCGCACGCTTGGCGATTCTGCCCGCCTGCGCTCAGTGCCATTCCATGGAGCCAAAGAGTGCAAAAAGAGGACCCGATTTGAACGACTTGGGCAAGCGACTCACCGCCGATCAGATCGCGGAATCAGTACTCAAACCCGACGCCACGATCTCGGACAAATGGATCGAAATTACCAAGAACGACGGCGCAACGCTGATGGCCACCTTGGTTTCCAAGAGCGACACAGAACTCGTCGTCCGCGACATCGCTGGCACGGAAACGACGATTCCCTCCGCCGAGGTGAAATCCGTCAAGCCGACCTCGGCCACCCTCATGCCTCCGCACCTAGTCGACGGTCTCACACTGATTCAGTTCAACCATTTGGTAGCCTATCTCGCGTCGCTGAAGCAGTGATACCAAATCTTGGTAATGATCTGACGCGGGCGGGAGTTGATTTAGTTGGTTGTGAACGACTTGTGCGCGTAGAAAAGTCATCTTTTTATTCGAATGCGATATTAGGGGGACAATCCTTAAATAATTAAGATATTTAACATTTCAATAATTATATTGAAAAACCTAGAAGTTTGGCACGTAATATAAAACCATCTATGCGCAATTTACTCACAAGTTTAGGAAGTGCTTCATTAGCGGCAATTGTCTGCCTCAATTTGAATTGGAAAAGCGAGTATGTTGCCTTGGTTGGCGCCACTGAAGAGGTGTTCATTGAGGACGCGGAAATGAATTTCTCCGCTAGAGTCGACACTGGAGCTGCGAGCTGCAGCATGCACGCTGTAGATATCACGGTATTTCCTAGTGATGACACAGGTAAAAAGCCGATCCATTTTTACACAGAGAATCGCGATGGTGAGGCGATTCTGGTCAAATCGTATATCGACTCGAAGGTTAAGGTGAAAACCTCTGAAGGCGAAGAAATGCGCTATAAGGTGCCATTAACCGTTGTCTGCAATGATCATTCAAAAGTCGTGAAGTTTACCTTGAATGATAGGCGAAGGATGAAATACCGCATGCTCCTGGGCAGGAACTGGCTCGATGGAGACTACCATGTCGATGTTTCTAGAAAACAAACGAGTAGATCGTAGACTGTGGGATTTCACGACCATCGATTGACCCGCCTTCTCTGCCTTGCTACCGTGTAGTGTGAAACTCATTCTACTTACTACGTTCGGCTTGTTGATCGGCACGTTTTGTCACGCGGAGACATCGCGGCCAAACTTCATCTTCTTCATCTCCGATGATATTTCCCAAGAGGATCATGGTTGCTATGGGCATCCCGTTATTCAAACGCCAAACATCGATGGTCTCGCCTCTAGTGGGATGCGATTTGATCAGGCCTACCTGACGATCAGTAGTTGCAGCCCCAGCCGATGCAGCATCATTACCGGTCGCTACCCACACAATACCGGCGCGCCGGAATTGCATTCGAAATTACCGGATGATCAAATTCGTTTCCCTGAGTTGTTGCGCGATGCAGGTTACTACACGGCGCTATCCGGGAAAAACCATATGTTCGACGAGACGGACCGGGCATTTGATAAAATCACCCATGGTGGCGGATCTGGGGGCTCCGGTGACTGGGTGGAGTTAGTTCGCGACCGACCACAGGAAAAACCCTTCTTTTTTTGGTTTGCTGCCAATGATGCCCATCGCGGTTGGACTGTCAGTGAGGATGCCCCAGAATATGATCCGGCGAAGGTGGTCGTGCCTCCCTACAATGTCGATGGTCCGGTCACGCGTGAGGACCTGTCATTGTATTACCATGAGGTGAGCCGTTTTGATCATTTTGTCGGTCTTGTTCGTTCGGAACTTGAGCGACAGGGCGCATTGGAAAATACATTTATCGTTGTCGGGTCAGATAACGGTCGGCCATTTCCACGTGCCAAGAGTCGGCTCTACGATAGCGGAATCAAAACGCCTTGGGTGGTGCATTTTCCGAAAGTCATCAAACAAGGAGCAGCGACACAAAGCTTCGTCAGTGTGATCGACTTGAGCGCTACATGCCTCGAGCTCGCTGGTGTTGAAATTCCCGAATGCGTCCAAGGGCAGAGCTTCTTGCCGATCCTCAAAAACCCAGAGGTAAGCGTGCGTGATGTGATTTTCTCCGAGCAAAACTGGCACGTCTACCGCAACCATTCACGGCTCGTGCGTTGGGGCGACTTCGCCTACATCCGCAACAACTTTCCCAATCAGATGAACCTCTGTGCGGAATCTGATATCACCTACCCAGCGGGTAAGGAACTGTGGCAAGCCCATGCCGCTGGCGAGACGACCAAAAACCACTGGCAGACCTTTTTCCAACCCATATCCAAGTGAGGAGCTCTACGATTTGCGGAACGATCCTGATCAACTCACCAACATCGCAGACAAGCCTGAATATGCGGAGCAGATCAAGCAAGCTCGCGAGCTATTGGCCGCCTGGTCCGAACAAACCGGCGACACCATTCCCACCAACCCGACACCAAATCGTCACGACCCTCCGACCGTTGTGGATGGCAAAGTGGTGTCGTGGAAAAAAGGAATTGGTGGCAACCCTCACGCCGAGTTCCCTGGAGCTGCCCGCGATGCGAGTTCGATAAACCATCCGGGTCCACTGCGTCCTTGAGGGTATGCCGAGGGGTAGAGGGCTAGACTGATAGTTATCCCGAGCTGTTCATAAACTCTCGCACAAAAGTCATCGCGCGAAGTAGCTACGCTAGCGTGGCTGTGCGACTCCCGCCTTCCCAAGACTCATCCGCCCCATCGAGTGGGGCAAAGCCCTCATCCTAAATTCAGAGATGAGAACCACGGATGACAGGAAAGCACGGATTTAGAGGCACTTATGAAATTCATCCCGATCACCCAGAGGGTTAGTCGCCTAGTCAATGTAACTCACTGATTATCCGTGTATATCCGTGAAATCCGTGGTTCCTATTTTCCTTTCCAGGCTCATACGCGATCACCCCGCCACTTTTTCACAAAAGTAGCTACGAGGGAAATCACTGCCACTCTGTTTGAACATTGTTGATGAGTCGGTGTTGATGGATGACGTGCGTGGCGTCCTTGTCTCAATCTTTCCAGGTCATCTTCGCTTGAGATACCTGTCTACACGGGTAAGCTAAGGTAGATGGAATGGATGGAAACCATGGGTGTCGGCGTACTCATCATGTTGGCAAGGATGCTGGACGTGACGATTGGCACGCTGCGCGTGATCTCGGTGATCGATGGCCGTATGAAAACCTCGTTCCTGCTCGGCTTTGTCGAAGTGGTCATTTGGCTATCGGTGATTTCGTTGACCCTCGGGTTGATTGAGGACAATCCATGGCTCGGCCTCTTCTTCGCCCTCGGTTTTTCGATCGGAAACGTGCTCGGCATTCTCGTCGAAAGGCGCATCCCGCTAGGTAACCTAACGCTGCGTGCGGTCGGTGGCGATGAGATTCGCGAGCTTGCGGCGGCCTTGCATGAGGAGGGACTGCGCACGACGATACTCAAGGGTGAAAGTCAAAGCGGCGAAAAGAACATGCTCTTCTGCTTCATGCCGAAGCGTGCCCTGTCGAAGGTCAAGCCGCTCCTCAAGCCACTCCGCGACCGCATCTTCTACACCCTCGACTACGGAGGCATGTCGAATCAAGTCCTGATGCCGCGGACCCAGACTCCTCCCAGCCGTCGGCGGTTACCGATGCGCAAGTAGGCAAGGCGCCGCCTGGAGGCTCAGCCGCGGGAGCAGCGGTGGAACGCGATGCCCGCGGCGAGCCCGATTACGGAAAAACCTTCGATAACCGCGAAAAGAGCCAGCAGACGCCGCGGCGCGGTGGTGGATTCTGTGGAAACCGGCATCACATCCGCCTCACTCGATACCGTGCTGGGCGAGGAAGTCGTCCGGGATAGATTCGGTCAGACGTCCGACCATGCCGTAGTAAAAAAGCTGCCTCCCCTCCATCGAGAGTCGGTGACGATAGAGCTCAAGGTGATGGATATTGAGATACTTCGAAAAAATCAATTCACGGATGAGCCTGGAGAATCCGGATTGGTCGGTTGGGTCGAGAAAGGACTCTTTGATATTGAAGGCCAGCCAGCCGTCGGTGCGGATTTTCTTCATAGCAGTGAAGAAAGCTTTCGGTGGAATGTCGCCGAACCCGAGCGCGGCCACGCAGGTCAGGCAGTCGAACCGCCATCCCGCCAGAGACTCCGAGTCGTCTTCACTCAGATTCGTCATATCGACCACGTAGTAGTCGTCGTAGATATCCGGGCGATCCCGTAAGGCGGCGTCGCGGGCCTCTGGAATAATATCCGCGCCCACCATTCGGGCGACGCCTTCGCGCTTGAGTTCCTCGCCCATCATCCCGTTGCCGGCGCCGAGATCGAGCACCCGTAGTTCGTTCATCGGTTCGCGGACGGTAGCCAGAGCACGGTGTAGCATCTCAGCCACGCGAGACGGGGAATTGCATTTCAGGCGGTTGTAAAAGAGTTGCTCGTAGAGCCCCGGACGACGGTAGATTTCGTCGTAATCGTGAAAGCGCAGTCGCTGTGACTTGCCGTTCTCCACAAGGTTGAAGCAGACCTCGCTTTGCGCGAGTTGATGGGCGGCAGTGGGCGGAAACTGAATCTGATAACGCTTTTGCATATACAAGACCAACACTTCAGCACCTCAAGGTCAAGAAAGGGGAGGAGAGAAGTGAAGCATCTGTAGCGGCGCTTTGCAATCGCCGTGGAGCGAAGCGGATCGCGGGTGCGAGCAGGGTAGCCGTGTAGTACGAACCGCACTCCGATGTTTTCAAAACGCCGCGTCAATGGAGGCAATGAGCCCTTATCTAAATTGTACCAGTGTTCGAAGTAGCTACGCTTGTGAAAAGCGTGGCTGGGCGACTCCCACATTCCAAAGGGCTATCCACATCACCCCGCCACTTTTTCACAAAAGTAGCTACGGGGAAAACTACCGCCCCATGCTTCAATGTTACTGCCAAATAGCCTCCACCGGTAGGTCCGCATCTGGACCGGCGATGAAGGCGGCAGTGGCCCAGGCGTCGGCGGTGGCGCAGTCTTTGGCGATGACGCTGACGGAGCTGAGCGGACGATGAATGGGTTTATCAGTCTCGGGATCGATGAGATGGCTGACGATCTGCCCGTCGCCGGTGACGGAGGCGATTTGGTATTGGTTGCCGCTGGTGGCGAGGGCTTGGTTGTGGAGAGCGATGACTTTCGCTTCGCCGCCATGTGGATTGGCGATGATCACCTCCCATGGTGATCCATCGGATTGGAGACCTGATGCGAATAGCTCGCCGCCAAGTTCGAACACGAAGTTGTGAAGTCCTGCGTCGCGGAGGCGGTCGCGAACTTTGTCCACGGCGTAGCCTTTGGCCATGGCGGAGAGGTCGATCTGATGGGCGTTGGTCGCGGACTTGGGTGCGAATCCGGCATCTGTAACGGCGCGCAGAATATGCGGGGTGAATTTGCCGTCGGTCTGGATTTCGAGCTGCTCGGCGACTGCGAGTGCTTCACTGAGGATGGCGCTGGGTTCTGCGACTTCTCCACGGTTGTAGCGGCACAGTTCGGAGTTCTCATCCCATGTGCTCAGCGCGGACTCGATGGTGTCGAGTTCCTGCTGAATCAGTGTAGCGTATTTTTCTGGGGATGTACTGCGGAGGTGCCAAGTGGTTCCCATGCTTTGTCCGCTGATTTGTGTCGGCTTCGTTTCTTGGAATTGCCGAGCAACGAGCAGGGCAAACGCGGCGAGGAGGATCGTGCCGAGAAGTGCTTTCTTCATGAGCCGATGAGGGCGATGGTCGCGAAAATCCACCCGCAAACTACAGCGGCACCGGCGAGCTTGTCGCGAAGTAACCAGCGGTGAGTGGGTCCGGCGGCGAACTTGAGCAGTGCGCCAGTGGGGCAGGCGTAGTGGCAATAAGGTGTGCGGACGAAGGGCGAGAGCACCAGCGACACGATGAACAAAATTACCGGGATGCTGAGGATAGTCAGCCCTGTGGACCATGAATCGAACACCTCGAAGGAAGCAAAATTTCCACGCCATCCTGCAAGGGCGAGCGCGAAGATAACCGCGAGCACGAGCCAAGGCAGTCGCGACAGCCACTTGTGGAGTTTTGGTGAGATGGTGAGTTGTTTGTCGGTGATTCCGAAGGCGATGTTTTGGATGGCTCCGTGGGGACAGATCTGATGGCAGTAGGGGTTGCTGCCGGTTCCGATGGGGATGAGCAATGCGGCTGCCGCGACGAGCACGATGCCGGGGTAGCTTTGCCAGGGAACTCCGTGACTTGCCCATCCGATGAGCATGCTTTGACTAACCATCACGGTGAGGAAAATCCCCCCCAGGGCGACGCAGAGAATCTGTAAGGCGGTTCGCACGGCGGGCTTGCCGCGCAGGTGGGTGAAGGCGACGAGCAAACAACAGGCGACCCAGATCATGAGGAGGGTGTCGCGCGTTTGCCAACGGATGGGTGAGTTCGCTTTTGGTGGCTTGGAAACCCACTCCAGGGTGGTGCGGATTTGGCTGACCAGACTGTTTGCGGTGTAGCTCGATCCGCTGACAGGAAGTGCAAATTCAGGTGGTCTGGTATCAGCGATGATGGACTCGACGGACTTGCCGGCAAATGGCGTTACATAGCCGAGTTCTTCCTTTACGACATCGACGTATTCTTCATTATCGCGCGAGGCGAGTATCTTCACGCCAACGACGTTTTGGAGGTCGACGGTCAGTCCGATCATCGCTGCGGTGGGGCCTTGGAACCCAGTGTGTTGCGTTGGGCAATCAGTGGTTAATACGATGACACCAAGCGGTTTTTCATTGCCCTGAATGATCCACCAGCGACCTTGGCGATCGCGGCTGAAATCGGTGGCACCTGGGAATAGCGTGTGCACCTCATTGAGGGTGATTTCACCGGAGAACCACGGCTCTGCTGCTCGGTTCAGCAGTCTCGCAGTGATGCTTTTTGCAATGGCCTCGCTGGTGAGTGATGCGCCCGAAATGATGGGGTCGTCGTCGGGAAGGTCGGCGGCTGTTCTGCCGTACCACGAGGTGGGGAAGTCATCAGGAATCATCGCCAGATGACTCGGGGTGTCGGCACTTTGGAGAACTTGAAACCCGAGGATGCGTTGGTCGTTATCCAGGGCGACGAGCACATTGGTCGGTCCGACGTAGCCGATGATTTGATCGGAAGCCGGTGAGGTCTGGAGCACGCTTCCGAGGGTGGTTTCTGAGGAATCAAGCACCGCGCGCGCTCCGAGATCGCCCGCTGGTGGTTCGATGGATGCAACGTCAGGAAACCATTGGCTAATGGTTTGCGGCGTGACTTCGAAGTTTTGCGCGCGACGTTGCTGCCAATGGTGTGCCATCATCCCGAGACAGGCGAAGGCCGCCGCTAGCACCGAGGCACGGTAGGCGGCGAGACCGATTCGAACTTTGGCACGACGAGGCATTGGGCGAATTGTAGCGAGAGAGAAATCCGCCGTCCATAAGTTGCGCAGCGATGATTATTTAATCTCTGTCTTCAGCTTGGTCACGGCGGCTTCTGTGGAATCGAAACGGGTGGCGCCCGGTGCGCGCCATGAGGCTTTGAGAAGGTCGAGATGGTTCTCGTAAAGCTCGCGCGGTGTGCAGTCGAGCTCAGTGGCGAGCGCTGCGGCGCGACCGACGACGACGCCCATCATGCCGATGGTTTTCATCACGCGGATGGTGCCAAGTGCCTCGTGGGTAACGCTGATGTTGCGCCCTGCCATGAAGAGATTAGGAACGTTCCGCGAGTAGAAAGAGCGATACGGAACTGGGTAGCCGACTTTGCGGTCGACGGTGCGTCGATGAATGGCTTTGGAGATGAAAGGATGCTCAGGGTTCACGCCGTCATAGGTGGGGTTTGGAACGTGAAGGTCTATTGTCCACGTGGTCAGCACACAGCCGTCAGGGAACAGTTTTTTACTTTCGATATCTTCTTGCGTGAGAATGACATCGCCAAGAATCTGCAAGGTTTCACGGGTGCCTCCGATGTAGGCGAGCCAAGAGAGGCGTGCCTTTTCGTAGTTGGCTTTCTGTGGATCGCGCGCGGCATAGGCGCCGTGATTTTTCATCGCACTCCACGCTGAATAGGAAGCGACCAAGTTCCAATCGCGGGTGATCTCAAGTTCGTCGATGGGGTGTTTATTATACCCGCTCTCCCAGAACCATTGGGCATGGTGATCACGAGGAAATGGGAAATCCTTCTCTTCAAGATCGAGCATCCATGGCTCGTCGGGGAACGATGATGGGGCGTCGGCGGACTCCCATGCCCACATATTGGACATGCCCATGCGGCCCTTTTCGAGCATTTCCGTGTCTGCTCCAGACCACACACCAAGGAAGCCGTGGCCAGTGCAATCGGCGTAGAATTTTCCACGAATGACCTTCGGCTGACTGGTAGGAACGTCGAAGACTTTCACCCCAACGATAGAGCCGTCTTTCATCTCCAGACCGTAGGCATGGTGACTGAGGAAAATGTCGATGTTGTCTTCGGCTCGCAGGACTTTGTCCTTTTTGGCGTCTTCAAACTCTTCGGCGGGCGCCGGTGATTTACTCGCAGAGTCTGCGATTTCATGAACGATATCCCCCAAGGCATACTCAGATGGTGGAGTGGTTCCCATGGCCCACACGCGAATCTCCGATGAGCCGTTGCCGCCGAAAACCGGGCGGTTCTGAATGATGGCAACTTTTGCGCCCATGCGTGCCGCGGAGATCGCCGCTCCCATGCCGCCGTATCCACCGCCAACGACAACGAGATCGTAGCCTTCGTGTTCCTTTACAGCTTCGGTGTGGCCGAGGAGTTTAACGCGCCATTCTGCGAGCGGTGTTGAGTCATTCTGAGGGGTGAATTGCGCGTCGTTAGTGAGAAGCACGGCGTCGACCCGGCCATTGAAGCCAGTCAGATCATGCAGCGCGAGTTGGTGGTCGCCAGCCGCAAGCTTGATGTTCCCGGCTTTCTGCCAAACCCACGCGGGATCGCCGCTTCCAAGTTCCTCACCTACCTGCTTTCCGTTCACAGAAATCGTAAACCTCCCGGCGCCCTCGGCACGGCCAATGCGCTCGCTCCAGTCAATCGTGCGAACCCACGCGGTATAGTCGCCACCATCAGTGATACTGACGGAAGTTTTCGCATCGCTGACCGGCTGCCCAAGACCGTGCGCGATAAGATAAGGCGAGCCCATTGTCTCAATAAATTGCGTGTCTGTTTTCCATCCACCAAGGTCAGAAAACGACTCCGCTTCGACGAAGACTGTCTCTGCCTGGGCAGACAGGAGAGCGGAAAAGGCTAGGGTGAGGATGGCAGATTTACGCATGGCTTGTGTTTTCTCAGGATTTGTAGACTGGTGCTACGCCTGATCTCTCATTCGTCTTTCTATCTATCGGATCTGGCAAGCCTGCGGTCGAATTTCTCGCCCTTCCGGTGGAGCCATTCGAATCCGAGGTTGAACAGGAGGACACCGAGGAGAGCCAGCAAAAGACCTTGGATACCAAGTGTAGCCCATTCGCTATGGATGGTGAAGAAAAACTGCGCAATGCAGAGAATGGATACCAAAAGGAGCGTCAGCTTTCGGCCGATTTTGTCGACAATGAAGGCTCCAAGAGGTGCCCCAATGGCGACGACGGGAGCAGCAGCCAGCCAATTTCCAAATACTTCGGGGTTCACTGTGTTGGTGATGGATTTCGTGGCGATACCAACGAGTGAAGTGAACGCCATGATGATGACCGACGTTGGAATGGCGATTTTCAGGTCGGCCTGACAAAGCAGCACCAGCACTGCGTAGATCACCATGTCAATGCCCACGCCGGTAATGGAAGACACGGTCGCCCCAGCCAAAAAGCCCACGAGCAAGCCGGCGATGCGGTCGAAGCGGTGTGCGCCGGGTGCCATGCCTTCGTGGCGGGTCAGTTCGTTTAGTCGATAAAGGTGGAGAACGCCGAAGCTGCACCACAGGACCGCGAAAACGATTTTGATCATCAATGGAGAAATCAGCGGTGCGATGCAGAGAATGCCCAGCGGTGTACCCAACAAGCTGCCGAGCATTGCCCAACGCAGCATCGGCCATTCGACGGGTTGTCTGCGGCAGAGAATGAAGATCGATGCACTAGTCATCCCCACGCTCTGTACGGCGAAACTAAAATCCCTCCCCAGGCTCGGCGATTGATCAAACAGCAGCACCAAGACCGGGAACCCGACCGTCCCACCGCCCATCGGAGTGGATCCTGCGGCATAGGAACCCGCCGCCATCGCCACAGCGATGCCCCAGTGGTCGGCGATCATTTGCCAGTGCGAGCCAATGATCACAATGCTCAACCAAACAAGGTAGAAAACCCCGAGGAACACGAACCACGGAAGCAGCGGAGGATTGGAGGGTCGTGGCATGCGCGAAGATGGAGAAGCAACACATCAACGAGAATCCCATCCCGAACGGATGCCAACAAATTTTGCATGGTTTATTGCACCGTAGTTAAAGCCGGAAGGCTTCATAGAGTTGCTGGGAGCGCTGATCACCAGCTCGGCACGAAGTAGGGCAGTGAATTAAGTGTAGCGATCTTGCCAAATATTCGACTTTACGGACTCAGTCCTGCCTAGTGGCCGTAGTGGACAAGCGCCAAATCTACAGTCGTTTTCCTCAGGAAAACGCGCTTGCATCACACGCGGGATATCCCTTGAGTTAATGATATGTCCACAGTTCCGCCGATTCGCTCCATTTTGCCGAAATCCTGGGCTATTCCAGATATCTTCCGCCGACGCCTGGGTGAGGACGCTGGTCGTCAGCGCTTGATGAAGGAAGACGGTCATTTGCTGGCTATTCTCCACCAACTACCGACTGCCGATGACAGAGGAAAGCGGGACGCTGTGTTGTTCTGGATCGACGATAAAGGCGCTTGGAAATCTCTTCCAGAATCAGGTGGGCGCAGTGCACTACGGGCACATGTTGAAACCTATCTCTCGCGGGTGACCGCCTTGGATGTGGAGCTTGATAAAGCAAGCAGCGCCAGTGAGATCCACGACATTATCGATGAAGCGACACCCGTGCTTCGAGCTGGAAGAAACATGATGTCGGTGATTCAGGAGCTACGCCAAGCTCTTCCAGATGACCTACAGGTGCTTGCCATTCGCGATGTCGCAGTAGGGGTCGAGCGGGCCGCGGATCTTCTAGTGCAGGATGCGAAGAGCAGTCTCGATTTCCTGATTGCGAAAAACTCGGCGGAGCAAGCCGTGGCCGCCGCCGCAGCAACTCACGAAGCGCGGAAATTGAACCGTTTGGCCGCGTTCTTCTTTCCGTTGATGACCCTCGCTGCGGTGATGGGGATGAACCGACCAAGCGAAGTGCTCGCGTTCGGCGGAGTTTGGGTTGTAGTCACGATCGGCATCGTCCTAGGGGCGATTGTCTGGGGCGTGCTCGGAAAAGGTAGGTGAGAAAAGTGCGGCTACGCAAAGTCGTCACGGCGGGCAAGGAAGTTGCCTTGATGAGGTCTGAACTTTTTAGGTCAGTAATACCGGTTTTGAAAAAAATATGACTATTCGCCGCGCACAAGTGGCTCACGATCAACCAACTTCGCGTTCGCTCGCGTCAGATCAATACCAAGATTTGGTATAACAACTATCAAATTTCGTTCATCTCTCACTATTTCTTCAACTCAAACGCCCGGGACCTCGCCTTACCCTTCGACGGGAAGTCCTCTGGAATCTTCTGGGTCACCTTTCCCGTGGCCGCCCACTCGGTTCCGCGCAGAAAGGTCACCATGAAACCGACGCCTTCAAAGGCTTCCGTGTCGTGACCGAGAGTGGTGTGAAAAACACGACCCTTGTGGTAATCGAGCACCATCAGCATCGGTTCATTGCGCCCGGCTTCCTGCAACTTCGGCGTGTCGGCGGCGGTTGCCAGAATGGTCATGTTTTCCGCCGGCCCGCGAAGCAATGAGTAGCACTCGTCCTTGGTATGCGTCCAGAAATCCGGCAGCCCCTTGGTAATCGGATGCTCAGTGTTCCGCATGGTGATGAGGAACTCATTCTGCGGTCCGTGACTGCCGCATCCGCCAGGTGAATCATCGCGGACGATCTTCCCCTCCGCATCGTAATATACATAAGGACCGGATTTTTCATTCCGCCCGCCCCAGCCTCCAAGACCGATCATCTTGTTGAATTCCGGCCAATCTCCCCAGCTGTTGTCTGCCGCGTGAACGACCACCAGCCCGCCACCCGCAGCCATGTAATCTTCGAAGGACTTCTTGGTTTTCTCCGGCCAAGCGGCCGCGTTGTAACCGAAATTGCTGACCACCACGTCATACTCGCTGAAATCCGGAGCAAAATTCGGATCGGGTTCCGACTTCTTCGCTTTTTTGGATTCACCTACGCCGGCGAGCGGTAGAAATTTCTCTTCACGCTCCCATTTCCAGATCGACGCTGTGCGGGCGATGTCCACCTCGAACATCCCCGTGTTTTGCAGATACTGGCGCATCATGATCGAGGACTTCGGCCACACCGCATGGTTGTTTTGACCATCCATGATCAGCGCTTTCAATTTCTCTGCTGCGGAAAGTCCCGATGTGGAAAAAACAAGCAGGCAGAGAGCGAGAATAGGACGGCGAAGAGACATGACTGATTTCATAATTGTAGATATTGATTTGCTTTACGTCGGTTGAAGGAAAGAACTTTCGCCATCTTCTGGAGCCATTCATCCTGCGTTCATGTAGCAAGGCATATAAAGGATGTGTCATCGATGAGTCGGTGAGATCCATCGACAGAACAGGAAACAACTTGGCGCTCATCGATTGGGGTGCGGCTGAAACAATTTTTCTGCGAATGCCCGCCTCGCAGAGAAGGCAAGAGAGAAGCAAGATAGCTTCTAGCACGAGTTTCCTCATCAGGCTAGATGCCACCCTAACTTGGTTCCCAGTCCTTCTAGAGAGCCACGCTTTCAGCCCCTTTTATACAGTCTTCGAATAAATAGATGGCTTTTCTACGCGCGCAACTCGTTGACTATCAATCAAATGAACTCACGCTCGCGTCAGATCATTATCAAGATTTGGTATTATTTCACTCCCAGCATCTTGAGATTCGCTTCGGCGAAGGCTTTGCCCATGAGTGCGAAGGTTTTGGCACAACCCATGTAGTGGTAGCCGGCGTTGGATGCGCCGCGTTTCCACATGGTGGCCTCTTCTGAGCTGATCAATTCTGCCTCGTATTTTTTGAGGTACGCTTCTTGTGCCGCCTTGTCCATGGTGCCGTCCTTGTTGGGAGTGTTCTTGTTTTTGACCTTCAGCAGGTGGCGCATCTGCTTCACCTGACCGCGCTTCTTGTCGATGGCGTCGAGTTCATCCGGCCAGAATGGTGCGGTTTCTACCGCCATCACATTGCCTTTGAATTCGGGCATCGCTGCGGGAGCGGCCATCGCTTCGCGGAAAGCCACCGTGCTCTCATTGGCTTCAACGCCACCCACGCCGAGCACCCCGATGACAAAAGGCATTTTGGGTGCATCGAGATCCTTGCGCACATCGCGGATGAAATCGGCCATCCACTCGCTGTATTTCGAGTAATCCCTAATTTTCGTATCGGGATTGATGGGATAGGTGTTGCTGTCCACGAGGTCATTGAAACCTTGGAACCATACGAACCCTGCGATCTCATAGCCTGCGGCAGGATCATAGTCCGGGCAAACGCGCTTGGGATCGGCCAGTACGCTTTTCACGTGGTCGACCATGTATTTGTAAAAGCGGCCGGACTCTTCTGCCTTCGCGGCATTCTCCGCCGCGATGTCCTTGCCCTGCTTCTTCATCTGCTCGATTTGTGCATCGCTGAACTCGTAGGGGCCGGCGCTAGGTGGGCGGAATTGGGTGCTGAGGCTTCTGCCTCCCCACGCCGTCTTAATGAGAAGCACCGGCTCATTGAGCTCGCTATCCATGGTTAGACCGAACATGAACTCTGGACCGATTTTGCCGCCGTCCTGGGTGGGATTGGAGCCTCGTGCACCGTATCCCGCGGTGAGCTTGCCGGTTCCCTCGCCATTGGCCTTGCCCTCGTAATGTCCGGTTAGGTAGGAGATCCACACGTGGTCGGCAACGGCGGGCGTGCCGTCGGGTCCGCGCATCTGCTTGAGCAGCGGAGCGGTGGCGGGATCGTCACCGATATAGTCAAAGGTCTCAACGCGTGCATGGCCTTCCATGTTCGATTGGCCTGCGAGGATGAAGACCTTGAGCTTTTTTGATTGTGCCGAGGCAGTGAGCGGCAGCAGCAGGATGAGTGAGACGAAGAGATGGAAGAGCGTTTTCATGGGTGGGTTGGGACGATGGGTTTGAAGCAAGGAGAGATGAGGTCCACTAGGACGCCAAAGATGCCTACGTTGCTTAGGCTCTGACATTTCATCGTTGATTGCAATCATAGGATCATCCGACTGGACTCACGGCGAGGGATGATATCCCTTGAGAAAAGAATCATTTAGAATCTCATTCAGCTCTTGAGTGTCTAAATGATAATATAAAGATGCTGACACTTTTTATAAAAAGACGTCCGAGTTATTTACATTCATTTTAAAGTGTAATATTGACAGCTAAACACACACATCCCTATCGTGTGAAAATGTTTACTGCCAAAGTATATGGTGGGCGTTTTTTGACCCAGTTACTGTTCTTGGGTGCAATAGGAACTGAAGCACTGATAAGCGCTGAAAGCGGATCTGGTGTTGCAGATCTATACTCTTGGCGAAATGTCCACTTTCAAGACCCGGACGGGAAGGGTTCTGGAAACGACCGTGCCGATCCGGACAAAGACGGCGTGTGGAATTTGCTGGAATATGCGCTCGGTCTCAATCCCAAAAGTCCAGACGCAGGTTCTGTTATCGTAAACTCTGAAGTTGAGAATGGTCGCCTGGCTTTCCGTTACAATCGCGCTCGCGAGGGAATCACTTATGTAGTGGAGGCCAGTAGAGATTTGAAGAATTGGTCCTCAGGTGGAGTCGATCAAGGAGGAACGCAGATAGGCGAAGCCGTGGCCAGTCATCCTCTGGATGAAGATGGACCCGTTTTTCTCCGGCTGAAGGTTGACAGTGGTCAGGGTTTTGTCGCGCTTTATGGAGGCGATACAGAACTGCAACCTGCCATAACAGTGGAGACCGACGATGCGCTCTACACCTATTTTTCAGATCGTGCCCGGGACAGGCATGCGCGCGAGGATGAGTTTCAAGCCTATGATCACTACCTGACGTTCTATTGGGAAGATCGCACGGCTGCGGTGGAGATTGAAGACACCATACCCAAGGGCGGAGATTCGATTACTTTCAGAGTCGAGAGCCAGTGGAAATTGAAAAACGCTCAGGCGGAGTTGCGCTTTTTCTACCGAGGTATCAACACGGTGGCGGAATATCACAACAACGGGTCGATGACCCCCATCGATGACACCAACTACGTCAGAACGGTTAACTACAATCAGAAGGAAGGGCGCGCGCTCCAAGTCGGAGATCGCTTGGAATTTGAATTGAGCCAATTCCTGGATGCGCCACCCAGAGGGCGCGACAACTACTACGGGACGACCTACCTCTACATCGTGGGTGAGGGTCTGGTGCCATGGGAAACGCGCGGCGTTTTCGGTGACCCTGCGACTGAGTTGGAGGACAGTTATCCCATACCCGAGGAGGGCTGGCTTGGTGGCAAGACAACATTGCCCTATGCGTATTCGGGCGAGCAGGACGGGCACTTTATGCAGATGGCGACCAACCTTTCTTCAGTCAACGGACAAGCGTTCGTTCTGGGTAGGCGAGTTCACCACACGGATTTCGGTGATGGTTCACACAACGAGGGAAACGGAAATCCAGATTTCGTCGAACTCTCCGAAAAGCTGGGCCATCGTTACATCAACCGCTCCTGCGTATCTTGTCATACGAATAACGGCCGAGCACTCCCGCCTGAGCCCGGATCGCAAGCCAGTCAGTATGTTTTCCATGTCGGCGATGCGAATGGAAATCCTCATCCCTTTGTGGGGCGGATTTTGCAATCGAGAGCGGTGTCCGGCGATTCTGAAGCATCCGTCAGTTTCAGCCATTGGGCGGAGTCGGATGGCTTGCGTCGGCCGGTCTTTGCCTTCGGTGACATCCAGCCCGAGCAATTCTCGGCACGCATTGCTCCGCAGTTGGTCGGGATGGGGCTTCTTGAGGCGATCCCGGAATCAAGCATCGCCAATCTGGCCGATCCAGAAGATGCGGATGGGAACGGCATCTCAGGGCGGATGAGTATCGTCGCTGATCCGGAAACCGGAGAGCCTCGAGTGGGGCGTTTCGGATGGAAGGCGGAACAGCCGTCAGCTCGTGCGCAAGTCGCAGCAGCTCTGAATACGGATATGGGGGTGATGACTTCGGTTCATCCGAGTCCGGACCTGGGCTCGCTACAAGTTGCCGCAGACCCGGATTCTGAAGTGGAATTGAGCGAAGAGCATCTGAAAAACTTGACCACCTATCTCTCACTGCTTGGAGTGAGGCCACAGCGTGATCTTGATGACCCACAAGTGATTGAGGGGCGGCAGATGTTCGCCCAAGCCCGTTGCATCGATTGCCACACGCCGACTCACGAGACGACAGCGTTCCACCCGCTCGCGGAACTGCGCAGCCAGACGATCCATCCCTACACTGATCTACTACTGCATGACATGGGGCCTGGTCTTGCCGATAGCTTGAATCGAGCGGGTGTCTCCAGCAGTGAGTGGCGAACCCCGCCGCTGTGGGGAATTGGCCTCACCGAAGGCGTGAGCGGGGGTGCTGCGTATCTGCATGACGGCCGGGCTCGGACGTTGGAAGAAGCGATACTCTGGCATGACGGTGAAGCCGGCGCGTCGCGTGAGGCGTATGAGGCGTTAACTCAAAATCAGCAAGCGGCTCTCATCGAGTTTCTCAAATCTCTCTAATTTGGTTTCACGGGGCGCAGCCTCTTTAAAGCTGAAATCGTAATCTTCTACTATTGTGACATCATCTAAATTACGATATTTCGTCATCCTGTTCTCTGTATCGCTCGGTTTCTTATCAGTGGCTAAAGCGGAGAAAATTTTGTTCATCCGGGGCGCTCCCGGGACCGTCGGCTTCACCGAGGGCGGCAGCGACGAGCATGGAGCGGGTATCGATAACTTTCTCACGACTCCCAACAACCACGGGTGGGGTGAACTGGCTGCCGCTTTGGTGGCCGAGAGTTTTGAGCTGGAAGAGATCGCAGAAGGCCCCAAAGACCCAAGCGGGGAGCCTTCCCCCGTGCCGCTCGATGCGATGGATTTGAGCCAGTATGCCGTTATCGTCTTTGGCTCCAATAACGCTACCTACACCAGCACACAAATAGCAGCCTTCGTCACCTACATCGAAAACGGCGGAGGTGCGCTATGCGTTTCTGATGCCAACTTTGGGCAAAACTTTGGCGACGCGCCGTCTTCCGACGACCATTTTCTCAATCCCTTCGGACTGGTCATGAATCAAGACACGGGAACCTACACCGTGAAACGAACCGACCACTATGCCGTGCCCGCGCATCCCATCCTGATCGGTGTCGATGAATTTGATGGCGAGGGGGTTTCCGCCATCAGTGTCAATGCGCCACCGGCAGGGGTGACTAATGCGGTGCTGACCCAAATGCCCGGTTCCGTGAGGCGTAACGATAATCCTGCTGGCGGGACTGGTGAAGGTGCCAACCTCAATGATGCCTCGCTCGCCATTGCGGAGAAAGGCTTGGGGCGTATCGCAGGACACTTCGATCGGAATACATTTTTCAACGTTAACGGGGCTGGAACCAACTTGAATCGTTTCGACAATGAAGCCTACGCGCGCAATTTGTTCAACTGGCTGGCCGGGCGACCAGACTTCGTTCCGGCTACCGGGAATTATGCGCCCCGCGGTCATTTCCCTGGATTTCCCAACGGAACCACTGTGGCCTCTGATGAGTCGCTGGAGGTCGAGGTGATTGCCAAGGATCCCGACGGAACAGTGGCTCAAGTCGAACTCTTTCTCAACGGGGAGCTTGTTTCGAGCGACGTGACGGCGCCTTATAATTGGACGATTCCCAATATAGAGGGTGGGCTCAATCAGCTGCGCGCTGTGGTCACGGACAACGAAGGCGCGGCCACGGCGGTCGAGATCGAAGTCAACCTGATCGTCAGGCTGGATCGTTCGGCGTGGACAGTGGCCGGCTTCCAAAGCAACGGCAGCCCCATAGGGACGCCCCAGAATGCGATCGATGGGGATGTGGGCACACGTTGGGAAACTCAACAGGCTCAGACACCCGGGCAACGTTTCCGGATAGACTTCGGCCAGCGTCAAACCTTCAACCGGATCGTGCTGAATACGGAAAATAATCCCAATGATTTCCCGAACAGCTACCTTGTCGAAGGCTCCCATGACGGTGCCACCTTCTCAGAGATCACCAGTGGAATCGGAACCCCTTCAATTACGGAGATCGTCCTTCCTGAGCCGTTCACCTACCGCTACGTGGAAATCGAGCAAACCAGTGAAAATTCAACGTCGAGTTGGTGGTCGCTCCACGAACTCGAGATCTTCAAACCCGACGCTGATGCCGTCTCTACACTGGATGGTTGGCGGTTGCTACACTTTGGGGCCGATCTTGATGATCCTTCCAAAGAGGCCACGCATTGGGGACTTGCGGTAGATTCCGATGGAGACGGCCAATCGACTTTGCTGGAGTTCGCATTCAACAGCAATCCGACAGAAGCCACGTCGTCATATGCGCCGACAATCGCTCTTGAACCCGATTCGACAACTCAGCCAACTGCCATTGATTACAGCTTCCGTCGCTGGCGCGAAGCGAACGGGACGGATTATCAAATTCAATTCACCGATGCGCTCGATGACTGGACTGGGGATGCGTTCACGGCATCGCTTCTGGGTGCGCCTGTCGCGAACGGAGACGGAACCGAAACCGTGACCTATCGTGTCACCCCGGATAGTCCCGGAGATGCGGGTTTTGTGCGCCTCAGAGTGTCGCAGCTTCCATAGCCATATCTGGGTAACCAATGGAAAGAGAGGTGGGGGAAGTATGGAATAGCACTGTTTTAAGAGCGCAGCTGTGTTTCCCTCAAGGAGTGTGGTCGCCTCGCCCACTTGAGCGGTGTTCGCCGTCCTCTATAACTTCCAAAAAAACTGCTTAACGCAGTGACATTCCACACGGATCCCGATTCCTTTGAACAGACCGCGCTCATCCTTCCTCCCAGGGAAGGATGAGGTTCACCTCGTTCGTGATCTTCTACCAACTCACACTCAAGCCGATGAGGGCGCTGTGGCTCTCGTAGTTTTTGCGCCCCAAGTCACCCTGATAGGCCACATAGGCGGCGTAATTCTTCCAGCCGACGTTCAGCGCAGCCGTCAGCAGCGCGCTGTCGCGTCCAACCTTTGGCCCATACACAGTGAAGGGATCACCGAGATCATTGGCTATGCGAGCCTTAAATGGGAGTTGATCATCGAGGAACTCATGTTGCCACTGTGCACTGAAGGAGGGTGTAATCCTGGTGTCACCCCAGTTGCTGGTGTAGGAGACGCGAGGGCCCACGCGCGTGCGCAGAGAGCTTGCGTGCTGCGAATCGATAGTCAGTGGCAGCAACGAGCCTGTCTCATTGTAGCCATCTATCCCCACTCTCGTGTAAAGCAACGAGACCATCGGTGTGATCGTCCAACCGCCTAACTCGAAGTCGTAGCCTATGCCCGTATAGGCGTCGAACTGTGCGCCGTTGGTGTCGCCCTGAGCATCGCCGAGAAACGCGGTCCGCGTGATGTCATAGCTGTTGTAGCCTCCTCCGATAAGCCCCTCGGTGAAGAAGGCGTCATGCTGATACATGCCGTAAAGTGCGACCTTGCCTCCGTCAGCTTTAATATTGCTGTCATACATGAGGTCGCTATCGGAATGCGTGTAACCGACACTCAAACCGAGCACAAATTCGTCGTTCACCCAGTAATCAATGCCCAGGTTGGTGCCGATGGTAGTGCCGTCGTAGTTGCTAGCGTCGTCGCCGGAGCTGGTAGAATCGCCTGAGCCACTGATAAAGAAGCCCCAGCGGTCATCCTCGGCCAGTTCTACTTCCTCGGGCACATATACGCTTTTTCCGCCTATCGAGCTTTTTCCGCCTATCGAGCTTTTACCACCTATCGTGCTCTTGCCCCCCGACAGTGGGTTTTTGCTGCTGGGAAATGGGTTGCGGTTGAAAACTGCCGGCTTCCCTTCAGCCCGGGATCTTGCCCGGAGGTCCGCAAAGCGCTGCTGCAGGCTGAACACTTCGGTGTCAAACTGGCTAAAGCCCTGGGAGTAAATAGAGGTCAGTCCTGGCAAGGAGTTGATGGTATCAACCTTTGCCGCGACGATCAGGGCCACCTTCAACTGCTCAATCATCTCCTGCCTCTGCGCCTTTTCCGTATTTTCCGTCCCCCCATCCACATCTGCGGGTGGCGTCACCACTCCCGGGACCACGTCCTCGCAGATTGCCGTCACAATGGTGTTGGTGTCCAATGTCACCGCGCCATTTCGTGCCAACAGCCGGCCGACCACCGATGCACCGGTATTCGCTGTGATGCTTGTCAAAGCCAGAACGGTTCCCTTAAACGAGGCTGCCGTGCCGATTGTAGCTGAGCTGGACACCTGCCAGAAAACCATGCAGGCTTTAGCTCCGTTGATCAAGATCACCGATGTATCGCTGGAAATGATGAGGGAGGAGCCGGACTGGAAGATCCAGACAGAGTCCGATTTGCCTTGACCATCTAGTGTGACTGATCCTGCCGAGAGCCCCAGTGCTGGGTTACTGTAAACGCCGGACACAAAGTTAAATCCAGCGAGATCGGCACCGATTGAGGTCGACGGACGGCCTGCGGCATCCACATACGCAGTGGTCAGGTCGTTCTGGGCCTGCGCTGCAACGGCATTGTTTGCGTGGGTCGTGCCGTTCACCATGCCCGGCGGAAATCCAGTGATCGCCGAGCCCGGGAAGACTCCCAAATCCCCCGTAATCGTGGTCGGCCCTGTGTTAGTGACCCCTGCCCCTCCTAGAACCCCAAAACTCTCGGCCGTTCCAAGATCAACTGTTGAAACTTGTGCCATCGCATCTTTATGCATGAGCATTATAGCCACCCCTAAGATTGTATATGTGAGATTTGTTTTCATGGTCGCGTGTTCGACAGAGATATTTCTGTACTAATGCGATGAACATAAGCGAGGTACACATGTCATCCTATGGGGTGTAACCCTACCGCCCGCAGCGAATTGGCGCGTTTCCCTCAAGGAGCGCGGGCCTCTCGCCCGTTTGACCGGTGTTCGTGGTTCTCTATAACTGCCGAATATGCACTTAAAACACTGCCTTTCTGGGCTGACCGCATTTGCATCTACTCAACTCCCGCAAGCCGGTGCATACGCATTGACCTTGCAGAGGAAAATGAACACAACGAGACACTAAAAGAGAGTTGCTGCGGTGGGCTTTCCCTAGTTAATTACAATTATGGTTCAGCTTTCGGACATTCAGAAACAGGCCGAGGAACTCTCCGAAGAAGACAGGAAGGGCCTGGTGGCCTTTTTACTTCACGGAATGTCAGGTCTGCCTTCGGGGCCTAATGATGAAGAACTTGGGCAGAGGGAAGCTGAGATGGACTCAGGATCCGTCACCCCCATCAGCCACGCAGAATTTCTATCTGAAGTCGGCCGCATCACCCGATGAGGATGGTCGTCTATCATCCCAAGGTGCCAGCAGATGTTCGGCAATCCTAGGCCACTACGTACCTCTTTGCCACAGCTGGGAACGCGGAGCACTAGCTCGGGACGTATTGTAGAGCTTGCAAATGTTCAAATGATTGACCTGACGTCTTTCCTGCGCGGGACATTTAGGTACACATTGTTGGCCAGACACCACTTGTAATGACTGGTTATCACCTTGAATTGTTCCCACTGAGAGTCGCCCGCACCACGGTGGTGATGTTTCGTCGATGCGCACCTGTCGCCCGGATACGATCCGTCATGCTCGAAAAGCGAGAAACCGGTGTACTCATAGAACTTACGCAAGTTCGCGAAGTATTCGTCTCCCCAATCAGAATCCAGACAGGGCGCGTTGTTATACCTGCCCCCACCCATTTTGCCCGTTTCAGGACTAATAATAGATGCCTCCGGACCACGTCTGGAAGCGGCAAGGAGTGAGTATCCACCTATTTCGACCCCTTTACTTTTGGCATAGTCAGCGAGCTTCTTCAGATAGTTGAGGTTCTCCTGGCTCATATTCTCTATATTCGCACCACTACCGAATGTGAGTATTGCCGAGTCAAACCCGATCGCAGCGCAATCATCAATACCCTTTTTCACCGATGCTTCATCAACTCTACGAGCATGACGAATATGCATTACACTCGGATTCTCGGTGACCCAGGGCGCGACTGTCCTGTACATTTTCCTTTGAGCCAGACTACGTCGTTCACGCTCATAACTGTCTGTAACCAGTTCCCATGTCCGGTGACTCTGAAACGTGTCGCCCGTCTTCAACAATACATGAGTCCCATATTCCGGCCGACTGACAGCAAGCAGACGAGATTTGCGCGAGTAGTTAACCTGGGACGTGTACTCAGGGTCTTCCATAAACTCAATTGAACGACTGGAGGTCGAAACCTGATTCATACCTCCAAATGCGTAGTCGGTTTCAAAAATAATTGTCTGCGGAGGGCTCTCCAGATCTATATACATCTTATTTATCGTTATGTTATACTCTGTCAAAGCAAGTAGATCGCTCTGATATGTCTCCAGTTCTATATCCTTCTTCCCGTTCTGTTTGAGCGTAAACCATTTGCAGAAAAGCGGAATACCATCGTAGAGGTTGTAATGAACCGTAACTTCAACTCCCGGCAACTCGTTACAAGTGTATTGCATCGCGAGTTCGATGCCGTCAGGTGGCCACTGCGCAAATTTATCTGCCCTTCTCTCTCTCGCCCATTTCATTCTGGGTTTGATAGGCGACGTACTGATTCCTGAGAGAATGAATGCGTTGGGCATTAGTTGCAGGTCATCCAGCCATGCATAGTCCAGATAGCCATAATCAGGTTGGCCATCTAGACCGCCAATATAGTATGACTTCGAACCTATCTGCAAGGTAGCTTCAGGTTTTATCCCACGAAGTAATGTGCGTCCTGTATTGTGGTCATAGATATCTATTGTTGCTGTATTCGGAGACAACTTGAAGACGCGACTGACAAGCCCATTATCCATGACAAGCTCATCAGCGCGATCGCCTTTGTAAAGAGCAGATTTGAAGGATGAATTATCCAGCAACCAATCTGATTCAGGTCGTTGGCGACCCGGATAAACAGGCAATCCGGCAAGAAAACCCGAGACACCTGCTGGCATTGACATAGATTGTCGTTTGTCATCACGCATCTCTTTCTTACTGACGCTCACAGGCGGCGGCCCCAAATGCAAGATCTCGGCGTCTATCCAATCTGCGTAACCGCCAGACACGGAATCACCATCATTGTCAACCGTAAGCGTCAACCATGATACACCGCGCACATCTATATCCACTCGTTTGGCCGTCTCACCTTTCTTCATCACGCCACTTGTCCACAATTCCCGCTCGCCATCAAGCAGACGAAACACCACACTCCCTTTGGGGATATTGCCAGACTTGTCTGTTATTCCGATAAACTGCTCGCCAGAAGCAGTATCGCGCGTAAGGCGCATAGTCCCGTCCGTATTAGGAATCCTGCTGACTTTAGACTCATCAACAAGCTCGAAATCATCGACACCAACCTGTGCAGTGAATCTCAGCGCTCCGGGAGCGAGCCGAAGCATCAAGCGGCCCGGCGCATACATGCCGACACCCTTATCGAACTTCTTTCCGGCAACCGAAAGTGATGTTCCTGTCACGGATCGATTCGCAGTAACCGTTCCTACTTCCTGCTCTGCTTTGCTCAAATCCAATGAACTTACGCTATACCTTTTAACATCCTTACTCGTTGCTTCAATACTCTCGGGAGCCAGCAAAATGGACTCAGCGATCGCACACCTCACGAATAACACGGACACTGCTGCTAATAAAATTGCCCTATTCAAACCGGCTCTCTTTCTTGTATTCATAGTCAACCATTTCAAATTACTGCACGGCAATCTCCAGTGCTTGCTTATCATCTTCATAGTTTTATTCTCCGTGTTGCGAGGCTCTTGCAGTCCCCAGCATGGGCTCCGCGCCTTTCTCGATTTAATTGATGGCGAGAATACACACTTCGGAGGGGGGG
>JAGXGH010000082.1 GCA_024636835.1 Verrucomicrobiales bacterium | reverse complement strand
GTTGTGACCTCAGGTGCTGATTAATTTAAACCCACGCATACGCTGATTTCAGCTCATCAATTACCGGTATGAAGCAACACTCACTGAAGCTGTATTCGGGAGTTGGATAGAACCGCGATCACCGCTCAAACGGGCGAGACCCTCCTTCGCAAGGCTACGGCGGGCAGGCTCTTCGCGCTCCTTGAGGGAACCGCAGCGCTTGAGCTCACAAGGTCAGTGCTATTTCCGTGAGGCAGGTAGAATCCCGCTTTCGAATGAAATAGGACTATTCGCCGCGCATAGGTAGCTCTCGACCGACCAAATTCACGCCCACTCGCGTCAGATCAATACCAAGACTTGGTGTATAAATTTCTTGCGGAGCGGGCGTTCCCGCTTACCTGTCATTTGTTATGGCAAAAGAAACCACACTTATTCTCTTCAAGCCCGATGCAGTTTCCAAGAATCTCGTCGGCACCGTCCTCCAGCGCTTTGAAGGTGCAGGATTTATCATCCGTGGCATCAAGATGATGATGCTTAGTGATGAATTGCTCGCTGAGCATTATTCTCACGTCGCCGATAAACCGTTCTTCCCGGAGATCGTCGAATTCATGCAGCAGACTCCGGTGGTTGCATTGGCGCTTGAGGGTGAAGACGTGATTGCCAAGGTCCGCGATCTTCTCGGGCCAACCGACTCGACCAAAGCCGAAAAAGGCACCATCCGTGGTGATTTTGGCCAAGATATGATGGTGAATGTTTGCCACGCCTCCGATTCACCGGAGAATGCGGTGGCTGAGGTGAAGCGCTTCTTCGGCGACGATGAAGTCTTCGCGCGCTAAGTTGCGACGATTGTTGAATTTTGACGAAAGAGTCACCCAAGTTGGGTGACTCTTTTTTTGTGGTGGTTGCTGGCGTGACTTGGGAGCGAAAGGAGGATGGGCACTACATGCCTGTCGATCAAGTCCTGCGCTTTCACTGCGGGGGCGACGTCGCTCTTGCAAACCACACCTTCCGCCAAACCGACAGAAGTGTCGGATCTCCGTGCTCTTCTTACGGAGGATGGACACTCTGTCCATTGGGGGTGGTGTCGTAGTCAGAGAGTGGGCGGGTAATGGCGAAGTGACATCGCATAGAACCGGCAGGCATGTCGGATCTCCGGAAGGAAACGCGCCGATGACGCTCTTTAAAAAAGTGCCATTCAGCACTGTCCGCGATCACTCGCCAAGATGCTTCTCTAGAAATGCCTCGGTTCTGCGAATGGCGTCATCGAAGAGCTTCATGTCGTTGTTGATGTGGCCGTGGCCGCCTCCGGGATGGGTGATGAGTTCACAGACATTTCCGGCTTCATGCATCCGTTCGGTGAATAGCTTTGCGCCTGCGTAGGGCGTCGTTTTATCGGCATCGCCGTGAAAAATCAGAGTTGGGGGAGCTCCGGCTTTGATTTGCTCGACAGGTGAGATCCTGGCCCATTCTTTGCCTAGCCGCTTCATACCGTAGCCTTTTGCCGAGGTGTCGATGACGGGAAACAGCAGGACCAAGGCATCCGGTCGGCAGGATACAGAGGTGTCCTCATCGGCGTGATCGATTCCTTCGAACAGTGCCGTGCCTGCGGCAACATGACCGCCTGCGGATCCTCCGCACACGGCGACCCTGTTGGGATCGATACCGAATTCCTTGGCGTTGGCGCGGATGTAACGTATGGCTGCCCGCCCGTCCTTCACGCAATCGAAGACGGTAATCCCTTTCTTTGCATCGACGAGGCGGTATTCAACGCTGATCCCGACGTAACCTTTTTCGACAAGAGCGTTCGCGTAGGGATAGAAGCGCCTCGGTGTTCCGCTGACACAGCCCCCGCCATGGATAGCGACAAAGGCAGGCCTGCTGTCCGGCGCTTTGAAACCTTCGGGGAAGAATAGATGCAGAGTGAGTTCCCGGTCACCAATGGTCTTGTAGGTGATGATCTTGTCCGGTTGCAGGGATTTCTGCATCGAGGAGAAACTACGTGGCGCTTCTTGCGCCAGCGCGGACTGGCAGAACATCACAGCGAGGGCGATCAGAGTTTTGGCTTTCATGATTTTACTCTAAACATATGTCTTTGAGGCATCACGGCTAGATGAAATATCTGCAAACTATCCATCGGCATCAAATGTAGGCCGAGTGTGTCGGCCGGCAGTCATACCAAATCTTGGTAATGATCTGACGCGAGCGGGAGTTGATTTGGTTGATCGTCAACGACTTGTGCGCGTAGAAAAGTCATCTTTCTATTCGAAGACTGTATCATACCCCGAGGCGAAGCCCGCACGTCCCTTCCTACTTGCTACTCAGTAGACTTTGTGGCGGGCGTGACCTATTTCTCCTCGAAAAGTCGTTTGGGCAGGGTGTAGCCTGGCTTGCGTTGGTAGCGCGGGCGCTTCAGGTTGATGACGAGAAGCACTCCAATGACAAGAATGAGTCCGCTGTTTGCCGTGACGCGGAGTGGGTAGTCCATCGGTCCTTCGGAAAGTTTGCCGAAGCACCCGCAGGTGATGTTTAAGCCTTTGCTCCATGCCATGCCGATGGCGACGGTGAAGGCGATCATCATACTGCCGAGCATGCTCAGCACGGCCGCTGACATCAGGTTAAACAGAAGTAGTGCGCCGAGGATGATTTCCGCGGTGGGCACGACGATGGCGATCCATTCCGCTGGCGGGCCGTCGACGACATCGAAGTTCAGCACGACTTGAAAGAAGCGCGGCAGATCGACAACTTTCAGCAGTCCTGAGACGATGAAAAACAGCGCCAAGAGGATACGTAACGACGCAGTGAGCCAAGGCTTGCGGGACTTTCTGGGGTTGAGCAGTGGCATGGGAAATCGTCAATCAAGGGCAGGGATACGCCGTGATGAACAGTTTCCCAAGATGCACAGAAAGGCAATGACGAAAATTCACAACACGGTCTATTGATCATTCAATAAATGATGGAAGCATGTGCCGTGCCGATGGCGCTCGGGATTTAGCCGATTCGTGCGAGGAGGAAATTTAATGCCCAAAGTCCGAAGGCCAGGCTGAGTGCGACGAACACGAGAGTGCCGACAACTTGCTTGAGGCGCTCGCGCCGGAGTTCGGATTTCTCGGAGAGGGTGAGTTCGAAATCCGGTTCGTCGTAAGCTGACGAGTCGTGTCTCGAATCGTCTTCCATCGGTAGGGTATCGCGTTCGCGGAACTTACGGGTGGTGTCGCGGCGAGGTTTGTTGACGATTTTTTTTTCGAGTGCGCGCACTTTGTCGCGCACTTGCGTCACCTCGTTATCGAGGCTGAAGAGATCGGGATGATCCTTGATGGCTTTGGCGCGGACTTCGTGTTTGATCCACTTTTCTTGCTTCGCGGCAGAGGAAGCCGACGAGCCGAAGCGCATTTTACGGACGTTCTTCATGGCGGTGTGTCTAAGGTGGGATGAGATGAAATCAGGCGTTGAGTAGCCAGTTTACGACGATCAGTGCGATGCCTGCAATGACAAGCGGTAAAGTAAATGCGAATCCGGCTTTCAGCCAGGCTTCGAAATCACCACGAACGAGTGGCGATGCTGAGGTGGTGGCGTCGTCGTTTTCAGCGCTACCCTTGGTGTTGTCTTTGATCAGTGCGAGCCGGGCGATCACGCCTTCGTAATCTTGTTCGGCATCGTCGAGCGCCGAGGTGGCCTTGAGAAGTTCGTTGCGTAGGTTGGCTCTCGACCAGTTCTCAGGAGTCAGGTTGTCGATGACATCGAGGTGGCGGTTGAAGCTCTCCTTGGCGTGATCGAGTTGCTCGGCACGTTTGCGGACTTGGAAGGTCTCGCGGTCGAGGCGGGTGAGACAGCGGTTGAGTTTCTCCACCACATCGACGCGACCTTTGACGAACTTATCCTGGCGGATGCGAAGCTCTTCGAGTTCGTCTTTTTGTTTTTCAAGCTCTTGCTGACGGTGACGGAGCTCGAGTAGTTGCTCTTGCGCCTCGTGAAGCTGCTCGCCGAAATCTTCATCGACAACGGCGCGGCTGTTGGTGGACTCATCTTCCGTGAAGATAGGGTCGTCGGGCACCGAGATGCGGCGGTTTATTGAGCGGCTAGATGAGGTGAGTGGTAGCTGGTCTCCAGCGGTGGCCAGCGATTCAATCGGAGTGGATGGTCGAGGGATCATAACAGAGATAGAGCGGTGGTTTTTTGCGGACGATTTGCGGACGACGATTGGTGAAACAACTATTTCGTTTATGGTGATATTACGGATAGCTTAACAATGAAAGCTTTTTTTACCATTGATGCGTGTTTATGACGCCTGAATGGCTTGGAACCGTGGATCCGAGGACATTCATTGATGAATCGTTCGGAGAATGTGCCATCGACGTTGCATTTAATCAGGCGACAGCGTAAACTGCGCATCCTATGGCAAAACAGGCGCTTGGAAAAGGACTCGGGGCACTCATTAAAAAGCCCTCAAAACCGACGGGATCTACAAAGATCGAGCCGTCGAAAACCGAGGTAGAACTTGCGCCCGGAGAGCGTGTGGAGAGAGTTGCGTTGGAACGTATCGTGCCATCGCCATTTCAGCCGCGAAAGGTTTTTCGCGATGATCAACTGAGCGAGCTGAAGGAATCGATCGCGCAGCATGGGATTATCCAACCGCTGATCGTCCGCGAGGTGAATGGTAAGTTGGAGTTGATTGCTGGTGAGCGCCGATTCCGTGCCAGTGAAAGTCTCGGTCTGAAGGAAGTCCCGGTGGTGCGCCGCGAAGCGAGTGATCGCGACGTGCTGGAGATGGCGTTGATCGAAAACTTGCAGCGCGAAGATCTCGACCCGATGGAGGAAGCGTCTGCCTTCCAGCGATTGGCGAGTGAGTTTGACCTGCGCCAGGACGACATTGCCAAAAGAGTGGGCAAGAACCGCGCAACCGTTGCCAATGCGATGCGTTTACTCGATCTTGCCCCAGTGTTGCAAAATAACGTCTCGCAAGGTTTGTTGAGCACGGGTCATGCCAAGGTCTTGCTTTCAGTCAAAGATCTCGACGCACAAACGACGCTTGGCGACGAGGTGATCAAACGCAAGCTCACCGTGCGAGCTACAGAAAAGCTGGTGGCGGATTTCCACAATGGTGGGGAATCCTCTGGCGGCGGAAAATCATCGACGAAGAGGTTGGTCGATACCTTGCCGCCGGAATACAAGCCGGTGGTGAACGCATTGCGCGAGCGTTTTGCGACGCATGTTTCGCTTCAGCACACGGCAAAAAAAGGTAAAATTGAGATCGAATACTACGGTGACGACGATTTAAACCGTGTTCTCGACATTCTGGGGATTGGCGGGGATTTTTAATGGGTGGTGCTTCATTTTGCCACAAGATCTTGTTGAGCGGGTTTTTAGCGCTGCAACAAATTGTAGTTTTTTGAGAGTTGATGCTTTTTTTCTTTGTATGAGCGGATCTGGTGATAAAAGCGGTGATATGTCAAATTTGGATGCTCTCCGCCAACAAGTAGAAGCGGCCCCTCGGGATGCCGCGCTGTGGTTTGAATATGCGACCTGTTGTCTCGAAGACTGGGCGCTCGACGAGGCGCGCGGAGCCTACGAGAGAGTGCTGGAAATCGAACCGGCAAATATGTCGGCGCAGTTGGAGTTGGCGCGGACCTACTATCTGAGTGGTAATTCGTCGGCTGCAATCGTTCGCTGTGAGGCCGTGTTGCAACGCGAACCCTATAATGGCGCAGCCATGCTGTTGATGGCGCGCGTGTTCTTCCATGATGGAGATGCGGACTCTGCTCGGATCTGGCTTCGCCGTGCACGCATCCTCGACGTGAATTTACGCGATGTAGCGCTAGAGCGTGAGTTGGCGGATGGATCTGCGGTGGAGGTGACGGACAGCGATCAGTTCCAGCGCCGTGCCCAAACCCAGCGTGGGCAGCCTGAAGACAACGAAACTCGCCGTCGCGCTGAAGACGATCAGGATCCGTTTTCCGATCTCGATGACGGGGGCTGGGAAGAGGCGTTTGAGATTGAGGATTTTCAGAAACCTACGCAGAACTACTCTGGTGTGTTTGGGCACGAGGATGCAAAGACTGAGTTGGGGATGAAGATTGTCCACCCGGTCAAGCACCCCAAGTTGTTCGCCAAATACGGTAAAACCGTCGGTGGCAGTGTGTTGCTTTACGGGCCATCTGGATGTGGAAAAACGATGCTCGCAAAAGCCACTGCCGGTGAAGTGGGTGCGCGCGTTTTTACTATCAGTCCGCATCAATTACTCGATATGTATGTAGGTGGTTCGGAGAGGAATCTGCATCATCTGTTCGAACTCGCTCGCCGCGATTCGCCTTCGGTGATTTTCATTGAAGAGATCGACATTCTCGTCGCCGGGCGCAGCCGTCAGCGTAGCAATGCACCGGGTAATCAGCGTGGTCTATTGCAACAGTTGTTGGTGGAGCTCGATAACTCTGATGGCAAAAACGAAGGTGTATTGATCATCGGTGCTACGAGTGCACCGTGGAATGTTGATCAGACTGTGCGCCGTCCGGGGAGGTTTGATCGTGCGCTGTTCATCGCGCCCCCAGAGGAGAGCACTCGCGCTCAATTGCTCGAGCATTTGATGGCGGAAAAACCACAGGATGATATCGATTTCGCCTTGATTGCCAAGCGCACGCGTGACTTCACCGGTGCGGATTTGGAAGTGCTGGTCGAACACGCGATTGACCGTAGTCTGCTAAAAGCCATGAAAACGGGAGAAGTGCTTCCTTTGCAAACCAGCGACTTCATCGAAGCCGTAAGTTCGATTCGCCCATCGGCCCCCGAGTGGTTCCAACGCCTCCATGACGAAGGCAATAACATGCCGTCGGGATGGGTAGTGGGGTAGGGGATTTAGGTAGCAGGTAGCAGGTAG
>JAGXGH010000081.1 GCA_024636835.1 Verrucomicrobiales bacterium | reverse complement strand
TTCTGTCTTTTGGCTATCAAGAGGGCCATTCGCAGGCCAGACCTCTATTCGACTGCCAAGACTGCGGAAGACTAGTAAACGAGTCCCATTTTTCGATAAATATAAAGAAAGAAAAAGAAAGCGTATGTCCAGATTGCGGCTATGAATATTTAAATGATGATACAAGATGTCCTCACTGCGGCAACAAGGCTAACAAGCCATGGTAGGCAACCGCGGACAAGCTTGCCAGTTCGCTGCGCTCTGGACACCCACCTCGCGGTGCCTACACTTCAAACGTTGAAATAAAAATGGCTACTGGAACCAATGCTCACTTGCCAACGAAGGCTTGTCCGCGATGTCAGGGAAAAGGGAAAGAGAAGTGTCCGGAATGCAAAGGCCGAGGAAGGCCGCACGACTGCGGGAATTGCTCTAAAGAAAAAGAATGGGGATATGTTTCATGTTCCAGATGTAATGGTACAGGCATTGTGAAAAGAGTTTAGAAAAGAAGACTTTGCACAAACTAACCCTTATACAGAAATGGAGCGAGTCGTGGTGGAATAACCTCGCTACGCTCGGCTCCCACACTCAAACGTTAGCAGAATAAATTGAGCGCATTAGACGAAATAAAGCCACAAATTCAGGAGTTCAACGAGCTTTTAGATCCGATTGCAAATGCGGAAGTCGATATTAACGACCCCAACTGGCAAAAGATTCTTGAGGGTTCTCAGCATCCGTTGGACGAGGCTGGGATTCGCAAGCCTGCGGAAGAAGCGACCCAGAAGATCATCGAGATATTTCTATCCTCAAACAGCAAAGGACGTAGTCAGATTCGAAAGCTCTTGGCCGACAACGAGAGTTTCGCATGGGCAATGTCAGTGCCTGTGTCCAGCGATCATGAGGTAGAGTTTCGTGATAGCGTTTTACTCGTAGTCATTGATGATGCAATCGATACACGTGATGCGATTGCCAGAATTGACTCTCTGGTGGACCAGGCACGAGCCAACGGAGTCGAATATCGTTCGATAATGAGACAGATTGCCAAGGTAGCCGGGACGACTGATCGATACGGATTCGGATCAATGCGAACCATAATCAAAACACACGGCTAACAAGATGGTGGGCAACCGCGACAACGCCTGTCTTTCGATGCGCTCTGGACGTCCAGGGCGCGGTTGCCTACACTTCTGACTTTAGCTCAAAGATAATGAAGAAGATTGTTACATCAATACAAGATGGCATCGTTCGGCGAAACGGACTACGCCGTCGCTTACGCTTCAAGAATGATGAGGAGCTGGCGTCTTTATTAACTCGTTTGATTGGAGAGGGATACATGTTTGTGGATCAGCCTGCAGGCTGGCCACCGGCAGAGGTCCTGCGGGACCTGCGGTCCAAAGGTCTACTGGATCTGGATTTCAAGACAATCACCTGGGCAGGTCCGGGTGATGAAAGGATCAACAATTGCAGGAGCAAACAAGAGCATGGATTGTAGGTCGCAATAGCGCCGACAATCATGCTAAACGTTAGACAAGAAAACAAGAAAACAAGAAAAATGAAAACAACGACAATATTGACGATAGCACTGAGCATTCTAATCTTTAATGCGAATGCAGAAGAAGAGATCGAGCTAAAAAGCGTGAGCATAATGGGTAAAGAGAATCTCGAATTACAGTTCCTTTTACCCGAGGAGAGATTTCTCGCCACGCCGCAGTGGGATGGAAAAGACAAATTGCCTCTTGCGCTTGATGAAGCAATAAAAATAGGTCAATCAGAGGTGACTCGCAAGAATCCGAGAAAGGAGTTCAGCGTTGATGAGATCGAGCTACGCAAGAAGGATCATATTAATGATTTCAGATGGTATTACATTATTCAATTTGAGGGCGACATTCCTGATAGGGACGAGCGTGTTTATGTCCTTCTTGATGGCACGATAGTACAGCCCAAAATCACAGAGAGATAGTCGAATTCCGATATAGAGCTAATCCAATCCAATCATCAAGAAGAATAACAAGTCGGAGATGGCGACGCCGAGGAAGCCGTCTGATTAAGTCGGAGCTTTACACCGGCGCACCATTCCTTTAACGTTATACAAAATGGAATCGAACGAGATAAAGGTATCACGATCCCCTCGGGCAAATGAATGTTACGAATTCATGTCCAACGTATCGAAGCCATATTTTGTCATTAGCTCGGAACGTATTGACCGAAACATTTTTGATTTTTCGTCATTTACGAAGAGACACTTAAAAACACACGAGAGACTCAAACTATACGGAAAGAGGAAAGAAAAAGAATTATCGAATCTACTTATCGAAGACTCCGATATTTCAGCGATCATGATTAAGCTGTATGAGATCTGCAGACAAGCGATAGATAGCGGAGCAGCCATTTATCTCGTCCAGAATAAAGGACAATTCAGATCTACGGTTCCAAATAGAGAATGGTGGGATTATATGAAATTCTCTGAGGAATTAAAGGAGTTTAAAGATTATCTGCATTCCTTAGCCAATGGAGTATCAAACTCCAAAAGGTATAACAAGTCGGAGCACCGAACCCCTGACTAGCCTCGTGTTCGGCTGCCATGATCACACAACTCTTAACCCACAGTCGAAGCCTCGCCCCCAGTCAGGGGGCCGGTGTCCTTTGACGTTCGCCTGAAATACAAATGACCCCTTTGCTCCAAAACCCGGCGATGAGGCCGTTTATTGATTTCTTCAAATGTCGGGGTGCTGGCATACTAATATTCCTGCTGATTGCGCTTAGAGGTATGCATGGGATACCTGAGGCGATTCATTTACTTGCTGGTATTGGTAAGGGTGATATTGGAAATGAAACTCCAACCTACTCGCCGCATGACTTATGGCTTATGCAATCCGGGCTGTGGAGCATGGTGGCATTTGGGTGTATTGTGGCTATCATTGTCGGAACTGCTGCCAGTGCATGCCGAAGAAAGAATCAGGCCGAACAACAAGGCGAACAAGGCGCCGCACCGAATCCCTGACCGCTCCGTGTTTCGCCGTTATGATGATGACAACCTTAACCCCGAGTCGTAGCCTCGCCCTCAGTCAGGGATCCGGTGGGCTTTGACGTTAGCTAGATAAACCATGGACAAGCGCGCCAGAGAAAACTCCAAGCGATATGGTAGGTGGCTCATCGTGATGGGGCTCGTTGGAGGACTGTCAGGTTGGATCGTCCAAGGGATGACTGATGAATTTCTCCTCTGGACGCTACCCTTGTTCTGCTTTGGATCGGCAGCATTCACGCTCAACGGCGATAACTTAATCGAGTCCTTGGTCATACTTCTGATCATTGGAATATTGTTTTTCATTGCCTGGAGGACAGATGCGGTCGTTACCAAAGTAGGAGCGGGAACCATTTGGGGCGTTTATGTCGCCCTATGTGTCTCGAAGTTAGGTTTCGCACTTGGTAAATCGGGCTCCCTCGGTAAAAATCAAGAAAGCTAACAAGGCGGAGATGGCGACGCCGAGGAAGCCGTCTGATTAAATTGGGAGTTTACACCGGCGCTGCCATTCCTATATCGTTCGCCAAGATAATGAGCTCGATTCACGAATGCATTGAAGAAGAGTATTCGCTCGCCCCGTCTTGGTTCTGGCGGCACTCCCAAGGATGGAAACCGCTCTTCATGTATTTCCGTGGTCCTGCTGGCGTCCCATTCTTCATCGCTCCTTTTCTCACACTTCTTGGCATCTGGAGGTTCTCACGGAGGCCGCAACGGTTGTGCGACAGTGATTCAGCGACCTTCGTGGGAGGAAGGGTGGTGAGCGTGTGTCGCCATCTAGGATCTTATGGCATGGGCGGCCCAGGCTTCGTCGGCATCAAGGTTCGTAGATCCGATGGGAGTGCGCGATGGATTGTCGTGGCTGTTTGGAGCGCGTCGGAGTGGCTTACGATCAACGGAGCCCCTTGTCGAGATGGCTACTTCGAGGAAGAGCGAGAGGTGATGGAGAAGGAGCTTGGAATTACGATGCCTACACTCATGGAACTCAATGGCAGCACGATCGATGCCATCGTGATCGAGACCCGAGAGCTGACCATCGATCTGAGCGGGCGAGGCGTCGGTCTTCGGCTGGGCCTCCGCGCGGATTCAAGCGACCTTCCGATTTTTCGTGGCTCCAAGGAACCGAGAGTGATGCAGGACGACGAGGATATTCGCGATGCTATAATCGTCTCACGACGAGCGAACCTTTGGCTATGACAACGGCAAAAAATTAACGGCGAACAAGGCGTGGGTGGACAACCCGCTACCCGCCGCGAGTCGGAGATTGAACTCTGATGAGAACCCTTTACCCTGAATCGGACTGGCGCTCCCGGTAGCGGGTGCCACCACTTCGACGTTCGCTAAAAATTTTACATGCATTTTACACAGTGTAAAAATAATCCAATTAATATGGCTCTATGAAATTCATTTTCTTTTATCTACTAATTAGTTTTCAGCTATCCGTAGCCCGAGATATTGACAGCGTAGATCTAGAACCTTCTAACTATGAAATTGCTCATGTTTACGGGGATTTTGGAAGCTTAAGCTTTATTCGACCTTCAAAAGGTGATGTTTTGAAGTTTGATCCTAACTCCATACTAAAGAACAAAGAAGGCAAACTGAGATTCCAGTCAGGTAAGCATCCAGTTGGGAACCCTTACTTGCCGATACCCAATTTTCGTTTAGAGACTGTTCTGTATGAAAAGGGTCGTATTATTGGTTATAGTTTTGTTTCTAGATATGGAGCCAAAGGCAGCTCCAGCAGCATGAAGCTTCGATTGGATTTGAAAACAGGTTCGAATGCCATGTTTCTCATATATGAATACAAGGAGATCATTCATGGAATGATCAGCTTCAAAAAAGCCCCCTAAAGTGGACTGGACTTCTATATTAGATGAGGCAGGTCTTACCTTAAAATAAAGGAAGGCGCATCCAACAAGGCGATTCAGAAGGGACGCCTTGACGGGCCCCTGATCTTTCACGTTGGCAGAGAAATTTACAGACACTTTACAGCCGCAATTCCTGAATAGCGTAGTCTGCCGTGTCAGAAGAACAAATTCACTCCAACTACGATTCAGATGAAAACATACCTTCTCTCCGTTGCCCTCTTCATAGTCGGTTGTAATTTTCCGGTTCACGCTGCGGAACAATTGACTCCGGTAGAACTTTATTCGAACGGCAAAAATCTTGAATTGAGCGAATTAGACCAGAACAAGCTTCTTGAACAAGCCCTTCAACTTTTGAAGACCTCCAATCATAACTCAGGTAAGGAAGCTAAGAATAATTTATTTACACTACACGGCGTTCAGAACGATTACAGAGCAACTGTAGCAGGTAAGTTTCTAGTTTGCAGGTTTCAGCCAAGCAAAAAGGTGACGACAGTTGGAGGGGACATATTTGCTTCTGAGATTGTGATAGGCCTGAACGGTGCTCAGTATGCCAGTAGCCTTTTTACTGTGGATAAAGACGGATCAGTCGTGGGGCACGCCAAGTATTCTGGGGAGCTGTGCGTCAAGATCTTAGAAGCCATAAACAACATCGAACAATAAAGCCGAAGTCAGCGCACACGAACCACTCACCGCTGCGTGTTTGACTGTCAGTTGATAGCTTGATAGATTTCTGGTTTGGCGACCTCCGCCCTCAGTGGGTGGTCCGGTGGCAGACGACAGAAGCGAAAATCGCCGAGTTTCTGCCAACTTGAAGTGCCCCCCAATGTACTCAAATCCTCATGAAATATAGGATTTCACCCCAATTGGCCGTGGTGGGCTATTGAGCCACAACATGAGCATCTCAAATTAGCCGGTGACATCCACCATATCAGTGGCCGAAATTAGTGTGTAACACCAGAGGGGATTTTTGCTAAGAACCCTTGAGTGCCTGAATCTAAATCCACCTTATTTCTGACCACGCGCTGGACCTTGATTGGTGAGGCTGCCCATGCGGGGGATGCTGAAGCCAAGGAGGCATTGGGCTCCATTTTTCTAACCTATTGGAAGCCGCTATATCGTTATGTGAGGCGGACGGGTAAAAGTCGGGAGGATGCGGAGGATTTGGTCCAAGGATTTTTCGTGAATCTGTTGGATGGGGATGGGCTCAAAGCGGTTGATCGAAAGAGGGGGCGATTCAGGGCTTTTTTACTCATGGCGCTGAAGCATTACATGATCACGGAGTGGCGGCGTGACCATGCTCAGAAACGTGGTGGGTTCTCCCAGCATTTATCCTTGGATTGGGAGGATGCTGAGAGTGGTTTATCCTTGGAAATGAAAGATGATGGCAGTCCCGACCGCCTCTATGATCGCGAGTGGGCGATGGCATTACTGGACAAGGTGCTTGAGGACATGGAGGAAGAGAACGAGTCATTTTCTAAATGGAAGCCGTATCTGAGTTTGAGCAGAGAGCGCTTGGCCTATGCCGAGATTGCCGCTCAATTCGGCATGAGTGAGAGTGCCGCACGCGTAGCGGTGCATCGACTGCGGAAGCGTTACAGAAAGCGCCTAAGGGATGAAATTTCCCATAGTTTGTCAGACTCCTCGATGGTGGAGGATGAATTGAAGGTGCTTTTTTCGGTTTTGACAGAAGATAATGTGTAACGATTCCACCATGATGTCGAAGAGAGTATTGAAATGACCGAACCAAGTTCATGCCCAGAATGTGGAAAGCCTTTGCCAGAGGGAAAGGCCGTATGCCCGGCTTGCCTGATAGGCCAGGCTCTTGCAACAAAGACGTTTAACACAATGGATGACGGCCAACCGCTGCCGCCACCACCGTCCCCGGAAGAGATTGGAGACAAGTTTCCCGGCTTCGATCTAGAGGAATGCCTAGGGTCTGGCGGAATGGGAGTGGTCTACAAGGCCCGGCAGAAGTCGTTGGACCGCTGGGTGGCGATCAAGGTGCTGGCACCCGAGCGTGTGCGAGATGAGCGTTTTGCCGCGCATTTCGAGGACGAGGCTAAGACCTTGGCGAAGATGAGCCATCCACACATCGTTACGGTTCACGATCACGGCGAAACCGACGGGCTGTACTACATCGTGATGGAGTTCATCGACGGAGTGAACCTGCGCGACCTGCTGCGCGAGGGAAAGATGGAGCCCAAGCAGGCACTGGCAATTGTGCCGCCGATCTGTGAGGCGCTGGAGTACGCTCACGACAAGGGCGTGGTTCACCGCGACATCAAGCCGGAGAACATCCTGCTGGACCGCGAGGGGCGGGTGAAAATTGCGGACTTCGGCATCGCCTCACTGGTCGGTGCGACGGGTGAAAAATCCGGCACGCCGCCCTACATGGCACCGGAGCAGGAAAGCGGTGCGGTAGATAGGCGGTCTGACATCTACGCGTTGGGGGCGGTGCTTTACGAAATGCTGACTGGAGAACGCCCAGCCAAGGACTTGGTGGCTCCTTCTCGTAAGGTCGAAGTCGATGTGAAAATCGATGAGATGGTGCTCCGGGCTTTGGAGAAGGAGCCCGAGCGACGCTATCAGACGGCCGCCGCGTTCCGCACTGTGGCGCAGACATATCGGCCAACGTTACCAGGCGGGGGACAGATCGCCGACGGTTCGGGGACACAGGACAGGGAAAGAGACCCAGGAGGATTGGCAAAAATGGAACCCAAAATCTCCGGTGTTTTCACCCTTTTCCTCGGATGTTTGAGCGTGCTGATTCCCACGCTTTTCTACTGGTTGCGACCGTTACACGGCGATTGGCTGACCGACGCGACGGTTGATGTCATGCTGTGGGTAGCTTTGATCGCGGCCATACTTGCGGTCTGCGGAGGATGGATGAGCCGGCGGGATTCCCGAGGGCGGGGCGGACTAGCATTAGGTGGGATCAGCCTGACGGTCTGGCTTCTGATGTTCACAGCCGGCCAGATCTCCTCTTCCGTAGAAATGAAGCAGAAGGAAGTGGTTTCCTTAGAGCTGAGCGAGAAGCCAGAGGAAGTGACTGCTGATAAGGTGGAAATCGACATGAGCGGCCAAGATGTGACGGACGAGATGCTGGATGAACTAGTAGAGCATCCTGAACTAAAACGGCTCAACCTCTACAATTCATCCATTTCCGATGAGGGCTTGAAAAGGCTTTCCATTCTGCCAAATCTCGAATGGCTGAATATCGGGGCGAGTCTTACGCGATCGCGCTACAAACCGACAATCACTGATTCTGGGATGGCGAATCTGTCCGCGTGCAAGAGCCTACGGCATCTTATGATGGTGAACCTCTCCGTCACCGACGCAGGACTCGTTCATCTCAAGGATTTGCACGAGCTGGAGACCTTAAACCTCAGTAGCACGGAGGTGAGTGGGCCAGGCCTATCCATGCTACCTCGTAAGCTCCGCGAGCTGTATCTGGATGGAACACCGCTTACCAATGATGGGTCGCAGCATGTTTCGGTTCTAACGCAGCTTGAGCGGTTAAGCTTGGCTGGAACTATGATCAGTGATAAGGGTATCCGGCACCTGTCATTCCTGAGCCAACTGGAAAAACTTCACCTGAGCTACACCCAAGTTGGGGATGTAGGGCTTTCTTATCTCGCTGGACTTTCCAATTTGAGGTATCTGGATGTGCTGACTACGAAGGTCACTCCGTCCGGGCTAGACCAATTTCGGAAAGCCAGACCCGCCGTGCAGGTTCAGCCACCCGAACTTAGACTCAGGCCTCGTCGCCCAGTCATCAACAATCGCCAAGGCAAACGGGAGAGGCTCACAGAGGAAATCGTCTTGGGTGGCCAAGATGTGACGGATGAGATGCTGGCTAAGTTAGCAGAGCATCCCGAATTAAAGCGGCTCAACCTCTACAATTCCACGATTTCTGGTCAGGCCTTGAGAAGACTTTCCGTTCTACCAAATCTCGAATGGCTGAATCTGGGTGCAGGCCATAGTCCTTCGGAACCCAAAATGTCACTCACGAGTTCTGGTCTATCGAGCCTAGCCGAATGCGAGAGCCTTAGAAGGTTGAATATGAACCATCGCTCCGTTAGCGATGAGGATCTTACTTTCCTCAAGGATTTGCATCAACTGGAGCTTTTAGACCTCAGTGGGACTGAGGTGAGTGGGTCTGGCCTGGCCATGCTGCCTCGTAAGCTTCGTATTCTGCGGTTAGACGGAACACCGCTTACTAACGAAGGGCTGCAGAATCTGTCAGATCTCCCCCAGCTTGAGCGGCTTTCATTGCATAAAACCAGAATTACTGACGAAGGTTTACGGCATTTGTTATCTCTGGACCAACTGAAGGTGCTTGATTTAAGCGGAACCAGCATTACTGACGAAGGTGTGAGGCATCTTTTGTCTCTGCACCAACTGAAGGAACTTTGGTTAGGTGGGACGCAAGTTAGCAATGTTGGTCTCCATTTGCTCGCTGGACTTCCCAATTTGATAAAACTCGATGTGTTTGGAACGAAGGTTACTGGGGTCGAGCTAGACCGATTTCAAGGAACTAGGCCGACCGTGGTGCTTAGGTGGCCCACTCACCCAGGCACCTACAATCGCGAGGATCAACCGGAGACGCTCTCAGAAGAAAGTCGGGGGAATGGCGAACGGAATGCGCAGGAGGCAGCTCAGACAAAAGGGGAGGTGCTGCAGATTTGGATCCGCAGAGCAGAGGGTAAGGATCCTGGAGAATTGGAATATTTGATTAATGGTGAGGAGGTGAGATCCGAGCAAATAAGCGAAAGATTACAAACGTTGGTTGCAAAGAACCCGCCCGCAGTCGCAGAATTTTCTTGCGAGCCTGATGTCGAATTGAAACACATGGCGGCTCTTGGCGAGCAGGTGAACGAAGCTGGTGTGGATGTCAGCTACCGAGTGGTAAGCGAACTAAAGGTGCAGGAGACGGCTCCGGTAAAAGGCGAAGTGCTCCGGATCATTATACGCAATGCGAAGGGTGAGGTGGCTGGAAAATTGGAGTGCCTGATCGATGGTGAAGAGGTGGAACATAAGCAATTGGGTGAGAAATTAAAGGTGATGATAGCAAAGAACCCTCCCGCTGCGGTGGAAATGGCTGTTGAGACTGACGTCGAGTTGCAGTACATAATGCCTCTTGTCGATCAGGTGAAAGAGGCTGGTGTGAAAGTCCGCTTCCGAAACTACTCACCCGATGAGACGCTGATGAAAATTCAGCTTCAGCACGTTGAACCCAGACGAGTCGTCGAAGAATTCCAGCGCCGATTGGTGGAGCGTTTCGAAGTAACCATCAAAGAGGACAGCGTGATCATCCTTGCGACGCCAAAGTCGCAAGTTGGGCTGGTTCGTCAGATCGTCGAAAAGATAGACATCCCCAGCTCAAATGAAGCGGAAAAAACCACCATAGAAGTTCCTGGTGGGCAGGATCAGATCGTGGCCCCAGAGCCAAAAAAAGAATCAGCCGACCAAGAACTCTCACCGACACCAGTCCACGAGAAAGTGGAGTTTTGCATCATAAAGAAATCAGGAGTTGATGGCTTCTCTGGAGTCATCGTGCCGTTCCCTGAGAAAGAAATATCTCCCGGCTATTCAATCGTCGCCTCAAATTCATTTTACGGAAAAGAGAATCGAATGGTTGCACGCTTTTTAGGAAGCAATGGAACTCAGGATTTATACGAGATCACAACTCACTTCTCGGGTGAACCTAGCAGATCCCAAAAAGTCGCTTATGAAGGAAGTGAACTAGTCGTGAGGCAATTTGAGAATATCCAGATGCTACTGAGGCCTGAGAAATCAAAGGTCGGCTTGGCAGAAAGCGAGTCACTTCAAGTTGATGCTGTATCCGTTATCAAAAACGGGGAGACGAAGATCAAACTTACTTCATCTCAGGCAAATCTAGTGAGAGATTATTTGATCCATATCTTTGATTCATCACAATTCCATCAAATGCAAGGTGGTGAATTACCAGTGAAGTCTCAAAAGCAAATCAAGGATGATCTTGAGAGACTCAAATCAGGGTCTTTTATCGATCTGAGATTGGATGAGCCTGCCAGGATCATGGTGGAGAACAAGGAATTGAAGGCGAAACGCATGTGGGTGAGAATCAGAGAGACCGACGGTTTCGTTTACGATCAGATTTTACAGCAGCCAGATGGTGATTTGGTCTCGTTAGCAAAAGCACGAGGCGAGCTAGTAGCTCTATTTGCGCCCCATGTCCTAGGTTTGCTAAGGCAAACCACCGAAGACGGAGTTGGGCAACATAATGACCGTTCCGAGTCGGATTCGAAGAGTAGAGCAAAATCTCAACAAAACACTCAGAAAAAATGAAATCCAAAACAATACCCTTAATCTTATTCGCTGCCCTATCCACGTTCGTGATTGCTGATAGCAAAACGAAATCGATTGGAGAATTTATTGAAACAGTAGGAGAATATGAGTGGTCGAATTTTGAGCGCATTGTTTTAATCGAGCAAAACAACGAGCAACTTCAATTTTCCATATCGCTGGATGATTCAGAGAGGAAAAAATCGATTGGACCCAAATCAGGTATATTAAAGTCAAACAAGTCTTGGTTCTTTTGGATCGAAAGCAGAAACGCAATTTGGATGTTCGATGGAGAATCTCGACTGTGGAAATACTCTTTCACGGCGATTGGGAAAAATAAATACAAAGACAGTATAAATGAAATTAAAGACTCTGGTTTGATACCACCTGAATTAAAAAGAGCTCTTCCCTCTAAATTCACCCGGAACCAATAACACTAAACAAGACGGAGTGAGGCAACGACATTACGGCTCCGCCTCCATGTCGTGCTCATCCTTTAACGTTGATAGAATAAAATGAAACACCTGATCCTAGCACTAGTTTGCTTCTTTCTTGCGGCTTGCGAGAAAGAACCATCCGTAGAAATCGATAAAGGAGGCTTTAATTCGCTCGTTGATACAAAGATCAAGATAATAGAAAAAGGCAATGAGACCTACTACGAGTTAACCCTTGAGCAGAAAATCGATCCGAGGGCTCCGACGTATGTCACAAATTTGAAAGAGTTGAAGTGGATAAACAAACTTAGCTACGGTCTGCAAAAGCAAATCCGTGGAGAGGATGTCGTCATCTCGGTTTTTCATATCAAACCACTAATCCCGATGGACACTATCGTTCTCAAGCGAGACGATTTCGAATGGTATCCGCCAGTCGCAGGATTTGCCCCAATCTCTATCGAAACAAAAGAGTCGAACCAGGCGGGAGATGACAACTCCGAGTAGCGCTGCCGCTTATCGTTCGGAAAAAAAAATGAAAACTAATACAAAAATTCTTTTCACTATAATCTTAATCTCAACGCTAGCTGTCTGCGTTGGCGTTTTTTGGGGGCTTAGCCGAGACGAGCATAATACGATTTTAAAATCAGCGGTTCCAATGGAAGTCCGCATGCCATCCGGGAAACTTGTATCGACGAACGAATGGTTTACTAGAGACCCATCTGTTGATTTGGCGTTACTTGCAATTAAAGACAGCACTGGACCATACTGCCTTATCGAAAATCACAATAGAGAGAGTAAGGCTATTGTGATTGAAGACGGGGAAGAAGTGGGACTCCTAATCGAATCACTGAATAGTCGTTCTAACGGAAAGAAACCACACATCCTTGAATATACAGTCTCTCCTAAGACTTAAAGACCGAACCAGACGGTGGTCTCAAATCCTTTCGCGATCCGCGCTACAGTCTTGAGACGCCTCCACGTTAGCTAAAGAAAATGAGTAAAATAACAAAAGTAATTCTCATAATTACGGCAATTCTAGGCGCATTGAATTGTTTATTTCCTCCTAGAGAAAGAGTATCAGGCAGAAAAGTCGATCCAGGGAGAGGCTGCCTGCTCGCCAACGTCAACAAATTTGAGATCAAATACTCACATGGTCGGGCTCAGGGCTGGTCGGTATGTAGGATTGATACTCCTTATCTCTTCGCATCGTCAATGTTCATTGTTTTTACTGGAGCTTCATTAGCTCTAACAAGTGTCCGATCAGAAAAGAGCAATAATGAGCTATCATCGGAAGCAAAATCGTGAGAGCAGAAAGAGACTGCCAATCAGTAGCGACAGATGCCAGGCTAACAAGTTGGTCGTATCAATTCCGTTACGGCTCCGCCTTCACTCCATGATACCTCTCACCGTAGCATAAAAAATTGAAGATGGACGAAATCCACCTAGAGATTAGTGAGTTTGACAAACTTCTGGAACCGATCGCAAATGCAGAAGTCGATATCAACGACCCTAACTGGCAGAAGAACCTCAGGGATGCACATCATCCGCTGGACAAGGCGGGGATCCGCGAACCAGCGGAACGGTTAACACAGAGGATCATTGAATTGTTCTTAGCCTCCAACAGCAAGGAGCGCGGCCAGATCCGAAAGCTCTTAGCCGATAACGAAAATTTCGCGTGGGCGATGGCAGCGCCAGAGTCAAGCGATCTTGAGGTTGCGTTTCGTGACAGCGTTCTGCTATTAGTTATTGACGATACAATCGATACACGCGACGCGATTACTGGAATTGAATCTCTGGTCGACGAGGCGCAAGCCAACGGAGTGCCATACCGCCCGATCATGAAACAGATCTCCAAGGTAGCCGGGACAACTGATCGATATGGTCTCGGTTCATTGCGAAGCGTAATTAAAAGATACTGCTAAGGGAGTGCCGAACCCCTGACTAGCCTCGTGATTAGCCGCCATGATCATTACAACACTAACCCAAAGTCGAAGCCTCGCCCCCAGTCAGGGGGCCGGTGTCCTTTAACGTTCAAAAAAATGAGCCGCCAACTATCATCCTTCTGCACTGATTGGCTCAGCGTATTCCCCCACCTCCAAAGATTCAAAGGAGGAAGGAAGCTGCTTCTGAGGACTGGAACGATTGTCTACGGAATAGAGCTTCGAAAGATCTTCGATGATACCTATCGGCCAGAGTTCATCTGCCTCAATCTGCTCTCGCCGTATAATGAATTCTCTCTTACTCGGGAGGTAGACCTGCCAAGAAACCCGCAGGGAGACATCAATCACAAGCACCACGCTCGGGATTTCCAGACGGCTGCACAGACGATGAAAGAGCGGATTTCTGTTCTTGTTAAGCGCGATCCCAAACCTAGTGACGTTGTTGGTGTATACCGTCAGCACATTGAGCATGACATAGAGCGAGGACCAAGTCAGGTCGCACTGATGACTTCCCTCATACAGCAATCTGTCTATTTCGACTTGGCTGACGTCGAAGCAATCGAGAGACGTAGGCTGAAGGTGTATTGCGAGTCACTGCCAAGTGAGGTGATGAGGAGCTTGGATGCGACGATTGCAAGCGAGATCTCAATGACAGTCGAGCAACTTACTAAGACCATGGACTTGAACGTGGCCAAAGCCGGCTGGCCAGAAAACACGGAACAAACCGAAGGCGCGGCAGCCAATCCTTGACCGCGCTGTGTTTCGGATCGCATTTATGATTACAACCCTTAACCAGTCATCGACGTGCGCCTCTCAGTCAGGGATTGGTGCGCTATGACGTTGCTATGCAAAAAAATACGCTACTTATGAAAACAAAAATTCAGCTGCTTTCTCCAATCGTTCTTTAGGAAATGAAATATCCAACGCTCATACTTGGATTGCTCCTTGCATTCGCGCCTTCAAGCCATTCTGAGCCAAACAACGGCGTAGTTCTGAAGACGCCTACTGAAGAAGACTTGAAAAATGAAATAAAGCATCCATCTCTGGGTGTTTGTGTTGCTGAGAATGGAGATTATTCTATCGAAGGTGAGCCTTTTTCAGAAGGCCAACTAATAGCGTTGCTGAAGACGGTTCACAAATTGAAACCCACAACAATTCCATTTCTCATTTTCGACAGACATGTTGACTACAAAAAATCGAAACGATTTCAAGAGATGGCTACTCAATTGGGGTTCTCTGGATTGAAAATGAATTCCAAATCGACCCGAAAGTGACGAAGGCTAGTAAAAAAATCAAGCAAGTCGAGACACAGCAACCCCTACCAGCCGCCGTGTTTCAATGACTTCCCGTAACTACCCTCAACCCCGCGTTCAACGCTCGCCCGCTGGTAGGGGCGCATGCGCTTTAACGTTGATAAGAAAATGACGCAAGACTACACAATCAAGATCGTCGGACGGGGCGAGAATATTGTTTACGAGTCCGACGGCAAAAAGTATGTCTTCGAGGTCAGTTTCTCGTCCATTCCATACAAGCTATACGCGGATCAATATTCACGGGAGGATTTGAGCTTTCGGCAGTTTGACGTCACAGTTGACGAGCGCCAGATCATAGAGAGAATCGCTGACTGGATTACAGAGAAGGACGGCCAACCCGTTCGAATCGTGGATAAGGGGGAGATTCATGGGATACCGCTTAGGAGTGTCGATGACATCTTTCAGGACAACATGAGGCGACGAGACTCTAGAAAACAAGAAGCAGAAGACAGTGGTGGCAATGGCGGACAGCGCCGCTAGTTTGCTTCGCTCTAGACGCCTTTATCCCGACGTGCCACACTTCAAACGTCCCCATAGAATTAAGGATTAGTCGCCAAATATACCGTAGTGGGTAATTGGGCCAGAATATGAGCAAAATAGGCCGTCCAGATTTTGACCAGCTCCAGGAGCAGAGGTATTGCCCTCATCAGACCACTAGCAGCCGGGGTGAAGGATCGCGTGTCTAGCTCCAGCTTACCATGTGGCGCCCTTCATAAAGTTCCGATTTTGTTCCGATGAGATCGAGTTGCAATGGCGGACATACGGATACTTAACTAAGGATGAATCCCCAGAAATCAACGTTTAGGCCTGTTTTGTCCGAGTTAGAGACAGGAAATGCGAGGTTCGAAACCTACCTCAGGAGCCATTTTTATGCCCTGATATAAATGGGGTTGTGGCTTGGGTGACTGGTGGCGAGGCTTTAGCGTCCGATTTGTTGGAGGCATTGGACGAGGGCTTCGGCTCGGGGCGAGGGTTTTCTGGACCGGCGGCGCATGAGCGAGACGACGCGGGTGGGTGCGGGGTCGGCGAATGATCGGATGACGATGCCGTCCGGTCGCGGGCGGGTGGTGGCGAGTTTTGGGATGATGGCCAGCCCCATGCCGGCGGCCACCATGGCGAGAGCGGTTTCGAGTTGGTCGCAGTTGAGTCGTTGGCTTGGGTGCTTCATCCGGCAAGCACGGAGAGTTTGATCGAGCAGGCAGTGGCCGTTTTTGAGATAGATGAGCTCTTCGGGAACGAGTTCTTCAGGACGCGGCTTGGCTCGCTGTCGTGCGAGTGGATGTTGCTCTGGTGCGGCGAGAACGAGTGGTTCGTGAAAAAGTTCCCGAATTTCGAGTGACCATAAGGTTTTATCTGCGGGCGAGATGTCGCTGACGATGGCGAATTCTATTTCGTCTTCGGCTACGCGACGGATCAGTTGTGCGGTTTGATCTTCTGAGATATCCAAATCGATGTTGGGAAAGTCGGTGCGCAGTTCGGTGAGTAAGGGTGGGATGAGGTAAGGCGCGATGGTGGGGATGATACCGAGCGAAATACTACCGCTAAGTTCCGTTGACTCGGTCTCGAATTCGTTGGTCAGGTCGGTGCTGGCGGCAAGAACTCGGCATGCATGATCGAAAACCCGTTTGCCGCTGGCGGTCGGCGTGACACCACGAGCAAGGCGGTGGAGTAGGGTTTCGCCGAGTTCCTCTTCGAGTGAGCGGATTTGTTGGCTGAGGGACGGCTGAGCGACGTGACAGACTTTTGCGGCGGCGGTGATTGATCCCGTTTCCACGGCCGATACGAAGTAACGAAGTTGACGGAGTTCCATGTGGTTTGGTAAAAATAGAGCGTGAGAGTTCAGGATAGTGCACAAATTCTACCGATAGGTATAGCCTATGGGTGAAATTGGAAGCAAGTAGTTCACAGATGGCTGAAAATTGTACAGGATGGACATTATGACAACTGAATCCAAATGCCCATTTCATCATACAGCAGGCAGCACCACATCGAACGAAGTCCGATCGAATAGTGATTGGTGGCCGAATCAATTGAATCTAAAGATGCTGCATCAGCGGTCTTCGATGTCTGACCCAATGGGTGAGGATTTTGATTATACGACGGAGTTTAAAAGCTTGGATCTTGATGGGTTAAAAGCTGACCTAACGGCGCTGATGACGGATTCACAAGATTGGTGGCCGGCGGATTTCGGGCATTATGGTGGATTGTTTATTCGCATGGCATGGCACAGTGCAGGGACCTACCGCACGGGAGATGGACGTGGTGGTGCGGGGACCGGAAGTCAACGCTTTGCACCACTCAACAGTTGGCCGGACAATGGGAACCTGGATAAGGCGAGGCGTCTGCTATGGCCGATTAAACAAAAATATGGTCGGAAGATTTCCTGGGCGGATTTGATGGTGCTTGCAGGTAACGTGGCTTTGGAGTCGATGGGATTCAAAACCTTTGGGTTCGCTGGTGGACGAGAGGATATTTGGGAGCCTGAAGAAGATATTTACTGGGGTGCAGAACAGACCTGGCTCGATGGTGACAAGCGTTACGCCGGAACGGTTTCCGAGGTGGATAGCGATGAGAATATGCATGATCGCAATCTGGAAAACCCACTTGCCGCGGTGCAGATGGGATTGATTTACGTGAACCCCGAGGGTCCGGAGGGGAATCCGGATCCGGTCGCTGCCGCGCATGATATTCGCGAAACGTTCGCTCGGATGGCGATGAACGACGAAGAGACCGTGGCCTTGATTGCGGGGGGGCACACCTTTGGTAAGACACATGGCGCAGGGGATGCGAAGCACGTCGGCCCGGAACCTGAAGCTGCTGGTATCGCTGAGCAAGGGTTCGGGTGGATGAGTAGTTACGGCAGCGGTAAAGGCGGCGACACGATCACCAGTGGTTTGGAAGTGACGTGGACGACGACGCCTACGCAGTGGAGTAATAATTACTTTGAAAACCTTTTTGGTTACGAGTGGGAGTTGACGAAAAGCCCGGCAGGGGCGTTTCAGTGGAAGCCAAAAGACGGGGCCGGTGAGGGGACTGTGCCCCACTCCCACGATTCTTCGAAGAAGGTTGCACCATCGATGTTGACGACGGATTTGTCGCTACGTTTCGATCCCGAATACGAAAAGATTTCGCGCAGGTTTTTAGAAAATTCCGATGAGTTCGCCGACGCTTTTGCCCGTGCTTGGTTCAAGTTGACGCATCGCGATATGGGTCCGATTTCGCGCTATCTGGGATCGGAAGTTCCTGCGGAAGAGTTGATCTGGCAGGATCCGATTCCAGCGGTGGATCACCCTTTGGTTAGCGATGAGGATGTAACTGATTTGAAAGAACAGTTGGCTGGATCTGGGTTGAGTATTTCGGAGATGGTGAGCACGGCATGGGCGTCAGCGTCCACCTTTCGAGGCTCTGATATGCGTGGTGGAGCCAACGGTGCGCGGATCCGTCTAGCGCCTCAGAAAGACTGGGAAGCCAATCAACCGGAACAGTTGGCGAAAGTTTTGACCAAGTTGGAAGAGATTCAAACGGCCTTCGATGCTGCGCAGTCAGACGGTAAGAAAGTATCACTGGCTGATTTGATTGTATTGGCCGGATGTGTCGGCGTGGAGCAAGCGGCAAAGGCAGCGGGTCACGATGTGAATGTTCCCTTTATCCCAGGGCGGATGGATGCTTCGCAGGAGCAAACGGATGTTGAGGCCTTTGATGTTCTCGAGCCGGCGGCCGATGGGTTCCGCAACTACCAAAAGACGAAATTCTCCGTTTCTGCTGAAGAATTGCTCGTCGATAAGGCACAGCTTCTGACCTTGACGGCTCCGGAGATGACGGTGCTAATCGGAGGATTACGTGTCCTTGGAACGAATGTTGGTGGCAGCGCCCACGGTGTGTTCACCGGTAAAGTGGGAACGCTGAGCAATGACTTCTTCGTCAACTTGCTCGACATGAGCACCGAGTGGAAATCACTAACGAACGATGAGGATGAGTTTGTCGGGACTGATCGCAAAACAGGCGATCAGAAGTGGACGGGCACACGGGTTGATCTGGTGTTTGGGTCGAATTCCCAACTACGAGCATTGGCAGAGGTTTATGCCACAGCTGACGCTCAGCAGAAGTTCGTCGCGGACTTCGTTGCAGCGTGGGACAAGGTGATGAATTTAGACCGGTTCGAATTGGCGTAAACCAGAATAGCAATTAGGGAAACTATCCCCTGACGATGTAATCTCGACCACCTCGTGATGACAACGAGGTGGTCGATTTTATTAGCAAGTGGTATCAGGCTCTACCAATGGTCTCCGAGGGCTTCTTGTGGAGTGAGGAAGCGGAACATGGTTTGCTTCATGGGGTCGACAGAATTTTCTGTGACATGAAGGAGTCGCAGTGACTGTAGGCTGTCTAGTTCGGTGTGAATGGTGCCGAAATTTTCCGAGTAAAGTGTTGCGATCCCGTTGGTGAAATCGCTTAGGGCGAAGGTGACTTTACTGCCGTCGTGGAATGTGGCTATGACATCCATGGGTAGACGTCGGGCTCGGTTCCAAAGCTCGGATGTGGAGAGGTCCAGTTGACGGACACGGTTGGTAGCGATTCGCAACTCCCCGAAATCCGCAGTGTCAAGTAACAGGGCGTCTTCAGTAATGGTGTTTACAGTTCCGGTAAGTGCATCGCCATTTGCCAGTGAGACAGTTGTGCCTTTGGTATCCCCATCATCTGGTAGGGGGGTTTTAGCGTCGTTGGGAAGAATACCGTTCCATCGGAGTACGGAGAAGGAGTCAAATAACACACGCTCGCGTGAACTGACGGTGATCGATATGAAGGAGCCGGGATTATTGAATTCGCCGGGGTCATTCCATGTGCCTGCGGGTGATCCATTCATATAAACGGCAACCTTGCCGTCGACTCTATCGAAGTAAAAGTCGAAGTGTGCGCCAACGAGCGAGCGCATTTCGGCGGTATCGTTCTGTTTGCCAAGCACAATAGTGTCACGTCCATCATCGCGGAACATGCCTTTTTTTTCGACGATTTGAGTTTTCGATGCCTGCAGCCAGCGGTTGCCCATTTGAATACGGTAGTTGGCCCCGGAGTCAGGAGATGTTGGATTATCGACGAAGGCATGGACGGCGATGGAGTAAGTGGATGAGCTTGTAGTCAGATCGAAGGAAATTTTCATCCGCTCTACGTCGCCGATGTCGTAAGCGATTTGTCCGCTTGATGGTGAGATGATCGAGCCATTTTTCACTGTCCATTGGCTCCGGACATTTTCCCAATCGTCGAGAGATTTAAGGTTTGCCAGAATTTGCACACCCTCATCCATGATTTCCACATTACCGACCATTTGTCGGTTTAGGTTGAGTTCATCGGCAAAGGTGGTGGAGAGTTCGAGTCCTTTATCGTGCAGTCCACTGAGACGGGCGAAAATTTCATCACCGTTGGTGAGTTTCACAACGGTGTTTATCTTGCTGTCTCCCGAAGGCATGGGCGAATCGAATTCGATTGACGCTATTTTGTCGCGATCGATTTCAACGACGTCATCAGCGTATGCGATCTTCCAATGAAACTGCTCGCCATCGTTGGTAATCGAGTCGAGAGAGCCGCTAAGGCGGTCGCCGTTGATGAAGTATAGTGTACCTGAATCAGTGTCCGCAGGCTCGGTCTTAGAAGGCGATGTGTCTTCTGCTGCCATAGCGCATAAGAAAGGTGCGAGCGCCATTGTGGCCAAGAGAAAAGTCGCTCTGATAGAGGTGTGTCTCGAAGTATTCATAGAGTTCGTCATGTCGAGTGTTCCTGCTATTCGCCGTCGGGTTGCTTGTTTTTATTCGATTTGAAACTGAGCTTGGCTATGGATTCGGAGGGGATGTTGATTTTGTAGCCACCCATCAACTCACCTTCGAGTATCGAATTCTCTGCCGATTTGAGCCGAGATAGATGAAGAATACTCCCATCGGTGAGATATACAGAAATTATCAACTCGGTAGCGGGGGGGGGCTGGTTCTGGTTTTCAAACGTGAAATAATCGAGGAAGGGGGCAGGGATGTTTACGGAAGGCTTTTCGGAATATGGGATCTCTGCGGTGAGCATGCGTTCAGCTCCGGTGACTTTCAATCCGATGATTTTCCCTTTGGTGTTATCTCCGTCCTCGAAGTAAATATGGTCGGAATCCGCCTTACGTAATCGTGGTTGAGAGGGGAGGCTTCGTCCGTCCCATTGATTGATGACGAAGGATCGGATGCGTACCGGGGAAGGGCTTTTTTGAAGGATGTGAATGCCGGTTCCCAGGATGTGGGTTCCATTTAGCGATGCATTGATCAATGGGCCATCGCTCTTGCCGGCGAATTTATTGTTGATATAAATCGAGCAGTCTCCGCTAATCGTATTGACGTAGGCTTGGAGACGCATATTGCGAGCTCCATCGGTGAATTTATCGAGGTCACGGACGTTGGCGAGAGTGGAATAGCTCTTGCGATTGGCTTTGTCGGAAATCGTCACTCGTTGCATGCGAATCGAATCCGTTTGGACTTCCAGAGTTAGGCTGACCTTCGCGACGTCATTGTCATCGTCCGACGCTCCGATTTCGAAACGGATTCCGAGGGAGTCTTTCCAATCGATCTCGGTATCGATGATAAATGCCTCCGGAAATTTCGCTTTGCGGGAAATTGTCGCCCAAAAAGAACCTCCGATAACCATCTTACCATCGTTGAAAGATACCTTGGTGGAATTAGATCGGAGGTTGGGGACATCCCAGTCAGTCGCTTCCATGGAGCCTCCAAGTATCGTATCATCGCGACCTGTTGAATCGCGCAGAGTGACGCCTGCAACCTCGGAGCGCTTGAAGTGCAATGGCTTCCCAAGAACCGATGAGGCAACAACAACCTCGGTATCTGTGATAGATTGAACCCGACAGACAAATCGATCTCCTGAGCCAAGCCAGACAACATCGCTACCCTCACTGGGGCTTGTTCTGCGTTTAAAGAGAATTCGCTTTACTCCCTCTGTATTATATCGGATTTCCTGACCGGTGAGGGCATGCTCCCAGGTGAGCTTTCCATCGTTATCGAGACTTTTCACAGACCCTCGAAGAAAGTCGCCCGAGTTCAACTCAAGAAGTCCATCGTTATTCTCGGGTGAGTTTTCTTGCGCCAAGACGGAGCAAGTTGCCAGAAAGCTGAGACAAGCGATTCGGAATGGGCGTGAATGGAATACGGCAGCCATGATCGAAAAATTAGTGGAGCTTAGCGGAACTTGATGGAGTCGATGACCTTGAACGGCAGAATGACATTGCCGAGCACTGGATGGATGAATTGAAGTTGCTCCGCGGTGAGTTGGAACTCGTCACCTTGCAGGCCGTAAATCCCGCCAAACCTCACAAGAGGAGAGTCTTGTTCGATCTCTTCGTCGTCGATGGACTCATCGGCTTGCTCGTCCGCTTCGGGATCCGGGGATTCTTCGCCGCTACCAAAGTCAATGGTGGCGATGTCGGTAGGAGTGAATGTCATTTTACTTAAGGTGGTCTCGAAGATGACATCGGAGTCGTTTTTTGAAATCAGAGTTCCGGTGAATCGCTCACCGGTGTTGAGAGTCAGCACGTCTTTGCTTTGCATGCCTTTTGCTGCGAATTCATCGCTGATCACACCGTTCCACTCACGCACAGTGATGCCGCCTAGGGTGATTTCTGTTTTGGTGCTCGAAGCACCGATGACGATGGCGGAGTTCATGCCAATCCAATCGCCATTTTCAACGTATTTTCCGAGGTATTCACCGTCAGCCCAGAATGCGATCACTTTGTCACGGCGGTTAAAGCCAATGGATAATCGGCGACTTAGTCCCGTCTGAGGCATGGAAAAGCGAATGCCAAGATCTGTGTATCTCACTCTTCCTTCTGGCGTCATTGTTGCGCCCTGCAGGGTCAGTGTTCTACTGGATGTGCGGACGACGTAGGCGTTTCCGGTGAAATACGAGTTGGTTTCTCCGTACGCGAGTATTTGTGGTGGTGAATCAGGGTCATCCTTATCGGAGGCTTCAAGTGCATTTGAGCCTAGAGCTAATGAGATGTATGGCCCACGATCAGCGGGCATGGTGAAGTCGATAATTGAGCAGTCAGTTAGTCCGGCATCAATAGCCGCGCTGCCGCTTGATTTGATTTTAATGATACCATCTTTGATTTCGATGGTTGGGTCTTCTTGTGGGAGTAGCACCCATTCTTGACCCTCACGTGGACCACTGAAAATGGGCAAGTTCGCCAGGCCGAATGAAATTCGCTGAAGTGATTCAGTAGGCAATGTGTAGTTGCCGGAATAGTCAGTCTCGATTTTTGTGCCATCCTTTTTATCGATCTCCGCAACCTTGGCGGGAAAGCGGTCGCCGTTTCGCATGAGGAGCAAATCTGTCGGCCTGTTCGACTTTTCCATCGGCTCGGATGTGCTGTTTCGCATGAGTGCCAGAATCGACTCGGTTTTCAAATCGATGGGATTTCGTGCATGCTCAAAACGCAGGCGTGTGGTGCCGGTTTTGGCATCGATATCCAGCACGTCACCCTTGATGGTGTTGCCGTCCTTGATGGTGGCAGTGAACTCGGTTTGGATCGGTTCCTGGGCGAAAGCCGTAGCGGAACAGAGAGCAAAAGCGAGAAGAGAGAATATCGGTCTATCGTTCATAGATCGGAAGAAATCGGTAGTTGAGTGCGAGAGAGAGAAGCGCACCTGATGTTGAAAATGTGGTGCCTTTATCGCTGGCCCAACTGCCATCGGCCAGTTGGATGGTGGTGAGATAGGTGATGTTGTTGGCGTTCCATTCTTCCCAGACTTTTTCATCTGCGTGGAAGAGTGCCTGAGACATGTAGTATTCGAAATAGAACGCATAATTGCGGTCGCGAAACTTGAGATTCTTTTTCAAGTATTCCAAGCCTTCGTCGTAGCCTTCCGTTTTGCGATCACGGGCGAGCGAAAATGCAAGATGACCGATTGCTGTGCGTGTCGGGTTGGGGCTGGTGGCTGAAGTGTAGCCGTATCCACCTTCCGGTGTGCGCACGGTGGAAAGGTATTTCAAGCCTTTTTCGATGGCTTCATCGGGCACTTCGATTCCAGCATTTCTGGCGGCATAAAGTGCGACCATACAGCAGCCGACGATTGAGGTATCTGCAGAGTCTGTCGTTCCTGGATCGTAGCGCCATCCGCCCCGGCGGTTTTTTGATTGTGATGAGACCAGAAGGTCGACGGCCTTTTGCAGAGCTGGTCCGATTTTATCGTTATCCACCATCCCGTAGACTTCCGCCAAGGCAGTGGTGGCAAACCCATGGTCATACATACGGTCACCAATCATCCCTGTTGATTCGTTTTGTTCGTCGATGATGAATTGCACGGCTCGTTGGACAGATTGCGCATAAGGGCCTGAGTTCGGATCATCACCGTGTGCCGTGATTGCCATCACCGCCAGGCCGACCACTCCAGGATTGCCGCCGTAGGTCGAGTCCTGAGATTTCCACGCTCCATTGTCATCCTGACTGCGGACAAGATAGCGAATACCTTTTAGGTACGTGGAGTCGAGTTTGGCTGGAATTTTGGAGTCGACTGTTTGGTCGAGAAACTGAGCATAGCCGCTACTGGTAAGCGAGGTGACGAACAACACAGTCACCAAGAGTAGGGTGCCGTGCAGTTGGTGGAAAATAGGAGGAAGGATGCGCATTAGTAGGAAGAAAAATGGGTGGGTCACTCGGACACATTGGCAAGTGACTCACGCAGAGCCTCCATGCCTTCGCGGAATTCCGATGGGATGGAGGAGGGTGCTCTGCCTGTGGCTTTGGGAATGGTGCGGTGCTCCAGCATGGACTTATCGGCGCCGCCGCCTTGGGCAATGCCGTCATCTTCCGCACCGGTGCCGCCGCCTTGTCCGGGTTGGTCACCACCTTCACCTTCTTTGCCCGGCTTGCCTTTTCCGGATTTACTACTCTTCTTCCCGGTCATGTAGTCCAGTTGATCCATCATTGCACCGAGTGAATCAGATTGGCTACCGCTGTCTTGCTGGTTTTTCTTCGCGGCTTGGTAGATTTTTTCGATCGCGTCATTTTGCGCAGCGATGGTGTCGCCCCCGAGTTCTTGGTTGTCGAGGGCATCACGCGCGTCGAGCAGTGCGAAATCCACGTCTTCGAGGAATTTGACGATTTCCTTGTTCGCCCATTTCCATGAGAGGTCTTGAATGATCGCGGACAACTCGTCCTGGCGCTCGGCGAGGGTTGAAATCCGTTCCTCGATTTGCTCATCACTTAAGCTTGGAAGCTCGACGGGTTCATCAAGAGGTGCTTTGACTGATGGCACCTCGGCGTCTGTCGCCTGCTCCTCGACCGTTTCTTTGGTGGTGTCACCGTTTTGATCATCGACAAGCGATGCTGCGGCATCCGCTTGGGGGGCGGCAGTGGCTAGTGCGGTGAAAAGCGCAGCGGCGAGTAGTGAATAGAATGTCCGAGTCATGACGTTAAAGGTTTACGCTTCGGGGAGTGCGACCGGGGTGGGTTTTGGCTTTGGAAGTGGTTTTGCGGCGGATTCTTCTTCCGCTGTGGGCAGCCCTAGTTGACGACGTTGTAGATCATCCAAGTAGCGAGTCTTGGCGCGAATATCCTGTTCTTCCTGGATCATGCGCATCAGTTCAGCCATCAGTTCGATTTGCGCGAGGTCGGGTTCTTGGGAGCCACCTCCAGCACCTTCACCGCCTCCACCAGCCTCTTCTTTCGTCGATGGGTCAATGATGTCAGCCCACGCATCGAGTTGATCAGCCCAGCGCTTGATCTCAGGAACGCTTCGTCCGACTTGGTTGTCGGCAATTCGTATTTTCAGGGCTTCGAGTGCGCTTCGGATCTGCGATTCCCTCATTTCGTCCTGTATCTTCGCGTAGTCTTGCTCGTTGGTGCGACGGGCGAAATGTCCGAGGTCATCTTCGATCAGTCCAACGCTGCGGCGGATATTATCCTGGCGCTTCGAGTTGTCGATCAGCTCCAGGTAAATGTCTTTGGCGAGATCATCGGTATCTACACCGGCCGCGACAGAGACTCCTTCCGAACTTAAGGAACGGGTGACCACCTGGATCATGGCCGAAGCGATTTCCCGGCTCTTTTTGGCAGCTGCACGGAGACGGGCGACAAACCCGGCGGCTTCAAGTTTTTCTTCTGTGCGATTGGCCTGCTCAAGTGCGGATTTCATCTTCTTCAACACTTCTTTTTGCTTCTCAACGGCTTCGCGCATCGAGTTGTCTTTCTCTGAGTTGGATTTGCCTTCTTGAGTGGATTGTTGGAGCGACTCGGTTACTTCGGGGATATCTTTCTCGCCGAGTTCCTTGAGTTGGCTGTTCATCTCACTCCATTCTTTCAGCGCGTCGGGCTCGATGGTTTTGTTCCTGAGAGCTTCCTTGAAGAGTTCACGGGATTTCTCTTCGAGTTCCTGCATCTGGGTGGTTGCTGATTCCTCGCTGGCGGTTTGTTCATCCACGCGCTCGGCGGTTTCAGGTTTGCTCATTTGATCGGCAGGCAAACTGTCGAGACGCCTGTTCTCTTCCAACGCAGCTTCCTCCGAACGCGAGAGTTCTTCCAGCTCGTCCATCAGTGCGCCGAAGCGTTCCTTTACAAAACGTGCATGTTCATCGTGACTGAGAATAGTCACGTAGATGGGCTCGGAAAACTGCCGGGGGCGGTCTGGTAGGAAGTCCGTCACGTAAGCGCGAACGATTAGGCGCTGGGGTGAGAGCTCCAAGTCCTTCGGTGAGAACATGAAGGGGGTTTGGATATTTCGCCTTCTCGGATGGCCTTGCATGAGGACGATTCCATCTTCGTTCGGGCTCGCTTGATCGCCGTCGGGTTCGGTTTGCCAAACCATCCCGGTCTCGCGCACGCCAAAATCATCGGAGGCATTGATATGGAGTTCCAAATCTTCGTCTACGAGGATGGCGTAGGTGGTTTTACCTTTTACGAAAACGGTGGGCGCACTGTCAGCGGTAGGTTTGAGCTTGAGGGCAAATGATTGCTTGCCGTCGAGTTTCTCGATATCTCTAAGTTTGAACGAGAGCGCGGGTGGGGTTGGTTTCTGAGGCGCGCCGGGCACTGTGTTTTCGTCATCGACAACTTCTGGAAGATCCTCGATGGTAAGCGGGGTGGGTAGGGCGAAATTTCTGCCATCGATTTTTCCTTTGCAGGTGGATCCGTCTGCCAGCGTAAATTCTACCTCATCGAGTTCACGACTCGCCGATCCGGTGATTTTCACGACACTTCCCGCCAAGGCGCTGAGTGTGCCGTTGGAGATGTCGTGTCGCTCGTTTGGATAGCCAAGGTAGTCAGGCAGTGAAAGCTCGGCGTAGATTTCTTCCACAGCAGGACGGGTGAGGGGGCGGACGTCGACCGTTCGGTTGGCATCACCGACGTCGAAGCGCACTTGTGCTGGAGCGGTGAGCCCGTTGAAGCGAAAGGTGTATCTGTCTTTGCGGCGGTCGACAGTGAACGGGGCGTCGCTGGCTACCGTGGCAGTCGCCGTATCCGGCGTGTTTTCTGTGTCGTCACTGAGGACAAGGGTCTTGGTGAATGGCTCGCCGTGGGCGACGACGAGTGTGTCACTATCGTCGTCCAGCTTTGTAAATGTGTAGCGTTGAGTGTCGCCGAATGGGGCGACCCAGCGTGCGAGCGATGAGCTTGCTGCTTTACCCGACCAGAAAACCGTGCCGATGGTAACAATCAGTGCGGCTACGGCTGCGAGGATGAGTAGCCCTGAAACACGGCGCGGCAGTGCTTCCTCTAGATCGCGTTGGGTAGATTCTTCGGCAAGTTGATTGATTGCGGCGTCGCGAAGTTCGGGCGACAGCACAGAGGCGTCGTCATCTTGATGTTGGAGTTCGACGGCACCGAGCAGACGATCGCCAAAACGTGGGTCGTGGTGACGGATCAGTTTGGCGAGTTGTTCTAATGTTCGGTGGCTCCATATCCAGCGGGTGAGTACTCGCGGGACAACGATCACTGCGATCGAGACTGAAGTGAGAAGGATGCCGAGCCTTGTCCATGCCGAGGTTTCAATGAAGCGATCGAGGCAGAAAACGGCGAGATACCCGAGCAACAATCCGAAAGTGCCTGAGATGGATGCTTCTACGATCTTTCGCTTCCAGAGCTGTGAACGGAAGTCGCCAAACTGTTCTAGCAGAGACTCGGGAAGGGGTTTGTGGGGAGTTTTTGGCATCTCGTTATTTCAAAGCGGTGAGGAGGTGTAGTGATAATCTAATCCGCGATCAGCGATGCGAGCTTGGCGGCGAAAGTTGGTGCCTTATACCAAATCTTGATATTGATCTTACGCGGTCGAACGGGGAATTGGTTGATTGTGAGCTGCTTGTGCGCGGCCAAATGTGATGTTTTTATTCTAAACCGGTGTAAAACGAAAAAATGCCCAGACCAGTCACGCGTGAAGCGCTGTGGAACTGGGCAAATCGTTCAAATTTCGCTAGTGAGTCTTAGTATGGGGCCACCCTACAAGGACTCACTAGACTCAGGGCTTAGAGCATCAGCAGCCAACCGGCTTCAAAGAGAGAGTCTTCGAAAACCGCATTTTGCTGCGCAGGGTAGATTTCTTTGGCATTGCGGATCCACTCCGAAGCTCCTACGTCATTGCCTTCTTGGAAAGCCATTGCCGCATTGCCGTAGTAGAAAATTGGTGAGCTGTCGTAATAGCCGTATTTGTCGATGATCTTCTTTGCTTCCGCCGGTTGATCGAGCTTGAGGTGGCAGATCGCGATTTTGAAATCGATGAGGCGCAAGGTGCCTGCGTCCAGTTTTTCACCGTATTCGCTGAGGAGTTTATCAAACTTTTGCATCGCGGTTGCCCAATCATCACGAACAAAGTCCATCTCCACACGGTTGAAGTCGGTTTGCCACATGCCGGGATAGAGCTCTTTCACCCGGTCGAAATACTCAGCCGCGCGGTCAAAGTCGCGGATGTTGACGAACACTGAGCCCTTCAAGTTCAAGACATCAGGGTGATCGGGAAGAATGATTTCGGCGTCTGACAGTTTGTCGAGTGCTTCCTGTACGCGCTTTTCGGCGAGAAAGCGTGAGCCTTCGCGGAGCAATCCGATGAATTTTGTGCGAGTCTCTTCGTCGAGCGCTTTGAGCATCTCTGTTCCGTTTTTGGCCGCCGTGTTACCGGCTTCATTTGTCTCGGGTTTGGGTTCGAGATTCACAGCATCTTGCGCGTGGGTATCGGAGACCGTAGTTAGTGAGAGGAGTGGTGCCAAAGCAGCAACAGCGAGCAGTCGGGTGTGTCGTAATTTCATCATTTAAAAGGAAAGTGGAATTTATAGGATTAATTCATCGAAAATGTAGCGTTATGCTGGGTGTGGTTGCAAGAAAACTCTACGATTCTTGGATGGTTAAGGAATCGTAGTGATTTGACAAGTTAGATTGATAGGACGTTCAAAAGTTGATGAATAAGCTCGCAACTCACAGGTCATACTGAAATGCTTGGTTTTGCTCAGGATTTATAGAGATTATGGGTGCGTGAATACTTGAGTATTGCGGGGTGCAGCCAGCCTATCCAACCGTCATCGTTCGCACCCTTGGCGATCGCCTGGCGAATTGCTGAGGACGAAGCTGGATGGTCTGCATGAATCAGGGTTACGGACCAATCGTCCCGCGGTGTGATGTGGTCGCCCTCGCGCGGTAGAACGAGAAAGTGCAGGTGGTCGCGAAGAAACTCAGGGCGATCCCACTGTTCGAGGTTTTCCCACTGATCTGCTCCGAGGATCCAGTGGAGCTGTGTGCCATCAGGTAGGTGGGAAGCAACGGCCTCCACGGTTCGCCAAGTGTACGATGGTAAAGGAAGGTTCAGATCAATGTCACTCACCGTCGCCCATGGTAGATCTTTGGTTGCTAGTTTTAGCATCGCTAGTCGGTCTGCTCCGGGTGTAGGAGGGGTAGACGTTTTATGAGGAGAAACTGCGCAGGGAATGAAGATCACCTCGTCGACGCCCGCTTGATGGATAGCTGCCTGAGCCATCATGATGTGGCCGAGGTGCGGTGGGTCAAACGACCCGCCAAAGAGTGCGATCTTACGAGGCTTCATTTGATATCATTCGGCGTCGGGGAAAACTGAGAATTTTTCCTTGAGATAAGAGGCGCCAAAGGTTTCGTCGAGCAATTCGGCCTCTGGTTTACCGGGAGTAAATAGCAGGTTAACCGGAACGGCGGCACGTCCATAGGCAGCCATGGCGCGAGTGATGTCTTCGCGTTTCTTGGTGTTGTCTGCCTTGAATGCGACGATGCCTTTTTGCTCCATCAACTCGACGACCTCTTGATTGTGCTCGTAGCGTCCTTTGTTAGCAAGACAGGTCACGCACCAGCTGGCGGTGAAATCGACGAATACGGGATGACCATCGGCGAGTGCTTGTTCAACGGCTCCAGGGCTCCATGTTTGCCAGTCTACTTTGTAGTCGTGCTTGCTTGGCCATGACAGATAGCTGCCACCCAACAAGAGCAACACTGCGGTAACGATTCCTATGACACGTGTTTTTTTCGGACGCCATGGTGCGGACCAACGACCGTAAACATAGCAAGCGAGCGAAATTACCACGAGTCCGAACAACAGATTGCGCAGGTAGGAGCTGTCGTCCGGGAAGAGTGTCGCAAACACCCAAACGAGATATGCAACGGTGGCGAACAGTAGGAAGGACATCAGTTGCTTGAAGGTTTCCATCCACGCTCCAGGTTTTGGCAAAAGGTCAACTAACTGCGGGAACGCGGACAGGACCAGATAGGGCATAGCTAGTCCAAGTGCGATTGCGGTGAAGGCGATGAACGAGGGGATCACTGGCAATGCCATGGCCGCACCGAGGGCGGGTGCCAGGAAGGGAGCCGCACATGGTGTGGCTACGACGGTGGCGAACACACCGGAAAAGAAGGTGCCTGTAAGCCCGCTCTTGCGGGTTAGTTTGCCGCCGACACCAGTTGCGCCGATGCCGATTTCCATGACACCAACAAGGCTGAGCGAGAAGATGAAAAGCAAGATCACGAGTCCGAGAACGAACCACGGCTCCTGAAGTTGACGTCCCCAGGTAGGATCCTGGCCAAAGACCTCGCGAAGAATCTGTAGGGCACCGACAAGTGCCCAGAACGAGACCAACACACCGAGAGTGAAGATGATTCCGTGCATCGCGATCTTTTTTCTGTCCTCTCCGGCTTGGTTGACGAAGCCCATGATCTTCAGTCCGATTACAGGGAACACACAGGGCATCAGGTTGAGGATCAGTCCGCCGAGGAAAGCGATTCCAAGCAGGCCGAGCGAGAGACTAGGCACAGCTACTGCGGGAGCGTCACCAGGTGTCACATTGATGCGTAGGCTGGGCTGCGTCCCCTCGGCAAGCCACGAGCCGTTGACCACCAGATCGCCACGAAGCGTTCCGGGGAATTTTTCCGCAGCATTTTCGAACTTATCAGCCTCTTCTGGAGTGAAAGTAGGGAGGCTCAGCACCCAGTTTTCGCCGGTTTTGGTGAGTGTTTGCGGCTTCTGAGGGTTGATGAAATTCACATAGGGAAAGAACTGCACTCCTTCGAGTTCGGTGGCTGCACCCTCTTGCGGAGTGAGGATGAGTTCAAATCCTGTAGCGGTCTCGCGTGCGGAAATAGCCCACGCATCGGAGGTAGATGGCAGGTCTTGGCGAGCCGCGATGAATGTGTCCGTCGCGGTGGCGTTGATGACTGCGGAATCGCCGACGTTAATGGTTAGACTTGGTTTGCTGGTGCCGGGAACGCATTGCACTTTGCACGCCTGCCAATCAACGATCGCCTTGATGGCCGCGTTTCCGTTGCTAGCGCTTGCGGCGGCGGTGATATCGGTGAGTAGGTAAACCGTTTCCTCATAGGCGTATCCATTGACGTCGCCGGTTGGGATGAGCTTCGGTGATGCCCATTGTAGCTCACCTGCGGTCCATCCTTCCGGGAGTTCCCACTGTACTTCGGTTGGCAGAGAGGGGCCTCCACTGTTTCTCCAGTAGCTGTGCCAGTGATCTTGATGTTTGAGCTCAATGGCAACGGTGAACGTTTGTCCTGCGGTGACCGTTGTATACTCACTGATCAATGCCGCGCTCACTTGGGGTTCGTTGGATGCTGGATCCTCACCAAGTCCGTAGCTCTGCGTGCCGAATTGGGCGTGAGCGGCGGATCCGAGGGCGATAACAAAGAGGATTGCTGATTTAAGCAAGCCTTGCGATTGGCGATGGGTGAACGTATGCATGGGGAAACAGGAAATGTGTAAGTTGACGGATAACAAACCGTCAGCCAAACGAAGATTCATTCGCTTGAATCATCGAAGGGTAAAAATATTCCCAGAGAAGTGAAATTGGTTTTACCCAATGTTCGCCGCATTCAGCTCATGCCAAATCTCGGTGGCACGGGTGGCGGGGAGTTCCACATCGGAGAGCGAAATGGTAGCGCCTTTCTCGATGTCTCGTAGAACACGACATCCGTCCATCAGCCCGATTGGCGCCAGGTTGCGTGCGTTCTCGATCCTTATGGCTTCGCCGCGCACCGCATACCCGCCGATGGCGCGTTTGATGGACTCACCAGCTTTCAAATCACGTTTTGCGACGGCACACACCATGAGAGTTGGCTCGGTGCTGTTATTGAGAAGCGGTGGGCCACCGGAGAGAACCCGCCGAATGGTGCGTGGGATCTCGAGATGGCAGAGATGGTAGGGGCGGATGATGGTGTAAAATGGACCATCGCCGAGCTTCAAATAGCGGAGGACGCTTGGGTCGGCCTCTTTGTTACGACCGGTGATGAACACGCCAGGAGGAAGTTTTCCGTTGAGAAGGTAGTCGCTCACCGGCTTGCCAAGTTCTTCAGCCTCTCGTGCGAGTTGCGCGCCGCCTTCGTGGAGCTCGAGCTCGCTGTAACCTTTCAATCCACGACAAAGGATGTCGGTCTTCATACCGTTGCCAATGAACGCTTGCTCCATTTGGATTTTTGTTCCATCGGTGAAGCTGGTTACTTGCGGAATGCTGATGCCCTGTTTTTCTGACCAGAAGCGCATGTCTTCTTCGGTCGGATAGTGATTGAGGAATCCTTTGATGTTACCGTAAACGAGTGGATCGAACCCCATCTCAATAGCCTCTTCATGCAGTGCGGCAAGACAGCCTGGCTGGTCGCCTTCGGCTTCGGTGATCATCCCTTTATCGGCAAAATACGAACCAATGGTGACGTGAAATTCCGTCGCCATCGTGACAACAGGAAGCCCGGCCGCCATGACTTCTTCGACAATCGGTGCGGCATGATGGACGTCGCCACTACACTCGACAACCAGGTCGCATTTGCTGATGAGTTCAGCGGTGGTGTTGACGGCCAGTTCGGCGGCCGATTCAGACAACTCTCTAGCCGGGCGTCGGGAAAGGACAGCTGTCGGGGTAAGTCGGGTAGAGTGAGAAAGAACCGAAAGCAGACCAGTCGCAATAAATCCTGTGCCCACAATACCGATGCGGGCAGGCTTTGAATTAGGGTCGAGGGAATTTGGCATTGAGAGTAGTATCGCCGAGCATTCGGAACGGTCAACGGCGATCCGTCCGCTTGTGTAGGTTTTCGCGAATTGGGCAATAGATGGAATAGCGGCTGCGCCGAGGCGATGAGTGAGCCGACATGTCCCACCTACAAGCGGTTGGTGAGCGATGTTTGGTGAAATGTAGCTTAGACGTGTCGGCTAACACCTTTTGATCGGGCTTCGCCCGGAAATTAAAAGAGACCGCATTGCTGCGGCCTCTTTTTGTTTGGGACTGGGGTGTTCGTTTAAATCAATGGTGCGATCACCAGAGCGACCACAGACATCAATTTAAGGAGGATGTTGAGTGATGGGCCGGAGGTGTCTTTCAACGGATCGCCAACGGTATCGCCGACAACACCCGCCTTGTGGGCATCGCTGCCTTTGACGAGCATTACGCCGTTCACTTCGACACCTTCTTCCATCATCTTTTTGGCGTTGTCCCAAGCACCACCAGCGTTCGACTGGAAGAGTGCCATCAACACACCGCAAACCGTGACACCGGCGAGCAAGCCACCGAGCATCGCACCGCCACCGATGAAACCGAAGGCGACTGGTGTGGCTACAGCGAGTAGCCCAGGCTTCACCATTTCACGGATCGCGGCCTTGGTGGAAATGTCCACGCACTTGGCGTATTCAGGTTTACCGTCTGCGGCGTCGAACTCTGCGCGGTCAGCGTCTGACCACTCGCTCATTTCTTTGCCTTCGTTGCGTGTCATTGCATCGAGCGCTGTGCGCAGTTGTGGGATCTCGCGGAACTGACGGCGGACTTCTTCAATCATCGACATCGCAGCGCGACCCACCGCACCCATCGAGAGTGCAGAGAAAAGGAAGGGCATCATGCCGCCCACAAACAGCGCCGCCATGACCCTCGGATCAGTGATCTCGATGGATAGCGTGACGCCGCCATGGCTTGCCTCGTAGGAGGTCTTGAAGGCGGCGAACAAGGCAAGCGCAGTGAGCGCTGCGGAACCAATCGCGAACCCTTTGCCGATCGCTGCAGTGGTGTTACCCACGGCATCGAGTTTGTCGGTGCGCTGGCGCACTTCTTTTGGCAGTTCGGACATCTCGGCGATACCGCCTGCGTTGTCGGAGATCGGGCCGTAGGCATCAACTGCAAGTTGGATACCTGTGTTGGAGAGCATTCCCACTGCGGCAATCGCAATACCGTAAAGACCGGCGAAGTGATAGGCTCCCATAATGGCACCGGCGAGCACGATGATCGGCCATGCGGTGGAAACCATCCCGACTCCGAGTCCTGCGATGATGTTGGTTGCGGAACCAGTCACCGATTGACGCACGATGCCGAGCACGGGCTTGGTGCCTGTGCCTGTGTAGTGTTCGGTGATTTTTCCGATCGCAAGACCAGCGACCAGACCAATGATGATCGAGAAGAACACACCGTTCGCTGTGAACGGCACGGCGGCAACGGCTGCGATAGCAGGGGAGCCATCGGTAGCGGCAACAGCTGCCACGCCTTCACGCAATGTGCCCCATTCAGTGGGAATCATCCACTGGATGACGAACCAGGTGATGATGACCATTAGGATGGATGAGCCGAACTCACCCATGTTGAGTGCGCGCTGTGGGTCGCCACCGTCCTTCACTTTGACGACCATGCCACCGAGGATGGAGGTGATGATGCCAAGACCTGCAAGAACGAGTGGAAGAAGCACGGCGCCGAGGCCGTCGAACTTATCCACCATGCCGTCGACGTTAAGGAAGACCGCACCGAGAACCATGGTTCCGATAATTGATCCAACGTAGCTTTCGAAAAGGTCAGCGCCCATTCCTGCGACGTCGCCGACGTTGTCACCAACGTTATCCGCGATGGTTGCTGGGTTGAGCGGGTGATCTTCCGGGATACCGGCTTCGACTTTGCCGACGAGGTCAGCACCGACGTCTGCTGCTTTGGTGTAGATACCACCACCGACACGAGCAAATAGCGCGATAGACGAAGCACCAAAAGAGAAACCGGTGACGATAGTCATCACTTGGCTGACATTCTCTGCTGTATCGAGTCCAAAGCTGGTTGAGAAAATAGCGAACAATCCGCCGAGACCGAGCACGCCGAGACCGACAACGCCGAGCCCCATCACGGCTCCGCCGGAGAATGCGATCTCCAAAGCTTTGCCGAGCGACTCACGCGCCGCATTGGTTGTGCGCACGTTGGCTTTGGTTGCCACTTTCATGCCGATGAACCCAGCCAGAGCTGAGCAGAACGCACCGATAATGAACGACAGGCCAACCATCTCGTGCGAGGCATCGCTATAATGGCCTGACACGGCGAGAAGAATCGCCACGCTGACCACGAAGATGGCGAGCACTTTGTATTCAGCGCGAAGGAACGCCATCGCTCCATCTTGGATGCTCTTGGCGATGCTTTGCATCTTTTCGGTTCCTGGATCCTGCTTGGTTACCCAGGCGGATTTAAAGAAGGTATAAATAAGTGCCACCACCCCGAATGCGGGAATGATGTAGATCAGTGTTTGGGCTGTCATTGGTTATTACGGGTGTGTTTTTGGGTTTGGGAACTGGGGAGAGGGTGCGGTTTTAATAGAAAAGAATGATGTTTGGCAACCTGTGAGTTGAGAAAATTTCAAGCGCCAATTTTGAAATGACACCCAATCTTGGCATTGATCTGACGCGACCGGGAGGTGAGCTGGTTGATCGTGAGCCATTTGTGCGCGGCGAAAGTCTTGTTTTGATTGGAAACGAAACAGGTATGATACCAAATCTTGGTAATGAACTGATGCAAGCGAGAGGTGAGATGGTTGATCGTAAGTCACTTGTGCGTGGCGAAAGGGCATGTTTTATTTGGAAACCGGTATGCCCTTTTCGTCGCTAAAGCCATCAGTTTGGAGAATAAAAAATGGGCGACCCTCTAGGATCGCCCATTGTTAAAGTTTTGGCTGAAATTACTCACCGGATGTTAGGCTTCGTCGTTTTCGACCGTTTTTTTCTCGGTGGGTTGACTTGCCTTGGTTTTGGATTCGACTTCTGCGGAGGTGATTTCATGTTCGAAATCCTCGCGCGCTTTCTTAAACTCGCCCATGCTCTTGCCGATACCTCTTGCTAGCTCAGGCAGTTTTTTGGCACCGAAAAGAAGCAGCAGCAGGAAAAAGACGATCCAGAGTTCTTGGCCCCCCAAGAATGCGATAACGGAAAAATCATTCATAAGTACAAAACGTCCCCCGAATCCAAAAACTTTCAACTAGAAACGGTAATTTGCCGAATATCCGGTAAGTAGGGCATTCTCTGAGCCTAAATCACACTATGTCACCCTCGCGCTTGCAACTCCCCATCGACCTTCTGGAATCAGAAATCTCCTCATTATGTCAAAAAATGGCGAGAGGAGAGGTGCCCGCGCGCGCAGTGATCGAAGCCCCGACGGGCTCGGGAAAATCCACTCGTGTTGCGTCGTTTTTGCTCGATAGTGGTGTGCTTGATGGAGATATCCTCGTGCTCCAACCCCGCCGGATGGCAGCGCGCTTGTTGGCTCGGCGGGTGGCACATGAGCGCGGCAGCGACGATGTGGGTTATCAGGTGCGTTTCGACAGGCGTGGTGGGAAAAACACACGAATTTGGTTCATCACTGAAGGGATTCTTCTTCGCCGATTGATGTCGTCGTCTGGCTTGGCTGGAGTATCAGCAGTGGTGTTCGATGAGTTTCACGAACGCCATCACGATGCCGACCTTGGCATCGCACTGCTTTCTAAATTACAGACGACCAAGCGACCTGACCTCCAGCTTTGGGTGATGTCGGCAACGCTCGATGGCGTGCCCTTGAACGATTGGTGCCCCGCGGAAAATTGGCTAAAATCCGAGGGACGGACATTCCCCGTTGAGATCGAGCACGTGCGACGCGAACCCAAAGCAACGGAACGAATTTGGGATCGCGCTGTGAGTGCGCTCGAGGCGGAGATCGTCGCCAGGAAATCGGAAGGCGATGCTCTGGTGTTTATGCCCGGACGGTTTGAGATTCAAAAAACGGTGGATGCCATCCGCGCCTCAAAATGGGCGAAGGGTTTTCGTGTGTTGCCACTTTTCGGTGAGATGACGCCGGAGGCGCAGGACGCCGTGGTGGATCCATCGAATGAACGAAAAATCGTGGTGTCCACCAACGTCGCCGAAACCTCACTAACAATTCCGGGCATTCGTATCGTGATCGATTCCGGACTGGCAAGAATCGCCGATTACGATGCACGTCGTGGTTTGAACACATTGATGGTGAAAGCCATCTCGCGCGCATCGGCGGATCAGCGTGCGGGACGTGCAGGACGCGTTGCACCTGGCAGGTGTATGCGCTTATGGACGGCTAATCATCACGCGACACGACCCTCGCAACTTGCCCCGGAAATTAATCGACTCGACCTTTGCGGGGCGTTTCTCCAACTCGCCGCCTCTGGCTATGGCGATCTGGCTGGAGTGGATTGGATCGAGACGCCCAATAGCGAGCGTGCCACCACTGCGGCAAAAACGTTGGAGGATCTTGGAGCGGTCGAACTGACGCTTGGTGAATCTTTGCCCGTCATGAATGGCACTGGATTATCAGCGACCTCGTCGCAATCCCCTCAAGGAGCGCGGGCGTCCCGCCCGTTTGAGCGGTGCGCGCGGTCCTCTCCATCTCCCGAAAATCCACTTCATTCAGAGTCATCCTTGCCCGTCATCAAGATCACGGATCTTGGCAGAACGATGGCAGTGTTTCCGATCCACCCGCGCTGGGCGCGTTTCCTCATCGCCATGGCGGATGGTGGATTTGATGGTGAAGGCGCGGCAATCGTCGCTCTCGCCGAAGGGCGGTCGTTGTGGACGGAGAAAAAGGGTGGGGCGGCATTCGTCCATGCCGATGACGATTCCGATTGGCAACCGCTACTGCGCGCGTTTGAAGGCGCGGCGGCGCATCGTTTCGATCTCGGATGGTGTCGCGATCACGGCGTTCACGCAGGGGCAGCACGCGAGGCGCACACTTTGATGAAGCAAATCTCACGCATCGCGGAGGGCGCGTTTTATGAGCGCTCGGCCTCGTCGGGAATCGGTGGCGCGGATCTTTGGCCAACTACCCGCCGCGCTCTGCTCGCCGCATTTCCAGATCATGTCGGCGCTCGCAAAAGTAAGGGCACACTGTCTTGCTCATTAGCGGATGGACGATCTGGTAAGATCCAAGAAGGAAGTGTCGCACGCTCAGCTGACCTCGTGCTGGCCGGCGAGATGATCGAGATCGATGGACGCGATGTGACCGTGGTGCTTGGTCAAGTCACCGCGATCAGCATCGACGACTTGCGCGCTGTGTGGCCTGACCGATTATGCGAAGAAGTGATCGATCGTTTTGACGAACGCAACAAACGGGTGATGCGGTTTTCCGAATCCCGCTTCGGTGATTTAGTGCTCGATGCCACGTCGCGCGATGGTGCCGACAAGGCGACTGCCGCTCAGATTCTTGCCACCAAGGTCGCTAGTGGTGAGATGGTGTTGAAGAACTGGAATGACAAGGTCGAGCAATGGATCGCTCGTGTGTTATGCGTCGCCACTCACATGCCGCAACTCGAAATCGCACCCATCGATGATGAAGCGAAGTTGATGATTTTTGCCGAGATCTGCGAAGGTGGATTCAGTCAGCGAGACATCAAAGACAAGGATGTTTGGTCGCCGCTGAGAGGATGGCTTTCAGCGGCACAACGTCAAGCCCTCGACTACTACGCCCCGGATAGTATTACGCTGGAAAACGGACGCGACGCAAAGGTGCGCTACACCCCGGAAGGTGTGCCCGAGATTTCCATGCAGTTGCAACGACTTTATGATGTGAATAAACACCCAACCCTCGGTGACGGACGAGTGCCAGTGACCGTGCACATCCTCGCGCCCAGCCAGCGCCCCGTCCAAACGACTGGCGACCTTGGGAGTTTCTGGAAAACAAGTTACGAGGCAGTGAAGAAAGACCTCAAAGGCCGCTACCCGAAACACGAATGGAGGTGAGAGGTTTTGAGACAGGATTTACAGGATTTAGAGGATTGAAGTAGGTTTTGGTAGGGTCAATCAGGGAGCGAAATGCCGCTCTGCATTCCCTTTATACCCTATACTTTCTACCTCCTACTTAGAGAGCCCAGTGCCTGAATTTTTGCCGCAAAAAGGCACAAGATGCGCAAAAAAATGAATGGGAGGCAGGTTTACCATGAAGAGCATGAGGAGCATGAAGCTTGGTATGCGCAGACATTAGTCGGAAGAGTTGGAAGATCATCAGAAGGGCGCACCTGCTGGAAACTAATGCCTAATGCCCAATATCCAGCCGCAAAAAGGCATAAAAATAGAGCAAAAATGGGAGGCTTGGTTGAACGCGGCTTTAGCGAATGATGCGAATTTTTATGATTCAAGATTGTGTGGTTTGAGCCTTTGCTAGGAATTCGATTAATTTGAATAATTAGCGTTTTTGATGGTTTTTTCTTCGCGCCTCCGCTTTTAAGTCCTTTGGAACGCCAATGATTCGAATTATGCGAATATGGGAACTAAAGAGGTTCTCGCGCAGAGACGCTGAGGCGCGGAGGTGAGTGCTATCAACTGTAGGTTGGACGTGTCGGCCAACAACATCACCCCGGGCACAGCCCGCACTTGCGCCATCCAATCTCTAGGAGTCAGCTAACAATAGGCGCAAGCCCCCCGTGGCGGTGGCATCCTGCCGCCAAGCCATTCTCGAATCTCGAATAACCAATAACCAATAACCAATAACCAATAACCAAACTTCTCTCTTGCGATGGATGACGTCAGTGTTCATAAATACAGCATGTTAGCTCAAGTCCATTCTGCGGCGGTGCATGGTGTCGATGCCTTGCCGGTCACCATTGAGGTGCACGCGAAGGCGGGCAACCCGAAGACTGTTGTCGTCGGCCTTCCTGATACCGCCGTGAAGGAGAGTGCGGAACGCGTCGCTGCGGCACTTTCGACCAGTGGGTTTCGCGAGCCAGGGGGCCATACCACAGTAAACTTGGCTCCGGCCGATATTCGTAAGGAAGGGCCGTCGTTCGACCTGCCGATTGCTTTGGGTATGATTGGCGCTGCGGGTGGCGATTCGAAAGCGGCGAAAGCCGTGCGCGAGTGTTTACTGCAAGCGGTCGTCGTCGGCGAGCTGGCGCTGAATGGTGCGGTGCGTCCGGTGCGTGGTGTGTTGCCTATTGCGCTCGAAGCTCGCAAGCGTGGGATTCGCTGGTTAATGGTTCCGAAAGCGAACGCGCAGGAGGCTGCTGTGGTGTCGGGTGTGGATGTGATCCCCGTAGCGACCTTGCGTGAGGCTCATGGTTTCTTCGCTGGTGAGTTGGAAATTCATCCGCATCAACTAGACCGTGCTGCGTTGTTTTCTAAACACGCAAAGTATACTGTCGACTTCGATGAGGTGAAGGGACAACACAGCGTGAAGCGCGCATTAGAGATTGCCTGTGCGGGTTCGCATAACTTAATCATGGTTGGTCCTCCGGGCACAGGAAAGTCGATGTTGGCGAAGCGCTTACCAACCATCATGCCAAGCCTGACCGAAGAGCAGGCGATTGAGACGACGAAGATTCATTCGATCACGGGTCTACTTGATTCGCGTGCTGGCATGTTGGCGACGCGCCCATTTCGCGCTCCGCATCACACCATCTCCGAAGCCGGAATGTTGGGCGGGACGAGCAACCCCAAACCCGGTGAGGTGTCGCTCGCGCATCATGGTGTGTTGTTTCTCGATGAGTTGCCTGAATTTCGGCGAAGCACGCTCGAAGTGATGCGCCAACCGCTGGAAGACGGTAAGGTGACAATCAGTCGTGCGGCGGCATCGCTGACCTATCCCGCACAGTTCATGTTGGTGGCAGCAATGAACCCATGCCCATGCGGTTATTTTGGGGATCCTAAAAGAGAGTGCCGGTGCTCGCCAAGACAGATAGAAAACTACCGCCAACGGATTTCTGGTCCATTGCTCGATCGTATTGACCTACATATCGACGTGCCTTTGGTCGACTACCGCGAGTTGTCGAGCACGGCGAAAGGGGAGTCGTCCGCAGTGATTCAGTCGCGCGTTAATGCAGCACGCGATATACAACGCGAGCGCTTTCAGTCCGAGGCTACCAAGCGCGATGAAAAACTTCAAATCGCCCATACCAATGCGTATCTTGGCCCACGGATGATAGGCAAATATTGCGCGCTCGACAACGAAGGACGGTCGTTCTTGGAACATGCGATGACCCAACTGAACTTTTCAGCACGAGCGCATGACCGCATTCTGAAAGTCGCGCGGACGATTGCCGACCTCTCACAGTCGGAGAATATCCAGTCTGCACACGTGTTGGAAGCCATTCAGCTCCGCTCCTTGGATCGCAAGCTGTGGTGATACGATTCAGGAAAAAGGAAAATATCAGTCAAGACATGCATTCAGAGGCAGTTTCAATGCCCTTAATATGTTTAAATGTATTGACTGACGTTTTTTTTGATTAACATTTTGCTTGATCAACTGGCAATTAGCCTCTAAATCAACCCGCCCAACAAAATGTCACTATGCGTTAGGCGAATGCGGTCACTGTATAGAAGCTAATGCGCAGTATTCAAAGGTAGTCCCTTGACTACAAATTATTCACTCTTGATCGGCACGATAAACATGCACTCTTCACCGTCTGCATTTACGTAGGTGACCGAGCTTTTCTTAGACTTTACTGGATTGCCTTTGCCTGTAGGGTTTAATTTGGTTCTTTTGATGGTGATTTGTTCCTCGCAGGAGTCGCAGTGGACGGTTCCTCCGTCGTGGCAAAGTTTTTCAACTTCCTTGGCGTCGGTGACTTCCTTGATGGTGATCGACTTGCACTTCATGCAAACTTTTGCGTATTGATCGCCTTTCTTTAGTGTTTGGATTTCCTGTTGGCTCGTCGCCGCTTTGAAAGATCCCTTTGTGAAGCGCCCGATATTCGCGCGTTGAGCTAGTGCGGGAGTCACAAGACCGAAGGCGAGGATTATTGTAGTTAGTGTTTTAAGTGTATTCTTCATTTTATCTAATTGGTTAACATTGCCCACTTCTGTGATCTAGTCGGTTTGTCCGGTTAGTAATGAAGCGGGTTCGGTAGGTAGAACTCCACAACTAGGTTTTTCCCTTGAGAAATATTTCATTTTCTCAAGGTCGCGTTTTCCGGGCTCGATTTTACGCAGCCTGACTCAGAAATGCTTTGGTGTTATTGAACAACCACAGTGAGGTATGTTCAAGGGGTTGGAATAGTCGTTATTATCCTGTCGCCTTTGCGGTGGCGATCAGGATCACGGAAAAATGACACAAGGCCATCAAGCTCATGCACGTCACATCTTTGAAATCTAGCGGTTGGGGTGTCCTGATTGCTAGTTTTTTTGGAGCGTCTCCTTCAACAGATGTCTCGCGCGATAGATCCTAGTCTCCACCGCTTTCACGGAGCAACCGGCGAGTTTTGCAATCTCTGTGTAGCTCAGTTCATCGTAAACGAATAGACTCAGCGCCTCTTTCAGATCATGGGGCAGACTTTGCAAGGCGGTAAAGACTTCGCGATACTTCTCGCTCATCTCCATAGCGGCTGCTGGCGTGTGGGTGGTGTCACGCGCTTCTCCGACCAATGGAATTCCATCACTATTCTCCGCGTCGAGAGAGACGGTAGGATGACGTGATTTCCAGCGGAAATGGTTTCTCGCGAGGTTCGCGGCAATCGAGAAGATGTAGGTGCTAAATTTTGCAGATGGACTATATCTAGACCGTGCCTTGTAGAGTCGGACGAATGTCTCCTGGGCAAGATCGACTGCGGTGTCGTGCTCGCCTGTCATCCTCAGCAGGAATGACGTGAGACGTCGTTCCCAGCGATCCATTAAATGATTCAGAGCCAAGTCGTCGCCGTCAGCCAGGCGAAGCATTAACTCGGAATCTGTATTCTCAAGGACAGGAAATTGGGTCACTTTTTTTGAACGTGGACGTCCTCCGGTTCGCTGTGACTGAAGTCAAGAGCGTAGGGTAGCATTTCGTCTAGATAGCGTTTCGCCTGATCCTCATTCATCACGGCCGCCGTTTGATAAAGGTGGTGCATCATTTTTTGCTGACACTCGGCGTGAACCTGAGCGTGATCATTAATTGCTGCGCTTAGTTCCGGTGTGAGTTCCTTACCGCCCCGTGCTGCTTTGTCTAGACGCTCGTGTGCCTTCCAAATCCGTTCACACATGGCGACGCATTCAGGACGATAAGCCTCATGGAGTTGTTGCACTTTCTCGAATTGGTCATCGCTGAGTTCAAACTCGGATTTCACCCAACTGAGTTCCGGCATTGTATCGAGGAGCGACCCGCTTTTGGCATGGCTGATGCTTGTACGCACAAGCATGAACGCACACGCGCCCGACAGAATGGCGATCAGAAGAATGAGAGCGCCCTTTTTCATTCTCTTTCGTGTTGTAGAAACGGGCTGACAGATTCTGCATAAGTAGCCATCGCGTCATCTGTTTTTGGGGCGCTTGCTGCGCCTAACCACATACCAAAGGCGACCATGGCGGAGATGCTCACTGCGGCCGGCATGGGGTGGGCGATTGTCTTTATCAGATAGTTGATGCGGTCGAAAAACGACGGCTGCACCTCACGTTCAATCCGTCTCCAGACAGACCTGCGGAATTCTGGGGTTTCACGTGGGGCAGGATCCGCTGCCCGCAATAGATCGTTCAATTCGTTGTCATTCATTTTTTTGAGTATGTTTTGCCAGTTCCTTAGAACGCTTTTGAACATCCTTGCTATACATTCCAAGGAATCTGACTTTGATCGATAGAACCCCATGTCTTCACGAAACCCTTAATTATTCTATTTCCACATCGTGTGGAACAGTCAAGGGTAGTGATTTGAGATTTTTTCAAGGGTTTGATCAGCCGGAGGAGTTATACGAGTCCAGAAGGGCATGATGCGTTTCTTAGATCGAAACCTAAGTAGGGCTTCCTGAAAAAGTCTCTCAAGCGGCTAATCCATTTTTTTGGATTTTTGTCGATCTCTGAGTGAAGGTCAAAAGCAACATGTTTAAGAATGACCGAGGATTCATCGGCTCGTTCCACTCTCTTATCATGCTTTGGTTGGCTCTGATAGGCTTCGTCCAAAGCCAAAAAAGAACCGCTTTGAGCCATTTGTCGAGATTGAGCACGATGATGCCGACGTAGATGGCGAGAAGCTCCGCCGCGAACCTGCCGTTCGAAATGGAACTCGTCCTGCTCTGGTGGCTGGTCAGCGACATGACGCTCGGGCGACTCGGTACCCTCTACGACACTTCCCTCTGGTACGACAAGGCGCTCCATCTGGGCAATTCAGTTTTCGTCGGCATGCTCGGCTTTCTTGCGGTTTACGTCCTGCACTTCACGGGCAAGTTTTCGGCTAGAAAGCTCGTCACCGGAATCATGATCGTCCTGCTGACGCTCGGTGTGGGAGCTTTCTGGGAGATACTCGAATACCTGGCAGATGTATTTTTCGCGAAGGGCGCCCAGGGCTCCCCGCTGCTCGCACCGCTCGACGACACCATGTGGGACCTTATCCTCGACGGCGTGGGTGGAGTGATCGGCGGCGTGCTCGGCCCGATCTATATGCGGCATTCAAAGCGAAGCCGAAGCCGGATGCGCACCTTCGCCGAACTCGTCGATGGAAGATCACGTCTATAAACTCATCGAACTCACCGGCAGCGGCACGCCCGGAGCTTCCGCCGACACGGGTCAGCACCGAGCGCTAACGTAACGGCGGGGTGTTTCTTGCGCGCTCACAGGTGACCACCTTAGCTGTGAGTCTCGTTAACAAGCGAGCGTTCAGAAATCAACCAATGGTGGGGTTTCTCCCCATAACACCTCCACCCCTCATGGCGTAGTTTGAGTTGTAGTCCTCCGTGATACTTGCGGTGGAACCGCTTTTCATAAAAAGCGCGGTTAGACTGATAACAGGTACCAACAACAAACAGAAAGCAACAGAACATGAAGAAACAAACGAATACGAACCTCCTCATCCTGGCACTGACGATGGCCTCGTGGCTGCCAATCACAGCGACCGCCGCAGAGGCACCCATGAAGCCAATGAAAGGCGGCGAACATGAGATGATGCAGGACTGCAAGGCGATGAAGGAGAAGAAAGAGAAAATGATGGCGAAAATGAAGGAGCAGGACGCCAAACTTGCCGAGAAGGTCACCGAAATGAATAGCGCGCCTGCGGAGAAGAAGACGGACCTGATGGCCGCAATTGTCACGCAGATGGTGGAGCAGCGGGCTGCAATGCACGCGAACAAGGCAAAGATGCAGGAGAAGATGATGATGCACATGATGGAGCACATGCAGATGGGCAAGGAATCCATGGGGCAGTGCCCGATGATGAAGGGTATGAAGGGTATGAAGGGCATGGACGAAAAATCGAAGGACGCCCACAAAGAACATCACCCAGAACAAGAATGATTTCTGAGCGTCGCACCGCACCGCAGCACATTCGCCCCGCCAGGCACGCTGGATATGCCGGAGACCGCACATTCGTCGCCGATTCCAGTCTGTCGTCGCGGCGGTTGGGGCGGTTCATTGCGGCCATGGTGTTGGCGGGTTTCGTTTTGAACGAAATCTGGGAAATGGCGCAGATGTCCGCCTATGTCGAAACCGCAGGGCGATCCTGGATGAGCACGCTCGCGCTTTGCACGCGAGCGGCGGTGGGTGATGTGGAAATTATCCTGGGCATCTCGGTGGCGGACGCACTGGCCGCCGCCGATCCGGGATGGGGCTTGCGTGACCAATGGAACATTTACGCTACGGCGGCTGTTCTGGGTCTGGTCTATTCGGTGCTGGTGGAACATGCGGCGCTGGCCGCTGGACGCTGGTCATACACGGAGCGCATGCCCGTGGTGCCTGTGCTTGGCGCGGGCTTATGGCCGCTTCTCCAAATGACATTACTGCCTCCTCTCACTTTTTGTATTACCCAACGGTGGGCGGGTCGCCGCGCAACAACCAAAAACTGAAGCCTATGTCGACCATGAAAACAGTGAGTGAATCTGCGGTCGCCTTGCAGACCGCTGTTGAGGCCAATCGCTTTGGCGTCATGCAGGTTCACAACTTCATGGAGACCATGACGAAAAAGGGACTCGATGAAGGAAATCAAAGGGATGCACAGCCTGCCGGTGTTTAAGACATGTGGCTGTGCCCTTGCTTGCCATTACAACTCTCTCAAACACCAATCAAAAAAGACAGCCCAGTCATGACGGTGCCGGCCTCGCCTGCTTGCTCTGACGGTTAAACTCAGAAAATACATTATTATGGATACTTCACAAATCATCCTCATCGTGCTGGCCGCGCTGGCACTGTTTGCAGTGCTGTTCGCAGTCGGCATTTACAACAAACTCGTCGGCCTGCGAAACCGGTTTAAGAACGCCTATGCACAAATCGACGTGCAACTCAAAAGGCGCTACGACCTGATCCCAAATCTGGTCGAGACGGCCAAGGGTTATCTCAAACACGAAAGCGGCACACTTGAAGCCGTCACCGCGGCGCGCAATATGGCCTCGACCGCCAATACCAGCGCCGCCGCCAATCCCGGCGACCCCGCCGCCATGAAGAAACTCGCCGGTGCCGAAGGCGCGCTCAGCGGTGCCCTCGGCCGCTTGATCGCAGTCTCCGAGGCGTATCCCGACCTCAAGGCAAACACGACCATGCTGAGCTTGATGGAGGAGCTGACCTCGACGGAAAACAAAGTCTCCTTTTCCAGGCAGGCATATAACGACTCGGTGATGGCCTACAACACACAGCGGGAGATTTTCCCCAATAGTGTCATCGCAAGCACGTTTCACTTCAGCGCCGCCGAGCTGTTCGCCATTGAGAATCCGGAGCAACGTGAGCCGACGAAGGTGTCGTTTGCCTAGAAGGATTAACTCATGGATTTCTTTGAACATCAGGACAAAGCGAGGAAGCACACGAAGGTGCTGGTGGTTTACTTCGTGATCGCCGTCCTGTGCATCATCGCGTCGGTTTACATCGCCAGTCTGTTGATTTTCTACGGTGCAGCCGCCAAGCAGCAGCCTGGTATTTCACCGCCCGAACTCGTCCTGTGGGATCCCCGGCTTTTCCTCTATACTGTGCTGGGCACGCTTGGCGTCGTCATCATTGGCAGCCTGTATAAAACCGCAGCCCTGTCCAAGGGTGGCAGTGCCGTCGCGGAGTCGCTCGGTGGACGACTCCTCAACCCCAACACGACCCATCCCGATGAACGCAAGCTGCGCAACGTGATCGAGGAAATGGCCATCGCCTCTGGCGTGCCCGTCCCCAAGATTTATGTGCTCGACGACGAAAAGGGAATCAACGCCTTTGCAGCCGGCCACGCGCCGGGCGACGCCGCCATCGGCGTCACACGCGGTTGCATGACCTTGCTCAACCGTGATGAATTGCAGGGCGTCATCGGCCACGAGTTCAGCCACATCCTCAATGGCGACATGCGCCTGAATCTGCGCATCATGGGCATCATCTTCGGCATCCTGTGCCTTGCTGTGATAGGTCGGGTATTGATCTACTCGCGCGGTCGCGGCCGAGGAGGAAACAATCCGCTGATGCTCTTAGGACTGGCCCTGATCGTCATCGGCGCGATCGGTATGTTCTTTGGCCGTCTTATCCAAGCCGCGCTCAGCCGACAACGGGAATTTCTGGCCGATGCCTCTTCGGTTCAATTCACCCGCAATCCAGCGGGGCTTTCCGGCGCGCTGCAAAAAATCGGCGACGCCGGCTCGAAGGTTGAATCCGCTCACGCCGGGGAAGCCAGCCACATGTTTTTCGGAAACGGCATGGGCAAACCGTTTCTCGGCGCGCTGGCCACCCACCCGCCGCTCGACGAGCGCATCCGTGTGATCGATCCGGCCTGGGACGGGAAATTCAAGCAGGCCAGCGCCAAAACAGTCGAAACAAAATCTTCAAGTAAGGCGGCGAAACCAAGGTCATCATCTCCGTTTCCGACGATTCCCGGGATGCCCGGCGCGGGGGCTGACGGCGGCGGGTTCGCCACCAACGCGATCCTGATGGGAGCCGTACTTCCCAACCTCGGGAAGCCAAGTCCTATGCATTTGCACTACGCCGAGGAGTTGCGGAATTCATTCTCGGAAAAAATCCAGTCCGCCGCTCGCGAACCGCTCGACGCCACCGCGCTCGTTTATGCGATGCTCCTCAGCCCGGACGAAATCTTACGCGCAAAGCAACTCGCAGAACTTGGCAAGCGAGCCGCGTTGGGGGTTGGCGAAAAAACCGTCGCGCTCTGGCCAGAAGTCACCTCCATCGTTTCGCGCGCCCGGCTGCCACTCGTGAACCTCGCTTTACCTGCGCTGCGTCAGCTTCGGCCCGACGAGTTCGAGCAATTCAGTCTAGCATTGCAATGGCTCGTTGAAAGCGATGGACAGATTGAAATCTTTGAGTTCGTCCTTCAAAAGATCGTCCGCCGCCATCTCGCGTCGCAGTCGAGCGAAACCCGTCCGACTTCCATTCAATACGACACGCTCAAACCGCTCAAACGGGATTGCAGTGTCGTGCTCTCCGCGCTGGCGAACGTCAGCAGCAGTAAGGCCGCCGAAGTCGAAAAGGCATTCCGAGCGGGCGAGCCTCATCTGGGGGCCAAATCCAACGGGCCGCAACTCCTGTCGCTCGAAGAATGTGGCTTGGATCAACTGGATACCGCGCTTGATCGCTTCGCGCTGGCCGCGCCGCAGATCAAAAAGAGTTTGCTCGAAGCCTGCGTGCAAGTCGTCGGCGCGGACGGCTTGATCCAGGAGCGCGAAGCCGAATTGCTCCGTGCCATCGCCGACACCCTGGACTGTCCGATCCCGCCGTTTGTGGAGACTGACGATAGCTAAAAACATAAACGGAGAACCACAATGAAAGAGCACGAACACGCAGCCGAAGATAAGCCTGATAACAAGCAGGCGCATGACGAGGTGGCCAAGAAGGCATACGCTATCTATGAAAAGGAAGGGCATCCTCAGGGACATGCCGAGCAGAATTGGTCGGAAGCCGAAACGCCCAACGCCGGATCCGACCATCCGGATCACCACGACCATCATGCGCACATGGCGGCGGATTTCCGGAAACGCTTCTGGATCTCGCTGGTCCTGACCCTACCGATTCTCGTGCTCTCGCCGATGCTCCAAAAGCTGGTCGGATTGCGTGAAACGATTGGATTTTCCGGCGACATCTATGCCCTGTTCGGCTTTTCCTCGGCGGTCTTCTGGTATGGCGGCTGGCCGTTTCTCAAAGGATTTTTCGAGGAAATCAAATCCCGGCGACCCGGGATGATGACGCTCATCTCCGTGGCAATCGCCACGGCGTATATCTACAGCAGCGCCGTCGTCTTCGGCCTAACTGGCAAGATGTTCTTCTGGGAGCTGGCCACGCTTGTGGACATCATGTTGCTGGGGCATTGGATCGAGATGAAGTCCGTGATGGGCGCTTCAAAGGCTCTTGAGGAGCTGGCCAAACTCATGCCGTCCGACGCGCACAAGCTCATGCCCGACGGCAGCGTGAAGGACGTGCCGCTGAGCGAACTCGCTGTGGATGACAAAGTCCTGATCAAGCCCGGTGAGAAGATTCCCGCCGACGGAGTGATCGTCGATGGCGAGAGTTCGGTCGATGAGGCGATGCTCACTGGCGAATCAACCCCCGTGACCAAGAAGACCGGCGGAAAGGTCATCGGCGGAGCTGTGAATGGGGAAGGTTCTCTAACGATCGAGGTCAAGGGCACCGGCAAGGATTCGTTTCTCTCGCAGGTCATCGATTTGGTAAAACAAGCCCAGGAAAGTAAATCAAAGACGCAGGATCTGGCTAACACCGCCGCGCTGTGGCTCACCATCATCGCCTTGGGTGGCGGCGTGATCACCTTCTTGATCTGGCAGGTGCTCATGGGTCGGGAGTTCGCCTTCGCCATCGAACGCACCGTGACCGTCATGGTTATCGCCTGCCCCCATGCGCTCGGTCTCGCCGTGCCGCTGGTTGTGGCCGTCTCCACCGCGCTGGCCGCGAAGAACGGCCTGCTCATTCGGAATCGCGTTGCCTTCGAGGGTGCCCGCAACTTGCAGGCCATCATTTTCGACAAGACCGGCACGCTGACCGAAGGCCGTTTCGGTGTCACCGAAACTTTGGTCATGAGCGATGACATCGACGAGGAAACGCTACGCAGCTACGCGGCCTCCGTGGACGCGAATTCCGCCCACCCGATCGCCAAGGCCATCGCCGCCGCATCGGAGAAAAAGCTGCCGGTCGAGGGCTTCAACAGCATCACCGGTAAAGGAGCCGAGGGCAGGGTGGATGGCAAAGACGTCAAGGTCGTTAGCCCGGGCTACCTACGCGACGAGAACATCGATCTCACCGACGAACGCGTCGAACCGCTACAAGCCCAAGGCAAGACCGTCGTGTTTGTCCTCGTGGACGGAAAATTGAAAGGAGCGATTGCCCTGGCCGACATCGTCCGGCCCGAGGCGAAGCAGGCCATCGCCGCGCTCAAGGCCCTCGACATCCAGTGCCTGATGCTCACCGGCGATAACAAGGCGACAGCCAAATGGGTCTCCGAGCAGGTCGGGCTGGATGACTATTTCGCCGAAGTCCTGCCACAGGACAAAGCCGCCAAGGTCAAGGAAGTCCAGTCCCGCGGCGAGCGCGTCGCCATGACCGGTGACGGCGTGAACGATGCCCCGGCACTGGCGCAGGCGGATGTGGGTATCGCCATTGGCGCGGGCTCCGATGTGGCGGTGGAAACCGCCGACGTGATTCTGGTGCGCAGCAATCCGCTCGACGTCGTGGCGATCGTGCGACTTTCGCAGGCCACTTATCGGAAGATGATCCAGAACCTTGTCTGGGCCACGGGCTACAACGTCGTCGCCCTGCCGCTCGCCGCCGGTGCGCTTTACGCATGGGGCGTCCTGCTCACTCCGGCCGTCGGCGCGGTGCTGATGGCTGGCAGCACGGTGGTCGTGGCGATCAACGCGCGGATGCTGAGACTGAAAAAGGGTGAGGGTGCTGGAGCACGGGAAGAAGCAAATCAAAATCCAAAAGCAAAAATATAATCATGAAAGATCACATTACACATTCCGGAGCCTGGGGCCTTGCCCTGATCGTTATCGTAATAGCCTCCTGGCTTCTCTACCGCTATCTCGCGCCGAAGACATGGAAGGAATGGGCGAGCGCTGGTGTGGTACAGGCCTTCATCATCGCGCTCTATGCGGAGATGTATGGATTTCCGCTCACGATCTACCTGCTCGTCCGCTTCTTTGGTCTGGATCAGACCAACCTCAACGCCAGTCTCTGGTCCACTCTGCTGGGCATGGGAGAAACAGGCATGATGATCGCAATGATCTTCGGCTACATTTTGCTTTTCACCGGCTTCGGAATCTTCATGAAGGGCTGGCGCGAGCTGCACCGCGCCCGGAAGGAAAACCGGCTCGTCACCGACGGACTCTACGGCTTTGTGCGGCACCCTCAATACACCGGGCTCTTCATCGCGCTGTTTGGTGAGGGCATTGTCCATTGGCCCACCGTCTTTTCCGTCGCGCTGTTCCCCGTCATCGTCCTCGCCTACTACCTGCTGGCGCGCAGCGAGGAGCGGAAGGTGGAGGAGGAATTCGGCGACGAATACCGTGAATACAAAAAACGCGTGCCGATGTTCATTCCCCGCTGGGGGCAATGGCGGGCGATGACCACAACTCGGAGCGAACCTTCCAACGACGAATCTCCAGACATCTGAAAACCGAAGTCGGAAATGCAGTAACAACAAACAAGAAAGAAACAAAAATATGAGTACGACGAAAACCGAAGCTATCGACCCCATCTGCGGCATGACCGTGGACACCGCCACCGCCCTCCACGCCGAACGCGATGGGGAAACATTCTACTTCTGCAGCGAGCACTGCCGGGAAAAATTCCTATCAGCGCCCGAAGACAAGTCTGACGACAAGCCCGAAGACAAATCCGGTGGCTGCTGCTGTGGGTAGAGTCTTCGCGGCGCGCATTCTGAACCAAATAAATACGGCGCTGATCCAGCGTCCACGAATGAAACAATGACGAAACACCTACTAATGATGGTGGTCGGTTGCGGCCTGGCGCTCCTGCTGATCTTTCTTCTTCCAGCTCTTGGATTGGGAAGCGGCTGGGTGCTGGGCATAGCGTTCGGCGCGATGATGCTCTGCCACCTGATGCACTTCGGCATGCACGACCATGACGGGAAAGGAGACGACGACCATGAGCACTGAAAAAAATCCACGCACGTTTACCACCTCCCATCTGAATCCCAGATGTTTGGGGTTCGCCTTCGGCGCGACCGGCGTGATGTTCTATCTTGGCTGCATGCTGACAATGGCCACAGTGCCGCAGGAGTCGGCGGTGGTCTTTTTCAACAGCCTTCTTCACGGCATCGATGTCGGACCGGTCTTGAAAACCAGCGTGCCCTTTCCTCAGGTCGCGCTGGGACTGGTCACCACCTTCATCCTCGGCTGGTTCGCGGGAGTCTTGATCGCGGGAATCTATAATCTGAGCCTCCGCATGGGGAAATAGTTCAGCAGCAGCATGGAAGATACGTCCGACAGAACTTCGCGATACCAGGCGGACAGCCTATCGC
>JAGXGH010000080.1 GCA_024636835.1 Verrucomicrobiales bacterium | reverse complement strand
GATACTCGGTGACGAGGTTCTGATCGAAGAAGCCGAGGGTGGCCTTGCTGGGGGTGGCGGTGAGGCCGATGAGGAAGGCGTCGAAGTATTCGAGGACCTGCTTCCAGAGATTGTAGATGGAGCGGTGGCATTCATCGACGATGACAAAGTCGAAGGACTCGATGGGGATGCGGGGGTTGTAGGTGACGGGGAGTGGCCCCTTCCCTGCGGTGCTGCCCGCTCCCTCGTAGCCGGAGTGCTCGTCGGCCTCGTCGTCGAACTGGGCGTTGTTCACGAGCTGGGCGTAGAGGCGCTGGATGGTGGAGACGGTGACGCTGCAGACGGGATCGATGCCAGCGGGGCCGAGCATCTGGACGTTGTAGAGATCGGTGAAGCTGCGGCCGTCGTCGGGGGTGGTGAAGTTCTGGAACTCGCGGACGGTCTGGCGGCCGAGGTTTCCGCGATCGACGAGGAAGAGGATGCGCTTGGCCCCGGCGTGCTTGATGAGGCGGTAGGCCTGGGTGACGGCGGTGTAGGTCTTGCCGGAGCCGGTGGCCATCTGGAGGAGGGCACGCGGGCGGTTGTCGGCGAGGGATTTCTCCAGTCCGGTGATGGCGGAGATCTGGCAGTCGCGCAAACGTGACGTTTGATCCGGTTGCCCTACGGGCCCAGCGAGTGGGTGGGCTGTGGGGAGATCTCGAAGCTGGGCGCGGAGGGTCGGAAGTGCCGGGCATGCTATGCCCTGCTGGACGAGCTCGACGAGGTGCTCAGGCCGGTGGAAGGCGAAGACGGCGCGCGAGCGGGAGTCGGGGTCGCGCTGGTCGCGGAAGTTCGTCTCGACACCGGTGGTCTCGTAGGTGAAGGGCAGCGGATCGGCCCAACGTTGCGGGATCCATTTCTTGGCGTGGGAGTAGCGGGTGGATTGCTCGGCGACAGCGGAGAGTGTAGTGCCGATTTTCTTCGCCTCGATGATGCCGAGCGCCTTGCCATCGACGAAGAGGATGTAGTCGGCGGGACCGCCCATGGATTGCATCTCGCGGACGGCGACGCCACGGGAGGCGGAGAGGTTAATATCTTTCACATCCTGCACAGCCCAGCCCGCGGCGCTCAGTTGAGCGTCGATGGTTTCACGGGCGGCGGTTTCGGGTGTGGTCATGTTGTTACCGCCAATAGTTGTGTGCGATGGGGTAGGTGAGAGGGAAGGAAAAAATTGAAGAATAGGTGGGAAAGTGAGGGAGTGGCGATGTTGGCGACGAGCTTGATTAGGTCGGTGGCTGTGGCGAGTTGGATGGACCGTCCGATGGCACCGACTTGAACGATAGCGGTGCAGGAAGCTCCGCAGTCGGGGCAGGACGGAAGGTCCAGCGATTCGTAGTGACGGAGGCTGGCGAGGGTGCCTGTTTCCGCAAAGAACCTTCCGTTGAACCGCAATCCCGCAATGTTGCGGGAAAAACTACGGGATGACCAGAAATCCGGCTCCCCGCTTCGTCCCTCCCGCCATTTTGGCGATAGAAATGGCGAGAGAGCTGGCGAGAGGGGCCAAACGGGCGACCTGACGATTCGGCACCGGGCGTCGGACGATTCTGGACGATTTCGGCCGCCGCATCGGACGATTGCCGACGAAAAATCGGTCGATTATCGGTCGATTAGGAGTTGTCGGAATGGGGAACATAGTGAGTGGATCGGCCTCGATCGGATGATTAGGGCCGGAAAATCGGATGATTATCGGATGAATGTTAGCTGTTTTCATTTCGCGCCGCCCTGCTTTTTCAATTGCTCCAGCAAAGCCCCGCCCTTTTGCGTGAGCCGGTATTTCTGAAGGCGGCTGGTGGGTTTGTCGGGGATGGTGGGTTCGATGGTTTCATCTGCCACGAGGACGCGGATGACCTTGTTCAATTGACCGGAGATGGCCTTTTGGCCCATTGCCGCCGAAAGATCGGCTTTCCCGAGCGGCTTGCTGGTGAGTCGCTTCAGAATCCGGATCTCCATCGACTCTGGCTGTGACTCTGGCTGTGACTCTGGCTGTGACTCTGGCCGCGGCGTGACCGGGCCGGACTTAGGCCCAACCTGGTCCCGACTTGGTCCCGACTTGGTATCAGCCACCCGCCGGATGGTGGTGACAAAGCTGTCGGTGAGGGAGAACTCGGGCTCGGGCAGCCCGGCGGCGACGCACTTCCGGATCATGTCGCGGGTGCCGGTGCCCATGCGCTCGATGTATTTTGTGAGGTAGAGCGGTTAGTCTGTATATGTTGACATTGTTTGGCTGCGCGGCTGGAAGCCACGGCCACGATGTGTAGTCATGGCATAAGCCAAAAGAGATCCTATCAATAACCACTCAATATCTCCCTTGCATCAAGCTCCGCCCATTCTCATCGCTCTTGCCGAGGCCTTTGCCTCATCGATTCCCGGTCGCACTGGTGGTGATGGCGATTACACGATCGATTACGAAAAACTGCTGCGGCGTGCGGGGCTGCACGATGGCGATGCTCGCGAGATTGCCGAGCAAGATCTCGCCGATGCGGAACAGCGGTCTGACGGTGCCTTGGTGATTGATCTCCATCCTCGCTCTGGCCAGAGAATTCGGATTCGGCTCAAAGCTGTCACAGGGGAGGCGTATCTTTTCCAATTGGTCGGCCATGCCATGCCACGGGCTCAGCGCGACGAACTGGCTGAATTCTTCCGCAGCGCCATCGATCAGTCTGTTCCCGAGTGTCATAGGGAAGGGTGGGGCACGTGGTTCGTATCTCTAGCCACAGCGGCGCATTCTGGTGCGTCGGTCCAGCCGTTTTTCCGCGATGACGATTCCGCGAATGTCGCAATGCTGAGTGCACTGCTTGGTGTGATGAATTGGCGAGGTGAAAGCCTCATCCGTTATGCCAGCGTGCAGATCACCGGAAACTCGAAATCTCTCGAAATACTTCGTCCTCGTCTCGAATCTGCGCTGCAAGCGATCACTCGCAGCGAAGACACCAGCTTGGAAACGTTCGGGATTCTCAAAACGCCGCGCTCGGTTTTGCTCAGCGGTCCGCTCACTCTTCATCTCCCCAATGCAAGGCTGGATCTCGCTCACCTCGATGGTCCATTCACGCTCTCCGCGATTGATATTGATCGTGCGGATCTCGTGACCAGTGCGCCACTTCTTCTCACCGTGGAAAATGAAAGCGTCTTTCTCGAACTCGCCCGCAGGAATCCCGGCGTCTTATTGATCCAGACCAGCTATCCCGGAAGTGCCACCTGCCAGCTCGTCGCCAAACTTCCGATGGATCTACCGTGCTACCATTTTGGTGACACCGATCCCGCCGGATTCGATATTCTTCGCGACCTGCGCCGTCGCACAGGGCGTGATTTTCACCCCTTCCTCATGGACTATCATCCCGGCGGTGAAGCGCTGAGCAAACAAGAGTCGAAACTGCTCTCGGGCCTACTCGGCTCCGACCATCTCGCGGATCTGAGACCGATTCTCGATCAAATCGCGCATCATCAATTGAAGGGAGCGTTCGAGCAAGAGGCGATATCGCTGGAAACAATCACAGCCGAACTTTCTAGTCTGATGGAAATGTAGGTCTGATCCCGCTTAGAAATTGTAGTCCAGTTGAATCGATCCCCGGAATATATCTGATTGAGCGCTGCTGCCGTCGAGATAGGCCACCATGGTGGTGACGCTGAGGTGATCGTTGATCTTTTTACTCACGACGTAGTTGATCTCGTTGCCAATGTGATCACCAGTTTGGTCGTTTTGGAAGTAGTGAAAGATGACGGTGTGGTTCATGTTCAATGGATCGGTTGCCCCGATAGAGGCGTAGTAGTCGCGCAAACCACTGGCAGGCGTGATGAGAAACGCATCTGCGTAGCCATTGAACTTGTGGTTAGTACCTAGCGGCATTTGGAAGCTTCCATTGCCCTTGTCGCTTCCAAGAAGCTCGCCACCAAGACCAGCCTTCACTGGTCCGAAATCGGCATTTGCTTCGGCACGGAAATACCAGGCCTCGTAGTTCTTCTGATTATTAGCGGCGTCGGTTTGGTAGGCGGTGGAGAGGAGATATCCGAGCTTGGTGGCACCGAGTTCGACAGGGCTACTACTACGGTAGTCAATGCCATAGGTGTTGGTTGATGCAGCTGGTGCGTTGCCGAAGTCCAGTAGGTAGGCGAATGCGGTAAGATCAACACCGGGTATCATATCCGTGGAAGCGTTGATGAGATGCGAATCACTGTCATATTCCCCAAGCGCGCGTGCCGGGGTGTCAGTGCCGAAGATCCGGTTCACTTGATTGATGTAGGCGTAGTGGAAAGTGAGGTGATCGATAGCATCGATAGTGATGGCTGCGGCATCGAAGGTTTGATCGTTTTGCCTCCATGCGACAGCGCCAACAAAGCGTTGGTCGTTGAGGTTGATCGCTTGGCGTCCCACGGTGATCGAGCCGAATGCCTCGTCGGCGAATTGCACCTGAAGGCGGTTGAGCTGAATGTTGTCCGGATCGGCGATGACGGAGCGGCCGTCATTAAACCCGGGGAATGCGGCGTAGGTGCCGGCGAGTTGCACGGTGTTTTCTCCCTCTGCGAGAAAGGAGAATCCGCCGAGCTTGCCGGTCTCGATGCCGAAGCGGTTGCGTAGAGTCAATGCATCGGCGGAGTCGAGTCCGTCGATTTCGGCGTGCTCGTAGCGGAGGCGACCGTTGATGAAGAATTTAGTGTCGCGGAGGCTTTGATGCGCGTCAGCGGAGACGATGCCGAGTCGCTCCAAAGTGAATCCACTTGCGTCGTTTTCAGCGGGTGGGTTTTGGACGATGCTGGAATCCTTCGATGTGCCCGCGTAGGCGATTGCTGGAAGCGCGAGTGCGATGCTTGCTATGGTGGTTTTCATGATGGAGTGACTAGTGGTTGAATTCCTTTTCTAGTCGCCATGCTGGGAAAGCAAGGTCTCCCAAAAATGTATGCGTTTTTTCGATGTGTGGCTGCTGTTAGCTGCCAGTTTGTTTCAGCGATGAAGGTGCGGATATTCTGTTCATGCCGCCGTTTTCGGGGGGGGAGGATGCGAGCCATGGCACAAGAAGGTTTGACCAGAGACGGAGCCGAGGCATTTCCTGAGGGTGGGAGCCGTAGCTTGATGAAGGCACTGGTCGCACCGCCTCCGCGATGATTTGGACGAAACGGCGACAAGGTTGATTTGAGATAACTGGAACCACGCTGTCCTTTCTATGTCGCACAAGCGTATTGAGCAGTGGTTCAACCACAAAACTATGAAAACTCACAACATCACCGTCGCAATCTGTATTGGTATTCTGTCGATGGCGCCTTTGGATTTGCAGGCAAAGCCCGGTAAGGGAAATGGCAACGGAAAAGGTGGGGCTCCAGGACACTCCGACCAAGGTAAATCAAAAAAGGCAAAGAAGAGCCACCCAGGGAAGGGTAAGGGAAAAGGAAATGGCAACAAAGCCGACCACAATTCAGGTAAGGGGAAAAAGCACGACGACTGGCGTTTTGTCGACAGAGACCGTGATGTGATCCTGAACTACTTCTCGGGGCATCGCGAAGCTCCTCAAGGACTGCCACCAGGTTTGGCGAAGAATGTGCGTCGTGGAAAGCCGCTGCCTCCGGGTTGGCAGAAAAAGCTTGTTGCTGGTCAAGTAGTCGACGGAGAGTGGTGGGATCGCTTGGTTCCGATTCAGGATGGAATGATTTCCGGCCTGCCTGCGATTGATGGCACCGGCCTCTATTATTATGGCGATCGCGTTTTTCGTGTGCATCGCGACCGTCGCGAAGTGCTTGATGTGGTGATCGTGCCAACGATTCATATCGGCTCGTAAGGTTGGCTTAAATTAAGAGTTAATCTCGGTCGCTGGGTACGCGCTAAGACCCTGTAAATCCTAGCAATATTCCTGTTGCGTAGGTGCTGAAACCGTCTACATTCCCGCTCACTCATTACTGCGGAATGTCGGTGCTTTGTTGGTCTGCGGTGCCTAAAACAAAGCAATTTAGCCAAGTGTATTAACCAAACAACCTAACATTAAACAACTTATGAGCACGACCGAAATGTCTGCCGAATTGCTCGAACTGATCGCAGCAAACACTCGCGAAATGCGCGAAGGTTCCATTGTCAAAGGAACCATTCTTGAAATCAAACCTCAAGTCGTCCTGGTGGACGTGGGCTACAAGTCCGAAGGTGCGATTCCTGTATCCGAATTTGAAGACGAAGACTTCGAAGTAGGGGACGAGATTGAAGTCCTCCTCGAGCGTCTCGAAAACGACGAAGGCATGGTCGTTCTCTCCAAGGAGAAGGCAGCCCATCGGCAAAATTGGGAGAAAATCGTCGGTGTTTACGAAGATGGCGGTCTCGTCAAAGGCAAGGTCAAAGGTGTCGTCAAAGGCGGCCTGATGGTCAACGTCGGTGTCGAAGCATTCCTTCCTGGTTCGCAGATCGACATCATTCCGCCGAAAGATCTCAACGAGTATGTCGGCAAGGTCTACGAATTTAAGATCGTTAAGATCAACGATGAGCGCAAGAACGTCGTTCTGAGCCGTCGTGAAGTGATCGAAGCCGAGCGTGCGGAGCTTCGTCAGCAGTTCCTCGCATCAGTGAAGATCGGCGATAAGGTCACCGGTATGGTCAAGAACATCACCGACTTCGGTGCGTTCGTCGACCTTTCCGGCATGGACGGCTTGCTTCACATCACCGACATGAGCTGGGGTCGTATCAACCACCCGAGCGAGATGTTGACCATCGGTATGAACGCCGAAGTGATCATCCTCGACGTGAACAAAGAGAAGGAGCGCGTCTCCCTCGGCCTCAAGCAACTCACCGACAACCCATGGGAAGACATCGAAAGTCGCTTCCCAGTTGGTCAGCCCGTCAAGGGCCGCGTGACCAAGTTGGTTCCTTACGGTGCGTTCGTCGAAATCGAGCGTGGCGTCGAAGGTCTTATCCACGTGTCCGAGCTTTCCTGGACCAAGCGCATCTCCCGCCCGAGCGACGTGCTCGAGTTGGATCAAGATGTCGACGCCGTGGTTCTCGGAATCAGCAAGGAAGAGCAGAAGATCTCCCTCGGAGTTCGCCAGCTCGACACCAACCCATGGGACGAGATCGAAGCCCGTTACCCAATCGGCTCGTCCATCAAGGGCGAAATCCGCAACCTCACCGCATACGGTGCGTTCGTGGAACTCGAAGATGGTATCGACGGTATGATCCACGTGTCCGACCTCTCATGGACCCGCAAGATCAATCACCCGAGCGAAGTGCTCAAGAAGAGCGAAGAAATCGAAGCTCAGGTGCTTTCCATCGACAAGACCAACCAGCGCATCAGCCTTGGTGTCAAGCAGCTCGAAATCGACCCATGGTCCGAAATCGACGGCAAGTTCAAGGTCGGCGATTTGGTCAAAGGAACGATCGCCAAGATCGCCAGCTTCGGTGCTTTCATTCAGCTCGAAGACGACATCGACGGACTCGTCCACATCTCGCAGCTTAGCGAGGAGCACGTGGCGAAGGTTAAGGATGTGGTCAAGGTTGGCGACGAAGTCGAAGCCCGCGTCATCAAGGTCGACAAGGCCGAGCGTCGCATCGGTCTTTCGATCAAGGCAGCTGACTACGACGAGGAAGACCTCAAGAAGGAAACCCAGGCATTCGAAAGCCTCCGTCCGAGCACCGACATGGTTGGTCTCGACCAGGCATTTAGCGCCGCCCTCGAAGACTGGAGCCCAAGTGGTGCATCCACCGACGAGGACGAGAAAGAAGACTAAGTCTTCGATCTCAACCAAGGTTTCCCGGAGTAGTTCCGGAAAATTCATCAGCCGGAGTCCCGCCAGTCGGGGCTTCGGCTTTTTTGTGTCGAAAGGGGAGGGGGCACTTCATGCGTCAGTAGCTAGGGGGTGTGATTTTTTCGGTGGGCGGGTAGCCGCGGCTTTTGAGTGCGGCTGGCACTGCCGCTTTTGTTTTCTTTTGCGCGACGATGAAGTGTGGGCAGGAAACATCAAGGCATCCCCGCCTTGCCGTAAAAGCGGTGATGCTCACCGCACTCAAAAGCCTTCGGCAAAACCACCGATAAAAATCACACCCGTAGCTAGGATACCAAATCTTGGTGTTGATCTGACGTGATAGGGCGAGGAGTTGGTTGATTATGAGCCACTTGTGCGCGGCGAATAGTAATATTTTCATTCTAAACCGGTATTAGGAATTACGGACGATTTGGGCAGGTCTGCCTCCCGCCGTATAGAGCAAGGTTTATCGCGTTTCGTGCCTTAGCTTTGTGGCGTGGTGGATAGCGTGGAAAGACGAGCACATTTAGTTGCCAGATCTTGTAATGGCTGATAGAGAAATGGCATGCAGAGTCAAACATTACCTTATGGGGCAACCACATCGGCCGTTGCCTATGCCGAGACCGCTGAGCGAACGGAGTTCATCAAGCGCACTTACACGCATCTCGCAGGTGCGATTGGCGTTTTTGCAATTCTCGAATGGGCGTTGTTTCAAATTCCAGGGATTGAATCGCGGGTATTCGGGCTGCTAGGAGCATCGAGCTATTCATGGTTGATTGTGCTTGGGGCGTTCATGTTGGTTTCTTATGTTGCCAACAAGTGGGCGCACTCGGACGTATCTCAAGGCACTCAGTATTTAGGGCTTGGAGTTTACGTCGTCGCTGAAGCCTTGATCTTCCTTCCATTGCTTCTCATCGCGAATGAGATGGTGCCGGGTGGTGATTTAATCCTTCAGGCAGGGGTGATCACTGCTGCGCTCTTCCTTGGCTTGAGTTTGATCGCATTCACCACGAAGAAAGATTTCAGTTTCCTCGGTGGATTTTTGAAGATTGGCTTCTTCATCGCCATTGGAGTGATTGTGATGAGCATTATTTTCGGGTTCAACCTCGGACTGCTCTTTTCGAGTATCATGGTGGTGTTGGCCGCTGGGTCGATACTTCACTCGACCAGTGCAATGATGTTCCACTACAGTACTCGTCAACACGTTGCGGCGTCGCTCTCGCTTTTCGCTAGCGTGGCACTTTTGTTCTGGTATGTCCTGCGCATCTTGATGGCGTTTAATCGCAACTAATCTGGGAGTTTCCATTGGTCGCATCGCTCCTTACATCACCATAGGTGGTGGAGTTGAAAACTATAGTGGTGATACAACGCATATCAAAGTGTATCCCCATTCGGGCTAGAATGCGCGGCGGCTAGGTCGAAGTAGATGTCGACGTAATCCGTGGGTCCGTATGGGTTGCGCATCTGGGTCATACGCCAAAAGCGGCGGTTGCCATAGAGCTGGAAGCGCAAGGGTCCCTGACGAACAACTTCTCGGCCTTGGTTGATATGATAGACCTTGGTCGTTACCGTCCCGTCGAGGGTGAATCCTTGTGCATCAATCTGACTGATGCGCCCTTGGATCTTAAGGGAATCGCTGTTGACTCGTGACGTTTGATTGCCGCTGAGCCAGTAGGTTTTTCCCATTTTGCGGACGTCGGCGACACCGAAGAAATCCCAACTGATCCACTGCAGGGATGTCGGGTGTTTACCTTCGAGCACCCGCGCAGCGTTGGCGTCAGTGACAATCGTAGGTGGCGCTTTTGAACTGCTGTTGCCGCCACCTATCGATGAGCAGCTCGTAGCCAAAGTGATGACTGCGCAGGTGAGAGCGAATCGGTAAAAGCGGTGATTTCTGTGGGATGTGTTCATATTGGTAAGGAACAAATGGAGGTATGCTTGAATCTAGTGGAACAAAGCGCTAGGTTGATTACGTCGATTATCGCATCGCATAAGGCACCAACATCGTAAACACCAATCATCATGAGCAAGGAGAATCCTAAAATTGTTTGTTATCTGAAAACTTTCTGCGGCTGGAGCGAAGGCGTGCGCGCCATCATGCGCAAGTATGACGTTGATTTCGAAGAGAAAGATATCATTAAGAACCCTGCACTGCGATGGGAGATGGAGCAGAAAAGTGGTCAACCGCTGAGCCCATGCGTCGAAGTGGATGGCCACATGCTCGCCGATGTGAGTGGCGAGGAAGTGGAGGCGTGGATGATCGAGAATGGATTTTTTGCCAAGAGTGAAGAGAAGCCTGATGCTCCGATTGATAGCTCGTGCACCGATGAACAGCACGCTGCCATGGAGCGGGGTGAAATTCTTCCACCAGCCAAAGGTGCCTCGATTCAGTTTCTCGACTGATACCAAATCTTGGTATTGATCTGACGCAAGAGGGCGTGGAATTGATTGATCGTAAGCCACTAGTGCGCGGCAAATAGTCATATTTTTATTCGAAAGCGGTATGATTCGGACATTGGGAATCTGATCGTAACGGTTGCGACGTAGGGTTTGATAACAAAGAGTGTTCCTCACTCGCAACATTTCAAACTATGATAACAACCGCAACTATCGAAGGCCTGGAGCCTAGCAAAGCCATTGCCAGGCTCCTGCTCGACAAAGAGATCCCCGTCGACCTCGTTCAACACAAGAAAGGAGAGTCGATCATTGTGACTCTTCATGTCGAAGAGGACGATGAGGAGAGGGTCCAATCGCTACTTGAGGAGAATGTGAGCAAGGTAAATGGCCTTATACGCTGTCCATCATGTGAGAGTGCGTCGGTTGAATTTCCAGGGCGTCCACGCCGGTCGCCATCGGCCGCGGTGGTAGAGGCAATCGCTGAGAAACTGCAGATCCGCGAGCCAGCATTTTATTGTCGCAATTGTCAACACAGTTGGCAGTAGCGAGTGTGTTGGTGATAATTGGTGTGGCCTTTTTCATTAACGAAAATGGCGCGAATTCTTTCTCAATTCAGTAGATGGACTCAGAGAAGGGTAAATTGATGTATTTTCCTTCCTGAAAGTGATTGCTTTGCGGCTCGTGTCCTTCAAACTGCTGTGGTAGGAGAGAGTGAGGTAATCTGCTCTTTCAAGACAGTCTATTTTCGGTTATGACAATGCAAATTCTTGAGTTCGAAAAGCCAATCGTGGCGTTGGAGGAAAAACTCCACCAACTGCTCGCTGAGTCAGAGCAAAGTGATATTGATCTGAGTGATCAGATTGAGGAGATGCGCGGTCGGCTGACCGAGACCAAGGAAAAGATCTACGCGAACCTTACTCCGTGGCAACGGGTTCAAATCGCTCGCCATACCCAGAGACCCTTCATGCTCGACTACATCAATCACTGCTTCGACGACTTCTTGGAACTGCATGGTGATCGGCACATCGGTGATGACAACGCGATGCCCGGCGGTATGGCTCGTCTCAACGGCGAAGCCTGTGTGGTGATCGGCCATCAAAAAGGGCGCGATACCAAAGAGAATCTTTTACGTAACTTCGGTAGCGCCCACCCCGAAGGTTATCGGAAATCACTGCGTTTAATGCGCATGGCGGAGAAATTCAACATGCCAATCGTGGCATTTATCGACACTCCCGGAGCGTTTCCCGGGATTGGTGCGGAAGAACGTAACATCGCAGAGGCGATTGCTTTTAACTTACGTGAAATGATGCGCTTGAAGACGCCAATCGTTGCGGTGGTATTGGGTGAAGGCGGATCCGGTGGTGCCTTGGGCATCGGTGTTGCGGACAAGGTTTTGATGATGGAGAACGCGTATTACTCGGTGATCAGCCCGGAAGGCTGTGCGGCGATTCTTTGGAAGCACCGAAAGCATGCTCCTGAAGCGGCGGAGGCGATGAAGATCGCAGCTCCAGATCTCGCCAAGCTAGGCTTGATCGATGGCGTGATTGACGAGCCTAATGGGGGTGCTCATCAGAACCCGGAAGCGGCGGCAATGTCACTGAAGGCGGCGGTTTCCTCAGCGATAGACGAGTTGAATAAACTCTCTACAGAAGATTTGCTCAACCAGCGCTACGACAAGTTTCGCAAGTTCGGTGAGTGGCGTGAGGAGAAGTAGACTGCGGCCGGGTGTCGGTCCACTCTCGAAGGGGGAGTGATGAAAATTAGTAAAAATTTCGTCACGGAATCTAACGAATGAGCAAGCTCGGCCGTTATCAAGGTATGAGCAATTCAGTTAGGTCATCGCGTTTGCAAAAATCCGCATCGGCCCACCATTCCGAGCCTGCTGTGGATATTTCATCGCTGATCGATGTCAGCTTTCTGCTGTTGATCTATTTTTTGGTGACCACAACTCTGACTCAGAAAGAGATCGATGTTGGGTTTCAAATCCCGCCTTATAATGGTGAGTCTGTCGCAGGTCTGTCTCCTATGCATGTCGCCTTGCAGGCATCGGGTGAAGTGATCGTTGGATCTGCTCAGCGTGGCGAGAATCTCGGCAAAGCCAAACCCGATGGGAAGCACCCCGAATTAGCTGCTGCGCTGGTTGATTACAAGAGCGCGGCAGCCCGCGCCGGATCGGTCGCCGTAGTTCGTCTGGAAGCCAATGATGCTTCGAGTCATCAACAGTTCGCGCAAGTGGTGAATGCCCTGCAGTTGGCAGGTATTGACGAACTTGTCATTGATTCCCAAGCAGATCAGGAGAGAAAATGAGTTGCTCTTGAGTGCAAACGAGACGTATTCCGAGAAAGGTTTCCTGATTTACTCAAATAATTACAATAAACACTGGCGCTCATTGCCCAGAACCCCCTAAAAATAAATCCCCGATAAAGCTGTTTATCGCTTGTGCCTGCCGAAGGAGTTTTCCAGTGTAAGGCCTTGTTCCTCTGAACCTCCAATTTTACATGAAACGAACATCCCCAATGAGATACCTATTGACCAGCCTAGTGGTGCTTGGAAGCGTAATTATCGGTGCTAGTGCCCAAGATGTTGACTCTGATTACAAGCGTGGTGTGGTTGCGCTCAAGGCGAAAAACTTCGAGGAAGCATTTACTGCCTTCAACGGTATCATCGACTCGCAAGGTGAAAATGCCCAAAAACTCTACGGCCCCATGTTTGGTGCGATATACTTCCACCGTGGCTTGGCCAACCAAGCGCTGAAGCGTTACGGCGATGCAGCCACCGACTTCGAGACTTCGTTTCAAAAGTTTGCCAACAAAAAGGAAGTCGAGAGGAAGAACATGTATGAGACCATGTCGATCTACAGTGCTGCGGTGAACCGGCGTGCCGCTGAGGAGTTCGAAGAAGCGATCAAGCACTTCAATATGTTTGAGGATCGCGTTAAACAAGACACGGTCGATAAGCCAGGAGTTCGTTTTAACCGAGCTGATCTGATGGCCCATAAAGCCGTGAGCTATGCTCGCACCGAGAAACCTCGTGATGCCGCTGACTTGATTACCAAGCTTTTTAAGGACAAGGGGCTGATGAATATCGAAACCAAGAGCTTCTTCAAACCCAACGTAGAATTAGTCGAGGAAGCCCTGGCCTACACGCTGCAAGCTTTCCTCGAGCAGAAAGACACCACCTCTGGTGTCGACTTTATTAAAGAAAACCGTCAATACATCAACCGCGACCCAGGGCTCCGATATAAGTTTGCCAAGCTATTGGCGAAGATTGGTGCTGAGGCGATCCGCGAGAGCGAACATGAATACGCATTGGCAGTGTTTTCGATTATTCCAAAATCCCGCGAGGTTCTGCAGTGGGTAGAAAATGAGAGCACAACCCACCTTGCGTTAAGTAACCCGGGTGGCACGAAGTCCGCCTATGGTTTGCAGTTGAGTAAGATCCGTGAAGCGGTGGAAGCCGATGTCAATTCCGGACAACCTATCGAGATCTTGATTTTGGAATCGGTTGGAGCCATCTACGAACTGAACAATGACTTCGAAGGTAGCTATGCGATTTATAGTTATCTTGCTGCAAGCTATCCAAAGGCCGAGCGCCGTCCGTACGTATTGTTCCGGGCATGTAACGCCTCCTACATTACGGGGCGTGTGCTGGAGTGTGAGGCTTACGGAAAAGATTTCCTCGAAAACTTCCCGGACCACGAACTTCGTCCCAACGTGGAGACGATGATGATTCAAGGGATCTTCTTCAACGGAGATTATGATAAGGCACTGCAGGTGGCGACTTCGCTTCGTCCAAAAATTCCCGATGGTTCGCCAGGCGCAGACATCGCCGATTACGTGATGGGTGCATCGAACTACTTTTTGGGGAACTGGAATGATGCAAATGCTGGACTTACCAAGCACATCAAGGACTTCCCGGAGAGTACATTCCGTGAGAGCGCCCGTTATTATCAGGCGGACACCTTGGTGCGCCTTAGCGATTTCGGTAATGCAGCCATCCTGCTTGATAAGTATCTCGAGGACTATCCGGATGGTGATTTGCTCGACCGAGCGCTTTACACCCGTGCCACGATTCACTATCAGCGCGATGAGTTGGCGGAGGCGCAGACTCGCTTGAATGACTTTTTCTCGAAGCGCCCGAACTCGATGATTCGCGATCAAGGCTACAATTTGTTTGGTAATGTTTTGGAAGGCAAAGAGGAACCAAATATTGAAGAAGCCGAAAAGGCTTACCAGCGTGCCCTCCAGTCTGCCGAGGATTTCCAACATAATGCCGTGGCGGCTGAGTCACTGCAGTATCTGACCACCCTTGAAAAAGAGCGCAAAGACTACACAGCAGCGGCAAAGCACTACGACACCTACTTCGAGAAATATCCAACTCAGTTCAACCGTGCCAAGATGGCGGTCATCGGATTGGAGCCACTTGAAGAAACAGGCCGTCTCAAGGATGCTCTTGAGCGCGTTGAAAAATACATCACAGAGTTTGGTAACACGCCGGAAGCCCAAGGAGTCGATGATCTCATCACGGCCTATACCGAGACGGCTATCAAGGGAGGGATGACTCTGGAAGAACTTCAAGAGAAGGCGTTGAACCCTCCGGGCATTAGACCTGAGTCCAAAGTCGCCCGCGCGATGTGGCAGATGGCGGCAATCGATGCTTATGAGAAAGAGATCGAAAAGAGCGAGGAAAGCACACCACGTCAGCGTCAGTTGAAAGGAACCGTGGATCAGCTTTACACGCAGTTGATTGCGAATTTCGAGGCACCTAAACTGTCGAACTACATTCTGTATCGCCTTGGCGATCAGTTGCTGAAGCGCGACCGCACTGGTGAAGCGGAGACTTACTTCTCGGAAATCTTGACACGTGACGACACGTCATATCGTGAAGAGGCATTGTTCGCGATGGCAACTCTGAAGAGCAAGCGCAACGACCCGGAGGCGATTACGATTCTCAAGGAACTCATTGCGAACTATCCGAACGACAACAAGCTTCAGGAGCGTGCCGTTTCCCAACTGGCTGACTCCTACATGAACGCAGGCAAGTGGCAGGAAGCGAACACAACGTGGCGTGACTACCTTAAGAGGTTTAACACAGGAAGTCGCACCACCGAGGCAACCTTTAAGGTTGGTTTAAGTCATGAGAAGATGGATCAACCGGTTGATGCTCTTGGTGCCTACGCCCAAGTGTTTGGTGTGAACCCTGGTTACCTGGAGTATTCGGTGCCAGCTTGGCTCAACAGTGCCAAGATCTTCTGGGCTGCCGGTCAGAAGCAGGATGCCTACGACACACTGCATATCATGCTCAAGAAAATCGGACACCTTGAACCGCAGGACAAGAGCGGCGGTATCACCGAAGCGCGTGAAAAGCTCGATCTCTGGGGCAACGACCCGAGCGTATTGGCCAAACCACTCGAAGAGGACGGCAAATAGTCCACCGTTTAATGATAAACCGTTCGGGCGCGAGCACTTGAATATCTAACTACCCAATATTTACCAATGAGAAAATCCATTCTAACCCTCGTAGGAATTGCTCTGGCGGCGACCTCGGTTACTGAGCTAGTGGCACAGGAAAATAACGATACCGCAGAAGCCTTGCCTGCTGTGATCGTTTTTAAAAGTGGTGGAGCTGAACAGCGCCGCAACGTTTATCTGCTGAGTGAAAAAGACGGAAGTATCATCTACTCACTAAACGTGCAGGGCGGAAGCCCCGAGCGTCTCAATCTCTCACAGCTTGAACAGATTGGATTCGTCCTTCCTCAATCTGTCGAGGATGCCTTGCAGGCCTATGCTGGCGGTAAGTTCAAGACTGCGCTGCCCTTATTGGAAAAAGAAGCCCAATGGCTCGCCCGTCTTGAAGGTGTGCCGAACTCACCTTACTACACAGTGCGCTATAAGCAGATTTTTGCGATGCAGGAAACAGGTGACTACGACGGCGCGCTCAAGCTCTACGAATTGTTGAATAAGTCCAAGCTCACGCCCTACCAGGCAGGCATGTTGGCGACAGTTCCCGCATGGCCAATTTACAAGGCGAAGCAGTGGGACCGCTTGATCACTGTTTGTGAGGGGCTCCGCGAGACGGTTGATGATCTTCCACTGGCCGCTGAAGTGCGTTTATCCTTCCTTTTGGGGGAAGCCTACTCCCGAAAAGATCCAGAGAAGGCCTTGGCGGAATATCACAGAGCGATGACTCTTGATGCTGGTGAGTCGGCAGAGATCGTTGCAAAGTCGGCGATTGGATCGTTGAATGTTTATCAACGTGACGAGCAGGTGAAGGAGTTTTTCCGTCTTCGTGGGCGCCCTGAGTTTTTAGACACTGCTGGCTACACCATTCCTACCCGCGCAGCTGCTTGGGTCGCGAAAATGTTGGATTCCCAGCAACCGGCAGGGATCAAGTTACCTAAGGAGTTCGAGCGCTTTTTGGAAGTCTACAAGATGTATGATGAAAACAGCGACTCTGACGAAGAGGCGCCCGCTGAGAAGGCCGATGCTGATGGCAAGTAATGCCGTCACTCAGATTTTCAAGAAATGAATCGACGCGGGTTGCGCTGGGCGGCGTAATAGCCGCGATGAATGGCTTAAGAATCATAGCATTATTGGCGCTGCTTGTCTGTGCAGGGTGTAGCGACAAGCGCTCGGATCCCGGCTCAGATGCAAAGGTGTTGGTTGTGGGGATGGATCCCACTTATCCGCCGTTTGAGATGCGCGATCCGAGCGGTGAACTGTCAGGAGTCAGCGTCGATCTGGGACGATCGCTTGGCGAGCATCTGGGTCACCCGGTGGAGATTCGGGCGATTGACTTTCAAGGGCTGATTCCGGCGCTGAAAAGTGGCAAGGTGGATCTGATCATTTCTTCGATGACCCGTACGGATGAGCGCGCCAAGAGTGTGTTATTTTCCGAGCCTTACGTCGCCAACGGTTTGTGCCTGCTGGTTTCCACGGAGTCCAATGTGAAGGACATCGCCGACCTCAATCAAAAGGGACGCAAGGTGGTGGTGAGAACCGGAACCACCGGCCACATTTACGCGCGTAAGGCATTGGAAAATGCCGAGCTTTTGCCGCAGGAATTGGTCGAGACTTGTGTGGCGGAAGTGCGCAACGGAAACGTTGATGCCTTCCTCTACGACCAGTTGTCAGTACTCGCTTATGCGGAGAAATACCCGGACAAACTGAAGGCATTACCGAAGCCCTTTCAGATCGAGTATTGGTCCATTGCGATGGCTCCGGGCAACGATGATTTGAAGGAAAAGGTGGATGAGTTTCTCGTCGAATGGCAGTCGTCGGACGGCCCCGCAGAGGCTATCGCAAAATATCCTGAGCTGTCGCGTCGTGCTGAACAAATGCAGCAGAGTGGCCAAGCTTTTGTGTTTGATGTAAGTGCAGCGCGTGAGTGAAAAACCCGCCAGCATGAAAGCCCAGGTGACGGGGTGGATCGTTGTTTTACTGCTCGTCTCTTCGGGATGCTGGTGGTTGTTTAACGAACTTGCTCCGCGCGCGGATTTTACCGCGATCAGTGCCTACAGTGACGATCTGTGGGGCGGGTGGAGGCTTACCTTGGCGTTATCCTCTGGTGCGCTGGTTCTCAGTGTGCTATTGGCTCCCGTGTGGTGCGCGATGTTAATGAGCCGTCTCGCTGCGCTGCGGACGTTCGCCGTAGTGGTCACTGAGTTGGTGCGCGGCACGCCCTTGTTAGTGCAACTGCTTTTGGTCTACTACGTGATCGCCGCTGCGGCAGGGATTGATTCACGGATCGGCGTCGGGCTCTGTGTGCTGGCGGGCTATACCAGTGTCTATCTGGGTGAGATGTTGCGCGGTGGGATTCTGTCGATTGATAGGGCGCAACGACTCGCAGCCAGGGCCGTTGGGTTTTCCTCCAGGCAGGAATTCTTCATCGTCGTGCTGCCGCAGGCACTGCGTCGTGTGTTGCCCGGAATGGTTGGCGCGGCGATCAATCTGGTGAAAGACTCCTCCCTGCTGAGTGTGATCGGTGTGTTGGAATTTACCAAACGATCACAAGTGGCGAATACTCTAACGTTCAGCGATTTCGAAGCCTACGTGCCGCTGGCCATCGGCTATTTGGCAGTCACGGTGCCGCTGGCAATCTTGGCTCGTGCGATGGAAAGGAGGATGCGTTATGCGACTTAATATCGAACGATTGTGTCATCAATACGGTAAGCATCTGGTGCTGGAAAACTTAGAGTTTCAATCGCCTGCCGACGAGAGAGTGCTGTGCTTGATAGGGCCGTCTGGTGGCGGCAAGTCAACGCTGCTTCGCTTGCTGGGTGGTTTGGAATCTCCAAGCTCTGGTGCCGTATCGTGGGATGGTGAGGAAGTGAACTACGACGAACGTAGTATGCGCGCACTGCGTCGTGAGTGTGGTTTTGTGTTTCAGCAGTTTAATTTATTCCCTCATCTGACGGTGGAGAAAAATATCGTCGTGCCCTTGGTCAAGGTGCATGGTTGGTCTCTTGCGGAGGCTCGCGACCGTGCGGTTGAACTTCTCGACCGTTTCGGGGTTGCCGGACAAGGTGACAAAGCTCCAGACGCGCTTTCTGGCGGTCAACAGCAGTGCGTCGCATTAGCCAGGGCGGTGGCACATCGGCCTAAGCGATTGTTCCTCGACGAACCGACTTCTGCATTGGATCCGGAAATGACTGCGGAAGTGCTGGATGCGATCCGTGAGTTTGTCGATGGCGGACAGCAGATCGTGCTCGCCACTCATGAGATGGGATTTGTTCGCGCGCTCGATGCGGAAACCTTACTCATCGCAGACGGCTCGGTTGTCGAGTCCGGCTCGGCGGCAGCGATGCTCGATGCACCGAAGTCCGAGTTCGCCCAACGCTTTTTCGCCAAAGTGATGCGCTATTGAGAGCCTTTGATGGCTGACATCAAATAGCCAGCGAGTCGTAGATCAGCACTTTGGCAAACAGCTCTTTGCAGGTGGTGACGAAGTGCGTGTGCACGGCATCCGTCTCGCTTTGATAGGCGTCATGCGCCGCTTGCGTTTCGAAGCTGACGATGATTTGAAAGTCGTAGGTGTTGTCGACGACTTCGCGCGGTGTGCCGGCGGGTTTTCCGAGACGAAAGTCGGCGACATTCTTGGACTTGGCGAGTTTCTTTACTTCGTCAATGAAGGTCTGGCGCTGGGTGTCGGTAATGTCGTCCTTAAGCCAAAAGTGAACGATGTGGCAGAATGGAGAGTTCATATTCTTCCTATAATGCCTAGCTCGGGTGAGTGACAGCGAAAATGTGCATCAGTTTCTTCGGATTGGAGAATTCTCTTTGTTGGCATTCAGCGCGCTGCGGGTTAGGAAAAGGGGAATGATTTCTCTCGATCCATCAGTTCCCGCTTCACCCCTACCGCTGGTCGGACGGGTGCGTGATGTGTTCGCGGTGGATGGGAAGCTGTCGGCGTCGCCGGATTTTGAGTATCGCGGAGAGCAAGAGGAACTAGCGGCCAAGGTGGCGGAAGCGCTTGAGGACGATCGGCTGTTGGTTGCCGAGGCGGCGACCGGTGTGGGAAAATCCCTCGCCTATCTCGTGCCTGCGGTGATGCATGCCCTGGAGAACGGGCGCAAGGCTGTGGTGTCCACCCATACCATCAATTTGCAAGAGCAACTGTTGCATAAGGACTTACCCATCGTCGAAAAGATTGTGGGTCAGGAGATTGATGCGGTGCTGTTGAAGGGGCGCGGTAACTACCTCTGTCCGCAACGTCTACGCGCAGCATTGCGTCAGACGGGCGATCTCTTCAATAGCAACGAAGCCGATCAGTTGAATCGGATACGAGACTGGGCAGAGCGGACCGATGACGGTTCGTTGAGCGACCTTGGATTCATTCCCGACATGAAAGTCTGGTCGCAGGTACGTAGTGAATCGCGAATTTGCACGCCGCGCCGATGTGGCGTTCCCGGCCAATGCTTTTACCAGGACGTGCGACGTCGGATTGCGCGGGCCAATGTGATTGTGGTGAACCACACGCTGTTTTTCACCTTGTTCGCCGGTGAGCAAAGTGTGGAGAATGAAGACGGCGATAAGGGCTTTCTTTTTCCGGGCGATTTCCTAGTTCTCGACGAAGCGCATACCGTCGAACAGATCGCAGCAAAGCAATTTGGTCTGCATTTGAGTCAGGGTGGTCTGCGCTTTGATTTGCAGCGCTTGTTTAACACACGAACCAAGCGAGGGATGTTTGCCGCCGCACGATTGGCGCCGGGGTGTCAGGCGGTTGAAGCTGCGGTGAAAGAGATCGATGCATTTTTCAAAACGGTGGAAGAGCGGTGCACCTTCGGTGAGTTCGGTAAAGAGTATCGCGTCCGCGAACCCGGCCTTGTGGAGAACACCGTGGCAGCTGCCTTGCGCAGGGTTGAAGATTTGGCGCGAGTCGCTGCGGATGACTCGGAAGGCGAAATTCAGAAGGATGAATTCGAAGACATGGCGGACTCCGTGAAATCAGCGCGATTGACCGTCAATGCCTTCCTTGAGCAAGAGGAAGAGGATCATATTTACTGGGTGCAGAAGGCACATATCGCTGGCGAATCAGTGGTGCTGAATTCAGCGCCTGTGGATGTTGCATCGCTGTTGCGCAACACACTTTTCAACGACAGGCGAGGGTGCATTTTAACCAGCGCGACCTTGGGCGTTGGCGACAAGAACTTGGCGTATTATTCCAAGCGCGTCGGAGCCGAGCGCGGCGAAACCTTGGTGTTAGGCAGTCCCTTTGATTTCAAAACTCAGATGGAGATTCACGTGGTGAAATCGATGCCTGGGCCAACGGAGCAAGGATACGATGAAGCGCTTGCCGAGCAAATTGAAGTGTTTATCGAAAAATCGAATGGTCGCGCATTCGTGCTGTTTACCAGCTATGCCTTGATGCGACGCACGGCGATGAAACTCGAAGGTTTTTTCCGTAGAGGAGGGTGGCCATTGTTGATGCAGGGAGATGGGATGTCCCGCCAAGCAATGATTCGCTCGTTCCGTGAAAATATCGGATCTGTTCTCTTTGGCACCGACAGCTTCTGGACCGGCGTCGACGTGCCCGGTGAGGCCTTGAGCAATGTCATCGTCACTCGTTTGCCCTTCGCCGTGCCCGACCATCCGCTCACCGCATCACGGATCGAGCGAATCGAGGAAGAGGGCGGGAGTTCGTTTTTCGATTACTCCGTGCCCGAGGCCATCCTCAAACTTCGCCAAGGCGTGGGTCGGCTGATTCGCTCGAAAAAAGACAAAGGAATTGTCGTGCTCCTCGACAACCGCGTCCTCACCAAACCCTACGGGAAACGCTTTCTCAAAGCCCTGCCCGACGCCCCAGTGATTGTTCACTGATCAGGGAGCAGGTAGCAGGTAGCAGGTAGCAGGTAGCAGGTAGCAGGTAGCAGGTAGCAGGTAGCAGGTAGCAGG
>JAGXGH010000079.1 GCA_024636835.1 Verrucomicrobiales bacterium | reverse complement strand
GTGGTATTTCATTTATTTATTATTTCCTCATCTAAGGGTTGGTTTCTGGGAGGCGCTCAAGGGATCCGCATCTACGGCTCCCGCCTTCCAGAGCCAATTTACTCACGCCTCAAAACGAGGGCTTAGATGAGTTTCAAGGCGCGGCTGAGCAACCCGCTACCTCTGGCGAGTCGAAATGACCCTCGTTACTCGAACACTTAACCCTGTTGCGATGCGTTACTCCCGGTAGCGGGTGCCAGCGCTCGGACGTTGTGCCAAAAGATAATCCTCGCCATGCTTGAAGCGCCTCCATCGATCGAAGAGCTTGTCGGCGCTATCCATCCTGCTCTTCAGTGGGAGATCGTCGATGAGTTTGGCGGTAAATCGTTGGACGCTGTTCGGAAACGGTTGAACGAGATTGAGTGCACTTGGATTTTGGAGCCCTACGGGAGATTGCAGGGCACGGGATTCGTATATTACTTTCAAGTCTTCGAAGAATACGCTAGATCTCCTGACAGTGAATACGATTACGTTTTTCCAGGCCAGTTCGCGATGGCAGTTGAATTGCAAATCATGCATCGCCCGGAGCAGGCCTTCAAGATCGAAGGCGATATCAGACGCGCATGTGAATTCATCATGCAGAATCTTCAGAAGTTTTACGATGATGATACCAATTGGGCTACGTCCACTTCGGAGATTTACGACTCTATTTTCAGGAGGCTTGACGCGAGCGATAAACAAAGCGGCGAACAAACCGTGGATGGCAACCCCCACTAGCCCCTTTATCAGCGATGATTTCCTATAGTTTCAACCTCAACCCCGCGTTCGACGTTGGCCCTCGCTAGTGGGGTTGCCATCACTTTTGACGTTCTCCAAGAAAACCCCGACTGATGAAAAGCCTAATTTTAGCAGCCTTGATAGTAGGAACCGGGTTGGTCAGTGCGACCACGCCGACGCTAACTTCGATCACCCAACCGCTCTATTTTCTCGGCAGTGCAGGAGACGCAAAGATTCAGTTCATCGAGGTTCCTAAGATCCTAAACAACTCTAGTGCGATGTTCTGGATCACATTGTTTTCGGATCCAACCGCGGTGGATGGGTCTGATGGTGATCTAAACCTGATCTCAATTTATGGCATTACCGTGGAGATGAGTTCCGAAGATAAGGACGGTCGTGTCACTTCGATCACCATAGATGCAACGAAGGCCACGAAGCCGGAACAATATCCACTTTCAATCGCTGATGTCCTCGTCGCCACGGAGAAGGCCGTCAGAATCGAGTTCCCTGACGAAGATCGAACCAAGATCACAGTCCAAGACTCTAACGGCGCATCCGCACAAGAAAACAAGGAGAACAAGACGAGACACCGCACCCCCTATCAGCCGCCCTGTTTATGACGCAACTAGGACACCCATAATCTGGGGTCTCTGACTGCGAGGGCCGGAACTTTACAAGTTTTCTCTAGCCGCGTTTTTTTACGTCGGAGCGCGGTGGGAAAGTGCGGCTGAGGCGGAGAGAGGGAGGATGCACAGAGTGACGAACTTTTTTTGACATGATCGCTTTCATGGTGGATGGCGGTGGGGCACGTTTTTGTTGATCTATGATTTACCGTTTTTTTCGATTGCTCTGTTGGTTGGTGTTGAAGATTTTCTTCAAACACAAGGTGGTCCATCGTGAAAATATTATTGAAGAGGGATCCGTCCTCATCGTGTCGAATCACGTGAGTTTCCTCGATCCGCCAACCGTCGGCGTTGCGTTCAATAGCTCGATTCACTACCTGGCTCGTAAAACACTCTTCAAAGGGGCGTTTGCCTGGTTGCTGCCTCGTCTGAATGCGGTGCCTGTCGACCAGGAGGGGAACGACATGAGTAGCTTGAAAAATATCATCAAGCGACTGAAGTCGGGTGAGAGGGTATTGCTCTTTCCCGAAGGTGCACGCTCTTGGGACGGAACGATTCAGAAGGCGGAGGCCGGTGTTGGCCTGGTGATTGCGAAGAGTGGAGCACCTGTGCTGCCAGTCCGCGTGTTTGGTGCCTATGAAGCGCTCCCTCGTGGTGCCAGCAAAGCCAAGCGAGTGCCGGTGACCGTGGTGTTCGGAAAGCCTGTCGACTTTTCGGGTCTCGATCCAGAGTTGAAGGGGAAGGCACTCTATAAAGCGTATGCCGAGACGGCGATGGCGGCGATCGAGGCGATTGAGCTTCCCTCTGACTGTGGAAGGTAGTTCGGATTAGAGAATGGAGGCAGGAGGCAGGAGGCAGAAGGCAGGAGGCGTAGGTGTGGATTGGATGAGTCTGAATGTTTCGGGCGACCGTTAGGAGGTAAGTGGGGGGTGCGGATAGTATTGAGGGTTGCGCTTGTCAGTATCTTCCTTTAAGCACATGACTTACCGTTTTCGATCATGCACGTTGAATCACTGAAAGTTTTTTGCGATCTCGCCGAGACGGGAAGCTTTTCGGCGGCTGCGGAGAGAAACCTGCTCACCCAAAGTGCGGTGAGCCAGCAGATCCGTGCGCTGGAGAAACGCTATACGGTGACGCTGATTGAGCGTGGAGGAGGGAAGCAGATGTCGCTCACTGTTGAAGGTCAGGTGTTCCTCCAAGCGGCTGAGCAGATGCTTGAGGTTTTCACAGGGATTCCAGAGAAGATTCTTCGTGCCGGAGATGTGCCGCGTGGCGATGTGAAGGTGGCAACGGTCACCAATCTCGGTCTGCATGAACTTGAGGAAGTGAGACGATCGTTCAAAAGAAAGTATCCATTCATTTCTGTGCAAAAGTCCTATCTTGAGTGGGAGGCAGGCTACGCGTCCGTAGAGAGTGGAGAGGTGGATTTCGCCTTATTGCCATTTCCCGAGAAGCGCGAAGGTTTTGTGGTGGAAACGGTGTGGCACGAACGTCTGGTTCTGGTCTGTCCGCCACACCATCGCTTGGCGCGCTATGGGTCTGTGGGAATGCGCGAACTGCGTGGTGAACGTTTTGTCTGGAGTGCCTCGGATCGATTTTCTAGCGCGACCTTGGCTGCGATATTCAAGAAGGCGAAGGTGGATATCGATGTGGTGCTCGATCTTCGTTATCCCGATGCGGTGAAGCGGGCCATCATGGTGGAGGGCTTACTGGGTATTTTGCCTGAGCAAGCAGTCATGGATGAGCATTCTCAGCAAACGCTGAAGATTGTGGAGATCAATTCGTCGGACATGTGGTTGCCGATTGGTATTGTCTCCAAAAAGTGCACGCCGATGAGCTTGCCTGCGAGTGAGCTGGTTCGCGAACTTCGCGACCATCGTTTTCCCTTGGGCGAGGGCGTGGCAGCGGATGCTATCCTGAATGTAGGCCAGTCTGACCAGTCCGAGTGATGGTGTCGATGCGCGCGATCTGTGAGGCGGAGAACGCTGGTCGCCCGAGGGCGGCTAAGTTGCCCTTGAGTTGATCGACGGTGCGTGCGCCGATAAGTGCAGAGGTGACGCTTGGGTTTTCGAGCACCCATGCCAGAGCCATTACGGGGAGCGGTTCATCGCGTTCTTCGGCAATGACTTTCAGCGCGCGAACTTTCTCGATGTTGTCGTTCACCTGATCCGAGGTGAGGAAGCCGTCCGCCCTTTCTGCTCGTGACCCTTGTGGAATTTTATCGAGGTATTTTTCGGTGAGCATTCCTTGGGCAAGCGGAGAAAAACAGATGCAGCCAAGTCCGTGTTGCTTGGCGACGGGAAAGATTTCAGCGTCTTCTGGCCAGCGGTTAAGCAGGTTGTAGATGTGCTGGTGGATGATCACTGGCACACGATGTTCGCGGAGAAGTTTTACCATCTCGGCAGTGCTGTGTTTGTCGTATTTTGAAATCCCGATGTAGAGCGCTTTGCCTTGGCGGACAAAACCCGCGAGGGCTTCGGCAGTTTCTTCGAGTGGGGTTTCTGGGTCCGGTCGATGGGTGTAGAAAATATCCACATAGTCGGTCGCCATCCGTTTGAGACTTTGGTCGAGGCTGGCTGTGAGGTGCTTTTTACTGGCCCAATCTCCGTAGGGGCCGTCCCACATGAGATGCCCTGCTTTGGTGGAGAGCAGAAGCTCGTCGCGGTGATTGGAGAAATCTTGACGGAGGAAACGCCCGAAAATCAATTCTGCGGAACCGGGAGGCGGACCGTAGTTGTTGGCGAGGTCGAAGTGAGTGATCCCCGAATCAAAAGCATGATGGAGGACGGCACGGGCTTGAGAATGGTCGTCGTTACCGCCGAAGTTATGCCATAAGCCGAGCGAGAGAGCGGGTAGCTTTACCCCACTGGCTCCGGATCGGCGGAACTCCATGGTGCTGTAGCGATCTGGGGATGGTTGGTAGGCAGGCATGAAATGATTATATCTTAGAACCGTCGATAGCATCAAGAAGAGGAAGCAATGCGTCCAGAGAGGTGACGAAGTGTTCGGACGCTTTCTTTACGGCGGGTCGGGTGACAAACCCGCCGAAGCCTACAAAAAGGTCGACGGTTTCATCGGTTTCGAGGTCGGATACGCCATCGCCGACCATCACGGTAATCGCGTCGATGTGGTTTTGAAGCCATTGCTCGATGACTTCGGGTTTACCTCCATTGCGGGTGGTTGGTGCATCTTTGTCGAATCCTGCGTAGTTGCCGCTGTCGTCGAACTTCAGGCCGACGGCCTCGATGTGTTTGATGTTGAGATGCTCGGCGAGCGGAATGATCACGTCGCTGAAGCCGCCGGAAAGAATGACAACAGTCCACCCGCGTTGCTTCGCCGCAGCGATCGTTTCTGCTGCCGTTGGCTCGATTTTATCGATGTAGAGTTGCGCCACGAAGTCCACATCGGCCTTGCTGGGTCGAATGAGCTTGAGGCGTTTTGAAAAGATATCGCCAATCGCGATTTGCCCGTCCATCGCTTTATTGGTGAGTCGTTTGACGGCGGCGAAAGTTTTTTCGCCCTTAAGAAGAGCGAGTTCATCGACGCCTTCGATCGCGGAAAGAGTGGAGTCGCAGTCGAGAAAGAGAAGTTTACTGGATTTCGTCATGTGATAGTGCGTTGCCGAATGGCTTTGAGTGGCGTATACCTGCTACTGCTATGGATCCTCAGATTTACAAATTTCTTCACCTCGTTGGACTTATCATTTTCCTACTCGGCTTGGGTGGGGCAATTGCGGCAACCAAGGAAACCTTCAAACCCTATGCGATTTTACACGGGGTCGGAATGTTTTTGATGCTGCTTGGTGGGTTTGGAATGCAGGCGAAGTTTCATTACAATATCATGTCGCCGGGTATAGTGACGAAATTGCTGATCTGGCTAGTGCTCGGTGGTTTGCTCGTTGTTGCCAAGCGCCAAGTGCTGCCGAAAGGTGCGCTGTGGGCGATCATTATCACCCTCTCGAGTATTGCGGCTTACCTTGGGCTGTTCAAAGCGCTTTCTTTCGTTTAGTGAGTGTTGATGACCTTAACCGGTGTGCCAACACGAGCAGCGTTGAAGAAATCGCGGATGACTTTTTTGTCCATGCGGATGCAACCGTGACTCGCTGCGTAGCCGGGTAGGAATCCTTGGTGCATTCCAACGCCATCGTTGGTGAGGCGCATCCAGTAGGGCATGGGAGCTGGAACGTATTTGCAGCCAGCGGGCACGGGGGTATTTGGTGTGGCATCGTCGTTGACGACTGTTCCGTAGGCGTCTTCGATATGGCCGTAGAGGGTAGAGTGTTTATCGACGATTTTTTCGAGTATCTTATAGTTTCCAGCGGGCGTGCGATGGCCTTCGCTACCGGAGGAAATGCCCGCGACGCCAACCAAGGTCTGTCCGCGATAGAACTTCGCCATTTGCTCGTCGAGGTTGACGACGATGCGCGGCGATCCACCTGATTTGTCATCGTCCCAGAAGGAATAGGTGTTCCAAGATGGGCCGTCAGTCGTCGGTGCGGGTGTTCTGCCGATTCCAGCCAGATAGGCGGCGGCGGAACCTGTGTTGGAAGTGATGCAGGAGGCGAGAGGGAGTAGGGCAACTATGCATAGAGCCTTGCTGAAAATCTTAACCATGGTGAATCACTAAGCGATTTAACGCTGGGAAGCTATTTCAAAATCGGTGGAATTATTTTTGCCTATGTTGTGGCGAATGCAGCTGCACCAAGGTCTTTATTGTAGTTTTTGTGAAATATTGGATCGGTTTCATCCGCAGTAGATTGCTACGAATTCCCTTTTTCTAGGGGGTGAAACGCCCTAAATACTCCACACATGAAGTTTGCAAATTTTCTCGCTCTATTCCTTGTTCTGCTCTCAAGCGCCAGTTCCTTGAAAGCACGCACCGACTCGCTCTTTTTTAAAGGTGCCGAAGGCGAGCCGGGCCTTGGGAAAAAGATCGTGCTTTTGGCAGGTGATGAAGAATATCGATCGGAAGAAGCCCTGCCGATGCTCGCGCAACTTCTCGCACGACAGGGCTTCGACTGCACGGTTCTGTTCTCATTAGACAAAGAGGGGAATGTGGATCCAACAGCTTCAGCTTCCTTATCGAATTCCGAAGCGTTGGACAGCGCGGATTTGATCGTCATGTCATTGCGTTTTAGGGCATGGGAGGATGCGGCGATGGAACGGTTCGATGCAGCGCTTCGACGTGGTGTGCCGATTGTTGCTCTGCGGACATCGACGCATGCGTTTAAATTTGATCCAACGAGCAAGTGGGCAAAATATTCGTTCAATTCCAAGGGTGAATGGCCAAAGGGTTTTGGACGGGAGATTCTGGGCGAGACGTGGCTTTCTCACCACGGTCAGCACAAGGTAGAGGGATGCAGGGGTATCCCCGAACCTGGCAATGAGTCGCACCCGGTTCTTCGTGGAGTAGGTGAGATTTTCGTGGAGAGCGATGTTTATGAGGCCCACCCGCCTGAGGATGTGAAGGTGCTGCTGCGCGGTTTGGTGACGAAGACGCTCGAGCCGGATTCGCCAGCTGTGGAGGGTGAAAAGAATTCACCGGTGATGCCCGTTGTTTGGGTCAGGGAACTGCCGAAGTCGAAGGACCGCGAGCGGGTACAACGCGTGGTCACGACGACGATGGGGGCGGCGAGTGACCTCGACGATGAGAATTTACGCCGACTCGTGGTGAACGGTGTTTTCTGGGGGCTCGGGCTGGAGGTGCCCAAGTCTGTGGATGTGGAGATCGAAGGTGAGTTTGAGCCGACCTTCTACGGTTTTAATACCTTTAAGAAAGGGCTGAAGCCTGCGGATTTTGTGATCAAGCCGAGCGGCAAGGGTGCAGGTGTGCTTGAGTTGAAAGCTGGTGATCGGATCGCCATAGTCGGTGGTGCTTTAGGCGAGCGAATGGTGGATCATGGGTTTTTCGAAGCTGAGCTCTATCGTACCTATCCGGAGCTTGATTTGGTGATTCGTAATCTTTGCAACTCCGGAGACACACCGGTGTTTCGTCCTCACGGAAGCCGGGAATTGCAGTTTGCTTTCGAAGGAGCGGAGAAGTATGCGCCAATGGAATATCAGGTGAAGTCGAATGGCATCGGTATTTATCAATCACCGGATGAGTGGTTGACGACTGTCGCTCCGGATAAGTTGATGGTGATGTTTGGGTTTACGTCATCCTTCGATGGCCAGGCTGGGGTGAAGCGGTTCAAAGAAGCGCTGACGGCATATGTGCATCACGTTCAGGGTCAAAAATACAATGGGTCATCGGCACCCGAAATTGTGCTCGTTTCTCCGATTGCCGCAGACATGAAGGATGAGGTTTTCCAAAAGCAGCGCACCACTGACTTAGCTCTTTATACCAGTGCGATTGCTGAGGTTGCCAATGATACAGGAGTCCTTTTCGTCGATCTTTTTAATCCTAGTGCTGAGCTTTTTTCTCAGTCAGCGACGCCACTAACCATAGACGGTGCCCAGATGAATGAGCTTGGCTACAAGAAGTTGGCACCAATACTTTCGATGGCTGTTTTTGGAATCGGTGCATACGCACCGGATGTTTACCTTGATGACTTGCTCGCTGCTGTTCGCGACAAAAATTGGATTTGGCATAACGATTACAATATCCCCAATGGGGTGCACACTCACGGGCGACGTTACAAACCCTTTGGGCCAAGTCACTTTCCCGCCGAGATCCAGAAAATGCGGGAATTGGCCGAGGTAAGAGATCGAGCGATCCATGCGATTTGCCGCAACAAGCCATTCGATCTGGCGGCAGAGGATGCCAAAACGAAGACGCTGCCAGTGACCAAGACGAATTACAAACCGAGCGGAAAAAATGGCAGCCCTGAGTATCTTGCCGGCGAGGAGAGTTTGAAGAAAATCACGCTTCCCGATGGCTTCGAGATATCCTTGTTCGCAGATGAGAAGCAGTTCCCCTCACTGGCAAACCCAGTGCAGATGAGTTTTGATAACCAAGGACGCTTGTGGGTGGCGTGTATGCCGTCCTACCCGCATTGGCAACCGGGCGATCCGCGGCCGAATGACAAGTTGATTATTCTCGAAGACACCGATGGCGACGGCAAAGCAGACAAGGAGACGATTTTTGCCGATGGCTTACATTTGCCGCTGGGTTTCGAGTTTACCCCTGGAGGAGTTTATCTCAGTGAAGCGGATCGGTTGAGTGTGTTGGTAGACTCCGATGGGGATGACCGAGCGGATCGTAAAGAGGTGCTGTTTTATGGCTTTGATGATCAAGATTCACACCACGCGATTGGTGCGTTCTGTGCGGATCCTTCTGGAGCGATCTATATGAGTGAAGGAGTGTTTCTACACTCTAATGTGGAAACGGCATACGGCACCGTGCGTGGACGCAATGGTGGTTTTTTTCGCGTTAATCCGCGCACCCATGAGGTGCGAAGAACGGCTCAGTTGAGTATTCCCAATCCATGGGGTACTGCCTTTGACGAGTGGGGGCAGCCATTCTTTCTGTTTACTTCAGGCACCAACCTGAACTGGATGACGCGAGGAGAAATGAAGCCGACTTACGATAAGAATTTCCCTTTTTCGTTTAGAGGCAGTCTTATTACCAAAGGTGCTATCCGTCCGACAAGTGGCTTGGAGATTCTCTCCAGCCGCCACTTCCCTGAAGATATGCAGGGGGATCTCTTGCTCAACAATACGATCGGATTTCTTGGAACCAGGCAGCATGCATTAGAGGAAGACGGAACGGGTTACACGCTAAAGCTTCGACAGGATCTTCTCTCTTCATCCGACGGGAACTTTCGCCCAGTCGACCTGGAGATAGCTCCTGACGGGTCGCTTTATGTGATTGATTGGTCGAATGTGCTGATTGGCCACATGCAACACAGTCAGCGTGATCCACTCAGGGATCATGTTCATGGAAGAGTATTCCGTATCACCTGCACGTCGCGCGACTTGGTTAAGCCCGCGAAAATTGCCGGTGCCACGATTCCCGAGCTTCTCGAGAATCTTAAACTCCCCGAGCTACGGACGCGTTATCGCACTCGCAGCGAACTGCGTACTCACGATGCACGCGAAGTGGTCGATGCGGTGGAATCGTGGGTGTCGAAACTGGATGCTGCCGATCCAGCGTATCCACGTTTGCTTTGCGAGGCGCTTTGGGTCACTTGGGGAGCGGAGGCGGTTAGTGAGGGAATCTTGGATAAAGTGCTGACGTCTTCCGACCATCGTGCTCGCGCTGCAGGGACACGGGTGGTGAGATTCAATCTTGATACATTGCCGGACAGTAAAGAGCGGCTTTTACAAGCGGCAGGTGATCAGCACGGACGTGTTCGAATGGAGGCATTGATCGGAGCTTCCTGGCTTCCGAGTGAGGGCGGATTAGAAATTCTCGGTGAGGTGGAAAAGCAGGAGGTTGATCCGTGGATCAAGGAGTCTCTGGGCTGGGTGAAATCAAGTCTGAATGGTGGTCTGCCCAATGACTCTGATAAAGAACAAATTAATGTGCCTAAGCACCTCGCAAAAACGGACGCCTCACTCTATAGCCTCGGGCATGAAGTTTTTTCGCGCGATGCGCATTGCTATGTATGCCATCAGAAGACGGGACAGGGTCTGGACCCTATCTACCCTCCGCTGGCTGGGAGTGAATGGGTTACAGGAAATGAGGAGCGTTTAATCAAGCTCGTGTTGAACGGCTTAACCGGCGCAATAGAGGTAAATGGAAAGGCCTACGGCGACGTGGTTCCTCCGATGATGGGGTTTAAAGACCTCATTCCGAGCGATAATGAAGTCGCGGCGGTGCTCACGTATGTCCGAAATTCATGGGGGAACAAAGCGACGGCAGTCTCACCTCAGAAAGTGAAAGAAGTGCGAGCAACCCTTGTTGACCGCATCGAGCCGTGGACAGCAGAGGAACTGCTTGAAGCCCACCCGATGCCGACGCCCAAAAAGTAGCATGGCATTGCATTATTCGTTGAGATTATTGGTTGGGAATCCACTCGGGTGGCCTTACAGTTAGGTATGCCTGACAGGAACGATATTCTCGATCTCTACTTCATGGATGCGCGATCTAAGTTGATCGACATTGCGGCTTTTTTGGACCGTGTGGATAGACATGAAGGCGACACGGATTTTCGGCATGCTGCATTTCTTGATGCGATGGAAGCATTAAAGAATCCCAAAGGGAAATCGCGTGCGCAAGCCGTGCTGGAGAGTCTTTCGGATCATACGGTTGAGCCGATTGAAGCCGCAGGAACGAAGGGTGCCGCTGGCGCATACGAGGGATAAAAGACGAAGAATCAACCAAAGGAATAATCATCATGGGATATATCGAGCCACACGCGCACATGGTTTCGCGCACAACGGACGACTACAAGGCCATGGCGATGGCGGGGTGTGAGATTATTTGCGAACCGGCATTTTGGGCGGGCTTTGACCGCTCGTCGCCACAAGGGTTTTACGATTACTTCCGCCAACTCACCGAGTATGAACCGGCGAGGTCGGCGAAGTTTGGCATCGATCACTATTGTTGGCTTTGTATCAATCCAAAGGAGGCTGAGGATCCTGGTTTTGCTCGCGAGGTGATGGCGATGATTCCGGATTTTCTCACTGCGCCTACGGTCTTAGGGATCGGCGAGATTGGCTTGAACAAAAATACAAAAAACGAGCTGGCGATTTTCGAAGAACACGTGGCTCTGGCGCAGAAGTATGACCTGCCTATTTTGATCCACACGCCGCATCTTGAAGATAAGCTCAAGGGGACGAAATTGATCATCGATTCGCTAAAGAACGCGGGTGTCGATCGCGGACGGGTAATCATCGATCATGTCGAAGAGCATACCGCCGGCCTTGTGCTTGATGAGGGTTTTTGGGCGGGAATGACACTTTACCCCGAGTCGAAGTGCACACCTGCCAGAGCGATCGATATGTTGGAGACTTTTGGGATGGAAAACGTATGGATGAATAGTGCCTGTGACTGGGGTATTTCCGATCCACTGGCGGTGCCAAAGTGTCTGCAGGAGATGAAGCGGAGACAACACAACAAGGCAACCATCGAGAAGGTCAGCTACGCAAACCCAATGGCATTCCTCGGACAGTCGAAGAATTTTCGGCCAGTTGAGAGCTAAAGTTTGCCAAAGCGGCGGTGACGGGAGGCGTATTCATCAACGCACTCGGCGAGATCGGCGGCGCGGAAGTCCGGCCAGTTTTTTTTGAGGACGACAAGTTCTGCGTAAGAGATCTGCCAGAGTAGAAAGTTAGACAGGCGCATCTCACCGCTGGTGCGGATGAGTAGGTCGGGGTCGGGGAAGTAGCGGGTGTAGAGGTGCTGGGAAAACACCTCTGGAGTGATCATCGCTTCGTCGATATGTCCATTGCGAACGGCGTCGAGGACGGATTTCACGCCGTCGATGATTTCCTCGCGCCCACCGTAGGAGAGGGCGAGGATGAGTGTGAGGCCTTTGTTACCAGACGTTTTCTCGATAGTCTCGTGAAGTTGATTCTGGCAAGACTCAGGAAGGTCGTGGAGTCGGCCTATGGCTTGTAGCCGGACGTCCCAGTCCATTAGTTCGTTGGCTTTGTCCTTGAGGAATTTCTCCAACAAGCTCATTAGCGCCTTGATTTCAGATTTAGGTCGTGCCCAGTTTTCCGAGGAGAACGCGTAGACGGTAAGGAACTCAATCCCGAGGTCGCGACACCCCTGAATGGACTCACGCACGGCTTCGGCTCCGGCGCGATGGCCGGCGGCACGGGGAAGGCCACGCTCACGTGCCCATCGACCGTTGCCATCCATGATGACGGCAACGTGGCGGGGGACAGGCGGTGATTCGGCGGTGACCATAGTGGAATCGGCGTTCCTAGTCGCGGACTAGAGTCTGCTTCCGATCTGGACCGACACCAACGATAGTGACGGGCATGCCTGTGAGTTCAGTGATGCGATCGAGGTAGGCGATGGCCTTCTCTGGAAGGTCGTCAAAGGATGTGCTTTGGGTGGTATCGCTCTTCCAGCCTGGCATCGTTTCAAATTGAGGGATGGCGTTTTCGAGATCTTCGATGGCAGCTGGAGGGAGATCCACGCGTTGTCCGTCGATCAGGTAGTGAGTGCAGATGCTCAGTTCGTCGCGCTCGTCCAAGCCGTCGAGAACGGTGAGAGCGAGTTCGTCGATTCCATTGACCATGCGAGCGTAGCGCAGAAGTGGCACGTCGAGCCATCCGCAGCGACGCGGGCGACCTGTGGTTGCGCCGAATTCAAGACCTTTCTGGTGCATGTATTCAGAGAATGCTGCGTTTTCGCTGGGGAATGGACCTGCGCCAACACGCGTGGTGTAGGCTTTGGAAACTCCGATCACGCGGTCGATCGCACGCGGTGGCACACCTGATCCGGTGAGCGCTCCACCAACGGATGTGTTGGATGACGTAACGAAGGGATACGAACCGTGGTCGATGTCCAGGTAGGTGCCTTGCGCGCCTTCGAAGAGAATATCGACACCCGCCTCGATAGCGTCGTTGAGGAATGCGACGGTGTCGCAGACGTATGGACGGAGTTGCTCGACGGTTGCGGCAAGTTCGTCGATCATGGGTTCGACTTCCATCGGGTCCATGCCGGCGGCGATGAGAATGGGATTGCCGAGCTTGGTACACTCTTCAACGCGTGCACGGAGACGATCTGCGACGAGTAAGTCAACCATGCGGAGGCCGGTGCGGCTGGCTTTTTCTGCGTAGGTCGGCCCGATGCCGCGGCCGGTGGTGCCAATGGCGTTGTCGCCGCGCAGTGCTTCACGTGCGTTGTCGAGTGCGCGGTGGATGGGAAGGGTGACGTGTGCGCGGTCGGAAATGCGGAGTTTGTCTGCTGGGATGTTGATGCCCGCGGCCTTAAGTTTAGCGATCTCTGCAAGCAGCGATGTGGGGTCAATGACGACGCCGTTGCCGATGACACAGGTTTTGCCCTCCCATAAGATCCCAGAAGGGATGAGGTGAAGGGTATATTTTGTGCCGTTGGCGATCACGGTGTGACCGGCATTGTTGCCACCTTGAGCACGAGCGACAACGGCCGCATCTTCGGTGAGAAAGTCGACGATTTTACCTTTGCCTTCGTCGCCCCATTGGGTTCCTAGAATAATTGTATTGGGCATGGAGAAATGGTGCCGGATTACGGCGGAAATAGATGGGAAACTGAACGGGAGAGGGAAATTAATCTGGCTGAGCCTTGGTGGCTCAAAACATGCCAAACAAACCTCTCAATGGTGCCAAGGAAACGGCCCGGTGCAAGTGGCAAGTCGCCACAGCTTGCGAAATCGATCTGGCGAACCGACAAGCTGTCTCTACATCGTTGCGCTCATTACGATAGCTGCGATGCACACGAGGATGGAGAGTCTGCCCAACCAGATTGCGGCAGACTGCTTACTATTTTTTTTCGTGGTGGCTTTCTTGCCGAATCCTCTGGGTTCGATGCCCGGGGCGAGGTGGGAGGTGATGGAGCCTGTCTGTTCCGCTGCCTCAGGGGAAGGGGCGGCCTCTTCAACTGGTGCGGCTTGTGCTGGCGCGGCAACGGCTTTGGATCCGATGTAGCTCCCGCCAACGCTGCCAAAGCGCAATAGATCGCCGTCGTTGAGCACGGATTCCATGGCTCGCTCGCCATTGATGCGCAGACCGTTGGTTGATCCTAAATCTTTGAGAATGTGGCGCCCGTCCTCAAGACGGATTTCCGCGTGATGGGTAGAGACCGATTCATCATTAATGACGATATCGTTCTGCGCATCTCTACCGATGGTGGAAACCGGTTTGGTGAGGATGATTTTTTGGTCGCTGCCGTCTGCGAGTTTTAGATTGATGGTGGCCATAAAGGAATAAACGTAAACGCTGAGAAGGTTGTCAACCTACAACATACGTTTACGACAAGAAGAGTTACTTCGTCGACTCGATAAGTGCGGCAAATTCATCAAAGAAATACGATGCGTCGTTCGGGCCAGGTGCCGCTTCCGGGTGGTATTGCACGGAAAACACCGGTTTGTCCTTGAGACGTAGTCCTTCGACGGTGCCGTCGTTGAGGTTGACGTGGGTGACTTCTACGTTGTCAGGGAGTGAATCGGCATCGACGGCGAACCCATGGTTCTGCGAGGTGATGGAGATTCTTCCGCTGCGCAGATCCTTGACGGGCTGGTTACCGCCGCGGTGGCCGAACTTCAGCTTGAAGGTTTTACCGCCGACGGCGTGGCTGATGATCTGATGACCAAGGCAGATGGCGAAGGTCGGCTTCACATCGATGAGTTTGGCGATTTCGGCGTGGACGTAGTCGAGTGCAGCGGGATCTCCTGGACCGTTTGAGAGGAAAATGCCATCCGGGTTCATGGCGAGCACGTCCTCTGCGGAGGTGCGGGCGTTGACGACGGTGACATCGAATCCAGCCTGCCGGAGGCGGCGCAGAATGTTGAATTTAATGCCGAAGTCGTAGGCGACGATGCGGTGTTTTACGGGCGGAAGCTTGGCATAGCTATAGCCGTCGCCGTCGCTGACTTCGATTTTCCCAGCGCGTGGTTCATCGAGCGATGGGTTGGGAATCGTCCACTCGCGCGAGTCGCTGTGTTCGGGGTCCCAATGGTAATTTTCCGGGGTGGTGACTTCTTTGACATAGTCCATGCCCTCCATGCCAGGCGTTTCTTTGGCGAGTGCGACGGCTTCCTCAGCGGACATTGCCTTGGTGGCGATCACGGCACGCATGGCACCTGCGGTGCGCAATTTCTTGGTCAACATACGGGTGTCGATGCCTTCGATCCCTGGGATGTTGTAGCGCTTCAGAAAGGCGTCGAGCGTTTCGGTCGAGCGGAAGTTGGAAGGTTGGGTGCAGAGTTCGCCGATGACAAATCCGCGGACATGCGGCTCGTGGCTTTCCAGGTCTTGCGGGTTGACGCCGTAGTTGCCGATTTGCGGGTAGGTCATCGAGACGATTTGCCCGCGATAACTGGGGTCGGTCAGCACCTCCTGATAACCTGTCATGGATGTGTTGAAGCAGATTTCGCCGGTCTGGACGGCGTCGATAGCTCCAAATGCTTCACCTTCAAAAAAGGTTCCGTCTTCAAGTGCGAGAATAGCGGGATGGGACATGCTAAGCGTGACCGTAAAGGGGAATGGGCGTGGGTCAATCAGAGATGAGTTTTAGTTGTGAATGGATATTTATGGTGTCACGATGGAGCCGCGCACCGTCACTGGTCGAACGTTATCTGTGGACACCGCTCAACGCCAGCGCCGGGCTTGCCGATGGTCGGACATATCTGGGTAATCTCGATCTCGATCCGGAAACCTCGATGCAGATCGCTCTAGCGGCGACCCGCAAGGGAGATTGCTGGTATGCCGGGGTAACGCCGTTCTATCAGAATGTGTATCATTACATCCAGGGCATGCCGATTGGCAGGAAGGATATGAACGGGCAACCTGTCCTGCAATATGTCAACATCGACCGCGCGGAGCTTTATGGGGCGGAATTGACCGGCGGCTGGGAGTTCACCGATGAGCTGACACTCGACACGACCCTCAGTTATGTTCGCGGACGCAACATGGATACCGGGGATGATCTTTACATCTAGGGTAGGCTTCACGACCAACCCTAGGCTTTGAGATGAAACCGCGTTGGGGTAGTCGAACCAGCAACTCGTTATTGGCTCATGTCAGGCATCTGCCGATTAATGCGGAATGCCGAACTTGTGGGCGGCGGCGTGTTCCGCCTCGTGGGTGACGGTTTGCAGGGCGACGCCGTGTTTTTCCGCGGCCTTGCGGCAGTCCTCGTATTCGGGTGTGGCGCGCAGGCCGCCGTTGGGGAGATGGGCTACTTTCACAGTGATCGGGCCGAAGCGCGTGTCCACGGTGTCGAAATGGCGGTGCAGCGAGTCGCGCCGGGTGTCGCTGCGGCGGATGCCAAGGGTCGAGGTTTCGGTGAATATGATGCGCTCGAGGCGGTCGGCGTCTTCGGGTTTGGCGAGAACTTTGAGCACTTGGGCGGGTCGGTTTTTTTTCATCTGACCGGGGATTGAGATCACATCGAGCGCGCCCTCGGCCATGAGGCACTGGCTGGCGTGGCCGATGGTCTCACCACGGTCGTTGTCGAGGTGGGTTTCTAACACAGTGATGGTTTCGCTGAGCCAAGGACCTTCGGCGGACGAGTCGCCTAACAAAATTCGCATGACGTTGGGGTTGACGAGGTCGCGTGTGCCTGCTCCGTAGCCGACGGCGCGCAGGGTCATCGCGGGCATCGGTCCCCAGGCGTCGGCGAGTTCCGTGAGAAGTGCCGCGCCGGTGGGTGTGACGAGTTCCTTCTCAATGGGCGAGCCATACACCGGCACGCCGGCAAGCAGACCGACCGTCGCCGGAGCGGGCAGTGGGATTTGGCCATGGGCACCTTTGATAAAACCGCGGCCCATAGGTAGGGGAGAAACGACGACTCGCTCGATGCCTAACATCTCCACACCCATCAACACGCCGACCACATCGACGATGGCATCGACTCCGCCGACCTCATGCAGGTGGACTTCATCGACGGACATGCCGTGGATGCCGCCCTCGACTTCGCAGATGCGGGTAAAGACCCGCATGGCTCGCTCCTTCACCTGATCGGAAAGATGCGACTTTTCCACGATCTCGCGGATCTCGCGCAAGTGGCGTTCCGGTGCGTGGTCGTGGGCATGAACGTCCACTTTGGTGGCACCGAAGCAGTTTTTGGAAACCTTACTGAAGTGGAGGTGGAAGTCGTCGATGTGGAGTTTCGCGAGCCCGGCTTCGAGGTCCGCGGCGGGAAGTCCGGCGTCGATGAGAGCGCCGAGCAGCATGTCACCACTGGCACCAGCGATGCAGTCGAAATAAGCGGTTTTTTTCATGGGGATGTATGGGTGGAGTGAAGGATGCGGTGGGCTGCCATGGCGGCGCCGAAGCCGTTGTCAATGTTCACCACCGTGAGACCGGCGGCGCAGGAATTGAGCATACCTAACAGGGCTGCCAGCCCCTCGAAGGCCGCGCCGTAGCCGACGCTGGTGGGCACGGCGATCAGTGGCGCGGCGACGAGCCCGCCGATCACGCTGGGTAGCGCGCCTTCCATTCCGGCGACGACGATGACGACGCTGGCGTTGCGGATTTCATCGATGCGCGCATGCAGCCTGTGGATGCCGGCCACGCCGATGTCGTTGAAACGGAGCACCGGATGGCCGAGAAACGCGAGCGTGGCGGCGGCCTCTTCGGCGATGGGCAGGTCGGATGTGCCGGCGGTGACAATGGCGATGGCGCGCGCGTTTTCCGGGGGCATCGCGCCGAGTGAAATCGTGCGTCCCAGTGGTTCGTAAACCGCGTCAGGCAATGCGGCGAGCACCGCCTCGGCGAGGTCGGCGGGCAGGCGCGTGCCGAAGGCGCGACCGTTGGCTGCGGCTAGCGCGCGCAGGTTGTCGGTCACCTGTTCCGCCGTCTTGCTCTGGCAATAAACGACTTCCGGAAAGCCCTGGCGGGCGAGGCGTTCCGGATCAACTGTGCTGTGGTGCATTGAGTTTGTTAGTTTTCAGTTTTTACCCCAATCACCTCATTCATGCTGCCGGAGCGGAAGCCGTCGAGGTCGAGGGCGACGTAGGGGAAACCTGTTTGTTTGAGGGCGGTGGTGATTTCCGTACGCTTTTCTAAGAGAAGAGGAAGAAGCTCGGTGTCGATTTCGATGCGGGCGACGTCGCCGTGGTCGCGGACACGGCATTGGCGGAATCCGAGCGCTTTAAGGGCGGACTCGGCGCGGTCGATGCGGGTGAGTTTTTCCGGGGTGACGTGCGAGCCAGACGGGATGCGCGAGGCGAGGCAGGCGGCGGCGGGTTTGTCCCAGACGTCGAGACCGAGTTCGCGCGCCCAGTCGCGGATTTCCAGCTTGGTCATGCCGGCTTCGGCGAGCGGGCTACGCACGCCGTGTTCGCGCGCGGCGCGGCGGCCGGGGCGGAAATCGCCGGTGTCGTCGGCATTGGTGCCATCGACGACGACGGCGATGGCATGATGCGCGGCGAGCTTGGTGAAGGTGCCGTAGGCGGTGTCCTTGCAGTGGAAACAACGGTCGGGCGCGTTGGCGGCGTAGGCGGGATTGTCTAACTCGTCAGTGGGCACTTCGATGTGGCGGATGCCTGAGGCGGCAGCGGCGGCGCGGGCGTCGTCGAGTTCGCCAGAGGCAAGGCTGGCGGAGACGGCGGTGGCGGCCACGGCGTTTTCACCGAGTGTGCGTGCGGCGACGGCTGCCAGCAACACGCTGTCCACTCCGCCCGAACACGCGACCAGCACGCTGCCGCAGTCGCGCAGGATCGCCTCGACATGCGAGCGGCGGTCTTTGAGGAGCGGCAAATTCATACGGAATCGAATAATAATACGGGTGGGTTCTGGCAAACATTTCAGAAAGGAAACTCTTCCTCGATCTCGCGCACGGTATTTTTTTCTCCTAGATCCAGAGGTTTCGCTCGTTCGTGAACGGCGAGTCCGTGGACGACAATGGCTTTGTGCGGGCGAACCGGACAGATGAATTCGCAGCCGCCACAGCCAATGCAGAGATCGGGATCGACCTCGGGAATCGTGAGGTCGTTTTCGTAGGGCACCATGTGCACGGCCTGGGTCGGGCAATGTTCGTTGCAGGCGCCGCAGGATGTGCCGTTTGTTTTCACAACGCAGAGGTCGCGGTTAAAATGGGCGATGCCCGTGCGCACGAGGCGGCGTTGCTCGACGGTGATCGGTTGGATCGCGCCGGTGGGGCAGATTTGCGAGCAATTCGAGCAATTGTAGGAGCAGAATGAAACGTCGAAGTCCTGATAGGGCTGGAGGAACCCGGCCAGGCCATGTTGCGTGATCGATGGTCGCAGCACTTGGTCCGGGCAGTTTATCACACACAACTGGCAAGCCGTGCAGAGATTTTGGAAATGGGCAAGCGATCCCGCGCCCGGTGGAAGCACCGCGCTCCTGTTCAGTTGGCTTGCGTGCTTCTCGTACTGTCCGGCAAGCGCTGCCGTGGGCAGGAGGGCGATGCCTGTTAGGATGTCGCGGCGTTTGAGATTGGGCAGTGGTTTTTTTTCATCAGCCACTACGACCGGGCTATTGTGTGATTTTCTCCCTGCCTTGAGGTGAATTCCGCTGCGTTTACAGGATGTTACGCAATCGAGGCACATCACGCAGCGCGAATGATCGATGCGGTGGTTGCGGAAATCGATGCACTGGGCGGGGCAGACGCGCTCGCACATCGAACAACCAATGCAGGCGGAATCGGCGATTTGCAGGCGAAACAAGGAGTGCTTCGAGATGAGGCCGAGCACCGCACCCACCGGGCACACGGTATTACACCACAAGCGGCCGCGAAACACGGCGGCGAGCACGACCATGAGAAACAAGCCAATCGCCACGCCGGCTGTGATCCACGCCACCGGTGAAACCTTGACCGGCTGGATCCATGAAGTGGAGGCGAGAAGATGATTGGCCACCCCAATGACCGGCCGCAGTGTGCTGCTGGTGATTTTTCCAAACACGCTGTAAGGATCGAGCAAGGCCAGAGGCACGGCGGTTCCTGCGATCAATCCGATGACACACACAGCTACCGCTGTGACACGCAGCCAAGGACGGCCACGATGGTAAGGCAGCTTGCGTTTTTTTCCGGTGCGTTTGGCGAGCCATGCGGAAAAATCCATCAGCACGCCCAGCGGACAAAGCATCGCGCAATAGACACGGCCGAAAATCAATGTGAGCAGTATCACCGCGATGCAGCCTGCTGCCAACCATCCGCCGCCGGTCAACAAAAGCGACAGCGAGGGCGCAAATTGCGTCCATAGGATTGCCCGCGTCACATCTGCGCCCAGCCAGTGTCCGATGTCGGAGAACGCCAGCGCGCATCCGATGAGCACCAAGCCGCCGATGAGGATGCGGGCGCGCCGGTATACTCGCACGTTCATGCGCCCAGGGTGATGCGGCGGATTTTGACTTTCGCAAGATCCGCCTCACCGGCACCCATCTCGCTGGCGATTTTGATAAATCCAATGTCCGCAGGTTCCTTGCCGAAGAGTTTCGCTGCGGCGGCGTCGAGCGCGACCATGTCGGTTCCTAGTATCTGGTATTTTGCCAACTCTCCATCTTCCTTGGCGCGGCCTTGCGGACCATTTTTGCGCAGAATGCGCTAGGCGTCGATGATGTTGAGGTCTGGCTTGCGCGGTGCAAAGCACATGTCCGCGATGCATTGGTCGAGGCCGTTGTTGTGGAAGAAGCGGCGATCCCATACGACGCCCATCAGGTTCTTCATGCACAGTGTGAGCTTTGCGCCGCCATGATGCTTGAGCACCGGGACGTTGATAAACACGTCGCAATCGAGCATTTCCTTGTGGATGAGCGCTTTTTTGAGAGTCTTCGCTTTGGGTAATTCCACTTCGCGGTAGGCATTTTCAAAGTTGCCGGAAACCATCACGCCGCCCGCGGCCTCGACGGCATCGGCGATGCCGCTGGACTTGTAGCTGCGCTCCCAGTTGTGGCAGGTGTGGTCGAAAACGGTGACCTTCGTGGCCCCGGCCTTCAGGCAGTGCCGGACGATGGCACCGACCAGTTCGGGATTCGTGTTGGCGGGGATTTCCGGCGGCTGGTCCCATGCGATGTTCGGCTTCACCACCACGCTCTGGCCTTTTTTCACGAAGGCCTGCATGCCGCCGAGCGCAGCGATGCCGGCTTCGAACATTTCCACCGGTTCGCCGTTGCGCACCGCGATCATGTCCCACGGCCCGTCACCATCGCCTCCGGCTTCGGCTTCGGCTTCGGCTTCGGCTTCGGCTTCGGCTTCGGGCGCGGCGAAGAGCTGGTTGTGCCAGGAAATCACCGCTGCGGTGGCAGCGGTGCCCTCGATGAAATGACGACGTGTGATGAGTTTCATGGTGATTATTTTTTCCAGTAGTTGTTAGAAAATGCCGGGCAGTGAAGAGACTCCGGTCGCGATCATGACCACGCCAGCCACGCGGATCGCCACCAAGTAGAAGCGTGAGATTTCCCACCAAGAGTGTTATGCCCACTAGGCGTCCGAGTATACGATTGTTGTAGCGCGGGCCGGAGCGGTTGCAAGGGCGGGCGTGACAAGAGGCAGGATGGCAAAGTGGTTGACACCGTGGCTGTAGGGGGACGAAAAATGTTACGAGACAACCTTAATATCGTCAGAATTTTGGCGGTTTTCAATGGATTAAGAGCTTGATTTTACGCCAAGTTAAAGTGATGAAACTTCCAGTATTTACAAACGATACACTCGCAAGAGCACTCCAAGTGCATTTTTGAAACTGTATTTTGCGCCTTGAAGAGTGCCTCTTGGACTGGTATCTTACGTTCCTTTGTATCCGCAACAGACCGGTCGTGAACAAACGAAACGATTATCACTACCTCCCCGTGGACGACCGTGCGGCGGAATGGGGATTCTACCTGACGACCACAGGGCGCGTGCTGAGTCTTGTCTCCACGGAATTGCCTTACGGAGTGCATCCGGATATGTACATGTTCGATTTAAGCCCTGCGCTTGGCGATGAGGTGTTCAAAAGTTCCTCGCGGGAGAGTGGGCGTGTTCTGCCGGAATTCCAGGTGGTCTTCATTACAGACACCCATAGCGTCTTCGAGTCGGACGCTACCGGCGTGGTCGATTTCAATGCGCCGACCTTGCTGTTTCTATTTCCCGGCGTTTGGCACCGCTACCGGCCGGTGGGGTCCGTCAAAACATGGCTAACCGCACGGTGGATCGGTTTTAATGGTGACCTCGCCTATCGGTTGATGAGCCTGCAAGGCATTACGCCCGCAACCGCAGTGCGTGCGGCGGCAAACCCGCTGCGTTTGGCAGCCGCCTTTGACCGTCTGGTGGACAGGGTTTCAGACAATGCTGCGGAGGATTCTATAGTCCTCTCCATGCACACCATGGACGTGTTGGTGGATTGCATCGAATCTGCACAGGAAGGTATGAGCAAGAGGGATGCGAGGGACACGGGCACTCAGAAAACGACGGGCGGGGGGGAACATAGCGAGGCTTTGGTGGCTCGGATTCTCGACGTGATCTGGACCGGCAGTCACCGGGGCTTGACGATGGATAAGTTGTGCGAATCGGTGGGAGCCAAGCGGCGCAGCATGGAGCGGTGGTTTGCCGCAGCCCGGGGGCACAGCCTGCTCACCGAAGTGAACCTCTGCCGTTGCCGACGCGCCCGGCATTTTCTGGAAACGACCGACCTGCCGATCAAGAAAATCTGCTGGTTGGCGGGCTTTCTCAATCCCGATCAGATGCGCACGAACTTCCTGCATGTGGTGGGTATGCTGCCGAATCAATATCGCCAGCGCCACCGACGGAAATGAATGGGTCACTTTAACCCGGCAGCCATGTGCTGAATGGTACACCCATCTCCCAATTCCAAAGATAGCGCTGAGTAGAACGAGGCGGCAGCTCGACGCTATCGCTTGTTGAACTAGCTTGAGCACGAGTTTTCTGGGGTTGTCGGGCAGCTATAAGCAGCCCCTCCTTGGGGTTGCGCACTCCGATTCTCGGAGTGATATCGATTGAGGTGCACTCCGGTTTTTGGAGTGATTTTGGAGGTCGTTTATTAATGCTAAGGTTGGTCTTGAAGTTTCACTCCCGTCTATCCAATATAAATACCATCCAATATGTTAGATTCACGCCAAGGCGCTACCGGCAACACAGCCGGGCAAGCCTCACCACTCTTGCCGCAGAATGACGGGGTCACCGAATCTCCTGCCGCGTCACCCCCGATGAACCTCAAACCCCGTCGAGGTAGCTTCATGTTCCGCCGCGTTGTGATCGGTCTTGCAATCACAGTTTTTCTCTCTGTTATCGCTGCATTCCTGCTATTGGCAAATGAATGGAGCCCCTGGTGGTCGGCTCTGCTCTTGGTTGCCGGCGGCGCTCTGTCGTTCTATGCGGCCTGGGTGGCTTATAAGAAAGAGCGTTACGAAATTCACGACCACCGTGTGCTCTGTCATCGGGGCGGATTGTTCGGCGATGAAACCACCGAGTTGGAATTGCGCAATGTCACCCATCTCAAGGTCAAGCTGCCATGGTTGCGGCACAAGATTTTCGGCATCGGCCACGTCATGGTGGAGTCCGCGGGGAATTCCAAACCGATCACGATGTTCGCCCTGCGCGAACCCGTCGAGGTTTATAACGGATTGCGGCAACGGCTCCGCAAGAACGGATTTGATCTTCAGCAGAAACAACTGCTGCATGAGGAAAGCCCCGCGATGGCGGGTATCGTTCTGGAACTGCTCGGCATGGTCGGCGGTTTCCTCGTGCTGTTGTTTTTCAATTTCTCGGTAGTCGCCACACTGATTGAGGAAATAGAATCCACCGGATGGTCTGCGGCATTGCTCATTCTGTGTCTGAGCGCCCTGCTGGCGGTATTCGCATTTATCGTCGTCCGGTTTCTCGACTTACGGCGGAGAAGTTATCGGGTTTACGACGATGTGGTGGTTTACGAGGAAGGGTTTTTAACCCGCGAGAATGCCTTTATTCCCTACGAGAACATTGCGGACGCCAGCACGAAACGCACTCTGCTCGACCAGATCTTCGGGATATTCGATGTCCAGATCAGTTGTCAGGGCAGTGGTTCGGAAATCAAATTCCGGCGGCTGAAACATGGCTTGGAGTTATCGACAGCCATCGATCAATTGATCGCGGCAGCTGCCAGCAAGCCGAAGTGGGAACCAGCCAGGAAGGAGAGTGCTTCGGCCGTGAATCCGCGCCCGCAACGTCGCGAGCCCGACATTATACACTCTGCTCCCGCCGTCCTCGGTGAGTTCAAGATGAATGCCGCGCGTGTCATGGTGCCGCTACTGCCGTTGATTCCGCTGTTACCCATTTGGATCGTTGCAACGATCGCCCGCGGAATCCAACTGGCATGCACCACGTATTCGCTGCGAAGCGGTTCGCTGCGGCATCACTACAGCTTTCTCAGCACCAATGTCCGCGAGTTCACCTACGGCAAAGTCACCGGCGTGATCGTGAAGCGCAATTTGTGGGATCGTTGGTTCGACACGATGACCTTGAAGTTCTGGTCGATCGGTTCCGGTGAAGCCATGGAGTTCGCGCACATCAAGAGCGATGCCCTCGACCTCCCGGCACTGCTCCGTCAAATGGGGATACCGCCTGCTTCCGCCGATCCTTATCGGACACAAGTGCGGTTCAGTATGATGTCATGGTTGCGAGCCCGACTCAATTTCCTGCCACTCGTTCTGATCGTCACTTGTGCGGCTGCCGTGGCCGCCTACCAGCTTGACCCAATGATCTTCGGTATTTTCCTGGTGGTCTTGTTGGTCGTCGCGGTGATCTCGCTCGTTCACGGAGTGATCTATTACCCGCGTCAGACACTGAGTTTTCACGACCATCACGTCGAGGCCAGGCAAGGAATCATCGCGAAGCGCCATTACTACGCTTGCTATCGCAACATCAAGCGGCGCAAAACGATTCTTTACCCGGGAGGTGAAGTGGGGTCGCTTGAAATTTTTGTTGCCGGTGAGGAAAAATCCGAGTTCAACGCGTGGCAGAAGAAAAAGAATGCGGAGGTTGATGGATTGAAGCGCCAGTGTTCATTCAGAACCGGCTTTCTGACCGATGCCGCCGAAGTCGGAAAATTGCTCGATGACATCCTCTGCGGACGTGTCGATGCCGCCTCGGATGCCCGATCCGTCGAGCCGCTGGAAGTGTTGATCGAAGCCCCGCGATCCGTCAAAAGCGCCATGCTTAGGGTGTTGCTGGTGAGCCTGCTGGTGTTTCCGCTGTTGCCGTTCCTGCCATTTTCGCTGGTGTGGTATGCGATCGCGGTCAAACGCTGGCGCTACCAGATTGACCTCGCCCGCATCGTGATCAGGCGCGGCGTTTTTTACCACACCGAAGAGACCACGCTTCTGGATCGGGTGGACAGCCTCAAACAAAACCAAGGGCCAATCCACAAGCTTTGCGGCAATGGCCATGTCGCCATCATGACCGCCGGCAGCAGCAAGCCCGACCTGAACATCGCGGATTGCCCGGACTTCAGGAAGGTCTATGGAGTGATCCGGGATTATTCGCAATCTGAGTAAGGAATCCTTGGGTTTGCGACCTTCGATTTTTTCGTGTGATTCGCCAGTGGTGAAGTTTGATGAGGCGTGGCTTGTGATGGCTTTGCGTACTGGGGCAAAGAGGACTTTGCCCTTTTTCCTTGGGTTGTTGGGCAGCTGTAAGCAGCCCCTCCTTGGTAGTAGTCACTCCAACATCTTTTTGACCCAATCGGCTTCGTAGAGTTTGTAGTCGCCCTCGGGGAGGTGGGCTTTCGTTGGGTTTCTGCGGATATATCTCGTCACGCGGTATAGGTGATCCCAGTCTCTTATCATTCTGTCGAAATAGTCTTTCTGCCATAAGGCTCCGCGTTTTCCGAGGATGACGTTGATCGCTTTTGCGGTATTGCCTTTCCATCCGCAGAGAACCTTCTCCAGTTTTCCACCTTCGGGCATGGAAAATAGAGTGTGAACATGGTTCGGCATGGCCACCCACGCGTGCATGAGGAAGCGGTCGCCATCGAACATCCCAAGTGACTCGGCGATGATGTCCTGACATTCTGATTTTCGCAGGACGCATTCTCCGTGACCATCGTCCAATATGCGATCCATGCGCGTGGAGAACTTGCGGTGAAATTCTTCTTCTTTCTCATCCGTCCATGGGTGCGGGTTGAGCTTCATCCAATCGTCATGCTCTCGTTTCCACTCGTCCATCATCGCCCTGGGTATCGAGTCTTTCAGTCGCCATGTGACGAAATACGTCGCGCCTTCCTGTTGCCAGTGAGGCAGTTGGTTGCGCGTGACTTTTGTTTCCGCGTCGTCGCTGAAAAAGCGCATGGTTCGTAGGTATCGAATTGCGGTGGACGAGTCAAGGATTCTTGCCGACAGGTTGGGATGAGTTGTTCCAAGGAGTGGCTGTATCGTGCTGCCACATGTTGCGGGCAAAGAGGACTTTGCTTTTTTGCTGGGGTTGTTGGGCAGCTATAAGCAGCCCCTCCTTGGGCTTGCGCACTCTGATTCGGAGTTTATTGGACTGTGGTTTACTTTGATGATGGGTGGTATGAAATTGCCCAGATCGCTTTGAATACAAGGAGTGGCTGCATACGGCTGCCACATATAGAGGGCAAAGTTGGACTTTGCCCTTTATGCTGGGGTTGTCGGGCAGCTGTAAGCAGCCCCTCCTTGGCGCTAGCTCGCTGCGCTGAAGCGTTGTTTGATGAAGCTGCCGATGTTCAGGGTGGTGACGAAGAGGCAGGGGAGGAAGGTGAGGGTGACCAGGGTGGAGAAGGCGAGGCCGAAGAGGACGATGACGCCGCCGCCGCGGTAGAGTTCGGTGCCTGCGCCGGGGATGAAGACGAGCGGCGCCAGGCCGATCAGGGTGGTGCAGGTGGTCATGATGATGGGGCGGATGCCCTCCAGAGTGGTATGGAGCGCGGCGCTGGGATCGTAGAAAAACCGCGAGTAGTGGCCGAGGGTCATGCGGTGGAGATGGAGCACGTCCTCGCCGGTATCGTGGAAGAGGGTTTTCCCCTCGGCGAAGTCCATAATGCTGCCATCGTGGCGGGTGAGCGGGACGGCGGTGAAAACGGCATCGCCGAGCTTGATGTCGCTGTCCCGGATGTGGAGGCGGGCGCTCTGCGAATGGGCGTGGAAATCCGGATAGCTGGCGGTTGGCACCGGCAGGGGTTCCAGCAGATCGAGGATGGTGGGGTTGCGCCCGTTGTCGATGAGGTGGGCGCGGGAATCCGGGACCAGGTGGTATAAATGACGACATCAGGCAATCTCCAATGGGCGCAAGCGCTCACCGGTCTGCGCGATCAGGCCCCGACCTTTTTTATCAGTTGGACGGGGCCGTGTAAGCCCGATGGCGGGAGTTTCCACTCCTTCTTTTCTGCCTAACCTTACACCCGGTATAATATTAGATTGATGGGAGCAAGGGGAGTCCGCCTGTTTGGCGTTGACATCCTTTGGATCTATTGTGTTGATGCAGGTATTATGAAAACTGTTTTGTGGTATGTTGTGTGTCTATTACTAGCATGCTCGACTTTGGTGGCCCGCACCTGGACGAATGACAAAGGTCAAAAAATTGAGGCTGATGTGGTCAGCGCTACCGACACGCATGTCACCTTATTGATGGGGGATAAGAATTTTGAAGTGGCGTTGACCACGCTTAGTGAGGACGATCAGGCGTATGTCGCGGATTGGCTAAAGCAAAAGAAGGAGAAAGCCGTCGAAGCCCAAGCCGCAGTGGCTTCCGGTAAATTGACCTTCGATGGCCAAGAACTGGCGACTGGCGGAAAGTTGAACAAATACGAGTTCGAATACGATGCGGAGCGCCTTGAAAGGGTGCAGAAAAAGCACAAGTCGGATGACACCGGGTATCGGATTGCGATCGCAGTTCCGGATGGTTTCGACCCGTCGAAGCCGCAGAAGGTTTTTATTCCAAGCACGGCAGTCAACAACGCCAAACAAGGTCTCGCCGGTAATTTTAGTGTGGTGGGGTTCTATGCCAAGAATTGTGTCAATAATGGTTGGGTGTGTCTGACTTTCGACACCAATCTCGGCCGAAAAAACCATGATGAGGATTTATTGGCCTGCTTCGAGAAGCTGAACGAAGTCTGGCCGGGTATACGCGACTGGGAGTTCGCGGTAGGTGGTTTCTCCGGTGGGGGGAAAGCTTGTTGGTGGCCCTGTGCTTATTTGATAAAGAACGATTACAAGGTGATCGGAGCCATGCTCTCCGGTGTAAACGAGGATATGAGCCAGAATGGAAGGAAGGAGTATGGTGCGTCCAAGGCTGGCTACAAGGATATCAAAATTTTATTGAGCAATGGCAAGTGGGATGAGGTTGCCCAGGTGGCCAAACAGGAAGATTTGGAAAAAAGTCTCAATCGAAACGGTATGCGAAACATCCGCAAGGAGATGCACGATGGTAAGCACAATCTCGATTACGGACAGATCGACATCGCACTCAAGTGGTTCAATGAAGCTAACTGATACCAAATCTTGGTATTGATTTGACGCGATCGGGCGGAGAGTTGGTTGATCGTGAGCTACTTGTGCGCGGCCTGAAAAGTCAGGCTTTTATTCGAAAGCGTATGAGTAGCTGTACCGTCAGTTTATAGCTCAGCTCATCATCGCTTCGATATCATCGATCTCACGAACGATCTCCGCAGAGAGGTGTTCGTAGCCGGTCTCGGTGATGGCGACGTTTTCCTCGATGCGGAAACCGATGTTTTTGTCCTCCATGTAAATCCCAACATCGATGGTGAATGTCATGCCTGGCTGGATGGGGTTGCCTTTCGGGCCGACGTCGTGGACGTCCAGTCCGATATGGTGGGTGCCGGGATGCCAATAGTATTTGCTGACGTCCTCGTCTTCACCGAGGTATCCGGCGGCGACCAGTTCCTCGCCGACGCGGCGGCGCGAGTGTGCTTCGATATCGGCAAACGATGTTTTGCCGGGAACCAGTATGTCCATCAGCTCGTTGTTGACTTTGAGTACGATGGAATAGATTTCCTTTTGCTCCTCAGTGAACTTGCCGTTCACCGGGAATGGGCGCGAGATGTCGCTGACGTATTCATTTTTTCTGGCGCCGACATCGGTAAGTATCATGTCGCCGTCTTTGAATATTCCCATGGGCTCTTCGTAATGAATGAAGAAATTGTTCCGCCCGCCGGAAACGATGCTGGCAAAGGCTGGCTCGCGAACTCCGTTGTCTGCCAGGACTTTGTTGAACACGCCTTCAAGCTGGTATTCATACATTCCGGCTTTGGCTGATTTCATCATCGCGTGGATACCGTCACGAGTGACCTTGAGGGCTTCGCGGATTTGGGCGATTTCTCCGGCATCCTTGATTGTGCGTGCGGCGCAGATCACGGGATAGGCATTCTTGAAAGTAATGAACGGATATCGGGAGCGGATCAGTTCACTGTGTTGATTTTGCACAGCGTCCTTGCAGCCGGCATCGAATTTGTCGAAATCGTACCAAAGGGAGGAAATATTGCCCGAGTCCAGAACGCCTTTCAGGGTGTGGTTAAAGCCTTCAAGGTCGGCGACGCTCTCAATGCCTGAGAGCTCCGATGCCTCTTCATGGGAAATCCGATAACCGTGCCAACGCTCGGCAAAGGGATCCTTTTTGTGGACGAACAGCGTTTCTTCAATCTCTCCTCCATTCTTGACTGCGATGAAGACGCTTTCTGATTGGGTGATACCGGTCAGGTAGAAAAAATTCCGGTTGGCGAAAAATGGATAGTTCGCGTCGGCTGACTTTCTTGGGGATGACCCTGCGAATAAGACGAGTGCTTCGCCTTCTTTCAAGTGTTGGTAAAATTTCTTCCTGCGTAACTGGTGTGAACCGTTCATGGGCGTAAGCTATTTCGCTAAAGGGCTAGGTAAACCGATTATTTTCGAGTTGTTTGCAATATGTGGCGATTTCCCTGTGGGCTTGATGATTTCGGTCTGATTGTATGTTTTCTACACCAAAGAAATGTCGTTAGGGTATACTGGAAGGCTGGAGTCATGACTGATATGGGGTCATACTGTGTTAGCGAGCTGCCTCTAAAATGAATGAGCGAGCGGCAGAGGCGAAGCTCTCTGGAGAGGCGTCTACTAGGGTGATAGTAGTTCTTGGCTCGTCGTAAGTCGTCTTCTGCGCGTGTGAGTATGATGGGTCGTAGTGGTCGACGAGTAAGGCGTGGATGAGTTCGTCCCATTGGCCATCGCGCGCCAGTGCGGACCATGCATTGATCGTTTCGTGTCCTCGCAAGTGGACGAGGTGCTTGAGTTTGGCGATCAGCGATTCCGGGTCGCTGAGGAAGTCGGGATATTCTTCGCGGGTGATGTGTATACGGTCTTCCAGTGAAGTGATCAATTCGACGCGGGGTGATGCGCGCAGGGCTTCCCAAAGTTCGTTGGGAACGTGGATGTCGCCGATGCGTGAGCTTTCGGATTCGACGAAAACGGGTTGCTCTGGATCGAGCTTCGAAAGCGCGACATGCAGGGCGGTTTCGAAGCCTTTTTGCGAGGGTTGGCCAGCGGGTTGGCCGCCTAGTAGCGAGCCTTTGTGGTTGGCGAGTTCTTCGAGGTCTAGTGCCTGCCCACCTTCATCGCGGATGGAGTGGAGTAGTCGTGTTTTTCCTGATCCGGTCAATCCGCCGACAATGATGAAGCGGAACTGTGAAGGGAGTTCGCGTAGTCCGGCTAGAACGGTGTCCCGGTAGGCTTTGTAGCCGCCCTCGATGACGCGAACATACCAACCGACGGCGTCGAGGATGGTGGCGAGACTTTGCGACCGCTGGCCGCCGCGCCAGCAATAAATGAGCGGTCGGTAATCCTTTGGCTTGTCGGCAAAATGTTCTTCGAGGTGGCGCGAAATGTTCGCCGTGATGTAGGCAGAACCGATTTTTCTCGCGGTGAACGGCGAGTCTTGTTTGAAGATCGTGCCAACTTCTTTGCGCTGGGTGTCGCTCAGGACGGGGAGGTTGATCGCACCCGGGACGTGGTCAATGGCAAACTCCTCCGGTGCCCGCACGTCGATGATCTCGTCAATGGGCGGGTTGGGAGTGGCGATGTGATCGACCGTAACCCGGAGAGGTGGCACTTTTTTTAGTATAGAGTAGAAGGTATAAGGTAGAAAGGGTTCTAACCTTCGACCTCGATGATGGCGTTGATTTCTACGGCGACGTTGAGAGGGAGGGCAGCAGCACCGAGCGCGGTGCGTGAGTGCTTGCCCTTCTCACCGAAGATTTCGAGGAGCAGGTCGGATGCGCCGTTGATGACTTTGGGGTGATCGTAGAAGTCGGCCGGCGAGTTGACGAACCCACCGAGGGCGACGATGCGGGTGACCTTGTCGAGAGATCCGACTTCCTGCTTCACCACGGCAAGGCGGTTGAGGATGCACATGCGCGCGGCTTCTTGTGCGTCTTCAATGGAAACCTCGACGCTCACTTTGCCGAGGATTTTTTTATCGCCGGAGATTGAAATTCCTCCAGCGAGATGAAGGAGGTTGCCACTGCGCACGCAGTTGACGTAGGAGCCTGCGGGTGCGGGAACTTCAGGAAGGGTGTAGCCAAGTTCGGCGATGCGGTCTGCGATGGTGTCGGTCATGAAGGAGTTGCGGGTTATAAGTTATTTGTTATGAGGTGGAGGTGTTGTGAACCACAGCCGAATGAAATGAGACAGCCGGAATAGCAGGAAGCTTATTTAACCACGGATTACAGGATGGGCACGGATGATTTTGAAGAACCTGAAGCGAGGCAAATGGCACGAATCCACACGAATGGGGAAGAGGTATATCGGAAATTGTCGGGTATTTGAGCCACTCTATGGACTTGGAGCGAATAACCAATAACTTATAACATACAACGCCGCGCGTAGCGCGGCTACGCATAATCATTGAGGTCGACGAGGATTTCGCGGGGTTTGGCTCCTTCGCTTGGTCCGAGGATGCCACGCTGTTCGAGGATGTCCATGACGCGTGCGGCGCGGTTGTAGCCGATGCCGAGTCGTCGCTGGATATGTGAGGTGGATGCACGCTTGTCACTCGCGATGATTTCAAGACAGCGGCCGATGAGCTCTTCGTCTTCGTCGCTGACCTGTTCCTGTTGGCTGTCAGGGTTATTGATGGCGCCCTGAATGGTGGTTTCGAATTTCTGCTCGCCTTGGCTGGCGCAGTGTTCGACAAGCGCGCGGACGTCTTCGTCGGAAAGGAACGCGCCTTGACTGCGGATATGCTTGGCGGAGCCGGGTGGGAGGAAGAGCATGTCACCCTTGCCGACGAGTTTCTCGGCGCCTTTGGTGTCGAGAATAACCCGGGAGTCGAGTGCGGACGAAACCTGGAAGGCGATGCGGGTGGGGATGTTTGCTTTGATGATGCCGGTGACGACGTCGGCGCGCGGGGTCTGGGTGGCGACGATGAGGTGAATGCCCGCGGCACGTGCTTTTTGCGCAATCCTGGCGATGGCCTGTTCGACCTCGGCTGGCGCGGTCTGCATGAGATCGGCGAGCTCGTCGATGATGACGACGATGTAGGGGATGCGGTCGGGGATTGGTGCGGATTGATCGAATAGATCATCGTCGATGGGATCGGGAGGTGTGATGTCGCCATCTTCCAAGGCGCGGGCGAGTCCCTCGATGCCTTCTTCGTCGATCTCGTCGCTTTCAGGCTCTTCCTCGGTTTCCTCTTCGACTTCGACAATGGGTTTAATGCGCTTGTTGAACGAATCGAAATTGCGCACCCCGACTTCGGCGAACATTTGGTAGCGTCGCTCCATTTCATTGACCACCCAACGGAGTGCGAGAAGGACTTTTTTCGGATCGTGAACGACGGGAACGACGAGGTGCGGGAGGACGTTGTAGTCGGCCATCTCGACGACTTTCGGGTCGATCATGATGAAGCGCAGATCGTCCGGCGAGAATTTGAAAAGAATCGACGTGATGATCGAGTTGATACACACCGATTTACCCGCACCGGTGGCACCGGCAACGAGGAGGTGTGGCATGGCGGCGAGGTCGCCTATCACGGCGTTGCCGTAAACGTCTTTGCCGAGGGCGAGTGGGATTTTTTTCTTCGGATCGGAGAATTTCGGGTCTTCGAGAATTTCGCGCAGGTGGACGAGCGTTTTATCGTCGTTGGCGATTTCGATGCCGACAGTGTCTTTACCGGGAATAGGAGCGATGATGTTGATTCGCTCGGCACGGGTGGCGCGTGCGAGGTCGGCTTCCAGCGCGGTGATTCGGTTCACACGCAAGCCGCGAGCAGGATAGATCTCATAGCGGGTGATGGTCGGTCCACGGGTGATGTCTCCAGGTGTCACATCGATGCCGAAGGACAATAGGGTCTCGATGATCGTTTCCTGCGTTTTGACGAGTTCGGACGTGTCGGCTAGTTCGCCGTCGGCGCTGTCGTCGTAATGAACGAGGGAGAGAGGTGGAAGTTGGTAGTTGGGGAACTCAGCGGTTTCGAGTCCTGCGGCATGCACCTCAAACTCGAGTTTGCCGGTGGGGCTGGCGCTCTTTCCTTTACGCGAGTTGGCATCGATGATTTTGCGCGTTGGCGGGAACACGAGTGGAAGTTCTTCGCGGTCCGGTGTTTCTTCGTCTGGCTCGTCGTCGGTGTCGTTAGGTTCGATCTTCTTACGGCGTGGCGTACGCTTTTTCTTTGCTGGCTCGGGATCGCGGTAACTTGAGGCTTTGAGTTCGGCGCGCTCCGCACGGGTGGCGAAGTATTCTTTGATCCAGGCGATGGTATTGCGCGTGCTGTCACCGAGGAGGTGCATGAACTGCAAGGGATGGAAGCCGGTGAGCAGGATGAGAGCGATCGCGTAGGCGACGATGAGAACGAGTGAGGCTCCTGCGGTGCCGAGCAAGGACTGAAGGATATGGCCGCCAAGGAGTTTGCCGAAGAAGCCGCCGGTGCTATCGGACAGTTTGTAGTAAATGGTATCCGGACCCTGAAGGAACATCGTTTGCAGGTGGAGTATCGCCGAGCTGCAAAGAATTAATGTGCCTGCACCGATGAGCATTCGCGATCCGATGCGGATGTGAGCGACAAGTTTCGCGGCACCAAACCACATCAGCACACCGGGAATGAGGAACGATGAAGCTCCGAAGAGAATGTAGCTACCGAGAGCCAGTAATGCGCCAACAGGGCCGACGAAGTTTTCTGCGGGTGAGTTTGGCTCGGAATTCTGGTTAAATCCCGTCCATGGAGCCAGGTCGCCTTCGTCGAATGAGATGAGTGCGAGGAATAAAAGCAGTGCAACGCCAAACATCAGAACCGCCAAGGCATCATTCACCGCTGCCGAGGATTCGACTTCTTCGCCTTTGGTGGGGCGTCCCGGTGAGGTGGTGCGTTTGCTTCTGGTTTTGTTCGTTCTAGCCGCCATGAATCTGGTGGAAATAGTCGGTGGTCATCCGCCAATGGTCAATAGAGATTAAGCATTCTTGAAAATGTCGTGATTTACAGATCTTCGAAAACGGGAAATTCTCCAATAATTCTGCGTGCTGCGGCTCGACAAGTGTCGCTTTCCGCCCTTATAAACCCAGTGTGTGTCGCTTTCTTTGTGCGCACAACTTCGCCGATTCCACTTTTACATGTCGACTATTCTTAAAATTGCTCTTGCTGCGATGGCACCTGCTGATTCCCGTTTTGGCGGTGGCCAGGGCGAGGACGAGGCTGCGCGCGAGGCGGAGAACAGGCTGGTCGATGGCTGGGTCGATGCTGCACGGACGGGTGATCGAGCGGCGTTTTCACAGTTGGTGGGACATTTCCGCGGTCGGGTTTATGGGATGATTTACAATTTGGTGCACAACGAGGCGGACGCACTGGACCTGACACAGGAGACGTTTATCAAGGTCTGGAAGGCACTGCCAGGCTTCGAAGGGCGTGCGCGGTTCTTTACGTGGATGTTCAGGATCGCCCACAATGTGACCTATGACTTCATCCGTGCACGCAAAAGCCGGGGCGGGCCCGGTGGTGGCGATGAGTTCGATGAATCATTGCTGGGCGCAGGTGCGATTGAGTCGTCCGCACCAACGGCTCCAAAGAATGAATTTGCTCCCGATGAGCGTGCCGACCGACTCGATGTGCAGAAGATTTTGAACTCAGCAATGGCTGAACTCAGCCCGGATCACCGACAAACGCTCGTCCTCCGCGAGGCGCAGGGGATGAAATACGAGGAAATTGCCGAGGTGATGGAGTGCTCGATGGGCACGGTAATGTCACGCCTTCACTACGCCCGAAAAAAGATGCGCGAGCTGCTGCTGCCCCACTTCGATACCCTTCGGGCGAGTGGGTTTGGGTTCGGCGCGATGGACGAACATGAAAAATCTGCATCGAATTGAACGATTTTGTGAATAATTCCCTGATAACTACCGACATACTACTGACTGGAGGAACCCCGTTATGAAGCCGACCGAACAACAACTGACCCAATGGATTGATGCCACCCTGTCTCACGAAGAGACGCGGGAGGTGGATGACTGGCTGGCGGCGAACCCACAGGAGAAGCGCGAACTCGAAGAGATGCGGGCGATTTCCCTTGAGATCGCCAAAGCAGCGTCGCCACCCGCCGACGTGCCTGCGGCAGAATTTTTTACCCATCAGTTGGAACGTCGACTCGATGAACTCGATCAACCCGCCGCGAAAGTTGCTTCTGCCGCGTCGCCGGTGGTGGTGCCTTGGAGGCGCTATTTCGTATCGAGTCTCGCCGCCGCTGCTATAGCGGTTTTCGCAACGGTGATCACCATGCGTGTGTCTCATGACTCAGGCGACGAGGTGGCGGCTGTTGAGGAAGTCGGATCCGATCTAACTGGTGTTTACACTCCGCAAGATTCGGTCAAGGTCGATGCCTTCTACGCCGATGCTGCCGATGCGCAGGTGGTGATTCTTAACGGCCTTCCCGAGGTAGCAGCGGAAGTTCGCATCGCTGGGTTCGGTGAGGCGACACAGAAGTCGTTCTATGATGTGACCTTCGGTTCCGAGATTGAGAGAATGCTCACTTTCGTCGATGGGCAATCTTCCGATGTGTATTGATCGCACCCCATACCCGTATGCATCATCACTCTTTAAGACTCACCCTCGTCCTTTCCTTGCTGGTTTTGCTGGTAACTTCAGTGATCGGTGCTGACGCCGAAAAACTCGAGTCGGATGCCAAGGTCTGGTCCGGGCTATATTACGCTGGTCCCGAGGATACCACAAAAGGCATCGAGCCCGAAGGCCGCGCGGCGAAGCTTGTCGAGCGGATGAAGAAGGTCGAGCAATTGCAGTTCCCCACCTACCGTCTTATCGGAGCGGTCTCTGAGGATGTGTTGAAGGAATATGAATCCTGGGTGCTGCCTTCCGAGGTATTTTTCATTAAACTCGACTCCCTCGGGCGCGATGACGAAGGTGCGCTCAATGCGACCTTGAATATCTGGCAGCAAAAGAGCGTGCTATTAAAGGCATCGATGAAGCTGCGGAAGGGGCGTCCGATGTTTGTTCGTGGACCAAAGTGGGGCGAAGGCTATATTGTGATCGCGCTGTTGCTTGAGTAGCACGCCAGAGGAGGCGCTGATGGGGCAGAAGAATAGTTAAGCAATACTTTGCATTGAAGGGTGGGGAAGTTGGTGGGACGGCCACGCTCCTGACGGACTCCGGCAATCTTTATTGCAGAGCATTCCAGAGGTGATCAATTTTCACTTTTTTACCGATCTTGTCGCCTGATCGACGAAGCTTCCCAAGGATACTGTTGAGCTCTCCTTTGCTTGGGTTTAATGGTTTCAGCGAACGAACCATTGCGGGAATGGCTCGTTGTTTAACGAATTTGCCGGGAATTCTAGCGTATTGGATTAAACAGGTGAAGCAGCCGAGCGTTAGAACGAACGGAATCAGTATGATGCATCTCTGTTGAATCACTGAGTCTTTCTCAAAGAAGAAGCAGGCGTATGTCAGCAACACGATGAGTAAGGTAGTGCCGATTGCGATCATGCCGCAGCTTTTATCGAGCTTGGATCCTCCGCCAAAAACGCTCTCTATACGTTCACGATAGATAAGGAAGGGTTCCTCTAGTAGTTGATCACGTTCCGATTGGGAGAGCGATGCGGGTTGCTTGACGATTCGGTCAGCCAGCTTGAGTTCATCGGAATAGATGGAGCGAGCGTCAGGTAAAGTGCAGTGAATTAATGCATTAACCTCAGCCGGATGCTTCATTATCTCATCATATCGCATCGCTTCCACGGGGAAAATAGTTTGGCAATGATGGCATTTCCCTGTGAATGCCAAGGTCTTTCCCGTCCCAATGGGGACGAAGTAGAGATGACTCGTATTGGCGATTCGTGTAACAAGGACCGGGGACAATGCGCGACAAATTGGACAGTAGTCCGCAGCGTAGCCCAGTCTTTTTTCGGAGTAGGAATTACCGGTAATCAAAAGCATTAGATATTCAGTGAACGCGAAAACCATTTAAAGAAGCAAGCGAATTGGAGAGGCTGATTTTCTTTTCCCTCTTCGGTTGCAGCGGAGGCTGGATGATGGATGATTGTGAGGTGTCCCCGTGTGTATCGAATTGATCGCGGGGAGAACCCATCTTATCAGATATTTTTATGAAAATCGTCGTCGCTTACTCCGGAGGACTTGATACCTCAGTCCTCGTCACCTGGCTCAAAGATCACTACAACGCAGAGATTATCGCTTACTGTGCCGATGTCGGACAGGAAGACGAACTCGATGGTTTGGAAGAGAAGGCACTCAAAACCGGTGCGTCGAAGTGCTACATCGACGACTTGAAAGAAGAATTCGCCGCCGACTACATCTATCCGATGTTCCGCGCGGGAGCGATTTATGAAGGCCGCTATCTGCTCGGCACATCGATCGCCCGTCCATGTATCGCCAAGGGAATGGTCGAAGTCGCCCGTCGTGAAGGCGCCGATGCCATTGCTCACGGGGCGACTGGCAAAGGCAACGATCAGGTGCGCTTCGAGCTTTCCGTCGCGGCACTTGCTCCGGACATCAAGATGATCGCCCCATGGCGCATGCAGGTTTTCCGCGACAAGTTCCCGGGTCGCGCGCAGATGATTGCTTACGCACAGGAAAATAACATTCCGATTCAAGCGACCGCTAAAAAGTCCTACTCGATGGACCGCAATCTACTACACATCTCGTATGAGAGTGGTGTGTTGGAAGATCCATGGTATGACGGCACCACTCCTGAGGACAAGGAGATGTATGTTCTCACCACCTCGCCGGAAGACGCACCCGATAAAGCGGAATACATTCAGCTGCTTTTTGAGAAGGGCGATGTAGTCGGTTTGAAGACAGAATCGCTGGCGGAATACGCGAGCCAGTTGGGGATTTCCTCCACCGGCGAGCGCGATGGCTACACCTTGTTCACTCCCTACGGTGTGATGAAGGTTCTCAACTTCCTCGCAGGCAAGCACGGTGTTGGTCGGGTCGATATCGTCGAAAACCGCTTCGTAGGAATGAAGAGCCGTGGAATTTACGAAACGCCGGCGGGGACGATCATGTTCCATGCACACCGTGACTTGGAAGCCTTGGTCGTCGACCGTGAAGCGATGATGCTCCGTGACGGATTGATTCCCAAATACGCGCAGCTCGTTTACAATGGATTCTGGTTCGCTCCCGAGCGTGATGCCCTCCAGGCACTCGTCGAGGCGACGCAACAGGACGTCGACGGCGAAGTCCGCGTGAAGCTCTACAAGGGCAATGTCATGAACGCCGGCCGCAAGTCGCCGAACTCACTCTACAGCGAAGACATCGCAACGATGGAAGAGGATCCAACGCAAGCCTACAATCAAGATGACGCGTCAGGGTTTATCGCGCTGAACGCCCTTCGTCTCAAGCTTCAGGGTTTGAAGAAGAAGTAAGTTGTTAATGATTTCAGAAAGGCCCGTTGCTCGCGCGACGGGCCTTTTTTGTGGGGTATTGTATCGGGGGTAAGAGAGCCAAGTGTCTCAGATGAATGAAGGGTATCGTTGATTGCCGGCTCGAGGCATATGCAGAGTGCGAAAGTGGCCGGGGCATCCTGCCCCGAAGCCAAACAGACAATTGCTCTGGCAACGGGGCTAGAAGCCCCGGCCACTGAATTGAGTGCGCTTTCGGACGGATTCAGTTGACCAAGATGGGAGAGCGATGCTTGATCTACGGAAGAGATGAGTAACACCAGCGGTATGGACGAGATCAGAGCTTACCTGCAGTCAGGGGACTGGCGGCCGGGCTTTGATGGGGCGCGTTTGGCTCTTGGTGAGAAGTTGGCGAGGAAGCGTTTGGTGAGGGATCTTGCGGGGACGAGGTTGGAGTCCGGCGATTTGGAGATTGTTGGGCGAGTGGCGGATGGCGATGGGGCATTTGATGAGGCGGTGGTCGGAATTTGGAAGGAGGGCGATCGCTGGTTTTTGGAGGGGTCGTGTTCCTGTGAGTTCGCGACAAATTGCGAACATGTGGCGGCATGCCTTGTATGGTTGGCAAAGAGTGACCGACTCGTCGCGGCGTTCGATGGGGCGGAGGAGAGCGGGGAGTCTGGTGTCGACGTATGGTTGGACAGTGTGGTTCGCGAACCGGCGGTACCGAAGGAATCCGCAGACTGTTTGGTGTATGTGCTCGTTCCACAAGCGACAGGAGTGGAACTTCGGTTGCTGCGCGGGCAGGAGTTAAAGGCGGGTGGCTTGGGGCGGACGCTTTCTACTTTGAAGCAGGGAGAAGCGGGTGATCTGGCACGGGATGAGGATGCTCTGATCTTGGAAGAACTGGCGGTGCGTGAATCCCGTGGAGATCACATCTGGCCGATAGAAGGTATGGGGTGGGAGTTGATTTTGAAAAGGCTGTCGCTCACCAGTCGCTTGCTCTCGGGTGAAGATTCGCATGACCCGATGCGAGTCGCTGAAGCTCGCAATGGGAGTCTTGGATGGAAGTTGGACGAAGGTGAACATGTGCCGGTCGTGGTGACCGAGCCGTCAAGCGATTACGGGTTTGTTGCAGGTGGGGTTTGGTTTGTCGATGAGGCGCGCCGAGAGCTGGGACGGGTGGTGATTGATGACCACCGCGATCGAGTGAAGGCCTGGATACGCGGTCCGCGTTTGAATCCGGAGCAATGGGAGAAATTGCAAACTTCGGCAAAGGCACGTGGCGTTGCTGTGCCGGGTCTCGCGGATGCGCAAGCCAGCGTTAGTGAGAGTGCTCGGCTGCGCATTCGCGTGGAGCTTGGGTCGGGGTATCAACCTGCGGTATTCGCTCGCGCGGAAGTGCTCTATGGGAATGATGCGTTTCCGTTGACGGCCGCAGAGAACCGTCGGAGTCGAAGGGTGGAAGATGAAAACGGTGCGCCTCGGGTGATCGAGCGCGATGCAAACTTAGAGACTCGAGGGCTTCGAGAATTACAGGCTTTGGGGCTTGAGCTTGGAGTGGATAGAGCGGACCCGATATGGAAGCCGACCGTCGGCGAGGGTGTCCGTGATGCGGACGCCTTTGCGCATCGCTATTGGCAGAGATTTCGTTTTGAATTGGGAAAGCTCTTGGAGGACAGAGGATGGTCGGTGCGCTATGCACCGGGTGTCGGGCATGAGCCAATTGTCTTTCGCGCCGAGGCATGGAAGGCGGAAATTGTCGAGGAAGGAAAGGGGTGGTTTCATCTCTCGGCAGGTTTTGAAATCGATGGTCAGAAATTTGAGCTACAACCGCTGCTGGCCGCTTTGCTGGACGGCGATTTCATGGGCTTGACCGAGGGCTTGCCGGACGGTCAGGAGTTTTTGTTTTTCCTGCCCGATGGAGAAGCGGTTGTCCTGCCGGTGGGGCGATTCCGGCGATTGGTGCGTAGGCTCGAGGGTCTGATGGAGTTTCGCTGGAAGCCTGGGCAGGCCTTGAAAGTTCATAAGACAGAACTCGCTGCGGTGATCGACGATTCGATGGAGATTGAACTCCCTGCTGAGGCTGAGGAGTTCACGCGGCGGGTGTCGGATTTGACGAATCTGAAAGTGCCCGAGATACCGTGCCCTGACGGGCTAGTGGCAAAGTTGCGCGATTACCAGCTCGAGGGATATCGATGGATGCAGTATTTAGCCGGACAGGGGCTCAATGGGATACTTGCAGACGATATGGGGCTTGGGAAGACACTCCAAACTTTGACCCATCTGTTAAAGGAAAAGGAGAGTGGTCGATCCGAAGGGATGCCGAATTTGATCGTTGCTCCTACTTCTGTAGTCGTGAACTGGCAACGGGAGGCTGCGAAGTTCACACCGGGCCTTAGTGTGTTGATTTTGCAGGGTAGTGATCGCTTTAGTTTGTTTGCAGAGATCTCGAAGTTCGATCTCGTGCTCACTTCCTTTGCCCTGCTCACTCGCGATACTGAAGTTCTCGTCAACGAGACATTTCACACGCTTGTGTTGGACGAAGCGCAGCACATCAAGAACCGTGCGGCCCAGGTCAGTGAGGCAGCACGCGCTTTGGATAGTCGCCATCGCTTGTGCCTTTCAGGCACGCCGGTGGAGAACCACTTGGGCGAGCTTTGGGCGCTGATGGATTTTCTCAATCCAGGTCTGCTTGGAGCGCAGAACGTGTTTAATTCCTACTTTAGAAATCCGATCGAGAGGGAGCAGGACGAAGCTCGTCAGGCTGAGCTGAATAGTAAGGTGGGAGCGTTAATTCTCCGCCGCAACAAGAAGCAGGTGGCGAAAGAGCTTCCACCGAAAACCGTGGTCGTTCATCCGATCGAGCTTAGCGAGGGACAGAAGGAACTTTACGAAACGGTGAGAGCAACGATGGACAAACGCGTTCGTCAGGTGATTGCTTCACGCGGAGGTGGCGAGGCGCAGATCGTGTTTCTTGATGCCTTGCTGAAGCTCCGTCAGATATGTTGTCACCCGCTTTTGCTGGATGCGGAGAATGCGCAGGAGTCGGCGAAGTTTGAATATTTCAAGGATATGTTGGCGACCTTGCTTGAGGAAGGGCATCGAACACTGGTGTTCTCGCAGTTTACTTCGATGCTGGCGCAAATGGAGGCGCATTTGAAGGCTGAAGAGATTCCTTATCTGATTCTCACTGGAGAGACCAAAGACAGGCAGTTGTTAGTGGAGCAATTCCAAGGCGGCGAGGGAATGGTGTTTCTGATTTCGCTCAAGGCGGGCGGCACCGGCTTGACGCTGACCGGCGCGGATACGGTGATTCATTACGATCCTTGGTGGAACCCGGCGGCGGAGAATCAAGCGACGGATCGCGCGTATCGCATTGGGCAAAACAAGGCGGTGATGGTTCACAAATTGATCTGCGAAGGCACGGTCGAGCAGCGGATTCAGCAAATGCAGGCCAAGAAAGGCGAACTGGCCGACGGCATATTAGCAGGTAGCCGTGGCGCTATTGATGAGGAGCTGATGAGCGAGATGCTGGCGGTCACCAAATCTTGGTGTTGATCTTACACGATCGGGCGTGGAAATGATGGATTGTGAGCTTCTTGTGCGCGGAGGAAAATCATCTATTATTAGAAGGCGGGATAATACCAAATCTTGGTGTTGATCTTACGCGATCGGGCGGGTGTTGGTTTAGCGAGCGCAACTCTGCGCGGCCAAAGGTCTAGGTTCTTATCTTGGATTCCGCAGTTTGAACCACAGCCGGAGCAGAGCGGAGACAGACGAAGTCAAATTACACGGAACACACGGATTTTTAGAGGGTTAATCTGCCAGCAGATCCTGATGCTGTGTGTTTCGCTGAATGTAGGCGACGGCGTAACTGCAGATTGGATGGACTTTTAGTTTTCGTTCGCGGGCGATGTCAAGCACTCCCTCCATGAGTTTGCCCGCCGCGCCTGTGCCGCGAAGTTCGGGGGCTGCTTCAACGTGGGGTAGCAATAGGACACCATCGCGAATTTTGTAGTCGGCGAACGCGAGGAGTCCGTTCACTTGGAGTTCGAATCGCGATTGGTCTGAGTTGTCGATGATGGGGTGCATGGTGAAGTGCGGCTGCGTCGAGGGTAGGAGTTAGCCGACACGTCTAACCTACAGTTGCTTGCGCTGGCCGATGCGCGCGGGGCTTACAGCTGTTTGTGTGAGCCGTCGCAGAAGGGGGCGTTGTTGGTTTGTTTGCACTGGCAGAGGAAGGCTGGGCCGTCCTTTTCGGCGACGAAGGCTTTTGGTGCGAAGCCTGATCCTTTGTGGGCACCGTTACAGAACGGTTGGTTGTCTGATTGCCCGCAGGTGCAGAAGAAGTATTTCTTGCCGGCTTCGAGTTCGACTTTAACGGGGTTCTTGGCGGCGATGTGTGGTTGTTCGGACATGATAGAATAGGTCGGTGAGGTAAGAGTTAGGGAGTGGGTGAGGTATGATCCACGTAGATCAGGCTCTCTGTATCGAACCCGAGTGACTTCGCTTTGTCGATGAGTTTTTGCTGCACGGTTGGATCAAGCTTTGGCTCACGGGCGAGAATCCAGAGATAGTTGGTGTTTGGTCCGACAACGAGCGCGTAGGAGTAATCCGGCGCGAGTTCGATGATGTTGTAGGATCCATAAAACGGTCCGAAGAAAGAGACCTTGAGCTGACCGACGTTCTTGTCACCGGCAAACTTTGCTTTTCCTGTCGCCTCGCTCCATTTGGACTCGGCGACTTTATACCCGCGGTTTTTCACGGCGATGGTGCCATCGTCGTTTTTCGAATATTCGGCGGTGATATGGGTGAGTCCGCGCTCGAAGCGATGGTCCAGCCGGGCGATTTCATACCATTTGCCGAGGTAGCGATCCACCTCAAACCCCGTGACAGGTTTGGCGTTTGGTGGTGCCGTAGTCTGGCAAGAGATGAGCGTGGTTAGTGCGATGAGAGACGTAAGAATGCGGAACATGAAGAAGATTACGATTGAGGGTGGAGATTTGGTACAGGGAAGCCTGTAATGGGCCGCTACAGAGTGACTGAGAATCCCACGGTTGATTCCGTGGTCATATTGGGGAAGGGATAGCCCTTTCCTTTTCTATTCAGTTATGACTTTTTCTTCCTTCTTTCGCCGCGATGAGTGGATCTCCAACCCTGTCAAAGATTTGTTGGCTGGTACGGTGGTGGCTCTCGCACTAATCCCTGAAGCAATCGCGTTTTCGATCATCGCCGGGGTGGATCCGAAGGTCGGACTGTACGCTTCCTTTGTGATCGCTGTGGTTACGGCATTTATCGGTGGTCGTCCGGCGATGATCTCGGCAGCCACTGGTGCAATGGTCTTGGTCATCGTAAAATTGGTCAAGGACCACGGGGTGGAATACTTGCTGGCAGCGACAGTGCTGACGGGGGTGATTCAGATGTTTGCCGGGGCGTTCAAACTTGGCGACCACATGCGCTTTGTTTCGAAGTCGGTGATCACCGGGTTTGTGAATGCTTTGGCGATCGTGATTTTCATGGCGCAGTTGCCGGAGTTTGGTTTGAACCCAATGCAATACATGCTGCCGATGGTGGCGGGAGGATTAGCGATTATTTACATCCTTCCGAGATTTACCAAGGCGGTACCGTCGCCGCTGATTGCCATACTTGTGCTGACGGGGATTGCGTATTTTCTCAAGATGCCTCTCCAGACGGTGGGGGATAAAGGTGAGTTGCCGAGCAGTTGGCCGTCATTCTTGATGCCGGACATCCCGTGGAATTGGGAGACGCTTTGGATCATTCTTCCGTATTCGATTTCTCTAGCGGTGGTTGGTTTGGCGGAGTCGTTGATGACCGCGTCGATTGTCGATGAACTTACCGACACAGACAGTAACAAAAACCAAGAGTGTGGTGGGCAGGGAGTTGCCAATATCATTACTGGATTCTTCGGCGGAATGGCGGGTTGCGCGATGATTGGTCAGTCGGTGATCAATGTAAAGTCGGGCGCACGGACGCGGCTGTCCACGCTATGGGCAGGTATTTTCCTTTTGATCCTGGTGGTTGTTCTTGGCGATTTTGTGGCGATGATTCCTATGGCAGCACTGGTCGCGGTGATGATCATGGTCTCGATCGGAACGTTCAGTTGGGCGTCGCTCAAAAACATGAAAACCTACCCACGCACATCGACGGCGGTGATGCTGGCGACGGTGGCGACAACCTTATACACACATAATTTGGCATACGGAGTAGGAGCTGGTGTGTTGCTTAGCGGTATCTTCTTTGCGAGCAAAGTTGCCAAGCTGTTCTCCGTTACATCGCGGATGGAGCGGGACGGCGAGATGCGCACGTATTTGGTGAGCGGGCAGATTTTCTTCGCCTCGTCTGCGGCGTTTATTGATTCGTTCGACTTCCGTGAGGTGCTCACGAAAGTGCGCATCGACATGAGCAGGGCGCATTTTTGGGATATCTCAGGCGTTGGTGCACTCGACAAAGTGGTGCTGAAATTCCGTCGGGAAGGCACCGAAGTTGAGCTGATTGGGCTTAACGAAGCAAACTCGACGCTGGTCGACCGCTTAGGTGTTCACAACAAAGAAGGAGCGGAAGACCTGCTTTCCGACCACTGACCAAGTCTCGGTATTGATCTGACGTGTGTGTGCGTGGAGTTAGTTGAAAGAGAACTACTTGTGCGCGACGAACAGTCATATTTTTATTCAAACCCGGTATGATTTGAGCCCTCGCCTAGAAGATGGAATATAAAATCACCAGCGTTCGGGCTTTCCTTGTCCTTTCGATTCGGCATAGTGATAGATAGTTATGAGCAAAATTTTGGCATGCACGGACGGATCGGTTTACGCAGTGAGCATCTATGACCACACCGCATGGGCGGCGGAGCGCTTAGGCGCCTCTGTCGATGTGTTGCACGTTTTGGATCATCATCGAGAAACCGCATCGGTGAGCGATCTGAGCGGCAACTTGGGGATGGATGCCAGTGCGGAGTTGATGGCACGCATCGCCGAAGTCGAAGCAGCGCGCGGCAAGGTGCAGATTGAGAAGGCCAAAGTTATCCTGAGTGATGCAAAGAAGCGGCTGGCCGAGGATGGCGTCAACGAGGTGAATGTGATCCAACGTCACGGATCCTTGGTTTCGACAGTTGAAGAATTTGAGGATGGCGCGGACCTGGTGATCATCGGCAAGCGTGGTGAGTCTGCGGATTTTGACAAAGGGCACCTCGGCAATAACCTCGAGCGGGTCATTCGCATCAGTAAAATCCCGGTGTTGGTCGCATCACGTGCGTTCAAGCCAGTAGAAAAGTTTTTGATCGCATTCGATGGTGGAGCCAGTGCACGTAAAGCGGTCGACTACGTGGCGAATAGTTCGTTGCTCATGGGATTGGAATGTCACGTATTGATGGTCGGGCGCGGTGACTCGTCAGCGGATCAGAAATTTGCCTCAGCTCGCGAGGTTCTCGCCGTAGCTGGCTTCAAAGTAAAAGGCGAAATCCTCGACGGCGATGCTGACGAAGTGATCGCCGACTACGTGATTAAACAAGAAATCGGACTGCTGGTGATGGGTGCTTACGGGCATTCAAAGATTCGGCGAATGATTGTTGGAAGCACGACTTCCGAGATGGTGCGCACCTGCCAAGTGCCGGTGTTAATGTTCCGCTAGCTTGAGGACTTTCCCGATTTTCTGTTGATGCGGATCTTACGTTCCATAGCTGAGTTGAATGAGGTGCCATCGCCGGTGCACTTGGCGATTGGTGTGTTCGATGGTGTGCATCTTGGTCATCTCGCCGTGATCGGCGATGCCATGGCTGGAGCGAAATCGAGTGGTGGATCGGTTTGTGTGGTGACCTTTGATCCGCATCCAGTGCGAGTGCTCGCACCGCAAGCCGCACCGCGCTTGCTGACGGCTGAGCGGCACAAGGAACAATTGCTGAGTGAGCTCGGGATTCATGCGATGTTGGTCATTCCATTTGACGAAGAGTTCGCTAAGAAAACCGGAGAAGAGTTTATCAAAGAGTTGATTGGTAGCTGTGGCGAGCTTCGTCAAATCGCTGTGGGTTCGGATTTTGAATTCGGACACCAACGGTCGGGGAATGTTGGCTTACTCGATTCTTTGGCGGCTGATTATGATTTTACGGTGACTGCGCTTGATCAGGTATTGGTCGATGGTGAGCGAGTTTCGAGCACTGCGGTGCGACACGCTGTGGAGGCGGGCGATTTGGCGAAAGCTGTAACGTTCCTTGGGCGTGATTACAATGTTTTAGGGACGGTCATCGAAGGGCGTCAGCTAGGTCGGACGATTGGTTTTCCAACGGCCAACCTCACGGTGCATTCCGAACAGTTGCCGCCCAATGGCGTGTGGGCAGTGACGGTGCAGCTTGGTGAACGAACGCTAAAAGGCGTCGCTAACTTGGGTGTCCGTCCGACCGTGGAAGGCGGGGCAGCAAAGAAATTGCTTGAGGTGCACCTTTTTGATTTTCAGGAAGATCTCTATGGAAAAGAGCTGACCGTTCGATTCGACCGCTTCATCCGCGAGGAGAAGAAGTTCGACTCTGTCGATGAGTTGAAGCAGCAGATTGCTGCCGATGTGGTCAACGCGCGCGGTCAATAGCAGCGGAACTCACTCGGCCACTTTCTTCCGAAAGTAGCTACGTTGATGCCCTATGCGATGTAGCTACGCTGGGGATAGCGTGGTATTTACTCACTCCTCAGGTGCGGAGCGCTCGATGCCTTTTTTCTCGAAGCGATCGCGCAGGAAGGTGCGGAACTCGAAGAGATCGTGGCGGCGGTCGCGGATGGGTGTTACTGACCCTCCTTCACGCGAGCGGTAGAGGTCGCTAATGTCTAGGTCGGTCACGAGCATCGTTTCCACATTGGAGTCGGCCTCGGCCTGGATGCCGTCACGGGCGAACTCGAAGTCGGATGGTGTAAACACAGCGGCGCGCCCGTAGTGGATATCCATCGCCGCGACGTCGGGTAGGTTGCCGACCACGCCGGATGTGACGACGTAGATTTGATTCTCGATGGCGCGTGCTTGAGCACAGGTGCGCACGCGGAGGTAGCCTTGTCGGTTGTCGGTGCAATAGGGGACGAAGATGATTTCGGCTCCCTTGTCTGCGAGGTAGCGAGCGGCTTCCGGGAACTCGATGTCGTAGCAAATCAGGATGCCTACTTTGACCTTTGGAGTCTGTACGAGGAAGAGTTCGTTACCGCCGCTAATCCCCCAAGAGATACGCTCGTCAGGTGTGATGTGCAGTTTTGGTTGCGCGACATGACTGCCATCGGGTCGGAACAGCATCGATTTGTTGTAGAGCTTTCCTTTCTCGAGAACCGGATGGGAACCCGCGATCAAGTGAAGCCCGAACTCGCTCGATAACTCGGACATCAAGGCGATGAACTGCGGAGTGAATTCGGCGAGGCGACGAATGCCTTCCTGCGAAGTGAGTGGCTCGAGATGAGACAAGAGTTGGACGGAGAGGAACTCGGGAAACAGAACAAACTCGGATTTGTAGTCGGCAGCCGTTTCTACAAAGTAGCGGACCTGTGCGGCGAAGTCATCGAAGTCGGACACACGGCGCATCTTGTATTGCACGCAAGATACGCGTATTTTGGTGTCAGCGCGGACGTTGGGTTGGAAGTCCGGGTTCAACCATTCGATGAGTGAAGCGTGATTTTTGCTGCGTGGGTCGCGGATGTAATTCGGCATCACATCGCGAACGACAAAGCCTTCACTGAGTTGGAAGGTGAGCACGGGGTCGGCGATTTCTTCTTCCTGAACACGCCACACATACTCGTGCGGCGAGAATTTCTCGGCATAGGGGGCATAGCCGGAAAGACGCCCGCCAGCGAGGATACGGCGCAGGTTGAGTTTACGGCAGATATCGCGTCGCACCGCGTAGAGCGCACGACCAACACCGACGCGTTGAACGTGTGGATCGACGTATACATCGGCACCGTAGAGAGTGTCGCCGCGTGGGTCGTGGTTGTAAAAATATCCATCGTCGGTGATGCCGTAGTAGGTATGTGGTCGCAAGGGATCGGATCCCAGCGAGACAATCAGACTGGATGCGGCACCGACGAGTTTGTCATCGAGGAGAGCGACGAGTTGACCCTCGGGGAAAATCTCGATGTGCGAGGTGATTTGGTCTTCTTCCCATCCGCAATCGGCTTCGACCAGTACGGGAAACGCGCGGTTATGAAGTTCGATGAGTTCAGTGATGTCTGCTCGCTGGGTGCTGCGGATAATGAGCTTTCCTGCGGGCGTGTCGGATTCGAAGAGATTCATGGGTAAGAGTAGCTACGCATCATCTGCGGTTACCAGATGACCTTTGACCTGAATGAGGCAAAGTAGAAACGAAAAAAGCCCATCCGGTATAAAATGACCGAATGGGCTAATTCCCGCATGTGCCGTCCGTGAAGTATGGATTCTCGTTCCCAAAACTCAGTAGGTGGGTGATCGTCGGACTGATTTTTGCCGTCCAGTGGAGGCCTGACATCAGTCAACCGACTTAATCTCCCGGAGTCGAAACATCGGGTAGGTTCCATTGCTTCACATGTGGTCGAACACCGTAGGAAAGCGTTTAAAGGCTTGTAAAAAGAGCTTGAAGCAAATCGGAAAATCCGGTGATGCTTCACTGCTCTATTAATACGAATTTCGAGCGCTTTGTCGCCTGACAATTTCACAAAAATCGACGATTTATAGGACATTGTTTGATTTAGATGATCTTATCCGGGTTCAAGATACCGTTCGGGTCCAGCGTTTGCTTGAGTTGCTGGTGCACTTGATACGACGTTTCGCCGACGGCGTCGCGGAACCAGCGCTTCTTCGCGATTCCGACTCCGTGTTCGCCTGTGATCGCACCGCCATTGGCGATGATCCATTGGAACAGTTGGTCGAGTGCGGCATCCGCCTTTTTGCGCTCATCGGGATCGTCGTAATCGGCGACCATGAGATTGGTGTGGATGTTTCCGTCACCGGCATGTCCGAAGCACGCGACGGCGATTCCGGTTTTGGCTTCGATTCCGCTGGCGAACTCGACGAGGTCGACAAGTTTCGAACGAGGGACGACGACGTCTTCGTTGAGTTTGGTGAGTCCGGTAGCACGCAACGAATATGAGAAATCCCGGCGTAACTGCCAGATTTTTTCGCAATCGGCGTCGTTGTCGGCAATTTGAAGTCCAAGCGCACCGAGTTCGCGAACGCGTGTGACGAGGGTCTTCAACTCAGATGCTACGGAATCCGTCTGTCCGTCGATTTCGACAATGAGATGGGCATTGCCTTCGGGGAGCGCGTTATCGCCGAGATAATTGCGAGCGGCAGCCAAGGTGAAGCTGTCGGTGATCTCCAGGGCACTGGGCAAAATACCGCCGCCAAGGATCTCCTGCACCGCACGTGCGGCGTCTGCAAAGAGTGGGAACGTCGCGCTGACCATGGCGCGCGCGGGTGGCTCGGGAATGATGCGTAGCGTCGCCTCGGTGACGACCCCGAGTAGACCTTCGCTGCCGGTAAACAGTGCAACGAGATCGAAACCGGTTTTGTTCTTGTGGTTCCGTCCACCAGATCGAAGAACGCGGCCATCGGCGAGCACCACTTCCAAGCCGAGCACGTAACTACCCGTCACTCCGTATTTCAGACATCTTGGGCCACCGGCATTGGTGGCGATGTTTCCGCCGATGCTGCACTCCTTCAAACTTGCGGGGTCGGGTGGATAATACCATCCGCGCTCGCTTGCTGCTGACGCTACGTCGGCGGTGATTACACCTGGCTGTGTGACGATAACGCCGTCCTCCGGCGCGACGTCGAGGATGCGGTTCATCTTGAAAACACTGAGCACGATGCCGCCTCGGGTGGGGACGCACCCGCCGACATATCCGATGCCTGCACCGCGAGTGTAAACGGGGATACCTCGCTCGTTGGCGAAGGCGAGAGTTTTTGAAACGTCTTCAGTGCATTGTGCCAAAACGACCACCTCAGGTTTGGCCGATGCATTCCATTTGTCGGTCGAGTGGCTGGCGAGTATTTCTTCGGCGGTGGTAACTTTTTCCGCGCCGAGTAGTGCGGTGAGTTCGGCAATCATGAGCAGGGTGTTGACGCGTTAGCTATTGGGGGACGGGAACGGATTTGAGAATGCGCGCCACTACGCCGCGCGCGGTGATCCCACTAAACGATGCGCCGGGGTCGAGCACTAAGCGGTGTGCAATCACATCACCGGCGAGGTCTTGGATATCTTCGGGGATGAGGTAGTCACGGTTGTCGAGAAGTGCGAATGCTGAAGCGAGACGAACTAACGCAATCGATGCACGCGGGCTGGCAGCGAGTTGCACTTCTGGTTGGCGACGCGTTTCGGCGACGATGGTGACAACGTAGCGCTTGAGGCTCTCTGCGACGTGGACTTTATCGATCACGTCGAGATTGATGCGGCGGAGTTCTTCCAGCGTGATGCACGGTGCAAGTTCGTCTGTTGGATTTCCCGTGTGGTTTGAGTCGAGGATGCGCATTTCATCTTCGACGGATACGTAGCCTAACTTTGTTTGCAGAGCGAAGCGGTCCATTTGTGCTTCGGGGAGGGGATAGGTGCCACGAAACTCGACAGGATTTTGCGTAGCGATGACAAAGAACGGGTCGGGAAGTTCGTGTCGAGTACCCTCAATAGTGGCTTGGCTTTCTGCCATCGCTTCGAGTAGCGCGCTCTGCGTGCGGGGTGATGCCCGGTTGATCTCATCGGCGAGAAGAAGGTTGGCGAAGACCGGTCCTCTATGGAACTTGAACTCGTTGGTCTTGGGGTTGAAAACGGTAACGCCAAGAACATCCGACGGCAGTAGGTCGGGAGTGAACTGCACGCGGTTGAAGACGATGCCTTCAATAGATTTTGCGAGGCCTTTGGCAAGAGTTGTTTTGCCGGTACCGGGAAAATCTTCTAACAGAACGTGGCTCTGGGTAGCGAGCGCAGCGACAATTTTTTTCACGGCGACTTGTTGCCCGATCATCACGACGTCGAGATGCGAGGCGAGGCGTTGCAGGGTGGCGGCAGATTTACCGGTGAGAGAGGACGGTTCGGTTGCCGCAGTGTTGATTGATTGCATGAAAGCGGGTTCGAGGGATTTGGTGAGCTATTCGGCGTTGTCTGAGGATTCGGTGACTACTGATGGTGATTCATCAAGGATAGCTTTAAGAGCCTTAATATCAGAAATTTCTTGGTCGCCAATGACTTTGGAAACTGTCGATATAAATCGCCCGTTAATCCACTTCATGCCACCGTTGATTTCCTTGAGTAAGCTGGCACCGAGCAGAGGTATCCATCGGTCATTGTGACGGACGAACAAACGCATCGAAAGCGTGTCCTTTGTTGTCGGGCTGTCGACTTCTTCGGTGCGACTTGGCATCCGCGAATCGCGCACGATGACGCCCAACCAACGTCCCTCAATGTGTGATCCGATCGCTTCCAGGTGGTTGCCAACCTCACGGAAAAATGCGCGGTCGTTTCCAATGTCCCGCAGCACTCGATAGTAGTCTTTTGGATTCGCTGTTTTCAGTGATGAAGAGTTCTTAATGAGATCAATGACATCGCCGTTGGTGTGGTGTTTTGCCAATTCTTCGACCAAAGCTTGTGCCTCGGGTAAATTCAGAGGGGATGTTGGCTTGATCGTTGAGGGGTCGATTTCATCGATTTTTGTGGAACTCTCGAATAGATCGGCGACGCTGGCATCACGGATTTCTTCTTCTTTCGCGATACGTAGTTGATCGAGTTGGGCGAGCGCCTTGGCCTGCTTCTCGCCCAGAGCCAAGGTTTTGCGTTCCTCCAGGTTGGGACGTGCGCTGATGGGGAACACCTCGTGGATTCCAGGAGAGATTTTCCAACCGTCTCCATCGCCCGCGTTTTCGGTGATCACAGCATTCGCAACAATCACGCCTGGGTTGGATCGGGTGATCCGGGTGAGCCAGAGCATTGCCGCGGTTTCGTCAGTCTGTACCGCATACTTCGGGTCGGCTGGATGAATCTCGAAAACCTCGGGGTCAAGAATCTCATAACTGTGCTGAATCGCTGAGAGTAGGTCTTCGAGATCTTTACTGAACGCTTTGGTGCGTGTTGCAGTGAGTCGTAGGCAGCGCAGTAAATCGCGTTCAGTCACAGCATCAATGTAGGCATTGACCACCTCTCCCGGGGTTTCAAACTTGGGAGTATCTCCAGCTTCGTTGGCGAACGCTACGACGCTGTTGGAAAATTTGTCGAGGTGGTCGAGGTCGTTTTCGTAATACCACTCCAACAAGTCATCACTCGGGGGGAGAATGGCTCCGCTCATGTGCTCCGATGAGTCGGGCGATTGAAAAATTGTGGAGTCCGGTATGGCGACGGCCCATTGTCCGTCTGTTTTGCGCAGGTAAACGGGAAGCACCGCGAATCTTCCTGGTATGACATGATCGAATAGGCCGAAAGAGATTGCCATGTGTTCGCCATCATCTGTGACCAATTTTTCAACCACTTTAATGAAGGGTTCCGGAAGGTCGCCGAACTCTTTGCGAATGGATTGTGGAAGCATGAGCGCCATTGCACCTGGTTCGCGAAATTGACGGGTACCGACGGCGTTTGCTGGCCATGGCATGTCAGCGAGAGGGCGGGGCAAATTCTTGTCGTGGGCAGCGTCGTCGGGTAGATCGTTCTCTGCCGGTTTGTCGAGATTGGCTTCGATGATGTGTAGTCCGCGGCGCTTTACTCTGGCTCGAAGCGCGAGGATTCCCGCCATCTTCTCGGCATTGTTCGGTTGCTGAGTGGCGGAGGTATTGCGGTTGATGTCACGTGCAATCTCCAGAGCTATGCGCAAGTCGGCTGCCGATGGCTTTTTTGTTAGCGCAAGATACGAGAGTCTTTGAATGTCGGTGAGCGGGGACTTTGGGTAGACGAATTGAAGAGCCAGCTTCTCTGGCTCTAGTGTGTCTAGTTCCAATTTCTTGCGGGTTTCGCGAAGTAACTTGAGCGTTTCTTCGGCAATCTGCGTCTCACTTCTTTGGGAGATCTCTCGTCTCAGTGCGCTTAATTGGCGGGTAACATCCGCTTGTTGTTTGCGGAGTTTTTTGTCGAAGCCGTATAGCACGTTGTCGAAGTGCTGCATTCCAACCGGCACTTTCCAGCCTTCAGGGGTATTCAGCGCAGCCACTCCAACGACCAACCTTGCTACAGGTTTGTCGGGTTCGCTTAGTTGCACCACGATACCGCCGAAACGGTTGATCCTGACGGATTCGTCCGACTCCTCTTCGAGAACATGGGACGCAATGCTTTCTCGAAACGCATCGATAGTGCTCATGTAGCTCTCCAGCTTTTCGCTCGGGCAATAGGGAGAAACAGCAACGAGAGGTGAGTCGAAGATTTCCTTGGTGTCGCGATCTGACTGCAGCGCATGGAGCCACTTCGTCACTGCCTCTTTCGGTGAGGCTCCGGGAGTGAGAGCTGGTTCTTCTGCAGCAGCAGCGCTACTGATCATCGCACAAATGATCATACTCGCGACGAGTGTGCGAGGTGCATGAATCGAGGAAGTAAAACGGGAGCTGCGCATGATTTAGGGCAGAATTGTCAAGAGCTTGAACTGCTGGTGTGGGAAAAGCAATCACTCGCGATGATCATGGTGAACGTGGAAACACCTGTTTTCCATAGAATTAATACGAATCTGCTGCAGAAACTTGTCAGAATTAATCGCTAGGATGGGGGGCTTTTTCGTTGCTCTCGTTACTCATCGCCACGGCTTCGCAGTGGTCTCGCCATCCGAGGAAGTTCCATTTGTTGGGGAAACCACGGCACTGATTCGGTTTCACCTCGTTGATGAGACAGTTGTTTCCGTCGAGGAAGATGCACTCGTGATTGTCTTTTTCGATCAACGATAAACCTTTGCGATCGGTGCGTAGGCGGACGTATTTTTCCAAAAACTTGTCTTCATCCATCCCGACGAATGCGGCGATTTCACGCACTTCAGCATCTGTCACTCGTACGTCGCCCGGCCATTTACAGCAATTTCCACAACGCTGGCACTGCCATCGTTGGGATTTCGGCAGGATGGTGGTGGGATCGAGCATGGGTTCAGGCTATTTGCTTTGTAATTGTTCGAGTGGTGCCGCGTATCCGGTGAGTTCCATATATCCGCGCCCAGTGAGTTTGCCGCCCTTGCGCTCACCGTCAACGATAACCGCACCCTCGTAGTAGGTCACGGGATCGAGGGCCAGTTCCTGCTGAGCGAACGCAGCGCTGATGGTGAGTTCGATGTTGATCTTGGGTATCTCAAGTTTCCAAGTCACGGGGTAGGTCGCGCCGGTTTTTGGACTCTTCCACATCTCCACGGGAGTGAGGGAGTAATCGCTGTGTTTTACCGGTATGGTGGTGCCGTCTTTGGCGATGATCGTTCCGTGTGAGTAGGGGTCCGTTCCGCCGTTGGCCGTGCGCATTTGATAGATCATGATTTCTGATTCGTCGTCGAGTTGTAGCGCGAACCAATCCCAGCCGATCTGATCGGGCCCAAGCTGATTGCTTGCCCACTCTCGGTCTAACCACATCGTGCCGCCGACCTGATGCGGCTTGCCGGATATGGTGATGGTGCCGGTCGTCTGCATTCTCGTATAGGAATAGTAGTGAGAGGCGTTTTCTGCACCTGCTCCTTTTTGTGAGATGCCATCTGCACCGTGAAAAACCGGCTGATTTCGGGTCGGCGCGATCGTCAGGTCGTAGCTGGTATCTCCCAAGTCGGCGACGATGCGAAAGACGTTCTTATCGCGGTCAATCAGCTCGATCCGTGACTTCGACAGGAACGCGAGAGTTTGCGGGTCTGTGCTGGTGGATGAGAACTCAGGAAACCCTGCGTCACCCATCGAGCCTCTCGCGATCTCTTGGTTGAAGTGAAACTCTTCATTAGTCAGGTCACTGACGGCGAAATGCCCTAAGCCGAACGAATCTACGACCCATTTCGATTTCACTGGAGTGGACGCCGGTGGGCGGAGGCCCGAGCGGAAAATAGTGAACTGCACACCGAAGCGTTGATCGGAAGTGGTTGCTTTGAGGTTTCCCGTCGCATACCACCACTCGGTTTTAAACCCACTGTGTGAGAAGTGATCAGCGGGGAAAGTGTATTGGTATCCTGCGCGTGCCGGTGTCCATTCGTCACCGAATGAACACGACGCGGATATTGCGAAGATGATGAGAATTCTCAGGGACATACTATTCGGATCGTAGTGACTCGCTGACGGGGCGCGAGGCGGCGTGAAAGGCTGGGAACATGCCGGCAAGCGCGGCAACGAGTAGGGTCCATAGTGGGATGGAAAAGATATTGAGCCAATCTACGCGTAAGGGGATCGTCCATCCGAAGAACGCGGGGTTGACCACTTCGGTGAGCATCAGGGCGAGTAAGAACCCACAGGAGATGCCAAGCAGGGTGAAGATCATCGCCATTGCAACAGCGACGAGTGTGTAGATGGCGATGATTTGCGGTTTCGACCCGCCGATGGCTTGCAGGGTGGCTATCTCTCGGCTGCGTTCGAGCACGAGAACGGTGAGTGAGAGAATGATACCAAGCACGGCGACAATGATGGCGATCACGCGCAAGATGTTGGTGATGGCAAAGGTCTGGTCAAAAACCTCCATCACCCGTCCACGGAGTTTTGCGTTGGTGTAAATGGCGAATTCACCTGTGGCTGAGAGTTGAGTGATAAGCTCATCAGGAGTCGGTATTTGGTCGGGCTTGAAAGAAATGCCAACCGAGTTGATCCGGTCGTCTTGCCACCATTGGGAAAAGGCATCGGCCGGGATGTAGAACCGTCCACGCTCGTCAGAATAGTCGGTGACGATGGCGATGATCTGCAAAGGCTTGTCGCCACTTGGCGTGGGGATGGTCAACACGTCGCCGAGTTGATATCCTGTTTTGAGCGACATCGGTTCGGTGATGATCGCGGCTCCTGCATCGTTGCTGAATGTGTCGAACTGTTGGGAAATGGGGTTCTCATCATTGCTGCGTGATTTGATGGCGAGCGTTTCAACAATAGCGGGGTCAACAGCGGTGAGCGTCACTGGTGACGACGCATTTTCTTGCGGTAAGACGGAGGTTTCGCGATAGGTGGCGAATGCCGTGATTCCCGGTAGTTCGCGTAACAAGGTGACGGTTTCGTCGGGCAAGAAGGATCGCGTTCCCAGCACCTCGTTCTCGGCTGGTGCGATATAGATATCCGCCTTTAAGGTGCTACCTATCCAGTCGTTTACGGTGGAGCGAAATGAGTGAACCATCACACCCAGACCGACGAGCATTGCCAGGGTGACAGCGGATGCGCTGACTGCCACGGCGACGGTTCCCGACGATTGTGCCAGGTCGTTGTTGGCGAGCGAGGCTAGCGGAAGGCGTTTCGCCGTGAGCTTGGCAATGGAGCGTGTCCAAATGTGAATGAGCCACGGAGACAAGCATGCTGCGCCGAGTTGGAGACATAGGCAGGCAGCGAGAGCGAGCACTGGTGGCCCTGTTGGTTGAAGTGCCCACCACGCGCATATCGCCGCGAGCACCAGGAGCACGATGCCGGTAATCAACCACGCACGGATGCCGGTGCGCGGTAGATCTTGTTGACGTCCCGGCACCAACAATGCGGCTGGATCCATCTTCACGGCACGTTGAGCGGGCGACCACGCGGCGAGGAATGCCGACCCGATTCCCACCGCAGCCGCCGGAGCATAGGTGAGCCAATCTTTGCTCACTTCACTGACTTTGCTCAGCATGTAGCGCGAAGAGATGGTTGTGGCAACGTCGCCAACCAGAAGTCCGGCTAGCCAATCACCTATCCACAATCCTAGTGCGGTGCCAAGGATGCCGTAGAGCAATCCCTCGCCTAGAAATAACCAGCGGATTTGCGCGGTTGACGATCCGATGGCACGAAGGGTGCCGATCTCACGTTTTCTGCGCACGACCGATGCTGAGATTGTATTGAAAATGATGAATGCACCGGCGAGAGATGACACCATGGCGAGTGCGTTGAGGTTGAGTTGAAACCCTTGCGCCATTTTCTCCACGGTGGCGGAACGGTTGGCTGGTGTGGTGATTTGCGCGGACGCGGGAAGGCCGAGCTCAGCGTGTATTCGCTGACTGCTTGCGGCTGGGTCGTCGGTGTTTTTTAGCAAGACTTGAACGCTGCTAAGCTTACCCGCGCGGCCGAGCATCTCCTGAGCCCAGCCAATATCCATCAACGCGATTTGCGAAGCGGAAGAACGCGTGTCGCTCTCAGCAGCGTATGTGCCAGTCAAAGTGAGTTCGATGGCTTGGCTATTGACCATCGCGGTGAAGGTATCGCCAGACTTCATGCCGAGTTTGTCAGCCAGAGGTGCGGGGAGAATGACCTGTCGAGCGTTGGCAATCCATGGTGCGAGGTCTGGGTTGCCAATCACCTGTTGGTCAAATCCACCGGTCTGAAGCGGTGCGTTGGTGAACACATCGATCCCAAGAAGGTGAAGATATTCGCCCGGATGGTCGGGCAGGGTGGCGTAGCCTTCGATGATGGGTGAGGCGGCTGCTACTTCAGGATGGTCAGCGATGGCGCGAAAATAGCGTTCATTCAGTCCTCCTGAGTTATCGCGCACTTCGAGATTCGCCTTACCGGCGACGATATCGATCGTCGCGTGGAAGGCATCCGTCGCGGATCTATTGGCTAGGCTGACCGCAAGAAATACCGCCACGCCAAGAGCCACGCCCGCCAGGTTGAAGAGCCCTGGTAGTGGGTGGCGAAGGACGTTGAGAATCAGCAGTCGGAGAACAGTGAGCATCGGGAAAGGAAGAAGTAAACAGCGTGACCCGCTACGTTTGTTCGCAACCATAGGTTACGAGCTCCTTTATTCTAGTATTCGCGTCGTTCGATCACGAAGTATTGGGTGGCGGTGCTCAGGGTCCAATGCCCACCGAAGGCACTCTGCATTGACTTAGCGTGGCGTAGTTCATGAAACTCCTCGCCCAGCAAATTGTGGGTGTCTCGTTCTTGTGAGAGGGAATTGGCTTGCAGAGAGAAACTTGAACCGCGATTATCTCGGAGTGAATCATGGGTGTCCTGATATTTAAAATTTGAAGGCAGGCGCTTGTGTTATAAGGATGCTTCTGGTAAAAAAAATATGCACTGCCAATGGCGCCGGTATTTATTCAGATATTTGGATTGGTTACCCTGGCGCCTTGTAATATCAAATGGAATATGAATAGAATTTTTATGGGTATATCTTGCCTTGCGGGGGTGGTGTTGTTTTTTGCTTGTAAAGATAATGGTCATCGTTCTTTAGAGGGGTTTAATATTAGAAAACTGGATTTAGAGATCATATCGATAACTGATGGCGATGTTAAAAAAAATGTAATCTTGGAAATTGTAAATCCTTCAGATTATGATCTGTCTTTATCTGTAAGCAGCTTCGAATACAAAACATCAAAGGAATGGATTATGTGGATAGGTGGTAAGCGGTATCTCGCAGTTCAGATCAAACCTCACCCCATTAACATTAAGTCTAAGTCAAGAGCAAGGATAGAGGTGATGTATGAATTGGTCGATTCTGAACCAATAGACGAGTATAAAAATATAGTAATATGCGATTTTTATGCATACTCGGTTGATGGTCGGGATTTTATTGACAGTGAATTTTCTTTAGAGAAAGCAATTGATACATTGGGAGATTGAATGAGAAAAAAAAGATGCCGGGCACATAGTAGTCAGTAATTTCGGTAAGCCTCTGATGGAGAATGGTTTGAAATCTAAAATCGGTGACAAAAGGTTGGCGCGGGAATCTTAATTCGTTACATTTTTCGTAGCAAACATCACCACTATTTTTGCGTTCTTAGATTTTTGCAGACCCAGATGAGGTTCCCGTGGAAGAGAGAATCCTTGTTAAGAAGAGGCGGCATCACCGCTTGTCCTCCTATCGGCATATCGGGCATCTTCCTGCCCTGCTACTCTTGCGGCCAGCGGGCGCTGACTTCCTGAATCCAGTTGCGAGCGATGAGTTCGTGGCCTTGGGGAAGGGGGTGTATCCCGTCCCACATCCAATGCTCAGGTGAAACTGATGCCGCTGCCGTATCGAATATTTCCTGGGTCTTGATATGCGCCGTATTGTAGTCTTTTGCCAGTTGGGCAACAACAACACCGAGCTTGTCTGTAGCACTTTGGCGGGACTTCCACGCTTCTTTATCTTTCAATTTTCCCGTAGGGAGAACGAAAGGATCTAGGAGAACTATTCTCAGATCAGGGTTTGCGTTCTTGCTAGAATCCAGCAGATAGCGGTAGTCAGCCTGGAAGTCATCTGCCTGCACGCCGCTGCCGACGTCATTGGTTCCGATGAGAATGCTCAGGACGTCAGGTTTCATGTCGATGGCGTCCTTGGACCAACGCTTGCGAAGGTTTGCTACTGCGTTTCCGCTGATGCCACGATTGTAGATATCGAGCTGTGCTTCAGGCATATCCACACCAAGCCTTGCCGCAATAAGAAACACGTAGCTATGACCCAGGTAATGATTGCGATCACTCTGGTCACGTCCCCATTTCATGTCCGTGATGGAGTCGCCCTGAAAGAGTAGCCGACTCCCTTTCTTGAAAGACGGTAACTGATAGCTGTAACCACCGACTGCTTTCGTTTCACCGGTTGGCTGTTCTGCTTTGGCATTGCTAGAAAGCGTTGCGGAGCCGAGAGCGGCCATGCTACTTGTTATGAAGGTTCGTCTATTCAGCATGAGTTGTGATTTTTAATTAACGGATTTCGATGATCGCTTTGATGGTGCCGAGGTTCGGGTCGGTGAATTGATCGAACTTCTCTGGGACTTCATCGAATCCGATGCGGTGCGTGATCCAGAGATCTGTGTTGATTTTCCCCTGGCGAATGAGCTCGATGATTTCTGTGAAATCCGATGGCACCGCGTTGCGGGATGCGAGCAGTGTGAGTTCGCGCCGATGAAACACTGGCGCGTGTGGGAAGATGATGTCCGAGGTTGTGATGCCGACATAAACCACGCGACCGGTGAAGGCGGCGAACTCGAAGCAGGTAGACATCGAGCGTGGTGAGCCCGTCGCATCAATGATGACATCGACCAACTGATTCTCGGTGATTTTCTCAAGTTCCGTGAGGTGTGAACCATCGGCTTTGGCAAGGACACCGGTTTTGATCACTAAGTTTTTTGCGCAGAAATCCAGCCTTCCTTGCACCATGTCCATCACGATGACATTCACGCCATCCATGAGTTTGAGGAATTCAAGGCAAGCGAGTCCGATCGGGCCTGCGCCGATGACGAGAACCGATTCGCCGGGTTGTGGATTTCCGCGTTGAACGGCGTGGTAGCCGATGGCTAATGTCTCGACGAGTGCAAGTTGGTCGTAGCTGAGATCATTGCCTGGGTGGAGCTTGCGGGCGGGTACGATAAAGGTGCCTTTACGCAATCCGCCGTTGTTATGCACACCAATCACTTGGACGCCAGGGCAGCAGTTTGATGCGCCTTTTTTCGAGGTCGGAGAGCCAGGATCGTTAACGTAAGGCTCGAGAGAACATTTATCGCCAGGCTTCACATTGGTGACATCTTCTCCAACGGCGACGACTTCGAGTCCGAGTTCATGCCCGGGTGTGCGTGGGTAGGCGAAGAATGGAAACTTCCCGAGATAACAGGCAAAGGTAAGATGTCAGACATATAGTTGTCGTAAATTTGCGTAACTTGTTGATGATGAGTGATTAAATCCAATGATTCGCAAGCAGAAGTCGGCGCAGGAATGTCTCGCTCTTCGATTTTTCGTAGCAAACACCACCCTCGCTCCGCACCCCGCTGTTAACAATGATTGAGGGATTGACCCAAAGCGAGCGTGGTATTCAAGCTGCTAAATAAGTGTTTTTCACGGAATGTGGTGAAAAGTAAGCGTTTCTCATGGAAAGTAAGTCTTTTTCATGAGATTGTTGGTTGATGATTGACCGCCCTCTACCAGAAGAAAATGCCACCTTGGCTGGGTATGGATTCCTATTGGCGAAATATTCTTTGGGCGTTCCTATGCCCGACATGTTGGCGGTGATCAGCTCTAAGCACACCAAATATGAAACAGAGGCATGGCGCGTATTCACTCCTCGCCATGCGCCTGAGGATAATCTCTACGGGCATCTGGTTTTTGCCTTAAAGCATGAAGGTGTCGATTTGACGGTGTTGAAGGCGCTCTTCGACATGGTTAAAGATGATGAAATCGAAGAGATCGTGAAGCGTGAACCCAACGGTAGATATGCTCGGAAGATTTGGTTTCTTTATGAGTATCTCCTCGAAAAGCGCTTGGATATCGCTGATTTGACGCAGGGAAACTTTGTCGATCTTCTGGATGGGAAATTACAATATGCCGGGCCGTCGCGTTCTTCAAAGCGTCATCGAGTGCGCAATAACTTGCCAGGAGTGAGAGATTTCTGCCCACTGATTCGACGCACGGCAAAGCTCGATGAGCTGATTGGGAAAAAGCTTTCAGAGCGTGCCATGCAAACCATTGGAAAGATTCATCCAGATGTCTTATTGCGTGCAGCTGCATTTCTGCTTTTGGAGGATTCAAAGGCATCTTATGCGATCGAGGGAGAAAATCCGCCGCATAATCGAGCAGAGCGGTGGGGAAGGGTCATTGGAAAGGCCGGACTGACGCCCCTGTCATGGGATGAACTTGAGCGTTTGCAGCGTGAAGTCATCACCGATACGCGCTTCATACACATGGGATACAGAAAGGAAGGCGGGTATGTAGGAATCCGTGATCGTTCGACTGGGCTACCGATTCCTGACCATGTCTCGGCGAGGTTTGATGATCTGGAGCGCCTGATAGGCGGACTGATAGAAACCGCAGAATTATTGAAGGAGAGCGACTATCCGCCAGTGTTGGCCGCTGCTTCTGTAGCGTTTGGTTTTGTGTTTATCCATCCGTTTGAAGATGGAAATGGGCGTCTTCATCGATACCTGTTTCATCACGTTCTCTTGGACACAGGCTTCACGCCTCATGGATTGGTGTTTCCCGTTTCCTCGGTGATCCTCGATAGAATTACTGAATATCGAGCAGTCCTTGAGGCTTATTCGCGGCCTAGGCTAGACCATGTTCAATGGCGCGCGACCGACAAAGGGAATGTTGAGGTGCTTAACCAGACGATAGATCTTTATCGATATTTTGACGCCACGCGGCAAGCCGAGTTCTTTTATTCGTGCGTGGATCATACGATTGCCGTGGCATTGCCTGAGGAAGTGGCCTATCTCGAAAAATACGATTTGATGAAGGCGTTTGTCACTCAGTATATCGACATGCCAGATCACACGGTAGATTTGTTGATTCGTTTTTTGAGGCAGAATGCAGGCAACTTATCCAAACGGGCGCGTAGCAAGGAATTTGAGGCCTTGACGAATGACGAAGTGGCTACGCTAGAGAGTAAATATCGAGAAATATTTGCCGATGAAGGCTGAGTTCGTCCTAGGACACCCATAAGCAGTATATCAAGGAGTCCACGTCGACGCAGCGATGTATTGACGCTGGATGTCTTTTAACGGGATTTGGGATTTGGGGGTAAGAATAGCACTGCGTTAAGCGATTGTTCGGTAACGTTAGAGAACAGCGAACACCGCTCAAACGGGCGAGACGCGCCGTGCTCCTTGAAGGAAACGCGCCGGTGGCGCTCTTAATGAATTACCATTCGGTGCCAGGTAACAAATTTCGCTGAAATTACCTTAGCAAACACCACTCGGATACGCCCTCCCGGATACGCCCTCCGCCAACCGCCTCACCGCAGCACACTCATGCCTTCGCAAACTCAGTTATTCCGGTAGTTAGATTTTTGCAGATCCAGATGAGGTTCCCGTGCAAGAGTGACTCCTTGTTAAGAAGAAGCGGCATCAGCGCGTGCCTTCTCTTCAGCTTGTTGGGCATCTTCCTACACTGCTATCCTTGAGGCCAGCGGGCACTGACTTCCTGAAGCCAATTGCGAGCGATGAGTTCGTGACCTTGGGGAAGTGGGTGTATCCCGTCCCACATCCACTGCCCAGGTGAAGCTGCTGCCGCGGCATTATCGAAGATTTCCTGGGTTTTGATATGCACGGTATCATAGTCTTTTGCCAGTTGGGCGACGACCATGCCGAGCTTGTCCGTGGCACCTCGGCGCGATTTCCACGCTTCCTCATTCTTCAACCTCCCGGTAGGAAGGACGAAGGGATCCAGGAGAATAATTCTCAGTTCAGGATTTGCGTTCTTGCTGGAATCCAGCAGATATCTGTAGTCGGTCTCAAAGGCATCTGCCTGCACGCCACTGCCAACGTCATTGGTTCCGATGAGAATGCTGAGGACGTCAGGTTTCATGTCGATAGCGTCCTTCGTCCAACGTTTGCGGAGGTTCGCCACTGCGTTGCCGCTGATGCCACGATTGTAGATGTCGAGCTCTGCTTCAGGCATATCAACGCCCAGCCTTGCGGCAATAAGAAACACGTAGCTATGTCCCAGATAGTGGTTTCGATCACTCTGGTCACGTCCCCACTTCATGTCGGTGATGGAGTCGCCCTGAAATAGAAGTCGACTACCTTTCTGGAAATACGGTAGTCGATAGTTGTATCCACCCACTGCTTTTGTATCGGCGGATTGCTGTTCTGCCTTGGCATTACTAGAAAGCGTTGTAGAGCCGAGAGCAGCGATGCTGCTTGTTATAAAGGTTCGTCTATTCAGCATGACTGTCTTTTTTGGGATTAATCTAATACCAAATCTTGGTATTGATCTGACGCGATCGGAAAGTGAAATGGTTGATTGTGAGTCACTTGTGCGCGGCGTGAAGTCAGGTTTTTATTCGAATCCGGTATGAGAAGGGAAATAGAACCACGAATGAACACGAATAGACACTAATATTGAATGGGTTATATGGATCTCAACGATCACTCCAAGGGGTTCATCATCAGTATCTAATCTCTATTCTCGAATCTTCCAATCTCCTTTCTAGCGAACTTCGATGATCGCTTTGATGGTGCCGAGGTTCGGGTCGGTGAATTGATCGAATTTTTCAGGCACTTCATCGAATCCGATGCGGTGCGTGATCCAAAGGTCGGTGTTGATTTTTTCCTGGCAGATGAGGTCGATGATTTCTGTGAAATCCGATGGCACCGCGTTGCGAGAGGCGAGCAGTGTGAGTTCGCGTCGATGAAACACCCGCGCGTGGGGGAAGATGATGTCCGAGGTTGTGATACCCACATAGACGACGCGACCAGTGAAGGCGGCGAACTCGAAGCAGGTAGACATCGAGCGTGGTGAGCCCGTCGCATCGATGATCACATCCACCAATTGATTCTCGGTGATTTTCTCAAGTTCCGCGAGGTGTGAGCCATCTGCTTTGGTAAGAACACCGGTTTCGATTCCGAGGTGTTTCGTGCAGAAATCCAGCCGTCCTTGCACCATGTCCATTACGATGACATTCAGGCCATCCATGAGTTTTAGAAATTCAAGGCAAGCGAGTCCAATAGGGCCCGCACCGATGACGAGCACCGTCTCGCCTGGCTGTGGATTTCCGCGCTGAACAGCGTGGTAGCCGATGGCCAATGTCTCGACGAGCGCGAGTTGGTCGTAGCTGAGATCGTTACCTGGGTGGAGCTTGCGGGCGGGGACGATGAATGTGCCTTTGCGCAAGCCGCCGTTGTTGTGCACCCCGATCACCTGGACGCCTGGGCAGCAGTTGGAGGCACCCTTTTTCGAGGTCGGAGAGTCGGGATCGTTGACGTAAGGTTCAAGAGAACATTTATCGCCGGGCTTTACATTGGTTACTCCTTCTCCCACCGCGACGACTTCGAGTCCGAGCTCATGCCCGGGTGTGCGTGGGTAGGCGAAGAATGGAAACTTCCCGAGATAACAGGCAATATCGGTTCCGCAAATCCCCATGCGATGCGTGCGCACGACGGCTTCACCGGGGCCTGGATTCGCTTCGTCTGGGCGATCAATGACCGTGATGCATTTCGGTTCGGTGAATTCGATGGCTTGCATAGCTCAGCGCTTAGTTGTTCTCCGGAAGGCCTTCAGCGTGGCCGATGTCTTTGACGGGTTCGAAGAGTTCAATTACTCGGTTCATCAGATCGCGATCGATTGGAGCAGCGAGCCATTCGGCCCATTTCTTGATGTTCGCAGGGTTGGCTGATCCAGCAACCGTAGTGGCGATTTTAGGATTCTCGCAGGAGAACTGAATGGCGAGTTGTGCGATATCCACTCCGTTGTCAGCGCATAGTTTTGCAGCGTCGCGCGCGGCTTGTTTTACTTCCTCTGGTTCTTTCAACCACTCAGGTAGCTCGGCATTGGCGAGTAGTCTCGCAGAAAACGGACCGGCATTCATCGCGCCGATGTTTTTTGTTTTGAGGCGGGGCAGGAGTTCCGTGGCGAAGCTGGTGTTCTGAAGTGTGTAGCGATTGTAGCTGAGCACGCAGTCGATCTCGTCCTCGATGTGATCCAGAACGGTGTTGAAGGTTTTTAGGGGATAGCAGGAGAATCCGATAGCACGAACTTTCCCTTGCTCCTTGAGCTTGATCAACGCGGGTAGGGTTTCTGTCCAAATCTGTTCAAGTGGAACGAACTCAACATCGTGAAGCAGCATGATATCGAGATGATCGGTCTTCAGTCGCTGGAGTGAGATGTGAGCGGACTCCTCGACACGTTTTGCGGAGAAATCAAAATGCACGTCGGAGTAGCGTCCGAGTTTGGAGCCAAGACGGTAGGATTCGCGTGGTATTCCTTTGAGTCCGAGACCGAGCATGATTTCCGACATCCCGCGTCCGTAAAATGGCGAGGTGTCGATGAAGTTCATTCCGAGGTCGATCGCGGTCTTGGTGGAGAGCATCGCTTCATCAAGCGAGATTGAGCGGAACTCCGCGCCGAGCGAAGATGCGCCGAAAGAAAGGATGGGCAGGTCGATGCCTGTTTGGCCAAGTGGTCGGGTTTGCATGAGAGGTGGCGAAATCGCCGAAGATTATGAAGTTACAAATCCAGCGAACGAATCGATTGGATGGTTTGGATCGCCGCTTGCTTGGAGTCGGGTTGCGGGAAGATTTCCGCAGAGAGATATCCGGTGTAAGCAACTTCTTTGAGAGCCGCAACGATGGGTGCTGGATCCGTATGCCCGAGGCCCATCGCGCTGCGGTTGGAATCCGCGTAATGAACGTGGCCGACGTGTTTGCCGGTTGCTCGAATCGCAGCCGCAAGGTTCTCTTCCTCGATGTTCATATGAAAAAGGTCGGCGAGCAGAACGATGTTACTGAGCGAGTTTGATTCGATAAAATCCGCACCCTCTTCAAGACGGTTGATGAGATTCGTTTCGTAGCGATTGAGCGGTTCGTAAATGAATGGAACGTCGAATGCGGCGGCGGTTTCTCCTGCGAATACGAGCGCTTCGGCCAGCCACTCAAGTGCCTGGTCTTTTGATACCCCGCCACCATGTTTGCCCTGCATGGATCCAAGGATAGCGGGCGCGCCAAGTTGTCCTCCGAAGGTGATCATTTGGACGATGAACTCCAGAGCAGCTGCGCGTTTCTCTGCTGATGAATCGGTTAGAGAAAGTCCGTGCTTGACCATGCCCGCGCCAGTTCCGACTGCCGCGATGCCCAAGCCATATGATGCCGAAAGGGATTTGATTTTATCGACCGAAACATGATCGGGCCCTGGAAGAAAGAGTTCAACGGCATCGAATCCCGTCTCCTTGGCCAATTGGAATGCCTCAGGAAGCGTTTCGCGAAACACAAAAGGGCCCTCAGCAGCCTCAGGGACTTGGGAGAGAGTGATAGCGGTGCGCATGTTCTAGCGATGTTGGTTTCGGTAAGCTTTGAGCCTACAATCCTCTATTCATTAAGCCGACTCCAGGATGATATTTCCATAGGTGGTCGTGTCTCCGGTGCGGATCAAACCGATGGCAGAGGGAACCATTTTTTTAAGGTCGATGTGAGCTGGACGTTCAATGACGACGTCTGGGATTTCGTTGAAGGCGGATTGATAGTTGTTGATCACCTCATCTGAATTCGTGGTGAGAAATTCTTCCGCTTGCAGCACGCGACCGATTTTGAAGTTCGGTTTCAGAAGTTCCAACACTTGGAGGATAGTGGGCACATCGTGGGTTAGAGAAATGTCCACGGTTTCGATTTCCGGCCAATAGGGAAATGCCCAATCGGCAATGACGAGTGTGTTGGTATGACGCACGCGAGCGATGAGGTGGAGAATATCTGGATTTAAGATTCCTTGTTGTATCATGAGGTGGGTTTCTAGTTAGATGATGCGCCAAATGCAAAGGTCCGTTGAGTTTAGGCTCTCACTCGCCAGTTCTCCAAGCTCTTCTTTGCGTTCGGATGGAGAGCAGGTAGGTATTGAGAAATGGAGGCCTTACTCTGGTCTAATTTTTATCTGTTCTGAGCTCTAGATCCACCAGCACCCCATCTGCGGGTTTGGTGGAAACACCTGCGCTGGGGCCGGTGTGGTCATGGACGGCCTCGAATTTGAAAAGTTTTACGATAGCTCCCACGACGAGACCGACTTCGAGAAGTCCGAGAGATCTTCCTGGGCAAAAACGCGGGCCGTGTCCAAAGCCAAAGTGAAGCATTTCTTTCGCATTCAGCCCTTTCTCTTTCATCACGTCCCACCTCTCAGGTGCAAAAACATCCGCACGATATCCAGTCACGTCTTCTCCCCAAAACTCCTCGCAACGATTCGAATGCCAAACGTCCAGACGAATGTGGGTGTCCTTTGGTATCATCATTCTGCGATGATCTGAGGTCTCTACCCAAGTATCCACGGTCGCTCTTCGGGGAAAGAAACACAGTGCGGGGGTGAGACGGAGTGTTTCTTCCAGCACCTGGTTCAAATTCGGTGCGCCGGTGAAATCGTCCGGATCATAGATGTCCATCTCCTTCACTTCTTCGTAGACCTTTTCCTGCCATTCGGGGTTACGGGACAAATGACTGATTGCCCATGTTGCAAACGATGTCGTGGCTTCCATCGCTCCGGCGAGGAAGACCCGAATGTTACTGCGAAGCGCATCATCGGAGGCATCAGATTTAAATTCCTTCCACAAGCCGAGTTCTTGCGCCCGTCCAGCCAGCGCGATGTTGGTCAAGTCCTCGAACGCGACCTGATGGTTCTGCAAAGTCTTCTCGCTACCGGAGAATTTTCTCGCGAGTGCCTGTGCTCTGGGTGCCACCGTATCGCGAACCATGTGATCGATCATATAGACCAGCGCGGGAACGTAGCGATCTCTCAATTCTTCATAGGAAACCGAGGCTCCAAAAAAATTGTTCACCAGCATCTCGAGCATGACGACCTTGATTTCCGAATCCAGTGCGACGCGAGTCTTGCCTTCGCCAGTGGATACTTGAAGTGATCGCATGACATCCAGTCGCTCTTTTACCGTCTTTCTAAACGTCTGCTCAAACCCATGAAACTTCTGAGGTTGAAATAGATTTGACCGGCTGAATGGTTTCGCGACCAAGCTTTTCTGACGTCGCCAGATGGATCCATTGGCATAGAGCAAAGAGTCTTCACCCGTCGCGCGCGCAATTCCGGCGGTTGGACTGGTGTCCCGGTCAAATTGCCCCGGCTTGTCGCCGGTATCTGCCTGGATTGCCTTAATGATTCCGGGATCACGGGTCACAAGGACGGGAGGAATTCCACCAGCATAGAGGTATCGATTATGCTTTCCCCAGCCGGTCTCATTTTTCGTTCCCGAATAAAAGGCTTCAAAGATCTTGATGGGCTCCTTGTAATTCCAGGGAAGTGGGATCGGTGAGGTAGGGCGTCCAAGAGCGAACAGAGGAACCCGACTCGGGAGACAATCTCCATCAAACGGATTGTCACCTTTGATCTGCTGAAAAATACGCTTTGTCCAAGTTTGAAACGACATGTCAGTTACGAGTTAATTCGATTATTCGCGGCCAACGGCGGCACTTCAAGAACCTTGAAACCTGCGTGTCCTAGATCGTTCTGGCACCTTTTTCTGTACTGGTTTTTCTCAGAGAACTTATCCTAACGATCACCATACACCTTTTCGGGCAGTTGATAGTGGGTCTCATGGCCATTCTCATCACTTATCCAAACGCTCAGGCTTTTGAGCTTCGGTAGGTTTTTCAAGATGTCGAATACCTCTTTGGAGGCTGCGCGAGCTATCTTGATATCTTCCAGATTTCTGGACATTGCCAATCTTTTGGCCTCGGGAACAGTGACAATCTGATCAGGATCAATCGCGAACTCCACGAGCTTGTCGAGAGGCGGCAGCTGTGTGAGGTCGGAATCCACGAATCCCCAGAGAATGAGGGCTTCGATGTTGGGAAATTTCTCAGCGAGTTTGGCAAATGCATTACTCGATAAGGTGCCGTAAAGCGTGTAAAACTTGGTTGCTTCCGGCCTTGCTTTGAGGGTGGCGAATTCTTTCTCCTTCAATGTCTTTCCGTCGTAGGCGAGGAAGAAGCCTGTGACTTTTTGTAGCTTATTGATCTGTGGAATGCATATCTCAGGATTCTTTTGAAGTTGGACATCGACTTTCCCACCCTTGGATACATCGAGCCTCCACCCGATCTCATAAAACCATTGTCCAGTCTCCGTTATGGATTGATCGGCGTGAGGGCCTGTTTCGTCGGAATAGATTTGCGCGAGACAGCTTGTCAGCATTAGCAGCGAGCATAGAAAGGTCGTTTTCATTTCTTTATAGAATGCCAGGCTTCTTGCTGCCATCTGGTGACATTGATGAGCCAAAGCTCCTGATTATGGGACTTGATGGGGTTGGTCGCCTGGCGCAACCGGAGACTAGCAGTAAGGGGAGTAAAAGGATAGTGGCTGATCGCATGGGCATTTTCTCGCTGTAATTCAAAGCGCAGGAGATGGCCGCGTCAGCGACCATATTAGCAGTCGATGATCCCATTGAAAGATTCAATTCAGGGGGCTTTGCCTAGGCGTGCTAGAACACAAATGAAACCAAGGCACGCCCATGAAACAAACCGAAAATCACATTCCTCTTTGGCTGAAAACCATCTACACCTTCATTCCGCCGCGGTTCAGCCGGTTCTGGACGCAGAAACTCATTGGCCAAAAACTTTCAGGCAGTTCCGCCTGTTTGACTTGGTTCAGTGGATTCGTTAGAAAGTGAAACGCGACTCGAGTCATTATTCCTATTTACATGAAAGCGACTTGGTATCGTGTCTGTCATTGGTTGTGCACTCGGATTTATTTCGAGCGGATTGCGTTGCTGCATGGAGAGCGGATTCCTAAGGAGGGGCCGGTCTTGTTCATCGGATTGCACCGCAATGGAGCGGTGGACGGATTCGTGTATCATTATGTGATCCCGAGAGGGGTGTTTTTGATTTCAACACAATTGCTGAGAAGTTTTTTTGCGCGCTTGTTTTTTGTTGGAATTGCTGTGGCACGGAAAAAAGATCGTGAGGACACAGGTCAGAACGAACAGGCGATGCGGGATTGCGCGGATTTGTTAAAGGGTGGTGGGGCTTTGATTGTATTTCCCGAGGGGACGAGCTCATTAGGTCCACGGCATCTGCCCTTCAAAAGCGGTGCGGCCAGCATTGCGCTCGATGCGATTGCGAAAGGGATACCGATTCAGATTGTGCCCTTGGGGATTCATTACGAACGCGCATGGGCATTTCGCAGTAAGATTGAGGTGGTGGTGGGTGAACCGGTTTCTACCAACATTACCGAAGGGTTGGGGGCTCTTGGAAAAATGAAAGAGATGAAGCGTCGGATGACGCAGGCGCTTGAGGCTGTCGGGGCGAACTTTGCTTCTGAGGAAGATCAGAATACGGCAGAGTGTTTGGCTTATGCTTCGACCTTAGGAACGGGGAGAAGTTATTTTGAATCGCTCAAAGCGCTCGAAGAAGGCGCGCTCGCTGAAATGCAGGCGCCGTGGGATGATTTGTGCCGCAAATTTTCGTTGCCTTCATTGCTGTGTCAGCAAAACGTGCCTTTGTATCCAGGGAAGGCATGGATCATTTATGCCGTTGCGCTGTTGATCCTTGGGCCGCTTGTATTGTCGGGTATGATCGTAAATCTTCCACCGCTCGTGCTCGGGTCGATCGCGGCATGGAAGCTTGCGGATGATCGAAATGTCATTGCTCTCTGGCGATTGATGGTCGGTATGCCCATCTTTCTCATTTGGTTGGTTCTGGTGGTGATTGGGTTGGCGGTCTTTGCGAGTCCGTGGTGGTCTCTTGGCTATATTCTTCTGACCATTGTTTCACTCGAAACCATTTATCGAACCAAGAAGGTTTTTATTTCCGTCTGGAATGGATTGTTCCACTCGTCGCTCGCGAAACCAGCTTGGGATTTCCATAAACGGCTTGCCGAAAAGCTCTCATCGAAATGAATATCTTTCGCAAATCTGGCTTGTTGCCACACGAGTGGTTCTTTGGGCTCTTTCTTATCGTCATCACGACGAAGCTATTGTTTGCCGTAGGGCCTGCAGATGGCGACACCTTGTTTTATGCTTCGCTGTTGTTGGTGAATGTAGGAGTGATCCTGTGGTGTCGTTGCCGAGATACAAAAGGGGCTTGGTTGCTCCGGCTTTGGGTTTATCCGGTGTTGATGAATGTGGTTTTCATGAACATGAAGTCTTCGGTGATGAAGGTGAATTCGCACAAATGGGATGCAGCTTTGTCCGCTAGTGATCGGTTTTTGTTTGGGGATATTCTCAGTGTGCGTGCCCAGGCTGTGATGACGCCTTTTCTCACTGAGATTCTGAGTTTTTGTTACTTGCTGTTTTTTCCATATCTCATGATCAGCTGGTTCTACTATGCGTATCGTGGAATGCCGGTTCTGAGGAAACTCATGGTGGGGATGTTCACGATCTATGGGATTGGTTTTCTCGGTTACACTCTGGTGCCTGCTGCTGGGCCGCACTTGGCTTATCCAGAGGCATTCAGCGAGCCGTTGACCGGGTGGGCTATCACGCGGTTCAATGAGTTTGTCGTGGCAAACGGCAGTAATGGCGTGGACGTCTTTCCTAGCCTGCACTCTGCGATATCCTTCTTCTTGCTAATCTTTGATTACAAGAACGCTCGTTGGAGGCATCGCATTTATCTCGTGCCCTGTGTGGGGATCTGGATCGCTACGATCTATTTGCGCTATCACTATGCAGTCGATTTGATGGCTGGTTTTGGCCTCGCTGCTTTTGCTCTTTGGGTCACCAACAAATGGGATCAATCCTACTCAGACTCATCTCATTCACTTACCTCTAAATTATGAACGCGACCTTACGTTTCGACGATCCTGCCGCTGTTATTATTGAAACGTGCGGAGGGAAGGGTGCGAACCTTTCCATTTTGACCCAACAGGGGTTTCATGTTCCGCCGGGTTTTGTGGTGACGGCGGCAGTCTATCAAGAGTTTGTGGATCAAGCGGGGGAGTTGTTGAAGCATCTTGATGAGTTGCCATTTGGTGATTCATCGGCCTTGCGTGAAGCGGGTGAAAAACTTCAGGCGGAATTATTGAAGCTGCCATTACCTACATCCGTTCATGAGGAGATTCGGGAACAACTTAGGGGATTTCCAGATGGAACGGCATTTTCTGTGCGTTCGTCTTCTACCATGGAAGATTTGGCAGGTGCGGCTTTTGCCGGTCAGCACGAGACTTATCTCAACGTCACGGGATTCCAGAATGTGATCGACCGCGTGCGTGACTGTTTCGTTTCGCTGTGGGCGGATCGGGCGATTGCCTACCGGCGCCAGCAGAAGTTTGATCACGAGAAAGCCGTGATGGCTGTGGTGGTGCAGCAGATGGTCTTCAGTGAATCCGCTGGGGTGGGTTTTAGTATCAATCCGATCAATGGCCAACTCGGAGAGATGGTCATTAACTCGAACTTCGGACTTGGTGAATCGGTGGTGAGTGGAGACGGGGAAGTAGATCAATGGATCATCGATAAATCCACACGGGCGGTGGTATCAGCATCGATTGGGAGAAAATCTCATAAAGTGATGAGCGCTGCGGATGGAACGAGCGAAGTGCACTTGAGTTCGAGCGACTCCGCCAAGTCGAGTTTGGGCGATGGGCAATTGGATGAACTTGCGAAATTATTAGTGGACGTGGAGACCAGTTATGGATTTCCCCAAGACATCGAGTGGGCGTTCGCGGATGGGCAGCTATGGCTGTTGCAATCGCGTCCTGTCACCACCATCCCACCCATGTGGACTCGAGATGAATCGGCCGAGCGGTTTCCGAATGTTCTCACGCCATTAACTTGGGACTTCGTCGAATCGGGATTTCATCGGTCTCTTGTGCACTCATTTGAGCTGTTGGGCTTTCCACCATTTTCAGGGAAGTGGTTCGCGAAGTTTGATCATTATATCTATGGCAACCAGAACGCTGTAGAGCTTTATGCACGGCGGGCTCCCTTTTCGATTCGCTCGCTGGAAGAGTTGAGGGAGATCATACCTGTGTTGCGGGAGCGTTACGCTTGGGTGCAAGATTTGCCAGTCGCGTGGATGCGTGATCTCGACCATTACTTGGTGTCCCTAGGGCGTTATCAGGCAGAACGCCTGGAAGCGATGACCCCGCTGCAGGTTTGGCGTCATGTGCTCGAGGTGAACGAGCATGGGGCACAGTATTTCTTGCCGAATATCGCGATTTCCGTGGCCCATGGTGTGATCTATCGGATTTTTCACGGCATGTTGAGACTGGTGATGGAGCCGACAGAAGCAGCTTCGATGTTTGATCATTTGATGGCGTGGTGTGAAACCAAGACCGGGCAGATCAACAAGGAGTTGTTTGAGCTAGCGAGGCTTGTGGACCAGAGTGATGCGCTTAAAGGGCATCTTTTTGGGTCGACTTCACGTGAAGTGATTGATGCCACAGTATTGTCTGAGTTCCCGGAGTTTGATGTGCGGTTTACATGTTTTCTCCGGGATCACGGACACCGTGAGGTGGACTTCGATGCTTATGTCGCGACGTGGGGCGAGGCTCCATGGATTGTGTTGGATAACATCCGATTGATATTGAAAGCGCCGATGGAGATGACTCCTTCGGAGAAGCAGCGCGAGTTGAAGGTTTGTGCGCAACGGGCCGAGGTTGAGTTGTTTTCCAAGTTGCCAAAAGATTTGCACTTCTTCTTCCACGAGCTTCTACGGCTTGCTCGGGTCTATACGAGTTTGGATGATTTAGAGCATTATCAGACGACTCGTCTGACACCTGCGCTCCGCCGTGGATTACGGAGGTTGGGGGAGATGTTGGTTTCGAAGGGTGTTTTAGCTGAACCGATGGATGTATTTTTTGCACATCAGGCGCAAATCGAACAGGTGCTCACGAGCAACATGCCAGATGACTGGAAAGTGTTTGCTCAACAGGTCAGCGAGCAGAAGGCGGCTTATTTGATCGATCGCGCTCGCACGCCGGAATGGATACTCGGACAAGCGGCCTCGAATCCAAAGTCTGATGCGAATGCTGATGTCCTAACAGGCATGGCCGGTAGTCCTGGTGTCGCTGAAGGTCCTGTGTTTATTGTGCTGACGTCGGAGGATTTTTCCAAGTTCCCGAAAGGCGCAATCCTAGTGGCGCGAACGACCAATCCGACATGGACGCCATTGTTTTACAGCGCGATTGCGGTGATCACCGAGAGCGGTGGTCCATTGTCGCATGGTGCGGTGACAGCACGTGAGATGGGAATTCCGGCTGTGATGTCGGTTCGCGAATCGCTGGCCAGTTTGAAGAATGGTCAACTCGTTCGAGTCGATGGTGGAGCCGGTCGGGTTGAGCGGATAGGAGATGATTGATCGATCCAAAGTTGTTACTCTGTTTTGTGATCTCATCGCCCGATTTCATTTGGCTAATGTCACCGTCGAGGAATAGGGCGTCTTCGCATCCTAGGCTTCGGAATAACTCTGCAAACTCGTAGAGGTTTGGGAACTTTGCGGAATGAAAATCGGTCATCGCGAAAATGACCTTGCCGCTTTTAGATACACCAACCTCGTTGCGGTGCAGTCTCGATTCCGACGGGGCGTTAAAACGAGGATGCGTCTTTCCGTGTCTGAGAAGAAGAGGTCCGGATTGGACGGCTTGGTAAAGCCGCACGTTTTTCGGTGGGTATTCCTCAGTGCTGATTATAGATGCTCCCTCGGAGCTAATAAGGAAGATGCCATTCGGCTTTAAGAAAAAATTCCCTTTGCCGTCCTTTCTGTTCACCGGTCTTAATTCCTTCTCATCCTGAATCAGCAGGCCGCTCGGAATACCACCGGGCTCGAAAATGCCACCATTCAATAAGGTGGATACGGATACTCCTTCACCCTTGAGATATTGCGCGACTTCAGGAAATGTCCGCATCGGCTTCCCGTTCCTGTCTTTCCAGATGACCCTGACCGCACTCGCTTGAGTCTTCAAAATATGGTAAGTGACGCCATTGACGACTTTCTTCTCAGGGGCGGCGTTCACACCTCCTACGAAAGATAAAGTCAACAGTAGGAGTGTGGCTTTGAGGATCATTGTTGCTGTGCTCATTGTTGAGTCGGGTGAGGTTTTGCTTCTTCGACGAAAAGAGGTGTCCTGGCCAAAAGTCGCCCATTTACGATGGCGTCAATATAGAACACGCCTGCTTTAGGAATGGGGAAGCCATGAATGTGCCATAGGTGAGTGTGGTGGCCGCTTTGCCCAAATTCGATCTGCGGGGAGAAACGGGCTTGGGCGGGCTGTATCACATCATTGCCGTCTGGGTCGATAATCCGAATTCTGAGCTCATGGTGACCCGAGTCATCGTCAGAGAGTCGTAATTTTGTGACGACAACGCAGGCGTGATGTTGGGCGGGAAACTGACGCGCCATCAGCCTATCAAACGACCCCAACAAATTGAGCTTGCCGCCACTGATAGTGGCGGCGTCGGCAATGGTGAAGACTTCTATTTGCATGATATTATCTACTGAAATACATGGTCATCCGGTTCTGAAATTTTTAGTAGAGCTGAGATCGGTGTTTGTTCATCGAGAGCTACTTGTGCACGGCGAAAAGTCATATTTTTATTCGCAAGCCGTATATCAAGCGCGATGTGTTGAGGCAAGGTTAGGTAGGGTGCGTCGGTAGTGGGAAGCTCCAATTCATCTTGGTGACTTGTCGTCGCTTGCCTTGTTTATCAACGATCATCGTCCTCCCTCTCGATTGAATAATTGAGGTATCGAGAACCCACCTGCCAAAATCCCAAGTCTCACTATCGGAGGTAGAGCAATCAATCCGATCCAAAGATGCAGAGGCCCGGTAGAAAAGCTCCCAAAAAACAGCCAGTTGATCGAATTCAGGAGAATACCCAGAACTGCGATCATCAATCCTGTGATCAAATAGGTTCCTATCAACCGAATCACCGCGTCGATACTCAATAGGTAGAAACGGGCGATTTTCTTGGCAGTATCCATGAGGAGTTTGGGTCGGAATTCTAGGCGTAAAAAGAGCAAACACCCCACCAATGGGGGTGAGCTTCGATGACGGACTTAGAGATGTAATCAGGGAAGGTCATCGGAACTGAGAGGGTGCAACGTCAAAGCGCATGTGCCCCTACCAGAGGGCGATCGTTGAGCGCGGGGTTGAGGTTGTAGTTACGAAAAATCATTGGAACACGGCGGCTGGTAGGGGTTGTCATGGCGCGTCTTCGGCATTGTCTAGTTCGCGCAGCAGTTGCCGACATAGCGTCCCAACGGTATCCCCAGGCCCATTAATGGCTTCGTAAACCTTCAATTTCGAATCCAAGTATTTCGTAAGAGTCGCTCTAGCCTTCTCTCCTCGCCGCCGAAGTTCTTGAGTGATCTTGTTGTTCAATTGTGACGCGTAGAAGTAATCGTAGCCACCATAGCGCTTTGGATTCTTGGATGGAACAAGCAACGTGATCAGATCTTCTGAACTCTTCTCATCGAATGTCGCCGTGACCGCCGCAACATCACGCAATGCCCTTTCTCGTCCATCCCTTCCCCCGTCATTCTTCTCAGCTTGAGCAGCAGCAAGACCTACCATCAGGAGCTGCGTGCAAAATACAATAAGAAAAATGGTTTTCATTTTCTTTGAGTTAAAGTCCATCCGCCGCTGACTCGAATCACCCATCAGCTCCGAAGCAGTTGAACATGCTGAGACTACAGAAAGCGCGGACAAACACAAGCGCTGTCAGCGGTCGGATGCGGCGTCTTCGGCGGTTTTATCTTGGGGGCCAAGATGGCTTGGAAGCTCATCACCTCTAGTTTTAGGTATGCTTATGTCGGCAATCATCAACAAGTCCTCAAGAAAGCTCGACAACACAAAGACATCAAGATTAGGCAAATCATAATCTTTGAATTCATCTGGAAGCCCGTAATAAGAAGGATTTTTCCGAACACGCTCCTCAAAAATCTCACGTACTTGCTTTTCAGTAACTTCAAACCATTTGGGGCTACCTACATCCACCATGGTGTATCCTTCATCGTCCACAACTTCCAAAACCCACATTAGACCGTCTGCTAACTCATAGAACGGCAGCAGACGTTCATCCAAATTCTTGAACGGATCACGGACCACATGCCATCCAGCAAGCTTTATCGACCTTTGTAGTATCATCCTCGGCAGCAGATTCAACATGCTGTCCACTGGCAGCTACTTGTATCGCCACAAACAGCACTGCTATAGCGGGGTATTTCATAGTCTTCTGGCGAACGTCAAAGTGTGGCGCGGCGTTAGCCGTTGCCACCACTGCCTTGTTCGGTATGTGGTTCAGGGGGTATGACTTGAGCCTCGATAGTGCACATGCCACCTGCGCATCCAGTTCCCGACGAGGAGACTGGAACTCTGGATAAATCTGGTGATGAGAAGAAAGTTCGGCGAAGCCGGTTCAGGGAATAGGACTCAGAGCTATTCCATGGCAGCAGTGAGAGGCATCGGGCCATTAGGCAATATCCGAATATGACGAGGGCAAACGTCCCAACGGCTGGAAGCCAGTAGAGCCAGCGCATAGCGGGAAGGTAGCAAACGATCAATAATCCCAGATACGCTACGCGAAGCTGAACAGGGAACGCGCCAACATTCCGTTCCTTCGAAAGAATGACAACGGTCTGGACGAGGGTTAAGATGATCGCCACAAGAAATCCAATTGGAACGCCAAGGAGTCCAATTGTAAGCAGGATTGCTGTTGCCAGCCAAACCCACCAAGTCCAATCACTTGGGTTGAGGTAAAAGATTCGCGCTTGTGGAACTTGCATGTTGCGGCAGCTGAGGGTTTGAATTCTTCACCGAACGTTTATTTATTCGTATGACCTCAGCAGGTGATATCCATTGAGCAGTCATGGTTGAGAAAACCGGAAAAATGTCGGTAACGCAAGGGTTTTCAAGGGTTTTTCTGAAGGATGAGTGTGTATATCAGGCTCTCTTTCGGGCTGGCTAAAGGAGATGCGTTCCTACTGTGATATCGTCGCGTATAAGGGCTTTGCCCCACGCGATTGAAGCCGAGAAACCACGTAACCGAAGGTTTTTACGTGACGCCATAGTTTTGCAACGCATTTGCTCGAGAGCGGGACGGATTTGAGGACCATCCAAGAACTTCTCGGGCACGAAGATATCACGACCACAGAGATTTACCTGCATGTCTCGATGGGGGCAAACGGACTTGGTGTGACCAGCCCTTTGGATGGGCTTTGTTTAGCTGGTTGAGGACGAGGGGGTGTAAACGTCGGAGGGTGTTAAAAAGTGCGGCTTCCACGTAAAACCTTCGGGCACGTGGTCATACGCCGGAGAGGGGGTGTTAGCCGACACGTCTAACCTACATTTCTTGCGGCTACGCCGAGTTGTGCTGTTTTTTTTACAAGAAGAGCTGGAAGTGCAAGAAGGCTGAACCGTGAACCGGAATACAATGGAGATGGCCCTTAGGCAATTTATCGAATTTTGTGAATTGAAAAAGGCAGGTTCTCGCGCGGAAACGCTGAGGCGCGGAGAGATTTTTAGACAGGATTTACAAGATTTGAAGGATTGAAGTGGATTTTTGTAAGGTCAGTCTGGAAGCGAAACACGCCCCCCGCTTGCGACTAATGCCTGATGCCTGATGCCTGCTCCTGTCAGTGTGCTGGTTTTGTGGCTTGCAATGGGGTTGTGGTGATTGAGCGCCTTTTTGAATGGGAATGAGTTGAATTTGGCGGATGCCCATGCATGGTGCGGCGCTCGCGGGTTGTAACCGTGGCTAAGCCATTACACACTGATCATGTCCGTTCTCGTTGGAAAAAAAGCGCCGGCTTTCTCTGCAAAGGCAGTGAAGGGGGAAACTATTATCGAAAACTTCTCGCTCGAGCAGTTCATTGGAAAGAACTACGTTGTGTTGTTCTTTTATCCGAAGGATTTTACCTTCGTTTGTCCGACGGAGCTTCATCGCTTTCAGGAAGAGTTGGCTGAGTTTGAAAAGCGTGGTGTGCAGGTGGTGGGATGCTCTACCGATTCTGAATTTTCGCACTGGGCGTGGTTGCAAACGCCACGAAACAATGGCGGTATCCAAGGGGTGAACTATCCATTGGTCGCCGACATCAACAAGACGATTGCCGCGGATTACGACGTGCTTGCCGGCGAGTATGTGGAGAACGAGCACGGTGAGATAGTGGTCGAAGGCGAATTGGTTGCTTATCGTGGATTGTTCCTGATCGATAAGGAAGGAGTGGTTCGCCATCAGGTAGTCAACGATATGCCGCTTGGCCGTTCGATCCGTGAGGCGCTTCGACTTGTCGATGCTCTCCAGCATTTTGAGAACAATGGCGAAGTTTGTCCGATGGACTGGCAGAAGGGCGATGATGCGATGACACCGGATCACGGTGGCGTGTCTGCTTACTTGTCGAAGTAACTGAGTTTTTTTTGAATGCCCGCCGCTGGAGTCATCCGGCGGCGGGCGTTTTTTTTGGTGGATGAATGCGCGTGGCTTTGAAAAACGAGCGTTAATGTTTTGCGTTCGCTGTTGACCGCGTGGATTGCGCTTGGTAATTACCCGAGGTTATTCGGTGTTTTGTGCACTGATACCCCATTCATTTTCATGAGCGACACCACAGACTCCCCAAAGCCCACAATTGTAGGAAAGATCACTCCTTGGTTCACCAAGCGGATGTTGATGATGCTGGCCATGTTTTTTGGGTTCTCGGCATATTTTTTTTACGATTGGAAGGTCGGCTACCCGAAGAAGCGGGTGATCTATGATACCTATCTTGCCTATGAGTCAGAGTGGGAAGCGCTCAAGGCCGACGGTAAGGAAGAGGAGTCGAAGAAGAAGTTCAATGCTTGGGTGGAAGTGGCGAAGAACAACGATTGGGATCTGAACCTGAAAACCTTCGAACCGGAGAAGAAAATCGATGATGCGAAGATTGCCGAGCAACTTTATTTTGGGATAGGCACGGGTGTGATCTCGCTGGGGATTTTGGTGTATTGCCTCGTTTCACTGCGCAAGACCCTGGAGGTGGATGATGAGGCGGTGAAGCTGCCGAATGGTATGCGAGTGCCGTTTTCTGCGATCAAAAAGGTGGATACCCGCCGATGGCAGAACAAAGGTCTCGCGACGATTGGCTTTGATGATGGTGCCAGCCTGAAAGGGTCGGCAAAGATCGACGGTTTAAAGTTCGGTGGGTTTATCAAGCCCGAGCCCTATCAGGCTGATTTGATTTTAAACCGAATTATCGAGAGTTTCCGCGGCGATCTGATCGAGCTCGAGGAGATTGAGGAAGAGAAACCCGAGGTCTCCGAGGAATCAACAGACGAGACGATAAAGAGCGAGTAGCGAGCTTGGGGTATTTAGCCATTTTATTTTGTTGCCAAGCGGCACAGGTAAAGCTAGGGGTAGTCTCCGTTTAACACAGTAATCAATCTTATTATGTCCGATAGCATCGAGCAAAAAGTCAAAGACATCATCGTAGAGCAACTCAGTGTCACACCTGAGCAAGTAACCAAAGAAGCTAAGTTCATCGACGATCTCGGTGCTGACTCACTCGACACGGTCGAGTTGGTGATGGCATTCGAAGAGGAATTCGGCGTGGACGTTCCCGACGAAGAAGCTGAGAAGCTTGTTTCCGTCGGTGATGTGATCACCTTCGTGGAAGCCAACAAGTAAGTCGAAGGCTTCGCTAACGATTTTTCTACGGCACGGTTACGCTTGAGCGTGGCTGTGCCGTTTTTTGTGGAATGACGGCTTGATGATGGAGCGTCTATCAGTCATCTCTTAATGTGGCGCATGGGGTCTACTGTGATAGAGTATGTCGCCCAATCCCGCATGCTATTATGGAAACGAATTTCGAAGAAGGTCGCCGCATATCCGAGCTCTCTGTTGCGGAGTTTCTCGACCGATTTGGTAAGCGTTTGTCGCTCGAGCGGCAAGGCGCTGCGGTGGGTCTGGATCGCGCCATTGGCGAGCCAACGGTGAACCGTCCGGGCTTGGCCTTGGCGGGTTTTTTCACCTATTTCGCGCGTCATCGTGTGCAGGTGTTGGGGAATTCGGAAATGTCTTACATGCGGAGTTTGAGTCCGCGGCAAAGAGAGGAGCGCTTTGGCGAGCTGTGCCGGAGGAACTTGCCGATGTTGGTGATTTCCCGTGGCGCATCCTTGGAGCCGCGACTCGTGGATATGGCAAATGAGAAGGGGATTGGAGTGTTTCGTACGCCGATGATTTCGATGCAGTTCATTAACGAAGCGACGCTGGCACTGGAGTGGGAATTCGCCCCGACGACATCGATGCACGGCTGCATGGTGGACGTGCAGGGGATTGGTGTGATGATTTTGGGTCGGAGTGGCACGGGTAAGAGTGAAACGGTGGTTGGTCTGCTGGATCGTGGTGCGAGTTTGGTAGCGGATGATCTGGTGCGCCTGCGCGCTGTGGGCACGGAGGTTCTCGGGCGCTCGCCGGAGTTGGCACGAGCACACATGGAGGTGAGGGGGCTGGGATTGATCAATGTTGCCGCGATTTTTGGTATCGCGAAGATTCGTCTGGAGAAGCGCTTGGACTTCATCGTACGCATGACTCCGCAGCATGAGATGAAGGAGATTGAGCGATTGGGGGTGAAGGGGAGCGTTCTCAGAGTGCTCGGTCACGACATTCCGTATGTGGAACTGCCGGTGGCCCCAGGCCGTGATATGGCGAGGATGGTGGAAGTGGCTGCGCTCGACCAAAAGTTACGCGGGATGGGTTACGATACGGCCGAAGAGTTTAACCGCATATTGATCGAACTGATGGAATCTCAGGGTGATCAAAGAAATCGTTAGCC
>JAGXGH010000078.1 GCA_024636835.1 Verrucomicrobiales bacterium | reverse complement strand
GCTTACAACAATGGACACTACGACGACCGCTTCCGCCTGAAACTTATCCGGAAGTCCACACCAGAAACAAACGCCTAAACTCTACTCCGAATTTTTCATAGCCATGGATATTGTATATTTCGATCTGGAAACTCAACGCTCGGCCAACGATGTCGGCGGGTGGGGGCATAAAGACCGGATGGGCATGTCGGTAGGCGTTACTTACAGTACCGCGCTCGCAACGTATAAAATTTATGCAGAACATCAAGCCGAGGAGTTAATAGAACAACTAAAAGGCGCCGATCTTGTCGTTGGTTACAATCATATATACTTCGACTACGCCGTGCTTCAGGCGTATTCCGTTTTTGAAATCGAAAGCCAAACCCGCAACCTCGACCTCATGCTTAGTATCGAAAAGGAGTGTGGTATTCGCCCGAAACTAGACTCCGTCGCAGAAGCATCTATAGGTGCAGGAAAGACCGCAGAAGGGCTCCAAGCGATCAAATGGTGGCGTGAAGGAAAGATTAAGGAAATCGCCGAATACTGCGCTTACGATGTAAAAGTTACGCGCTACGTTCACGAATATGGAGTAGAAAACGGATTTATAAAATTCCGCGACAAAGCCGACCGGGACGTCTCCGTTGAAATCCCGTGGAAATCAGCAAAGTAGCACCCCCGACTACCCAAGCACTTTTGAATCTTTATCATGCCCATCCACCCAAAAGTCACTCGTTTGCCCGTCGTCGGCGTCATGGGCTCCGGCTCGGAAGCACACGATGAACTCGCCGTCGAGGTCGGACGCGTACTTGCCGGCGAAGGGGTGAATCTGTTAACCGGCGGCGGCGGGGGTGCCATGGAAGCCGTATCCCGTTCATTCGTCCGTGCGAGGGGACAAGGGCATGGCCGCGTCCTTGGCATCCTACCTGGAGACAGCGATGGTGACCAGCGTGTGGAAAGACTTGGTTATCCAAATCCCTACGTGGAAATTGCCATCCACACCCACCTCCCGCTGGGCGGCATCACCGGAACATCATCCATGTCTCGAAATCACATTAACATCCTCAGCAGCGATGTGATTATTTTCCTCCCCGGCGGAGACGGCACATTTTCGGAGTTTAGTTTAGCAAAACGTTACCGCAAAACCTTGGCAGGCTACTTTCCAGATGAACAAATCCCAGCCTATTGGGAAAATGCCGATCCGGTTTTTAATGACCCTTGGGATCTCACCTGTTGGCTAAGATCATCGCTCCGTTAATTATAAATAATATTTGTTGCACATTACGCCATTGCGAGTTGATTAAGGATTATGTCAAAGAAGAGCATGAAAATTACTGTAAAGGCCCCACGTGGTCTTAAATTAAACGATCCAATCGTTGTTAAAGCAACCCAAGCCGCACAAGCAGTGATCGACGAGGTCTCCGACCTTAGTGAAACTGTAAAAGCACTTCAGGCGAAGGGAATTAACATGACCCTTAGCGAACTTCTCAGCCGTCGCGGCGGGTCAGCCCAAAAATCCCCCGCAAGCAGAAGCAAGCGCACGGTGCTTACCGCAGCTCAAAAGAAGGAAGTCGCTGCGGCACTCAAATCCGGAGCCACAGCCGCCGCTGTAGCAGATCAGTTCGGCGTCTCCACGGCAACAGTGAACAATATCAAACGTAGCGCTGGACTTACCAAGCCACGCAAATAATTGCTCACCTGGTATTTTTAAACAAAGAGGCAGAGTGGTACATCCACTCTGCCTCTTTGCGTTTGTCGCTGATCACTGTAAAAATGGCATTATATTGCCGCCACCGCCTCTATACACTTGCGATAAAACTGCACACCAGCTTCAAGATCATCAATGGCGAGAAACTCGTCTGCGGTGTGGGCTTGGGCAATCGATCCCGGACCCGCCGCTACCGAGGGAATTCCCGCCATACCGAGATGCGCGCCATCGCAAAACCACGGAGCCGTAACCAGTTCCCCACCAGTCCCTCGCTGCAGGGCTCCGAGAATCGGGTTATCCGGCTCGGTGAGCATCGCCGCGCATTTGCAAATCTCGTAAAGATGGAAGCGCTTGTCACTACGCGACTCAATAAACCGCTTCAGTAACTTCACGGGGTCAGCGTCGAAGAGCGCCGGAGTGATGCGGAAATCAAACACAGCACGCGCACGATCCGGCACAATATTTGGTCGCGTCCCTGAAGAAAACTGACCGACGTTCACCGTCGGTGATCCGAGTAGCGGGTGGGTATACTTGTCCTTGAGCTCAGCTTGAAAATCCTTCACTACCGCGAGCGAAAGCTCCGCAAGGCTCAGTAGCGCGCTGTCTCCTTTCTCCGGCGTCGATGCATGTGCCGCCTGTCCGTGCATCGCCACTTCCACCCAAACACATCCTTTGTGCGCATTGACGAATTGGCAATCGGTCGGTTCGCCGACAATTGCGAAGTCATAGCGATCACCATATCGCGCGCCAAAATCAATCGATCCAGGCTGACCGGTTTCTTCGCCCATCAAGCCGACAAAGGTCACCTCAATCGGCAACTGCGCCAACTCATCGGACATTTCGTGAAGGCACCACAACATCGCAGCGGCAGTCCCCTTGGTATCCGAGGCACCCCTCCCCCAAACCTTCCCATCGCGCAGCTCACCACCAAAAGGATCGATGGTCATTCCCGAAATCCCTACCGTGTCCAAATGCGGTGCCAGTAGCAGGCGCACTTTGGGCTCGTCCGTCGAGCAAGGGAATCGCCCGATCACATTCGGACGCCCCTCGAGCACATCATCGAAGTGAACTTCGGCACCCAGCTCACGCAAAATAGCAGCGACATCTCGTGCAATCTTCTGCTCACCACAGAACTCATGCTCCTTTTCGGTGGCCCCCTCAGGGTTCACGCTAGGGATACGAACTAGCCGCTGAAGCAGTTCAACGGCACTATGAGGAAATGAAGGAGTCATAAAACGCTAAGTAATGGTCAGAGTTACATACGCCCCGGGCACCCCTGTTGCCCAAGCTAATCGCTCATATTTTCCATCAACACTCGGGCAACGGAGGTGCCCGGTCCGGCTTTCACGAACGCCTGGTTCCTTGAACCTCAGCGCCCCTTTAAAAATACTCACTTCTGTCGTGCAATGAACCACTCGGCAAATTTCGGCAAGCCCTCGCGGATTTTGGTTTGCGGATTATAGCCGAGAAGCTCCTTCGACTTCGAAATATCCGCAAAAGTGCGAGGCACGTCGCCTGGCTGTTCCGGCATCAAATTGATGATCGCCTTCTTGCCGATCGCGTCCTCAATCCCCGAGATCAATTCGTGAAGTTTCGTCGTCTGCGACTCACCAAGGTTAAAGATATCAAACTGCTTCTTATCGTAATTGAACGACGCCACGATACCGTCGACGATGTCATCCACGTAAGTGTAATCGCGCTCCGTGCTGCCGTCTCCGTATTGGTCAATCGGCTTACCGTCCCAGATTTTCTGACTGAACTTATGGATCGCCAAATCTGGACGCTGCCCGGGGCCATACACCGTAAAAAAGCGCAAACAGACAATCTGCATCCCGTGAAGATGGCTGAAATTTGAGCAGATGTGCTCACCTGCCAACTTCGTCATCGCATAAGGTGAGATTGTTTTCTGAAGCAAGTCGTCCTCAGCGAAGGGCACTTTATCGTTCAAACCATATACCGACGAGCTCGAAGCAAAGAGCACCTTTTTCACACCCCGCTGACGTGCCTCGTCCATCACGTTAAACGTTCCATTAATATTCGTCGAAAGATAAAGCTCAGGGTCTTCCAGAGATGGGCGAACACCAGCACGAGCTGCCAAGTGAATCACCGCGTCAATACCCTCATCGAATGCGCGGCGCACATCGTCCTTATTGCGGATGTCGCCTTCGATCACCACAGACCCCGCCGGAACGCGCTCCGCAATGTTCTGACGTTTGATCTCCGGATCATAGTAATCATTGAAATCATCGAGAACGACAATCTCATGCCCCATCTCGCCAAAGCGCTTCGCGCTGTGCGATCCGATAAACCCGGCTCCACCTGTGATCAAAATTTTCATGCACGGATAGCCTAGGCGGGGACACCCCAAGGTCAATCGACAATGAAGCTGTCAGCAAGCTGAATTAACCCAGCTCCGTGAAGTCGGCATCCTGCCGACCCGAGCCATGAAAACCGGGAAATCATCCGTCTGAGCGACCAAATTTTCGCAGGAAAGGCGAAAATTCTAAAAATACCCTAATACCGTGTAAATTTCCTCTTGCCGATGGTCAGAGCGTGTGGAAGGTTTCGCGCCCACCTACTAACGGAGGAACCATCATGGCATACGCAATTTTCAAGACCGGCGGCAAGCAATACCGCGTTTCAGAAGGCGACAAAATCGACGTCGAGAAGCTTAATCTCGAAGTCGGTGCTGAAGCATCATTCGATCAAGTGCTTTTCGCTGGCGGTAAAGCAGGCGCTCCACTCGTGGAAGGCGCTACCGTAACCGCAGAAGTTATCGACCAACACCGCGCGAAGAAGGTCATCGCCTTCAAATTCAAGCGCCGTAAAGGTTATCACAAAACCAAAGGCCATCGCCGCCAACTCACCCGCTTGCAGATCAAGACCATCTCGGCCTAAACTGCTTCGCTGATTTTCATCATTTACCCAGACTGATTCCATGGCACATAAAAAAGGACAAGGTTCCGTCAAGAACGGCCGCGACTCAAACAGCAAACGCCGCGGCGTGAAGAAATTCGGTAGCGAGCGCGTTATCGCAGGAAACATTCTCATCCGTCAAACTGGCACCAAATGGAAGCCAGGTAAGAACGTCGGATGCGGAAGAGACTACACACTTTTCGCCCTCACCGACGGCGTGGTGCGCTTCGACCAGAACGGTCGCCGCATCAATGTCGATGCTCCAGTTGTTGAGGCAGTAGCCGCCAACTAACTTTCATCACGAGATACCAAATTTAACAGCCACTCGGTTCCGCCGAGTGGCTTTTTTTGTCTCTACTGATTGAGATATTGAACACGTGTGTTAATTTCTCAAAATGACGAACCCCTATCGTTTCTCGTTACTCAAAAATTGTTTCGCATTAGTCCTGTTCGGCACGTTAATACACACATCTTCAACCTGCTTGGCTTCTAACGTTCAGGGGTATCGAGCTTTAATGTATGGGGACAGAGCAAACACTGTCAGCATCCCGGAATTCTTTCGCATACTTAAAGATAATGAGGTTTCCGTTGTCGATACCTCGGAGATGAAAAGTAAATTGATTGCTCGATTCGGTCTTCTTGAAAACCCGTCTCTAGGTTCCTATATTTTGTGGCGTAAGAAGACCAAAGATGATGTGGGCACATGGGAGGTTGTTGCAATATTTGCAGTCAATATTTTTTCCGACGGCGCACCCTATGTGAAATGTTGCGTTGATTACTCTGGAGATGCGCCAAAGGCAGATGTTCTCGCTCGAGCTAGGGTTTACGAGCAATGGTTCAAAAAGGAGGATCGCGAAACTGAAGAATGATTTTGCTTCTATATCAGTTAGAACTGAGCGTCGAATAGCGGGATGACCGCAGTCATGTAAACAAACTCCTGGATCCAGCAGAAATACCGTAATTCTCGCGTAATTTCCATTTGCATCCAATCCAAGCATGATGCAATATCCCCTCTCGCTTACGAGCGACAGAACGGGGAGTAGCGCAGCCTGGTAGCGCATCTGGTTTGGGACCAGAGGGTCGCAGGTTCGAATCCTGTCTCCCCGATTTTTTCTGTCGACAGCCGCACCCCCCAAGTGCGGCATTTTTTTGCCCGGACCACTCACTGACCACCCGGGAGGGATGGCTTCCACGCCGTCCGTGGCTTTCCTTCAGCGTTCATCAGATCGCGTGGGCGCAGCCCTTTATACGCGACCACACGCTATTCCCGACCTCGCCCGCTAATCCACGCCTCACAAAATCACGGACACTTGAAAAGCGTCCCTCCCATGGAAAGCGCGAAGCGTATTCATCTCCGCCCATAGTCACAGACGCGTGAAACACATTCCTCCGTGTTTTATAGACTATGGAGAGCCATCCTTCTAGGTGGCTTGGGTGGTTAACGAACAACCTAGACCTCACCCAGCCAGCTGGAAGCGTGGCTCTCCATAAAAACCTCCCAATAAATATTTCACTCAGCGGTGAACTTCCCAGTAATCCGTGCTTTGTTAACAACTCATGCTCGCTGCCTATAAGTTCCTCACAAATACGATCGCTCCGGTGCCTCGACCTACGGCGTCACCAAAACCGTCGATGTCCAAGAACGAGTGGATGGCGTACTGGATCCTTTTTATCTCCGGCTTCGGATTCGCTCTGTGGATCTCATTGGCATCCACGGGGTACAGCCTCGACGATGAAATCTCCCACTACCTGCGCTCGCATCAAGCATGGACACAACCCGAGCGACTCTTCGACAATTGGACACGCCCGGGACGGAATTTCATCCACTTCTTCTTCGCGTGGATGCCTCGAAGCCGTTCGCGTCGTCACCTTAATCATGGCGGGCGGCGTGGTATGGATCGCCACCAAACTCGCCGCATCCTACAATCTCAAGCACCTCTGGCTGCTGCCACTGTTTATCTGGTTCGAGCCCTGGTATCTCAGCCTTTCCGGCGCGGTGCTTACCCAAACGCCCTTCGCACTTGTCGCCATCCTCGCCATCTATTGGCTCACTCGCGGCCATGATATTGCCTCCGGATTTTGCTGGGGCTACCTCTCACTGATCCGTCATGAGGGTCTCGCCTTCAGCCTCATGTTCTTTGTGTGGTTCGCCGTTCAAGGCCGCTGGAAGGGTATCCTCGGAGTCGTGGCACCCATTGCCATCTACAACATCATCTCAGCAATAGCGATTGGTGAAGTTCCACTCGCTATCTTCTTTGAACCCAAACCAACGGTGATCTACGGAAGCGGCTCACTGTTCCACTTTGTCCTCCCCACACTTTGGTTCACCGGTCCGATGGTCGTGTTGCTTTCCTTCCTTGGTCTGCCTCGCCTGGTCCGCGATTGGAAATTCACCTGGCCGCTGGTGATCTACCCACTCTACTGGCTGATGCACACCATCATCTACTGGCGTGGTTTGTTCGCTTCGGGGGGATATTATCAATTTTTGATGCCCATGGCTCCGGGATTCGGCATTGCAGCGCTCTACGGTGTGCAATCGCTGCGCGCCATGGCACACGAACACCCCACTGTCTGGCGTAGCGCCTGCGCGGGAATTCTGCTCGCCGTGATTCTTCCACCACTCGTCAGCACCCGCCCATTTGTCCGCGACACGATGAAGGACGATCTCGACGCCGCGATGGCATGGATTGGTGAAAACCGTTCATCCGCACCCATCGTGCTGTGCGCGAATATCTATGTGGAATACGAAGATGAACTTTGGAAGCAAGAAGGATACGATACCCTGCACTACACCGACCCCCGCGAGCAAGCGATGGGAACCATTATTGTCTGGGACTACAAATACGCGGATGTCACCTACTTCCTGAAGGATGAATTGGAGCCTGAAGGGTCGGGATGGACGCGCCTGACAAGCTACGGTGAACAGCCCGGATGGGCAAAAGATGCCGGTGAAGAAACCGTCATCGTTTACGAACGAACCGGGCCATGCACACTCCCAAAAGTGGAACGGTCCGACCTGCTCAAACAGCAATAGAGACCTTGCTTGCGATCAGAACGAGAGCTTAGGATGTCGCCTTATCGCTGGAGTTGTCGGCCTGCTGGATGCGCTCGGGCATTTTCAGCGGACGGCGTTCCCAGAGGTTATATTTCATGATGCAATAAATTGCACGCACACCATCCTTCCATCCAATGTGCTTCCCTTCATCGTATCCGCGCCCCTGGTAGGAAATCCCCACCTCGTAGATACGACATTGCATCGCCGCCACCTTCGCGGTGATCTCGGGCTCGAAGCCGAAACGGTTTTCGCAAATCTCCAGATTTTGGATGATCTCACGACGGAACGCCTTGTAACAGGTCTCCATATCGGTGAGGTGCACATTACTGAACATATTCGACAGCACTGTGAGCACCTTGTTTCCCATCGAATGCCAGAATGCCAATGCACAGTGGGCATTTCCCGTCATGAAACGCGAGCCATAGACCACGTCGGCACCATTGTCCAAAAGCGGACGAACCAAGGCTGCATAGTCGCCGGGCCAATACTCCATGTCAGCATCTTGAATCAGCACGTAGGGCATCGCACAATGAGAAATCCCCGTGCGAAGTGCGGCACCTTTGCCCTGGTTGACATCATGGCGAAAAACGCGAATCCGCTTCTCCTTGGCCGCGAGATCTTCGATCGTCTTCCACGTCTGATCACTCGAGAAATCGTCAACAATCACCAGTTCACCCACTTCATCGCGTTGAAGAACAGCGTCCACAACTTCAGCGATGGTCCGCTCCTCGTTGTAGGCGGGCATCACAATGGAAAGGATACCAGCGGCATCTTCAGCAGTAGCGGGCGGCTTCATCATAGTGGTATAAACTCAGGGGATCTGTGCGCTCTATAGTGCCATAGATGAGGCGCTTGAGCAAACTACGCCGGTGAGTTTTCCCACCGTCCATCGGTTCACTGACTGATATTATTTCGACAGTTATATTGAAATCATGGAATGTGGCGTGGTCTAATATCAAGGCTTCGCGATCTAGCACAGCGGCGCAGCCGGAAATGCGTCGGCTAGAAGCCGACACCACGCACGAAGAGGCAGAGGGAAATTTCGTCAAGCATACAGAAAATAAAAACGCCCGACAGAGCCTAAACCCTGCCGGACGTCTAAAAATCGTTCGAGACATTACCAATGCCCATTGACCATAATGCGCTTTACGCTTCGCCAACGGCGAAACGAATGAAACGAGAGACCTTGAGCTCTCCGCCTGCTGACTTGCCAGTGGCTTCGACCAACTTACCAACGGTGGTGTCAGGATCCTTAACGAAAGCTTGCTCGAGCAAGCAGATCTGCGAGTAGAACTTGCTCATCTTGCCATCAACGATCTTGCCCTGAATCTGCTCAGGCTTCGACTTTACGTCGTCGGAGTCGGCGAGGATCGCACGCTCTTTCTCAACCAACTCAGCGTCCACGTCATCACGGCTGAGACCCTGTGGGCTCGCTGCTGCAACATGGAGTGTGATGTCCTTGGCTGCGCTCTTCACATCGTCGTGATCAAGCACAACAACGGCATCCGCCTGAAGCTCAACAAGTACGCCCACGCGGCCCGCCATATGAATGTAAGACGCAAGCAAACCGTTTTCACCGGTCTGGAAACGAGCGACTCGCTTGATAAGGATGTTCTCACCGAGTTCGGTGATCTTCGCCTTCACCACATCGGCGAGGCTGTCGCCATTCGGGTGCTGGGTAGCGAGGAATGACTCGACGTTGCCGTCCGCGTCATCGCTATCCAAAGCAAGCTTGGTGACTTCATCAGCGAACGAGCGGAAATTGTCGTTCTTGGCGACGAAATCAGTTTCGCAACCTACTTCGACGAGCACGCCAGTTTTACCGTCTGCGGAAATGGCAGCGCCAACAAGTCCTTCGGAAGCGACGCGGTCGACTTTCTTACCTGCCTTGGCGATGCCCTTCTTGCGGAGGAGTTCTTCGGCGGCGTCCATGTCACCGTCTGTTTCGACGAGTGCTTTTTTGCAGTCCATCATGCCTGCGTTTGTTTTCTCGCGAAGTTCTTTAACTTGAGATGCTGTAATAGCCATAATTAGTGGTCAGTTGGAATGAGTAGAATAGGGGTGGAATATAGAGAGCGAACCCGTTAGATATCGCTCTCGGAAATCCCAGAGAGATGCATGCAACGTTTTCGTCGATTTGAGATAACTGATCCAGCTAGCTCACACGCACCCCGAGAAAGAGCCGAGCAAAAGGATTGCTTCCGCCCGGCAGAGTTTTTGAGGATCAATCGATCCCGCAAACTTAAGCGCTAGCCGCTTCCTTTTTATTGGTGTTCGCGATGATCTGATCAGCCAAGTTCTGCAACAGAACACGGATCGAACGGATGGCATCGTCGTTACCTGGAATCGGATAAGTAATCTTGCCTGGATCTGCGTTGGAGTCGACGATAGCAACCACTGGGATCTTCAAGCGCATGGCTTCAGCGACGGCGATGGTCTCACGAGCGGAGTCGACAACCACCACAGCATCAGGAAGACCACCCATGTTGCGGATGCCTTCGAGGTTGCTGGTCAGCTTGTCACGCTCACGACCAAGTGCAGCAAGCTCCTTCTTGGACATCGACTTGAAGTCCGGTGACTTCTCAATATTCTCGAGGTCGTTCAGACGCTTGATCGAACGCTTGATGGTCTCGTAGTTGGTAAGCATCCCACCGAGCCAACGGTGATTGACGTAAAATTGGTTGCAGGCATCTGCTGCTTCACGAACCGACTCCTGTGCCTGGCGCTTGCACCCGACGAAAAGGATTTTCTTGTTCTTCGAAGCAAGTCCACCGAGGAACTCCGCTGCTTTGTCGAGGCACTTGACGGTCTCTTCGACATTGATAATATGAATTCCACCGCGCTTCTCCATGAGATACGGCTTCATCTTCGGGTGCCATTTTTTGCTCTGGTGACCGTAATGGACACCGGCTTCCACCAGTTGGGTAATCAGTTCGTTAATCATTTTGCTTGGTTCTCCCCTTAAATCAGGAAGAGAGTTGTTGGATCCGGGGCCCGTCGCTTGATCTCTTTTCCATGCTTGCTTGCAACTGCAAACGCCCATGGAGCTCCGGTAAATTAGCGACAGAAAGAGGGGCGGGACAATTACCCAAGGTTCTGCCCGATGCAACTGGAAAATCCAACCAGAACCTTCAAACCTTAGACTGCCGCGAGTAGTCAGGATTGCCATCCAATACTGACAGACGGTAATGACGATGTTTTGAGCGATTATTTGTTAGGATTAAAGAACCAGGCAAACCTCTCAAACGGCCGAGGGAGCCCACATTCGATCATCACCAACTCGTGATCACTTCACGTCGTCACCTTCTCAGGATCCACCGGCATCACCACGTGCACGTGATTACTGATGAGTGTCTTTGCTCTGCTTTTAAATGATCAACCTGCAGTCTTTCCACCGCCGCCGCCCCTCGACATCGTCATCATGGAACCCATCGAGCCACACTGGCAAGCTATCAAGGAACAGCCCCCCAATGACGAACCTAATCTCACTTGGTTCAATCAGCAACGGAAGCTTGTAGGGGATTATTCCAGACAGTATGACCAAAGTTCCGTTTGGCGACCATCCTAAACCCTCTCATTACTTCCTGCCAAATTCCAAGGGAAGTTTACGCTAGCAGTCGATAAGCCTTGCCAAGCAACTCTTATAGCTACTTAATTCCTAGAATTCGCAATGTATATTGTAGTTTACAACTTACTTTTTCTTAAAAATCTAACAAGTCGCTTCACACATCCTTCCAAGATTTTTAACTAACAAAGCACTATTCATACTTTGACGACAGATCATAAGCCGGTAACACCAGCTGCTTCCTACACCAAGAAAAAAGTCCTCCTCATCGGCTGGGACTCCGCCGACTGGAAAATCATCAACTCCCTCCTCGAAGAAGGTGGAATGGATGGCATCCGCTCACTCATGGATGGCGGCATTCATGGAAATCTAGCCACCCTTGAGCCTCAGCTCTCCCCCATGCTATGGACATCCATAGCCACGGGGAAAATGGCATACCACCACGGAGTTCAAGGCTTCACAGAAGTTGACCCCATTTCAGGTCAGGTCGTCCCCGTGTCTGCTGCGTCTCGTCAGTGCAAAACCCTCTGGAAAATGCTCGGCGAAAAAGAACTCCGTAGCCACATCGTTTCATGGTTCGCCACTCAGGGGGAGCAGAACCTCGATGGAAAAATGGTCTCCAACATGTTCGGCCATCTCAAAGGCGCCCAGCACGACCAAGACCCAACTGACTGGCCAGAACCCATGCCCGGCACCTACTGGCCAGAAGACCTCGCGAAAACCATGAACGAGCTTCGCGTTTCCCCCCACGAGATCGATGGAGACATCCTCCAGCCCTTTCTCCCCGCAGGGTATAAGATTGACCAGTCCAGAGATCACCGCGTCAACAACCTCCGCCAGCACCTCGGTGAAGCATACTCCGTGCACTCCGCCGCCACCCATCTCATGGAGACAGATCCAGACTGGAACTTCATGGCCATCTACTACCGCGCCATTGATGAGATCAGCCACCACTTCATGCACTACCATCCACCTCAGATGGACGGTATCACCGATGAAGACTTCGAGGTCTACCAGCACGTAGTCAAAAGCACCTACCGTGCACACGACATGATGCTCCAGCGCCTCCTCCACCTCGCAGGACCAGACACCACCGTCATCCTCGTCTCTGACCACGGCTTCCACGCAGACCACCTCCGCCCCACCTTCACCCCACGTGTCCCAGCAGGCATCACCGTCTGGCACAGAAATCAAGGCGTTCTACTTGCCAAAGGCCCCGGCATCAAAGCCACAAAGGAGCCCATCTACGGAGCGCGCTTACTCGACATCGCCCCCACCATCCTCCACGCCTTTGACCAGCCTATCGGAGACGATATGGAAGGCCGCGTCATCAAGGAAATTTTTACCAATGATCGCCCAATAGCCACCATCCCTACATGGGAAAGCGCCGATGGCCAAAAGCAGTCACGTGGCTCCCTCACCGCTGAGGAGAGTCAGGCACTACTAGAGCAGTTCGTCGCCCTAGGCTACATCGATGAAGTCTCAGACGACCCCACCGAAGCTGCCGATGAGACCAACCGGGAAAATAAATGGAACCTCGCCCGTGCCTGCCTCTACACTGGCAAATACGCAGAAGCCCTGCCGCTCCTAGAAGACTGCTTCACCGCCTACCCTGAGCGCACAGACTACTCCCAACTACTCGCCCGCACCCAGCTCAACCTCGGCCTCGCTGAGGAAGCAGAGGAAACACTCGCTATCTGCTTAGAATCATTAGGAAACACCCTCGCCGCTCATCTACTACAGGGACAGATCAAGCTCCAGCAGGGAGATCACCAAGCCGCCATGGATCAGCTGGATAAAGTCCGCGAGCAAGCACCCGAGCACCCTCAGACACTCGAGCTACTCTGCCGTTGTAGCATCGCACTCTCCCAGTGGGATGATGCCCGCCAGAGCGCCCAGACCCTACTACGTTTAGACCCAGACAGCTACCAAGCCCGCCTCACCCTCGCCCGCACCGCCCTGCTCCATGATAAAGACCCACAAGCCGCTACCGCCCTCGCCCTGGAAGCCATCGAGCTCCAATACGGCGACCCGCGTGCTCACACCGTGCTAGGACAGTCACTACTCCAGCTGAACCAGCTACCCGAAGCCGAGCACGCCCTACGTAACAGCCTCCGCCTCAATCCAGATAACGCAAACGCCACCCAAGCACTCATCAGCGTTTACCGCCAGCTCAAGGATGAAGACAAGGCCCGAGCTTGCGAGGGCAATGCCATCCGACTCAAAGCAGAACAACGTGTAGCGGAAAATAAACACCTTCAGTCACTCCGCACTGGCATCGCCGCCCGTGCCAAGGAACGCCACGCACTACGCCAGGAGAAACGTCAAAAAGCAGCGGAAGAGGCAGCCAGAAAAGCCGCAGAAGACGCCTCCATCAAGCCTGGCGTATACCTTATCGTCTCCGGTCTCCCGCGCTCCGGCACCTCACTCATGATGCAGATGCTCACAGCAGCAGGGATAGCACCCATGACCGATGGTAAACGCCCCGCAGATGATGATAATCTACAGGGATACTTCGAGTGGGAAGACATCAAGAAACTGCGCAAGAACCCTCGCCTCATTGAGCAGGCAGAGGGCAAATCCATCAAAGTCATCTCCGCACTACTCTCCGCACTACCGCCCCGGCACCGCTACCGCATCATCTTCATGAAGCGCCCCGTTGGACAGATCGTAGATTCCCAGTGGACCATGCTTTCCCGTCAGGGGCAGAAGCCACGTAGTGAAAAAGAGCACCTTATCCAAACCCAGCAGACCCACTACGAGCAGACCATCGCACAGCTCCGCCAGCGGCAGAATATTGACCTCATCGAGATAGACTACCCAGAGCTAGTCGCTAACCCAGACACCCAGCTCCCCGCCCTGAAGGAATTCTTAGGAGAGACCGCCCCTCTGCCAGACAAGCTAGCCGAGGCAATCAACCCAGACCTCCACCGCAATAAGTCCGCCTCTACTAAGAACTCTTAAATCCTCGCCGCTATCAACACCACACCCATCATCAGACCTGCCTATCCAGACGAGCTTGCCCGTGCACGCACACTCGGGCAGGGAGCCGCCATACCAGACAACGCACAGTTCCTCGTCGCCGTGCTAGAACAGCCAGTAGAACGCATCATCGCCGCCTTCTCCTACTGGCGCAGACCAGGCACCCCAAGACCAAAGACTAAAAGTGAGAATAACCCTCCTCAAGAAATCACCGTTGAATTCAACTTCTTCTTTGCAGGAAATACTGCCCACTCAGAAACATTACTAGAACAGGCTCTAACCGAGCTTGAGACCACCGCAGTAGACATCGGAGCCACCCACCTCCGTTACCAAGCCGCCCTTCCCAGCGACCACCCACGCTACACCATGCTCACTGAGAAAGGCTACACTATCGCCCAGACAGACCGCCACTTCACCGTCCCAGGTGACAGTATGAAGGCACGTGCTCAGCGCATCTATAGCCGACTTAATTCTCTTATCCCCATCACCTGGCAGATAGAATCAATCCGCGGACATAACGCCGAAGAGATCTACGCCTTCGTTGCTCCACACTCACTCATGCCCCCTCAGCAGTTTAAGCAATACTGGGACAGCTCCAATAAGGAGCACTTTGAGGAGAACTACTCCTGCATCCTCCTTGATGATCAAGAAATCATCGGAGCATTCCTCGTAACTCAGCGCGGCAAGAATGAGCTCCATATTCACATAGAAGCCTCCCACCCAGAGTGGAAAAATAAGTCCCACCTCATCGCGGCAAGCCTCCGTAATCACTCCTTCACAAACTGCCCTATTGACTTCCCAGAGAAATTCACCTTCAGATCAGATTCAGAAAACCAACAACAGACCGCAAACACAGCCATCCGCTGTGGAGGCACAGAAGACAAACCAAGCCACTTCCTAGCCAAGCCTCTACTCTCACTACTCTCACTGGTCGCGATGTCCGCGAGCAGGAGTCACAACAACAAAAATAAATAAAAATGAAAACAAGATTAAGACAGAACAAACTGGCCACCTACCTTGCCGTGACCGCTGGGGCAGGTTGTGCTACTTCAGTAGCTAATGCCGCAGTAACGTTTTACGGGGTAAACAGTGCTAATGACACAGGAAATGCTGATCCCGTTGGAATTAATATCTCGCCTATTTATACTGGTTCTTATTATCATGCTGTAGACGTGCTAAGCTCTAGTGGTAGTAGGTTTAATTTCTCGGGCGGCAAAAATTTTACGCGAGGTACTGACCTCCCACTTGGTAGTATTCTTGATAGCTCGGGTGTTTATTCCGACGTGGGTGGGTTTAATCATGGGGCCCAACTAGGTTCTGAGAACTATGCTATGATATCGTTTGACGGAACCTCTATATTTGAATCTGTGGGTCAATTTTATTTTGATGGCGCAGGCGGCGGATACTTGATTGCAATCGCGACTACAAATGCACAGCCAAACCCGCAAGACCTCAGCGGTGTGGGTGGCCCCGCGCTAAGCATCTCTCAAGGCAAAGCCATGATCGATGCTGCTGCAGTCTCAGCAGTCCCAGAGCCATCCAGCATCGCTCTTCTAGCACTCGGCGCCACCGGCCTCCTCGCCAGACGCCGCCGTACCGCATAGATTTACAGAATGAACCTTCTGACTCTAAACCGCCTGAAGGTTTTTTCTTGTCCATCATTCGACTATTTTCTCTCTGAAGGAGAAAATTATATCAGCATAGAGAAACAAATCTCAGACATACAGTAGCCCAGAGGGTTAGTCGCCTAGTCAATGTAACTCACTGATTATCCGTGTATGTCCTGAAATTTGACTTCGTCTATCTCCGCTCTGCTCCGGCTGTGGTTCCTATTTTTCCTTTCTCGCACTAGAACCCGGACTGCGCTGGAGTGCGGAAAGTGGAGTAAGCTTCAAGTTAGTCGGGAGGATTAATCATCACCTACCAGCATTACACAATTCAAACACTGAACACTAGCAAACTCACTCCTTCACACTAGGCGAGCTATCATTGCCGGCACCGTCAACATCCAAAACGCCTCACCTTTATGTTCCAAAAACTCACCTCGTTCTCCGTTTAGAAACAGATGTCAGACACATAGAAACAAATGTCAGACACATAGTAGCCAATGATCAATGTAACCCGTTGGTTATCAATTACAGGGAACTCCTTCTCGATTGAAAATTCTGGCGCAGAAATTGATTGGCCTTGAACAGAATTGGATCGTCTCGACAATTCACGAAGGTGATACCTTCGCCTTGATTTGGCACGCAAGATTTAATGTTCCCGCCCAGTAACATCCGGAGGCAAAGAGGAACGAAAACCGGTTACGCTCCCGAACGGGAACAAACATCTTGACTAGATTGACAATCTCCTTTATTGCTCCTGAACGGGAACAGGTATTAAGGAATACTCATGGATACAAGAGAATTAGGACGCTTAGTCCAGAAACAAAGAAAGAAGCTAAATCTCAATCAATCGGATTTGGCGATGGTGGCTGGCACGGGACGTCGGTTCATCAGTGATTTGGAGAATGGGAAGGATAGTTGCGAGCTTGGCAAGGCATTGCGTGTGTTGGAAGGACTAGGCTTTGATATTCTTGGGCAAAAACAAATCACAAAGGCGTAAGAAATGGCAAAATTTCTCAATGTGTTTTTTGGTGAATCGAAGGTCGGCGTGTTGAAGCAAGACAGTTCTGGCGCAATGTGGTTTAGCTATGATGAAGCTTGGCTGAATTCTGATCACGCTGCGCCTCTTTCGATTTCACTACCACTGCAAAGCGAGAGGTTTAAGGCGAAAGAATGTCGCCCTTATTTCGCAGGCGTTCTTCCGGAGGAAGGAAGTCGAACGGCGGTGGCGAGTAAGTTTGGCGTCAGTGAACGCAATGATTACGCGATTTTGGAGAAAATCGGTGCCGAATGTGCGGGTGCCGTTAGTTTGTTGCCTCCGGGACAGAACCCACCGTTTGAGAAATCGAGCTATCGCGAAATTAGCAAATTTGATTTGGAGGAGAAGCTTCGAGGGCTTCCAGTATCGCCACTTTTAACGGGTGAGGAAAGAGTTCGTCTTTCACTGGCTGGAGCGCAGGGAAAGGCGGCATTGATGATACGGAACGGAAGCTATTTTCTCCCCCTGGACGGCGCAGCGAGCACGCATATCCTCAAGCCAGAAAGTGAGCGGTTCGAAGGATTGGTAAAGAATGAGTTTTTCTGCATGACTCTCGCTGGTGCGGTAAGGCTGGATGTGGCTGCCGTGGAGAGGCAAAAGACGGGGGTGATTAATTTTTTACAGATAGAACGCTACGACCGCGAATCTGATGGTCACGGTGGATGGACAAGATTTCACCAAGAGGATTTTTGTCAGGCGCTGGGTATTCCACCGGAATTTAAGTATCAAGAGGAAGGTGGACCAGGGTTGAAAAAGTGCTTTGAGTTGGTCAAGCGAGTTTGCTCCGTGCCTGTGCTTGATGTGCTGAAGTTGTTTGATGCGGTGGTGTTTAACTACTTGATTGGAAACAACGACGCACATGGGAAAAACTTTTCACTCCTTTATATAGGTGGGAATATCCAACTAGCACCGCTCTATGATTTGGTGAGCACATCCGCTTATCCTGAGCTATCGCAGCACTTGGCCATGAAAATTGGCGGTGAGCGTAATGCAGGTCGTTTGTATGCATCGCACTGGCTAGCGTTCTTCCGCGAGGTAGAATTGAATCCAACGATGGCTATTGAGCGGATGAAAAAATTAGCGATGAAGGTAGATAAGGCAGCCGAGGTAATGAATTCGACGACTTCGGAGTTCGATGTAGTTGCGAGCATCGTTCGCGCTCGGTGTGAATCTGTGCGGTTATTACGTTGGAAAACGTAGAGCCATTTTTGAAGAGACTCGAGATGCATATGCTGAGGAATTGCTACACGAACTTCGTCGAAGAACAGCAGGCACCGAATCGCCAATGGATTTGACCGTCCATCAACGCATCGCTCTTTACCAGTTCTTTGCAAGTGCGGCATATATTGATCGCCCAGATTGGGAAAAGCCCGCGTTTCCCGTGACAAGCTACGAATGGCCAGTTCCTCACTCCTCATAATGCTCGCTGAAAACTGAACACTGAAAACTAGCAAACTTGGTCTAGTATAGACCATGTCTGATATGTTTGAGATACGGAGTCGTCCGCAAATGGTGGAGCGCGCCTTGCTCCTTCACGTCTGCCGTGACCGGCGTGAGGAAGAAGAGGGCCACAGCCTGCTGGAGGAACTCAAGGAGTTGGTCGATACCCTGGGCATTGGCATCGTCGATGCCGTGTTCGTTCATGTGCCAAAACATACCGCGCGCTACCTCATGGGATCCGGAAAAGCGGCGGAGCTAATGACACACGCCACAGCACTCGACTGCGACTGCATCATTTTCGACAACGAACTCTCGCCCGCCCAGCAACGCGCATGGGAGGATGAGAGCCAGCTCGCCGTGATCGACCGCCAGGAGGTGATTCTCGATATTTTCGCGAAACGTGCGCAAACCAAAGAGGCAACACTCCAGGTGCAACTCGCGCGCATGCAATACGCCCTCCCTCGGATGGCGCGGATGTGGGCACACCTCGACCGTCAGGGCGGCGGGTCCGGCGGAGGCAAAGGCGGCGCAGGCGCGGCGCGTGGTGAAGGTGAAAAGCAGATCGAAGTGGATAAGCGACTCGCCCGCGAACGCATTTCCAAACTCAAATCTGAACTCGACGACGTCCGCAAGGTCCGCAACACCCAGCGCAAGGAACGGATGAAAACGCCAATCCCAACGGCTGCCATCGTTGGCTACACCAACGCCGGCAAATCCTCGCTGCTCAACCTGATGACCGGCAGCGATGTGCTCGCGGAAAACAAGCTCTTCGCCACACTCGACACCACCACCCGAAAAATCGAACTCCCGGACGGGCAGAATTTACTCCTCACCGATACCGTAGGGTTCGTCCGCAATCTTCCCCACAAGCTCGTCGAGGCGTTCAAAGCGACACTCGAAGAGGCGGTGCTTGCCGACTTTTTGATCCACGTCATCGACGCTTCAAGTCATGAAGCGATAAAGCACGGCAAGACCACTGTCGAAGTCCTCACCGAACTTGGTGCCGAGGAAAAGCAAATGATCTCCGTCCTCAACAAGACGGATTTGATCGAAGACCCCGGTCACCTCAAAACACTGCAGGCGCATTTCCCCAACTCGGTCGCCATGTCCGTGAAGAACCGTGTGGGCGTCGAAGAATTAATCGCGCGCTTCAATATGATGCTACACGACCGGGTCTCGCGACTCGAACTTCGTGTTCCTGTGATGCGTGGCGATGTGATCTCGCGACTCCACGAGGAAGCAAAAGTTCTCAGCCTCGACTACGACGAGACAGATGCCGTGATGACGGTCATCGTCCCGCGTCGATTGCACACACAATTTGAGCAGTTCATTGCCCCAGCAAAAGAAAAATAGCAAGGCACCGCAACTCAGCAGGATGGAGTGGGTTTCATATGGCGAGTCGGAAAATTAAACCAACCCGGCTAGAACCTAAGCTAAATAACACTATGAAATCCTCACTTCTTATCCTTCCTCTCGTCGCTGCCTTGGCAGTCGGAACCGCGTCTGCCCAAAATGGCAATCGTAAAGGCCCGCAAAACGGTAATGGTCAGGGACCACCGAATGGTGACCGTGCCGCGGAGATCGCCAAGCGCCTCATCGAGAAGCACGACGAAAACAATGACGGCGCTCTCGACGAGGGTGAACTCACCGAGGCGCTCAAGGCAATGCACAAACGCCGCATGCAACAGCGCGGGCCAGGTAAAGGCAAAGGTCCCGGAGACCGTCCGAACAAACCAGAACGCCGTGGCAACAAACCTGCAGACAACGCCGAGTAAATCTTACTCGAAATCCACACACACAAACGCCCACCCTCGGAAGAAGGGTGGGCGTTTTTTGTGCTTATAAAAAATCCATGATCCGCCAACTTCTCGAAATTAATTAATTGGCCGCCATACTCTGTTCATAGCGAGACTAATGCCTATTGCCCAATGCCTAATGACGGGCACCGGGGAAAACGAATAATTAGCGCTGGCTCGGCACCCCGTCCGACAACCTGAACATTATGAATATAGGTAACCATCGGTGCCCTTAAGCCGCCTCGCCGCTTTTATCGTCGTCGTCTGGATTGTCGGGGCCGTCTGAGGAGGAGCTTTTCGGCGACTTCTTCCGCTTGCTCTTCTTCACGTTCTTCTCGAAATCTGGCTTTGATTTGCCATGAACCACATCGCCAGTGATGGTGATGGTTCCAGTTTCCTCGCTGCTCGGCACCTCATACATCACATCGAGCATGAGATTTTCGAGGATTGAACGCAGCGCACGCGCACCGGTTCCGCGCTTGATGGCTTCTTCCGCCAACGCTTCCAATCCGTCTTTGGTGATTTTGAGGTTCACTCCCTCCATCGCAAGGAGCTTGCGATATTGCTTCACCATCGCATTCTTTGGCTCGGTGAGAATCTGCACCAAGTCGGCGCGCTCCAAGGGATGGAGTGCGGTGATCATTGGGATACGTCCGATAAACTCAGGAATCAGTCCGAATTGCAGAAGGTCTTCCGGCTGCACTTTGGCGAGCACCTCGGCAGGGGTCATTTTGTCGCGACGCTTGGATTCTTCGGCACCGAAGCCAAGCACGTTGCGGCCCATGCGACTTTGAATAATTTCTTCCAGTCCGACAAAGGCACCACCGCAGATGAACAGAATATTCTCCGTATTCACTTGGATGTATTCCTGCTGAGGGTGCTTACGACCACCCTGCGGTGGAACGTTGCAAAGCGTGCCTTCGAGAATCTTCAGCAAGGCCTGCTGCACGCCTTCACCTGAGACGTCGCGGGTGATCGAAACGTTCTGTGTCTTACGGCCGATCTTATCAATTTCATCGACGTAGATGATACCGCGCTCGGCCTTCTTCACATCGTAATCGGCAGATTGAAGAAGTCGCAGGATGATGTTTTCCACATCTTCACCAACGTAACCAGCCTCAGTCAGTGTCGTCGCGTCGACGATACAGAAAGGAACATTGAGCGATCGCGCCAAGGTGCGCGCGAGTAATGTTTTACCCGATCCGGTGGAGCCGAGCAGCATCACGTTGCTCTTTTCCAACTCAACATCGGCAAACTCTTCATTGCCCTCGACCTCGTTAATCAGCGAGTCCGGGCGACCAAAAATCCGCTTGTAATGATTGTGAACCGCAACCGACAACACGCGCTTGGGAGCGTCCTGTCCGATCACATGTTCGTCGAGTTGGGCGTGGATCTCAGCAGGAGCCGGCAAACGGAAACCAGGATCATCAAAAACGTTTCCTGCATCCTTCAGCTCCTTATCGAGGATCGACTTACACACCCCGATGCACTCATCGCAGATGTAAACGCCGGGACCGGCGATCAATTTACGCACCTCTGACTGGCTCTTGCCGCAGAAGCTGCACATGGTGAGGTTGGATGGTCGTGCCATAATAGTTTTCCTTTCGAAAAAGGTGGTATTGGGGGGGATTGATATCCGCCAAGGCCGCGCGCTGAGTCGCCCAGAACAGGGCACCCAGCCTGCCACCGGCATCGACGGGTATTTGATAAAGCAATGCGCGATAAGAGCGCACAAGCTCAGGATTTATTTCGATTTTTTACCCTCGTCAGGGGCGATTTCTTTACGGCTTTCGAGCACACGGTCGACCAAGCCGTAGGCAGCGCCCTGTTCAGCAGTCATGTAGTTATCACGGTCGGAGTCGTTCTGGATCTCTTCGACAGTCTTCCCTGTATGTTCGGCGAGGATCTTATTGAGCCGCTTCTTCAAGGAATACATGAACTCCACGGTGCGCTCAACGTCTGACGCGGTGCCTTGAGCGCCGCCAGAGACTTGGTGAATCATGATGTGGGAGTTCGGCAGCGCGTAACGCTTACCCTTGGTTCCCGCAGTCAGTAGCACGGAGCCCATACTTGCCGCCATACCCATACAGTAGGTATTCACGTCACAAGTGACGAACTGCATGGTATCGTAGATGGCCAAACCAGCGGTGACAGAACCACCTGGTGAGTTGATATAGATACTGATATCCTTCGACGGATCCTGCATCTGAAGGTAGAGCATCTGAGCGATGACGTAGTTCGCCAATGGATCGCTGATTGCCTCACCAATGAATATGATGCGGTCCTTAAGAAGGCGGGAAAGAAGGTCGAATTGAATCAGACTGCCACCCTCTTTTTCAATAACGCTCACCCCTTGAACTTCAGCAGCGCGGCTGCCGACGTGACGAAGATGAGGTGGAAGAAGAAGGGAACCAGTTTCGGAGGAAGATTGCATAGATAGATCAGACATGGATTCGAGTATAACAGTATTAAGAAAAGATGATGGACGCCGATCGGCAGGCGCCTACTAAAGAGACGCTCGACCGAAGGGTTTTCGTTGAATTATCTTTGATTCGCATGGGTATTCTCTTCAAGGACATTCGCTATCCTATCGAGCTTGTGAGGCATTACGCACCCGCTGTTTCATCGGCTTCTACTTCTTCGATCACCACGTTTTCTTTGAGGAAGTCGATGACTTTACCGATTTGAATCTGGTGCTTCAGAGAACCGATACGGCCTTCTTTCTGCACCTGCTTAACAAACTTTTTAATGGGCGTGCCCTCCTGCTGCGCCTGTTGGGCGATCTGGGCGAAAAGCTCGTCATCGGTGGCTTCGATCTTCTCAGCCGCCGCAATCTTCTCCAGAATGAACGAGGATTTCACACCGGCCTTCGCCTGTGCTTCAGCTGCTGCAAAAATCTCCTGCTGCTGCGACTCGATGGCATCAGCCTCCATTCCTTGCGACTGACCGCGACGCACCATTTCGTCCACTCGACGCTGAGTCTCACGAGCGACGACTTCCTCGGGAAGGTCTACTTCAACCAACTTGCCAAGGTGCTCGATCACTTGATCAACAATCATGCTCTCGCGCTGCTGCTTCATCTGATCTTCCAAGTTCTCACTAATCATCGACTTAATGTCGGCGAGAGTTTTGCCCTCCATCAGTTTATTGGCAAACTCATCGTCCACCTCGGGAAGCTTCTGCTCCTTGATCTCGATCACCTCGACGGAGTAGATGACTTCCTTACCACGTAGGCTCTCGAGCGGGAAGTCTTCTGGCATGGTGATCTCCACCTTCTCGTTCTTCTCGCCCTTCTTCAGGTCGATCAATTGCCCACAGAAACCAGGAAGGAAGGACTCTTCGTCCATCTTTATCCAATGACTTTCGCGACCGGCGATAAAGTCGGTCACTTTTGGCTCAACTTCTTTAATAGGCTGGCCATCGATCGTTGCGGAATAGCTCAACACACCAATGTCGTCCATGGCGAGACCACGGTCTTCGACATCTTCGTAATCGGCGAAACGCTCACGCAGCGACTCAAGCTCTTTCTCAATGCGCTCGTCGGTCACTTCGACCTTAGGCGCTTTCACATGGATCCCCTTGTATTCAGGCAGCTCGATTTCAGGCTCCAAGGACACCACAGCGGTGAAGGTGAAATTCCCATCGTCTTGGAAGGTCTCGTCAGTTACCGACTTCACACCGAGAACATTGAGCTTGTGCTCATCAACGGCTTTGCTGAGTGCTTCACGGACCATTTCGTCGTGCAATTCCTCGCCGATTTCCTTACCGAATTTCTTCTCAACAACGGCAGCAGGGGCCTTGCCTGGGCGGAAGCCGGGAAGCTTCGCGTGAGTCCTGTATTTGTTCGTGATCGCGGAGCGTTTGCTCTTCACGGTATCGGCCGGCACCTCGATTCGCAGGTCGGCTTCGCAATTGGCTTTCTTATCTACGTGGATATTCATGAGAAATGATTCGTTCGGCACAAGATACGTGCGTTCAATCTATTCCGCCTAGCCTAGCTGGCGAAGCGGGGACGGGAATCTAGGAGAGGATTTCCACCAGCGCAAGCACTTGCAGCGAGAACTGCTACCACTTGCAGACCGATCTTGGCTGAATGATTTGCGAGAGGGTAGGAAATCCAGACTTCGCGGTAAAAGTATAGCGGCGCGCCTTTTCCGCCTGGCGTCGTTGTTCCTCGGTCGAGTGGCTCGCCACACTCCCACGTCACGCCTAGCCAGGCTGAAAATCCACTGCCGCCATACAACCAATCTCACTCTACAACTGGTATCACTGAGAAGCCAAAAACAACAATCCGGCTCGTCTTCTGGCACATAAATCTCCCTTCAGATTCACCTTCGCCGGCTTGTCGTTCGACATGATAACCTCATCCACCGCGAGCACGTTGCGTCGCGAAACATCCGCTACTTCCGTAGCCTTAAGCCAAGTAAACACCACCCGCCGACGCAATGCTGGAGCGAGAATTCTGAGCTTCTCCAAAACTAACCCGTCGGCCGGATCAGAACACCGGACCTTCGCCAGCTCCTCTTCCGCGCAACGAGCCATCCACGCCGATTCCTCGGCAACGATCTCCGCATTGCGCACCAGCGCGCCCGTCACATCCCTCACCATCACATCGTTAAAAAGCGGCAACACCTCGTGGCGTATGCGGTTTCTGGTGTAATCCGGTGAGATATTGCTCGGGTCTTCGCGAAATTCCACACCCACCTCGCTCGACGCCGCTAGTAACTGCTCGCGCCGGAGCTGGAGAAACGGTCGTAATAGTTCAACGCCATCTACTCCGGGCAAGCTTGTCGTTATTGCCATTCCCGCCAAGGCATCCATCCCACCGCCACGCGCCAGGTTAAACAAAATCGTCTCCGCCTGATCGTCCGCATGATGCGCCGTCAACACCGCACACGCATCACGCCGCTTAGCCACCTCCGCGAAAAAACGATACCTCACCGCGCGTGCCACCTCCTCGACCGAGCCACCACCGCGCTCCGCTTCAGCATGAACATCTGCCGCCCCCACCTCGAGTTCGCAGCCCAACTCGGTCGCAGCCCGCTTCACAAACTCCACATCATCCGCGCTTCCCTCGCGCAACCCGTGATCGAATGTCGCCACCACCACTCGCTCGGCACCCAAGCCCGCCACCACCGCCCGCATCAACACCATCGAGTCCATACCGCCAGACACCGCCACGACAACACAGCGATCAGCTGGCAGCGCTAACGCCGTCACCGCTCGAACACAGTCATCGTAACTACCCGCTTTCATCCCCAAATCATTACCACCTTCGCTAGCCGTGTAAATCTCCCATCCAAATCAATTGTCCTATATGCGATTCGCGATAGTCTCTCTATACCGCCTTCACCCAAGCATGAAGCTCGAAAAACTTCTTTACCACCAACTCCAGCTCGGGCGGCGCGAGGCACGCCGAGTGCTGGCCGATGGTTTGGTGACAGTCGACGGCTACGTTGAAACCGATCACCTCCGACAAGTCGATGAGTTCACCCGTGTTGAGTGCGATGGCAAGGTTGTGCAGGCGGTCGACCGGCGATTTCTCATGGTTCACAAACCAGCTGGATACGTCAGCGAAGTCGGTCACCACACCCACCCCACAGTCCTTGATCTACTGCCACCCGAACTTCAGGATGGTATGCATTTCGCCGGCAGGCTCGATCTTTCCACCACGGGCCTGATGGTCGTCACCAACGACGGCAAGTGGTCGCGCCGACTCACGGAACCAGACAAAGAAGTGCCAAAGGTCTATCGCGTCGAAGTCGAAAATCCGCTCACTCCAGAAGTGATCGAGCAATTTGCCGCGGGGATGTATTTTGCCTACGAAGACATCACCACACGCTCGGCAGAGTTGGAGATCCTCACGGCCACCACCGCCAAACTCACCATCCACGAGGGAAAATACCATCAAGTGAAGCGGATGTTTCACGCCGTCGGAAACCGCGTCACCGCCCTCCATCGAGAGCGCATCGGCAACATCACACTAGACATCCCCGAAGGCGAGTGGAGAAACCTCCGAGAAGACGAAATTGACTGGGTCAACCTACAAGCAGAAACGTAAAACATACCAACACCTCATGCCCACAATGAAAACTTTCCTCGCCGCCGCCATCCTCTCCGCCCTAAGTCCGGCAATCGCCGACACCATTTACATCGGAACCAACACCGGTGGAAAATCAGAAAGTAAGGGGATTTACCGCGCCGAGTTCGATGCCACCACCGGCAAAATCACCAATATCCAACTCGCTGCAGAATACCCAAAGCCCGGTTTTTTGACGCAGCACCCCACCCTGCCCGTCCTCTACGCATCAGGTGCCGAAGGCACCGTCGCCGCATTCAAAATCGCTGACGATGGTGGCCTCACCTTTCTCAAAGAACTCGACTCCGGCGGCAAAGGCGCGTGCCACATCGCCATCGACGCCACAGGTCGCACCCTCGCGGTAGCCAACTACGGTGGCGGCAGTTACTCCACCATCGCCGTCGATGAGAACGGCGTCCCGACAAAAACCACTAGCCTCATTCAGCAATCTGGAAAGGGAACCAACCCACAACGCCAGAACGCACCCCACGCGCACGGTGTTTATTTTAATGCGGCGAACAATCAGCTACTCGTCCCCGACCTCGGAGTCGATCAAGTTTTTGTCCATCCCTTCGACTCAGAAACCTCGACGCTTGGCGAGGCGCTGCCCTCCATCGTTCTCCCCCCGGGCGCCGGGCCGCGCCATCTCTCGTTCGCTCCTGACAACCGGCACCTTTACATCATCAACGAGCTCGACAACACCATCACCGCCGTTCAAATAGCTGACGACAGCTACGAGTCCATTCAAACCATACCCACCCTGCCCGACGACTTCACCGGTCAGAACACCACTGCCGAAGTAGAAGTCCAAGCCAACGGAAAATTTGTTTACAGCTCAAATCGCGGTCATGACTCAATCACGGTTTACCAGCGTAATCAGAAAACCGGCAAACTCACCGTCATCCAGCACGCACCATGTGGCGGCGTGCAGCCTAGACACTTTAAGATCTCACCCGATGGAAAATGGCTGCTCTGCGGACACCAAGCATCCAATACCATCAGTGTGATGCCGATCGACCCCGAAATCGGTAGGCTCGGTGAGCCATTAAATACCGTCAGCACACCGACACCGATCTGTATTCTCTTCGCACGATAGCCAGGAAGACGGACACAGCGCGAAGCGCAAAAAAAACTTACGAGTCCCACCTCCCATTATACGGGATAGTTAAACATTATCCACGAATCACGAACGGGGAATCTCCGGCGGATGCCCGTGCGAAACAGATCCTCCTCCGGTATCTCCCAGCTGAATCAGACAATTCGCATTTTGTGGCAGCAGGTCGACTTCGGCACCGGATTCGAGCAATTTCTCTGTCTCCATGACATCCAAAACTGTCTCCAATAATTCCTCATCTTCTTGCCCGATCGCGTTCAATGTCTGACCGACAATCTCGGGGCGCTTGGTCGCCGCCTCCGCCATTTTCTGACTGACCTTGAATGCTGTCTCCGACTTGATGAGCCCCACGCGGTTTTCGCCATCCTGTTTCATCGCGCTGGTGACCTGAACGAGACGCTTAACCACTTTTTCGGTAATATTCTCGACCATGGCGCTATCCGTAAATGCCACTTTCCGAATATAAACCGAGCCAAGTCTGTACCCCCATTTCTCGGAGAGTGGCGAAACTGTCTCGCGCACGTTACGGCTAAGGCTATGGCGGTCTTCAAGCATCGTCTCCATCTCCAGATTACTCAGTGCGGAAATGGTGGAGCTGGCGACATTCGCCTGAAGCGAACCTTCCGGGTTTGTATTGATGAAAAGATAATCGGCCGGATTGTTGACCTGCATCTCATACCAGATGCCAACGCCCATCGGCGTACCCTCTTCGGAATTGACCATCTGATTGCGCAGATAATGCTGACGCATCGACGTGTTGACGGAATATTTCTTACCGAAAAACGGAATCAATATCGCTCGCGGACCAAATTTGAAAAGCGGGAAGGCAAGACCCGGTTCGTCCAAGGTGCCGATAACCTTACCGAACAGTGTGAACACCTGCGCCTCACATTCTTGAATGACAGTGAAGAGAGCAAATGCGCGAAACAGCTTGAGCAATGCGGGAATAGCCACAAAGCCGAAAACCAATCCAAGGATGATTTGTAGGGGATCCATATAACTAAGAATCAGGAGTTTTGGATGATTCGACGCGTGCGGCTCAACAACGGAATGCGCAGATTCCGGAGATAGGCTTTCAACGCTTTCGATCCACCTTCGCCCTTCACTTTCGCCAAGGTCTCCGCCAACTGGCGCAGTGGCGCGACCTCGGCCTGCGCGTTGTTGGTGGCAATCTCCACCGCACGATGGCTCATGGTGATCTGTTGCTCGGCATCCGCCCGTGCAGTGCTGATGTCTGCAGCTACTTGGTTGCGCGTGCTATTAATCGCTGAAAGCGCGCGATCCACCTCCTGAGGCGGATCAATTTCTGTAATCAACGCCGCGTCCAACTCCACTCCATAGCGACCAGCCGTGGAACGACATTGCTCCTCCATATATTGATTCAACAATGGCAGGTTTTTCCGCAGATCATTGATGGACACCCCTTCGGAAAGCTCCACCGCACTACCTCCTCCAGGCCCGCCCATCTCGCCCTCCAGATCCACATCGCTGATCAGACTCTGACCCTTGGGATCGACGAAATTGGCAATGCGTTCGCGAAGCACCGAGACAAAATAGCCCATGACATGCTCCAACGGGCTTCTCACGCCAAACAAATAGGCATACAAATTGTTTTCACAAACCCGATACCGCAGTTGGCCATTGACCCCTGTGGTGAGGTTATCCTTTGTGACGGCTTCGATAGTCTCTTGCTGCTTGGTCGGATCCCAGACGATATCCACAGCCTCGGTGGCAACACTCACCTTGTACACCACCTGCCACGGCCATTTGAAATACGGACCACCCGGGCCCTTAACCCGCACCTTTGGATATCTGTATCGCTCCTGTTCATCTTCGGAAAGCTGCTCATCCTTGTAGTTATCACCTGCATCCGGCATCCTCACGGCTCGACCAAAGGACGTGATCACCGCCCGTTGATCGGGACGAATCGTGTAGAATCCTGTAATTAAACAGCGGATCGCCAGGTAAATGGCGACTCCCACTATGAATGAAATAATGAAACTCATGACAGTATGGATCCGAATCAAAAATCCTCTGCTTTCACTTGGTAAAGATAGCCAGTCAAGCCGTCAACCACGATCTGCATTTCGTTCGCCAATTGGGGCGACCCAACCACACGCGTGTCGCAGGCGTAGAGAAGGGATATGAACCGCAGACATTTTCTCACGCTCGCAGCAGCATTGCTCACCCTAATCACACCTGCCATTTCTCGTGCAGAGGACGATAAAGGCACCATCACCATCGTGCTAACCAACCACGGAAAGTTGGGAGACACCGATAAGGCCACCGGCTTCTTCCTCTCCGAGGCCGCACACCCCTATAAGGTCTTCACCGATGCCGGATACACAGTCACCATCACCAGTCCGCTCGGCGGATTTGCACCGCTCGACCCAAAGAGCAAAAAGCTCGACGACCCAGCCAACAAAGCATTCTGGGAGAAATTCGGCACTACCAAAAACGGCCGCGACGGTATCGAAACCAAACCACTCGAAGCAGACAAAGATGTCGCCATTTTCTTTGCCGGCGGGCACGGTGCCATGTGGGATTTTCCCAGTTCCAAAGCCCTTCAAAAGAGCGCCGAACTGGTCTACAAAAACGGCGGAGTGATTGGTAGCGTTTGCCACGGACCCGCCGCACTGATCGGCATCAAAGACCCCGCCACTGGCGATCCGCTGGTGAAAGGAAAAAACCTCGCCGTGTTCACCGACAAAGAAGAGGCGGCTGTGAAGCTCACCGACACCGTGCCCTTCCTCCTCCAAACCGAACTCGAAAAACTCGGCGCCACCGTCAAGACCGCACCGAACTTCACAGAAAACGCCATCCGCGACGGCAGAGTCGTCACCGGACAAAACCCAGCATCAGCGACCAAAGCCGCCGAACTCGTCGTCGAAGCGCTGAGCGAGTAACGCGCTGCCTCGTGGAGTTAGGTGGACCTCGCCCTCAGGGATGTGACGATCGTCTCTAGAAAAATTCACACCACCCCGCCACTTTCTCCCGAAAGTAGCTACGTTGGTGACAACGTGGCCGAGCGACTCCCATCGCTCAATACGGTCTCACAATACCATTACCAGTTCGAGTTCATTGCTCCCTACGGCTTCCCACTATTGGCTTGGTGGAGGGATTGCTTATGGAGATCAACGCTTCCAGCTGGCTGCGTGCGGTTTAGATTGTCCGTTACCCACCCAAGCCACCTGGAAGGATGGCTCTCCCTATCTTGAATGACGCTGGCAGAAATTAAATAATATCCACCACTTTGCCGGTGCGGTGGGACTCCATGATCGCTTGGACGATACGAATGTCCTTGAGCCCTTCCTCGCCGGGAACAAGCACAGGCTTGTCGTCGAGAATCGCTAAAGCCTCGTTGTCCATCTGCCGCGCTTGTTGATTATCGATTGGTTTATCGAGTAGTGTGCCGTCGCTTGTGCGCCCCTTCACACCCTCCATTCCCGACATCGGTTCAAGCTCGTACCACCCCTCTTTACACTCGACGCGGAGACGGTTGAATTTCTCTACCACACTGGTTTTCCCGTGACCTTTGAGCCCCCCCGGAAAGAGCAACTCATACTCGGTGGTAACGTCCACTTCGTTCGGGATCGTTTGCGTTGCAGACAACACTTTCACCGGCTCCATCCCGGTTGCGTATCGCATCCCATTAATCGTATACACGCCCATGTCATAAAGCGCGCCGCCACCTAGTTCGGCATCAAAGCGCCAGTCTTTACCACTGCCGCGCCCGCCATATCCAGCAAGCGCATCAACCGATACTATTTCACCGAAGGGCTTCGATTTTGCATACTCCATCACGGTCTGTGTGTTCGGCTCGTGCTGTAGTCGATACCCAATGCTCAGCCTTACTTTGTTGCGCTTACAGGCCTCAATAATTGCCTCACACTCGGCCACATTCATCGCCATTGGTTTCTCGCACCATACGTGTTTGCCGGCATTCGCAGCGGCGATCGCATACTTCGCATGAAGCCCGGTAGGAACGACGATATACACCACATCGATTTCCTTGTTGTCCGCAATCTTCTCGAAGGTTTCGTAGGAATAGACGTTAGCCTCTTTTATCCCGTAACGCTTCTGCCACTCGGGAATCTTCGACGGCGTGCCAGAGACGATCCCCGCCAAGTAGCAGTGCTTGGTCATCTCCAGTGCTGGAGCGAGTTTGTTCTTAGAATACCCACCAAGCCCGAGCAGAGCCACCCCAACCTTGCGATTCGGCGAACCTAATTGCGCAAACAATGGGGCGGAAGCAAGCACGCCTGATGCGGCTGCATATTGAAGAAATCGACGGCGAGTAACGATAGACATAAGGGTGTTTTTTAAGAACTTGATGTGCTCGTAATGATTCGCCGATTGTTGCTTTTCGATCGAACTAGGTCAAGCCAGCACGAAAGAACAACGTGCAGGCAACCCTCCCACTTTCTCCCGAAAGTGACTACATAGCTCGCCGCTTGTTTTCGTCTGAAAGTAGCTGCGCTTGTCAAAGCGTGGCCGAGCGACGTCCATCGCACAAAACCCCGCCTCGCGATATCTTGCGCATTCGAAGTCAGACTCTGATTCGAGATCGATCCGCCATGGACTCTCTATATTCATTGAATATTTAGGTTCACCATGACCGTTCAGAAAATCGAACACAACACCCCACAGGCAGGTCGCCTGAGCTTCTTGAGAAAGCTAAAATACACAGCAAAAAGTCAACGCCTCGGTTTTGACTGCATCATATCACAAAAAAAATCGGCACCCCCGAGGGAATGCCGATTTTATAACGTCTAGCTACAGACGAAAATCACAGGCGCTTCGGCACCACGGTGCGGAGGCGGATGATACCGCGGCGGATACGCGCTTTTACCGTACCCAATGGTTCGCCAAGTTGCTCGGCGATCTCGGCTTGGGTCAGGCCACTGAAGTAGGCCAACTGGATGGCTTTGCGCTGAGCACCGGACAATTCCATCACCGCAGAGCGAAGAAGATCATGGCGATCTTTACGCTCCACTTTTGATGCGGAGTCGACCTTGCTGCCAGAGGAGAGTACTTCGCGCTCGGTCTTGAAGTCTTCGGAAAGTTTGTAGCGGCGCTGTTTTGAACGAAGACGGTCAATCGCACGGTTACGAGCCATCGTGGTGATCCATGTCATTGGCTTACCCTTCTTCGGCTCATACATTCCTGCCTTCTTCCAAATCGCAGTGAATACTTCCTGAACAACGTCCTGCGTGTCTTCGGAATCATTGAGAACCTTGTAGACAGTCGAGTAAACGATGCCGACGAAACGCTCATGCAAATCTTTAAATCGATCGCGATCACCTTCTGCAACGGCCTTCAATAGTGCCATCTCCTCCTCAGGATTGTGAATGGTCTCGTTGGTGTTTTTTGGCTCAGTAGTAGTTTTCATAATAAGTGGTGAATAATTACGTTAATATTTCTAATGCATCCGCGATATACCTGCAAGTATTTTTTAATCGTTTTTTCGCTTTCAGTTAACTTAAATTAATAACCTCACCTCGAAAGCGCCACAATTTTGCTGTTTTGCTTGATTTAATCGAGGCTCATGGACAATTCTTATTCCATGCTAGAAACCCAACAACTCGTGGTAAATGAGCTACTTCCCGACGCAAAAGGCGTAAATCTCGAACAAACCACCCTCCCAGACACAGTTCCCAACGATTGTTTACGGGTAAAAATCCTCGCCTCACCAATCAATCCCGCGGATTTGAACTATGTCGCCGGCACATATGGCGACACTCCTGAACTTCCCGCACCGGTTGGAATGGAAGGGTGCGGAGAAGTCGTATCGACCACCGATGCGGAGAATTTCCCTGAAGGTTCGAAGGTGTTTTTCACTGACCGCGCTGGTTCGTGGGCAGAATACGTTGACGTACCATCCTCCGCAGTGCTTCCACTTCCAGAGAATATCGACCCGCTACAGGCTGCGCTGCTCAAGGTCAATCCGATGACAGCGTTGAGACTTCTTAAAGACTTCGTCACTCTTGAGCCGGGCAGCTGGGTGATCCAGAACGCAGCCAACTCATCGGTCGGAGAATGTGTGATCCAAATTGCCAAGCAGCTCGGACTACGCACCGCGAATGTTGTCCGCCGCGAGGGCCTGGAAGAATCGCTCACTGCCCTCGGCGCCGACGCTGTATTCATTGATGATGCCGAACTCAAATCGAAGGTTCTCGAGGTCACCGGCTCGCAACCCGCACTCGGACTGAATGCCGTCGGAGGGGATTCCGCCTTAAGGATGATGGATACCCTCGCCCCCCGCGGCACCATGGTCACCTATGGCGCGATGAGTCGTATGAGTCTAAAGGTCCCCAACAGTTTCCTGATTTTCAAACAGCTGAGACTCGATGGGTTTTGGGTGACCAAGTGGATAGCCGCACAATCCTCGGAAACACTCGCTACCGAATACGCACAGCTCGCGGAATGGATCGCTCAGGGTGTTCTTCGGTCTAGTATCGATACCACCTATCCGCTTCAAGATTTCCGTGCAGCGCTCGATCACGCAGCACAGGACAAGCGCGCTGGTAAGATTCTCTTCACTCCATGAAACGCAGTGCCACTGCGCTTACTGCCGCGATCTTGATCGCCCTTCCGGCAAGTTCCGAGGAAATCAACGCAGAACGAAATGTGATCGTCAACGGTGTCGAGCTTACGCTGGAGTTCGTCGCCGACCCGAATGGTCATGCTGACATGGTGCCGCTGGCCAAGCACATGCGCGACGCCTACTTCAAATTCTACCCCAGCATCATCAAGTGGCTTGGCGTGCCGCTAAACGACACTCCGAAGAAAACGATCGTCACGTTTCGCAGCGACACCAAACACCCGGGACGCACGGTCGGCAACCATATCGAAATAAGCGTTCCTCACCTTCGTCGCGATCCCGGCGACACGCTGGGACTGTTTATTCATGAATTGTCGCACGTCATGCAAGCCTTCAAGCCCGGTGCACCCTCGTGGTTTACCGAAGGCTCAGCAGACTACGTGCGGTTCAGGGCATTCCCCGCATCACCCTGGGCACAGGAAAGCCGGGAACATCAAACAGTGAAGAACCAACCCTTTGGCCACTATTGGAAGTCGACTGCCTTTCTTCTGTGGATGGAGGAGACGCACCGGAAAACCATTGTTCAAGAGATGACGCTACACTGTCGCAACGGGACTTACCGCCCTGCTCTTTGGAAGGAACTGACAGGGAACGATCTCAACGCCCTCGCTGCAGAATATGCCGCATCTGCCTGGCTACCACCACTCAAGTAGCCGCACTTGTCCTCAACGCTTCTTTGCGCCACTCTGTGCCCCTACCCATGGCTGCCGACCCTCATCCCGAATCCATCTGGACCGTCTCAAAGGTCACTCGCAAGATCCGAAATCTCATCGAGATCAATGTCGGAGAGGCGTGGGTGGAAGGTGAGGTGAGCAACCTGCGTATCCAGCGCTCGGGGCATCAATATTTCACCCTGAAGGATGATGGAGCCCAGCTCTCATGCGCAATGTTCAAGGGCAGCGCGATGCGTCAGCGCCACCAACTCGAAGACGGACAGAAGGTGCTCGTGTTTGGCGAATTCTCCGTCTACGAAGCGCGTGGCAGTTACCAACTCATCGCCAAGGAAGTGCGGCCGCGAGGTCTCGGCGATCTGCAAGCGCGCTTCGAACGCTTAAAGCAGAAGCTCGCCGCCGAGGGGATTTTTGATCAGGCGAGAAAACAGCCACTGCCAAGGTTTCCCATCTGCGTTGCCGTTGTCACCTCCGCCACCGGTGCAGCACTACAAGACATGCTGAACGTTTGGAAGCGGAGATCGCCGTGGCTACATATCATCATCTCACCCGTTCGCGTCCAAGGTGCAGGTGCCGAAAACGAGATCGCGCGCGCGATTGAAGATCTCAACCGCTGGAGCATTAACGGAGCGAAACCCGCACCCGATCTCATCATTGTGGCGCGTGGTGGAGGTAGCCTCGAAGACCTCTGGTGCTTCAACGAGGAACTCGTCGCCCGTGCGATCGCCGCCTCCGAACTTCCCGTGGTCAGTGGCGTCGGTCATGAGATCGACTTCACCATTGCAGACTTGGTAGCCGACGAACGCGCACCCACACCCAGCGCCGCCGCAGAAATCGTCGCACCAGACCTGGCAGAGCTGAAACAGCGCATCGCAGCGCTAACCGCGAGAGCACAACGTCATGTCTCGCGCCATCTGGACACACTTTCCATGCAGTTGCGCGGATACGCCTCGTCGACGCTCTTTCAAACACCACGCTTCGTGTTGCGCGAATCTCAACAGAAACTCGACACATTGCTCGACGAACTTGGCGATACCGCAGAGAACGCCATCAGAAAGCGAGAAAACCTACTGCGCGACCACAAGGATGCCTTAAGCCATTTCTCGCCAACGAATCAGTTAAACCTCATCGGCGAACGACTTGATCGATTCGAGACGCGGATGACCGCCGCAACGCAATCGCAACTCGCCCGTCGTGCGGAGAAGCTCAAAGCCGTCGGCAAGGTATTACATGCCATCAGTCCTGACCATGTGATCCAGCGTGGCTATTCATTAACCACCGACAGTGATGGAAAAATCCTCCGCGACGCCGCCAAGGTGCAAAGGGGCGACAAGCTGATCACCCGTGTTGCGAAGGGCAAGATCGTGTCGACCGTCGATTAGTGGCAAGCCTGTCATCCGGAAAATCTACACTCTGTCAGTTCGGCACGGTTATACAACAGGCCTGCCACCTTTTCCCCAACCTAGCTACTTTTGTGAAAAAGTGGCAGGGTGATGCGTATCCACGAAAAAGCCCAACGAGAAGCGCTTCATCAAACAAACTTACCGAGGCACCCAGTGGATTCTGAGTATAATCCGCAGATTGCGAGTAGGGTTGCGAACTTGAATCGTTTCAGGAATTGATTGTTCCCACCTTCATTTTCTTCATGAACTTCATGGTGAAAATTATGTCGACGGTTTGGTTTCGCGGCTGGAAGCCACGGCCACGTTTATGTATGGCGGTCAGTGTGGCTTCGGATCGTGAATGGCGGGTGACGGTGAAGGAAAGTCACGGACGAGGTGGAAATCGTCCCTCCCGTGGGATGGCGGGGATGCTCCGTGCTCCTTGCAGTGCACGCGCCGATGAGACGCTTAAGACAGTGCCATTCTGGTCGGGGGGGATGCTTAAACTTTCACGGCAAGCGGGTGATTCTCAAATAGACTTCAGCCCCCGCTTCCTAATCCTGCCGTCCGAACATCCTTGTTTCGACTTCCACGACAACCGAGCGATGCACAACCATTCTTTATCGGTCGCTTCCAATCCTGCCGTCCGGCATCTGGACAGCAAAACGCCCGGCCGGAAAAATCCGACCGGGCGTCCCCCCAGTTCCTGAAAACACCCATTCCCAGGTAACCGTTTTTATGAGAATCTAGTTCTCAAATTTTTTACTGCTGAGCGGCCATGTCGCCATAGGCAGGCGAGCCGTGCTCTTCGATATCAAGTCCTTCAATTTCCATTTCTTCAGGAACACGCACGCCCATGACGAGCTTGATGATGAAGAAGACTACGAAGGAGAAGACAAATCCGGCAGCGCAGACACTCAGGGAACCAATCAACTGGTTCATGAAGGTCACGTCTCCGTTGTTACCGAAAGCACACACGACGGTTCCATAGATACCGCACACACCGTGCACGGAAATTGCGCCTACTGGATCGTCGATCTTGATCTTGTCAAAAGCAAGGATGGCAAACACCACGATCACACCAGCAACCAGACCGACTAGAACCGCTCCAGTCGGAGTGAAGAGGTCAGGACCAGCGGTGATACCTACAAGACCGGCAAGGAAACCGTTGAGAGTCATCGAAAGATCAGGCTTCTTGAGCACGATCCAACCGGTGAAGATTGCTCCGATCGCACCACCCACAGCGGCCATAGCGGTCGTTGTGAAGACCAAGGCCACAGCGAATGGCTCGGCGCTAAGAACAGAACCACCGTTGAATCCGAACCATCCAAGGAAGAGAAGGAAAACACCGATAGTTGCTAAAGGCATGCTGTGACCAAGAATCGGCTTGGTGCCATTCTTGGTGTATTTACCAAGACGCGGTCCAAGAACAATCACACAGGCAAGGGCTGAGAATCCGCCGAAGGCGTGAACCACGGATGAACCCGCGAAATCGTAGAAACTCAGCTTTGTAGCCAACCATCCACCACCCCAGTGCCATGAACCCACCCATGGGTAGGCAATGCCAACGAGAAGCACAGCGAACACCATGAAACCAGGAAGCTTCACGCGCTCAGCAACCGCTCCGGACACGATAGTCGCAGCAGTAGCAGCAAACATGCCTTGGAAGATGAAGTCAGTCCACCAGGTGTAGGCAGGATTGTAGATGTCAGTGCCACCGGTCAGCATACCGCTGATGGTTGCAGTCGATCCCGTTGCGAAAATTCCGTTGAATTCGCCAGGATAGTGAGCATTGAATCCCCAGAAGTAGTAGGTGATCAAGCCAATCGCAATGATCCAGCAGTTCTTGAAGAGAACGTTTACTGTGTTTTTGCTTTGGCACAGACCGGACTCAAGAGTCGCGAAGCCGAGGTGCATGAGGAAGACCAACGCTGCGGATAGGAGAATCCAAAGGTTGTTGACGATAAATCCGGTGAAGCCAGAAGACGGGGTCCACACGTTGGCGTAGATTGCTGCTTGGACGTCCGGGTCAAGTGCATCGAGCACTTCGGCGTCCATTGCAGAAATTTCTGCCCATTGAGCGTCAGGATCGCCTGCCCATTCAGGGGCGTCTTCACCTGCTTCTTCTGCTGCGGCCGAAGCTGCAACAAATTCAGTAGCTTGTTTAATCAGTTCTGATTCAGCGGCATGCGCATCGGTCATTGAGCCGGTGAGCGCGATAAATCCGCTCGCAATAGCGAGCGCAATGTTTCGGAAGTTACGGATTTTCATCTCTTTATAGTGTCGGTTTCAGGGTGTTGGAGTTGGGAAACAATTTCCCCACAGATGGCAAACGTAAAGCAACCGCCATGCCAATCTTTGAAGCACACGCTCCAACCCCCATATCTAAAGGGAAAAATCATTCACTCACCTCTCAAAACCACCCTAAGCACGTGGATGAGCCTCGTCATAGGCACGCTTCAATCGATCAAACGACACATGGGTGTATATCTGCGTCGTCGAAAGACTCGCGTGGCCGAGAAGTTCCTGCACGCTGCGCAAATCCGCACCGGCATCGAGCAGGTGCGTTGCAAAACTGTGGCGAAGTTTATGCGGTGTGATCCGCAACTCGATACTCGACAACTGGAGATACTTATCGAGCAAATGGCTGATCGCCCGACGAGAAATGCGTGTGCGGTTCTTGCCGAGAAATAGTGGCCCACCCTGCACACCGGCAGTCACGCGATATTTTTGCAAGGCTTCCAGCGCCGGACCACCAACGGGAACCATCCGCTCTTTCGCGCCCTTGCCGAGCACCCGCAAGGTTTCGGAATACACATCAACGTCGCTCACATTGAGGTCGACCAGTTCCTGAAGTCGAATTCCGGTGCTGTAGAAAAGCTCCATAATCGCCGCATCGCGCACCGGTAGCCATTTTGGAGCACGCTGCTCCGGCTGCGTGACAAGAGGTAAGCCGAGCAATTCATCGAGCTGCTCGATTCGCAATATTACCGGCAGCTTGCGATCGGCTTTCGGCAATTGGACGTCTGCCAATGGATTCACTTTCATTCCTCGTCGGTCACGCCCCCATTTATAAAACGAGCGCAAGGCCGCAAAATACTGACGGATCGATGCGCGAGACCGCCCGAGTTTCATCAGCTCAAAGAGATAGCGCCGGAACTCATCAGCGGTACAGGATTCCCAGCTAGTAAATTGCGAGTGCCACGCCTGAAACTTCGTCAACGCCCGCGCATACCCGTCCAGGGTGTGTTTTGACGCTGACTTCTCCACCGCCAAAAACTCAATGAAGCCATCCACCAGCACATCGCTCGTGGAGGAGTCATCAGTCGCTGGATGGTCGCCTTTCACAATCGCCACCATACCAACACGTCAGCATTGTGAAAAGCAGGAACTAAGCTTTCCTTAATCAAAAATAACTTCCATCGGGGTCTTCAGCTTCAAGTAACGCAAAGCCTCACCGTAATCTAATGTCACCATCTGCAAAGGAAGCGCACCTATAGTAAGGCCTTGGAACATTTTCACGATGCCGTAAGTGAATTTGTCGGAAGTCACTGCAGCAATCCTTGCTTCAGGGAGAACGCGCTTATCCTCTTGAAAAAGCAGCGCTATTTCCTGGATACCCGTCGTCGTCACGGAAAGCGAGATGACCTTACGCAAATCAACCAGCATATCCATGCCTGGAGAGAATTGATCGTCATTGAGCAACGAGCTAATAACCCTATCAAAGTCCGAATCCTTAACCTCGCCTTCGGCTACAACTCTACCTATATTATGTTCGCGGCTTAGCTGATACTTTAAGACCATGGATTCATCTGTAATCGGGGGGAACGCAAGGAACGCAACGCACAGCTACTACACGTAGCGAGAGACTGCCAGCGGAAGATCTAAAATCCCGTTACAAATCAATGCGAAAAGGCACTTGCCGGACACGGACGATTACTGCTTGTTCTCCCCATGCTTACCAAACGGGTCATCCCTTGCCTCGACGTCACTGATGGTCGTGTAGTGAAAGGAACGAATTTTGTCGGACTTCGCGATGCCGGCGACCCAGTGGAGTGCGCCATTGAATATAACCGTCAGGGCGCTGATGAACTTGTGTTCCTCGACATCACCGCAACATCCGATGCTCGAGACACCATGGTCGACGTGGTGCGACGCACCGCCGAGCACTGCTTCATGCCCGTGACCGTCGGCGGCGGCATCCGCTCGGTGGAGGACATGCGGAAAATGCTCACCTCCGGGGCAGACAAAGTGAGTGTCAACAGCTCGGCGGTAAGCGACCCGGATCTCATCTCCCGAGGCGCGAAGCTTTTTGGCAGACAGTGCATCGTCGTTGCCATCGATGCCAAACGCAACGACACCGGCGGGTGGACAGTTTACACACACGGTGGTCGCACACCGACGGATCTCGACGCCATCGACTGGGCACGCGAAGTGGAATCCCGCGGAGCCGGTGAAATCTTACTCACAAGCATGGACGCCGACGGAACCAAAGACGGCTATGACATTGAACTCACTCGTGCACTTTCCAGCGCGGTGAACATTCCGGTCATCGCCTCAGGCGGCGCAGGAAATGCGCAACACATGGTCGACGTCCTCGCCGAGGGAAAAGCCGACGCGGTGCTCGCTGCATCGATCTTCCACTTTCGCGAGACCACCGTCGCCGAAGTCAAAGGCCTGCTCAAGGACGCAGGTGTTCCCGTCAGGGAAACATCCGACTAATCCTCTTTCCCATAGCTCTCGATCACCGGAATCCACTTGGTGCCTTCGAGTTCCTCCTTCATCCTCGCCAGCTCTTTTTCGATCTTCTTGTTCGCTTTTTCATCTACGGTGGATTCCGCTTCAGCAATCACTTTGAAGCCAAGGTCTTCGAACAGCTCGAAACCAGTGTAATAGGCTTTACAAGACTCCGTTTGCCCGAGCTTCGTTTGAAGTGACTCCCACTTCGCTTGCTGCGCATCATTCTTCTTCAATTCCTCGCTCTGCTTGATCCACATGTATGCGCGCTCGGGATCACTATCTGACACCGCTTGAATACGCTCTAGCAATCGATCAACAAAGCCGATGAGTTCTTCCGGCTTTCGCGCACCGTCGTCACTGTAGTATTGAATCGCGAGAAAGATCATTCCGTCCTCGTAGTCATCCGGCGATGCATCACCGCGACCGTCCGCAGTGAAGCGCATCAACGAATCACGTTCCGCCTGCTTCTCAAAGTATTTGGTGAAATTCACCCTGATTTTTGCGCTGAGGCCGACAAGGCCATAGCAAACCGGCAGCCCTGTATCTTCTTTACTAAAAGATCCATTGACGGTGAGGACTCCGTCATAGTCGCCTAGGATCTCACGGATCTGCATCAAGCCTTTCAATCCACTACTGTAGGCTCCGCCATAAAGGCGCTCCACGTCTACCGGCAGTTCATTTTTCATCGCCGCCAACCAGCCTTCTGCAAGCGGATCCACAAATTCCTCCAAGAGCCCCCCCGACATCTCCGTGCTTAAAACCACCAGCCAACCTGTCACCTCCGATCCCGCTTTAAACTTGTCGAGCGTTTCAGCGCTCGATTTCCTCATGTCTACGTAGCAGAAAGCCGGCCGCTTGGCATCCGCCTTCACGGATGATGGTATATACGCAGCAAGATAAGTCTGCAGGGCTCCCAATTCTCCAGCTTTGATGTTTTCTCGAACCTCACCAGGAAATTCACCTTTACCTTTCTTCACCGGCTCAACGTTTTCCTCTTCGGGTTTCGCATCCTGCCCCTCTTCCCCTTGCATAAAATGCTCGCGCAATATCGCCTGGTCGGCTTCCACGAGGCGCGCCAATGGAACGTCAATCTGACGGCCATCCGAAGAATTGAAAATCACCGTATCCCCTCGAAGCTCCATCGCCGATGCCGTTAATTTCGTGCCAGCATCCGATGTCCATTCACGTTCTGCAATCGGTTCTGCAGAGAATCCTTGGCACACGACCACCAAAAAAAACGCGACGAAAAATCTTTCGAGTCTCATAGCCATAACAACTAATACGAAATCTACCGCGACTCGACACCAAAATCCATCACCTTCTACCAGGTCTGAAAAATCCACCATCCAACCTGGATGTAAAACCTATCACACCCGCGACTACACAGCCTCTGCAACGACTTCTAGCTTGGCTCCACTCAGTTCACTATCTCGCCTAAACTGCTCCGCTTCGAGCATCGCGTCGAAATCCGCATAGTCGATCAACGAGAACTCACCAGGCTCAGACTCCACGATTGCCGTAAGCGATTCCACCCAGTCTCCGGAGTTCAAATAATGAACCGAGCCCATCTGCTTATCCTCGGCCGTGTGTATGTGACCGCAAATGATACCGACGCAGCCGCGAGCTTTTGCAAGCTTCTCCAACTGCTCCTCATACCTGCCGACAAAACTTACCGCGCCCTTTACCTTGCTCTTAATCAGCTTACTCACCGAGTAATACTCCTTACCTCGCCATACACGAAATTTGTTATAGAAGCGATTGAAGCGTAACAGCACTTCGTACCCGACCGACCCCAGACCCGCGGCCCATTTATGATTCATCGTCACATGGTCAAAGCCATCGCCGTGAACAACCAGATATTTTCCCTGTGGTGTTTCGTGGATGTATTCATCATCCAAACGAAACGAGCCAAACGCCAGCGGAAGAAAGGAATCCAACATTTCATCGTGATTCCCGCGCAGGTAAATCACCTCAGTCGCTTTCTTCTCCGCGAGCTTCAGCAAGTGCCTCACAAACTTCGTGTGCGCTGGCTTCCAGGCCGAGCTCTTCCTTTTCAAATACCAGCCATCAATAATGTCACCATTGAGAACCAAGCGTTCGCAGTCGATGTGCCGGATAAAACGAGTCACTTCCTCCACCTTGGCGTCCGGCGTGCCGAGATGGATGTCAGAGATAAATACCGTCTTGAATCGAAGTCGTGTTTTTTTCATCGCGTGAGGTGTTGTGGTTGAACACCTCAATCATCACATGAAAACACTTAACTTGGCTTGAGTTTTTAAGTGCCAATGTCGTAACGCTCACGCCTGATACCAAATCTTGGTATTGATCTGACGCGAGTGGATGTTTTGTTGATTGATCGTGAGCTATTTGTGCGCGGCGAATAGTCATGTTTATATTCGGTAGCGATATGACAAGTGCAGTTGGCTTCTAGCCCTCGGTCACACAACGCCACACTATCGTTGGGTCCTTCTCGCGCTCGGAGAATCGACACTGCCTGTCGGTTCAGTGCGGTTTCTCTACGCCATAGATCGAGAGCATTCCTGTCGCCTCACCACTCTGGATGGACAGGAGCGTCCATCCTCCAATCACTCTCCCTCGTCCGTTTCCTCAGATTCCAAATATGGTGCCACCAGAGCTTTGCCTTCCTCGGTGGTGAGCGTTTCAAAACTCACCCACCGCAGCGGCACGACCAGCGCATCTTGCTCCTCGCCAAGCTCGTCAGTTGCATCCAACTCCTTCGCAGCCTTGTCTAAAGCCACACGCAACGCCGATTCCAACGTTCCAGGATCCATCAAGAAAACACCTTCCAACTCGCCGGAGTCCATCGCTTGCACTAGCTCGCTATCAATACCGTATCCCACCAGCGGCACCGTTTCCGACAAACCCACCGCGCGCAAGCGCATCAGCCCGTCGTGAGTCGCTTGCCGGGTGAGTCCCACGATCACCGACAATTCCTCATCGCGCGAAGCCGGTGTGATCGCGCCTTCCAGCCAAGTCTCGCAAGCCTTCTCGTCTGCCATTGCCGCACTGGTAGCAACCAAGACATAACCATCTTTCGATGTCCTCGGAGCAACTCGGGCCAAATAGCTCCCGAACTCCTTCAACCTATCCGCTACCGAGAGATTACTCCCGGGTACCGGACAAATGAGCACCTCGCCCTTATCGTCCGCCACCGCACGTACCGCTTCACCAAACTGTCCAGCAGCAAAGACACTATCCACGCCAATCGCAGCGGCAACCCGTGAGTCCGAAACGTAGCGATCACCCACACGGACGACCGCCAAATTTTTCGACGCAATACCCATCTGCACATCATCTGAAATCTCACCAACGGAGACGATGATACCATTTCTCGCCTCGTCGATAGACGTCAATTTCAAATCGGCGCGGCCATCGGTAAGCTTGATCAACATCCGACTCAGCATCGCAGAAAACACCGCATCACTGCCCTCCCCTGCAACCAAACAAACGGGGTGCACAATCAGCGGAACCGTATCGTCGATCTCCTCCACGATCGGCTCTACCTGCGGTGAGTCCACCCGCACATCCTTAGCGGCGTCTTTTTCACAGGACGGGAAAAGGAGCGTAACCACGAGCGCAGCCGCGAGAAAACCATGTCTTGAGTATTGTGATGAATTCATGAATGCTGATCCGCTTTAAGCTTTCACCATCAGTCTGAATGCAAACTCTAGTAATTGCCATAGGTTCTTTTGTTCTCTACCTCGTTGCCTATCACACCTACGGCAAATGGCTCGGTCAGCGCATCTTCGGACTATCCAGTAAAAACCTAGCACCCAGCGAGGAAATGGCGGATGGCAAAGACTACGTCGCCACCTCAAAAGGCGTCGTTTTCGGCCATCACTTCACCAGCATCGCCGGCACCGGACCCATTGTCGGGCCAGCTGTCGCCGTCATCTGGGGGTGGCTTCCCGCACTGCTCTGGGTGCTCTTTGGGTCCATCTTCATCGGTGCCGTGCACGACTTTGGATCGCTGATAATCTCGATGCGTAACCGCGGGCAAACCGTCGGCGATCTCGCAGGACGCCTCATCAACCCACGGGTTAGACTCGCCTTTCTCATCGTTCTCTTTCTCGCGCTGACCATCGTGCTCGCCATTTTCGGACTCGTCATCGCCGCCGTGTTTCGTATTTACCCGGCGTCCATCACGCCGTGCCTGCTGCAAATCCCACTCGCTATCGCGATCGGGATTTTCGTCCACAAACGCGGTGGAAATATCCTCATCCCCTCGCTCCTCGTTCTCATAGCAATGTATCTCACCGTCTACTACGGCGATGTCGGATTCCTTCACGGCTGGAACGAAACCATGAAAGCGTGGCCGACCATCACCTGGGTCGCCATTCTTCTCATTTACTCCCTCATCGCATCGGTTATCCCCGTATGGGCACTGCTCCAGCCACGCGATTACATCAATAGTCTGCAACTTCTCTCGGTGCTTGCCCTGGTCGTTATCGGACTCGGTGTCGCCGGAATCTGGGGCGGGGCCCCACTGCCAAATACCGAAGGTCGACCCGCTCTGGAAATCGTTGCACCGATGATCGAAGCCGACGCCCTCGGGAAAAAACTTCCGCTTATCTTCCCCTTCCTTTTCATCACCGTTGCCTGCGGCGCGATCTCCGGGTTCCACTGCCTCGTGTCGAGCGGCACATCGAGTAAACAACTGCGCTGCGAAACTGATTCGCGCGCCATCGGCTACGGCTCAATGCTTACCGAAGGCTTTCTTGCCGTCATCGTCATCCTCGCGTGCACCGCGGGACTCGGCCTCGGCATCCCCACAGAAGGTGGTGGATTTCTCTCCGGCGTCGATGCCTTTGACGCTCGCTATTCCTCGTGGTCAGGTGTCAACGGACTAGCAGCGAAAGTCGGCGCTTTCGTCGACGGCTCAGCCAACTTCCTCAAAGCACTAGGTATCGAGGGCGGCTTCGCACGCACCTTGATGGGTGTCTTCGTCGCTTCCTTCGCCGCTACCACACTCGACACCGCGTGCCGACTCCAGCGCTATGTCGTCCAAGAACTCGCCCGCTCCTCTGACCAGGGATTCCCCGCTCTTGCGCCACTAAAACCACTATCCAATCCCTACGCAGCCACCGTCTTCGCCATCGTCACCGCTGGACTCATCGCCGCCATTCCCGGAGCTGGAAAAGAATGGTCATGGGCAAACGCCGGCAGCGGTGGAATGATTCTTTGGCCGCTTTTTGGCGCCACCAACCAACTGCTCGCAGGTATCGCCTTCCTGGTGATTCTGTTTTGGATGCAACGGCGAAAACTCCCACTCTGGTTCGCCGCCGTGCCCGCCATTTTCATGCTGGTGCTCCCCGCCTACGCGATGTTCTACCAAATGTTCATCGAATCCCTCGGCAGCGATAAGAGCTGGCTCGAACAGAAAAACTTCGTCCTCGTCGGCGTCGGACTGACCACACTCTTACTGGAAATCTGGGTAGTGATCGAAGCCATTCGAATCTGGCCGCACGTCAAAGGCGAACTCGAAACCCCACTCCCTCCTCTGCGTCATAGCTTTGCAGAGGTTTCAGAAAAAACCGGCGGCACAGGAATTTAGCGACGATCTTTTGGAACAAACTTCCGCGCCTAGGCCTCATATGAGCGATCTGCTATGCAACGCGCGGCGGACACCAGTCGTAATTCAAATAACCGCTATGAAAACTTATACTCTCCTCTCAGCACTTGTGCTCACAGTGATGTCCGCACAGTGTAGCGCCGAAGAGGGCGCAAAACCCATTCCCGTCAAAACCGAAGCACCAAAACAACCCATGGAAAAAGTCGAGAAGTCAGAAGCCGAATGGCGTGAGCAACTCACCCCTGAGCAATACAGAGTAGCCCGCGAAGCCGGAACCGAGCGCCCGGGCGGCGACGTCTACAAACAGTTCAAAAAGCAGGGCAAAGGCACCTACTTCTGTGTCGCATGCGGCAACAAACTCTTCCATTCCAACACAAAATTTGACTCAGGTTGCGGATGGCCATCGTTCTACGATCCAGCAGACGCCGAAGGCATCGTCGAAAAAGAAGATCACGCACTAGGCATGACGCGCGTAGAAGTCGTTTGCTCAAAATGTGATTCACACCTCGGCCATGTCTTCCGTGGCGAAGGACACAACGTCCCCAACGACACCCGCTACTGCATCAACGGCACCGCCCTTCTCTTCGTCCCAGCGGCAGCAGAAGGCGAAGAAGCGAAAGCGGACGAATAATCCGCCACAGAAAATCTGAAAAGGACGCGCCCACCACAGCGCGTCCTTTTTTGTGCCATCGCGTGGGGCAAAGCCCATATACGCGACGCTACTCGCCTGCTACTTTCTTCCAAAGTAGCTACGCTTGTGACAGACTGTTGCAAAACCTCCCTCGGTTTTTAGAATAACTGTGAAAAATCGTAGATCGCCCGCAATTTGATAAAAACAAATAACACCGACGTGTAGATTGACGCTTTGCTGAGGTGATTTCAG
>JAGXGH010000077.1 GCA_024636835.1 Verrucomicrobiales bacterium | reverse complement strand
GGCAAACCCTTCTTCCTCGATGCCCCGGCACTCGTCGACGACATCCCCAGCTCCGACGGCCTGACGCATAAGTTCCTCCTCAAACTCAACGACGGACAAACCATTGAAACCGTCCTCATGGGATACGAGGGACGCCATACCGTCTGCGTCAGCTCACAGGCCGGCTGCGCAATGGGCTGCGTCTTTTGCGCCACCGGTCAGATGGGATTCTCCCGCCATCTGCGTCCAGGAGAAATCGTCGCCCAGGTGCTTCATGCCCGTCGCGTGCTCAAAAAACTCCATCCCGAAAAGCGCGTCCGCAATCTGGTGATGATGGGCATGGGTGAACCTCTTCACAACATCGATGCCGTGATGCGCGCCCTCGACATCATCTCCGACCGCGGCGGTATCGGCATCGGCGCTTCAAGAATCGCCATCAGCACCGTCGGCGTCGTTCCCGGCATCGACCGCATGGCGGCTGAAAACAGCCCCTATCGTCTCGCCGTCAGCCTTCACGGATCCACCGAAGAAGAACGCGCTGCCCTCGTCCCCGCCAGTAAGCGCTGGAACCTCGAAACCCTCATCGATGCCTGTCGTCGCTACGGCAAAACCACCGGCAAACGCATTTTCTACGAGTGGACGCTGATCGACGGCAAAAACGACTCACCCGAAACCGCACATCGACTCGCCAAATTGTTGGAAGGCATCGATGCCCACATCAACATCATCCCGCTCAACCCAACCGGCGGATACTCTGGGAAACCCAGCGAAGCGGGCAGCGAATTCCAACGCATCCTCCGCGAAGCAGGCTTCCCCTGCACCTTCCGCCAGCGCCGCGGCATCGACGTCGCCGCCGGGTGCGGAATGCTCAAGGCCGCGAAGCGGAAACGCGCCTAGTCAGCTCAGCGGAATAATACCAAATCTTGGTAATGATCTGACGCGTAGTACGCGCTCGGGTTCGGTGGGATGGGACAAGAGGTGAGCGTAGTACATCGACGATATAACTTCTGGCGCTCATCTATTAGCAACGTCATAGCGCACCAATCCCTGACCGGGGGGCGAGCGTTGACTTCATGGATGAAGGTTGAATGGTCATGGACATTTCGGCTCGGATCGCGTCAGGGGTTCTGTGCAGTGGCTTATTGTTATGGTTCTTAACTCACGGAAAGAGGAGAGAACTGGAGACGGTGGTGTTGCGTTCGTCTGTGACAGTCAAAAAACAGATCGTGAATTTCTCAGGGGGCAAATCGGCGACGATTTTGTTCTTCCTAATGGTCGCCGGTTGTGTGACCCACTTTCGAGTCTTTGGGGTTCCGGGAAGCTCGTCCAAGGTATAGTGAAGCTCCGCGGTAAGCAGCTTTGTCTCGCTCTCGACCGTAGCGCTGATCTGGTCTTTCTCTCTCTCGAGGTGACCTAGCTTCGCGAGCGGAGTGCCCTTGTTCAGATACTGCTCAATAAAGACTTCAATGGTCTTGGGACGGTCAAAGATATGGCCATGCGGCAGGTTCGACACGAAGCGAATGTTCTTGCTCGACCGAACAAGTGCATATGTCTTTGCATAACTGTCGGGAGGGTAGGCGAAGTCTTTGCCTCCACTCACAAACAGCATCGGCATAGCGGCTGAACCCACATATTGTGAGGGATCCCAAAGCTGAACCCATTTCTCCCTGCTCTCAGCCGACATCTTCGCGAACTCGTTAAGCCAGGCGCTGTTTTCATGAAGAAATCCGCATCCATATACGGGCACTGCCGCTTTGAATCGATTGTCTATTCCTGCCACGATACATGTAAGGTAACCACCCCAACTAATGCCTGTGAGGGCACTCCGGCCTGAATCGACTTCAGGAAAAGACAGTATGAGTGAATGAGCCCGGATCACATTCGCAACAGCGTGATACGTCCATTGCTCGGTGACCGGCTTATCAATTGTAGCGAACATCATATCGTGATCCATCTCCGGCCCGCCGTCTTCAAGCCGAGTCCTACCCGGCCCGCAGCCTGTAAGATCCATCGCGATAGCCGCATATCCTCTTGATGCCCATAACTCTACCCATTTAGAGAAGGCGGTCCCACCGCCCCCATGGACAAGCACGATTGCCGGTAGATTCTTATCATTGGAAGGATCCCCTGACAGCGTTCCCGGCGTGGCATAGTATGCAAACACACGGGTGGTCTTACCCTTATAGGGTTCGCTTTTAAAATAGAGAGAGCGAATGCTCTTACCCTCGGCCCACTCAAAATCCGGGCACTTACTTAGCTCTTTAAGATTCCAAGGTGTGGTCTTGGGCAGTGACTCAGCCCGATGGATTCGGTTGTTATCGGCGGCAAAAGTGTATGGCGCACCAAAACCACTAATTGCGGCCACGAGCAGCCATAAGTAACAACTTACGATTGATGTTTTCTTCATTTTTTTCCGTCCATGTCCATAACAGTTAAATTGTCCGGGAGGGAGACTGGTTTTGTGGCTGAAACACGAGGGGGGGCGGACAACTTGTTTTGAAATTTGGTTTGTAAGCAGCAGAACGGGCTATCCAGCTATCCAGCTATCCAGCTATCCAATGAAAATATGGTTGAAAGCATTGGACAGTCCAAGACCAAACTTGCAGTTGAATCAATAACTGGAAGTGATCCGCGTCATCGCTGAATTCTTTTCCGGTGGTGTGAGCACACAGTCGCCGGATGACGAAGGGCTGATACAATCTCAGCAGCGCGTGTGCGCAAGTGCAGGATACTTTTCTGCTAAACAGGATCAGGCAGGGATTCCGGAAGATCCAGTCGCGCCACGCCGATTCGGCTATCTGCCATGCCGTAATAAACATCGAATCGGTCGGGTGAGCCGAGGTCGTCGCGGCGGTCGATTCCGGTCGGGAAAACGACGTTGGCAATGGTTCCTTGCAGTTCCTCGGGCGAAGAGGGTGTGAGGACGGGCTCGGGGGAACGATAGCGAATGATGCGAGGTTGCTCTTCGGAGAGAATCATCACGCCCGCTGAGTAGCAGAGATCGCGTCCGGCCTGCTTGGGACCGTGGGCTTTGCTGACGCCGTGATAAACGATCAACCAACCGTGACGGGTCAATACGGGCGGAGCGCCTGCGCCGATTTTGAGAATTTCCCAAGGATATACAGGGGTAGCCAGCCGTTGATGGGAATTAAATAACCCAGGCTGATATGGTTCGACATCTTCGGTAGGCATGGGGCATTGGGAAATCCAGATACTTTCGTGCTCGAGATCAACCAAACGCTCGAGATGAGCACTGGCCTTGTCCTCGGGCAGGGTGCCGGGGAAAAGCGGGCGATGGAGCATGGTCAGCTGGAATTTGCCCGCATGGTTGGGGGTGGTGACGGGGAAAATGCAGGCATCCTTGTTATCGACGTTCACAAAGTCGATACCCCGATACGGCTCGAACGCAGCGAGTCCGATTCGCTTCCAGTGGAACAAGTCTTTCGACATCGCCAGCGCAATCCGCGGCCCAATGAGCGAGAGTGCCGTATAGGTCATCACATACTGCTTAAGCGATTCGACAAACGTGACGCGAGCATCCTCACAACCGCCGCTTCCATCAGGTCGCAGCTCGTAGTCAGCTTCAGGTTCCAAAGCAATCCCGAGCCGTTCGACTCCAATCGGATCGCCAAGCTCATTGAACTTCACTCGCACAATTCCAATTCGCGAATAGTTCCCCTCCGCGACGAGCCTTGGAAAAAGATAGAGCTGACCATCAGGTCCACGAACCGCCGCGGGATTCAGCGTTCCTTCGACCTCGTAAGGATTGCCCGGCTCGGGCTCCATGATCAGCCCTAGTCGCTTGAGTTGAAAATCACTCATCACGTGTTGGCGTCGCGTCGGGAATCTCCCCGCCTTCGTTATCCCATTGTTGAATCGCACGCTGCTTCACCGACAATTCAGGATTTGGGGCGACGAAATTCTGATGAGTGGCCTCATGCGGGGCGGAATTCCAGAGTTCGATTACTGGTACTTCGGGATGATGGGCGTCGTTTTTGAGAATGCCGAGCGATGCGGTATCGAGAGGAAAATTTCGACCATGTATCACGGGTAATCCTATCCATCGAGCAGCCAGGACACTGCTGAACTGGCCGTGCGAGAACAGCGCTACATTTCCGCTCAAACTCCGTAAACGGGTGATGAGTCGGTCGGCGCGGTCGGATATCTGGGCGGGTGATTCCCCGTTCGGGCAACCATCGTGATATACATTCCACGTCGGCCTTTGCTCTCGAATATCGACGAATTGCTTTCCTTCATAATCACCGTAGCTCCATTCCGCGAGATCCTCATCAATCACTGCTGCTTCTGCCAAACCCACCAACTCGCAGGTTCGTCGGGCGCGTTGACGAGGACTGGTCAAGACATGGGAAAAGGGAATGTTAAAAAAACGATGTCCCCACTCCCTCACCTCATCCTCACCCAGCGCGGTCAGTGGGAGGTCGGTCAGTCCGGTGTATCGACGGGAAAACGTCCATTCGGTTTCGCCATGGCGAATGAGATAGATCTTGAGCGGTAAATTCACCCCAGACGGGCAGCAGGTTTGCCTCGCGACATCCCTGGCTGTGATGAAATCTGGAGCAGGGCTGTTCTCAAGATCTGATACCTTTTCCAGTCGGCGCCGATGGCGAGCCTTACCAGAAAAACTGCTGGTCAGAAATCGCCGCACCAGTTCCCATGCAAGCGCTTGGCCCACCACAAGGCCACCGAGACAAATGAGATTGAGATCGTCGTCCTCGACTCCCTGTCGAGCCGAAAAAGGATCATGAATCAGGCAGGCTCGCACCCCGTTCACTTTGTTGGCGACCACGCAAGCACCGACCCCGCTGCCACAAATGGCTATCCCTTGATCAACTTGTCCTGCTGCAACAGCATGCGCCATGGGAATCACAAAATTAGGATAATCATCTTCCGGAACCAGTTCCTTGTCACCGAAATCGATCACCTGTGCCCCAGCTTCGCGAAGCATCATTGTCAGATATTTCTTCAACTCATGCCCGCCGTGATCGGCTGCAATACCGATGACCTTGGTGGTCTTAAGTTTGAGGCAATCCTGAACTTTCATCTTAGCTGCTGTGGGTCAGTATCATCTTGATGACCGAATGGTAGCTCTACCGATTAGCTGAAAACCATGGGGTCTTCACCCCATGGTGCACAACCCTCCCTAGCCGAGAAGGACTCAGAAAATGAGGCCAATGATTTGCGTTTGGATTAAAGTTCTTTGCGAATAGCCTGCAATTCTTTTTGCCGCGCCTTGTCGACGGTCGGATAACTCATCTTCAATCCCTTCATGGTATCGACAATGATCTGGGAAATGATCAGCCTTGCATTCTTCTTGCTGTCGGCGGGAACGACATACCAAGGAGCATCAGCCGTGCTTGTCGCGTTGAGGCATGCCTCATACGCTTCCATGTAATCGTCCCAGTGCTCGCGCTCGCTCACATCCCCCATGCTGAACTTCCAGTTCTTATCCGGTTCATCGATGCGATCCAGAAAGCGTTCGCGTTGTTCGTCCTTCGACAAGTGGAGAAAGAACTTAATAATCCGCGTGCCGTTGCGATGGAGATGTGCCTCATGATCGACGATGGAACGGTATCGCTGCTCCCAAATAGCCTGCCCTTCGATCGATCCGGCGGGCAAGCGCTGACTGCGCAGTATTTCCGGATGAACGCGAACAACGAGCACCTCCTCGTAGTAGGATCGGTTGAATATTCCAATCCGTCCACGCTCCGGCAAACGGCAGGTCGTGCGCCATAGAAAATCGTGTTCAAGTTCTTCGGAGCTCGGCTGTTTGAAACTGAACACCTGACAGCCCTGTGGATTCAGGCGGACATCACGTGACGGATCGCCCCGTCCTTTCCGGCCGCGTCCATCGCTTGAAAGATGAGAAGAATCGCGTGCCGATTGGACACGTAATTCATCCGTTGGAGCTCGCTCAATTCCTCAACTCCTTCCTCGATCCGCTTGCGGTAGTCTTTCTTCGACTTGTAGAAAGGATCTATTTTGGTCGGATGCTCGCTGAGTTTGCATTCTTTGTCTGGCGACACTTGGAAATCCGTTGATTTGATTTTTGTATTCCTCGTGTTGTGGGGTATTTGCAGTCGGAGGTGTAACTCATACCAACACGCCTGTTTTGCCGTTTGAAGTCATTTCTTGAACATCTCACAATGGAGCAATCGGTCACTTCGTTGTCCGTCAACAGAGCGTTATTTCTCTCAGCTAAGCGACTGATGAGTCGAAAAAGAATCATCGATCTAAGACAACTAGATGCTTGACGTCAATGTCCCAAAAACAGCCAAAGACACATCAACCATCCCCACATTTCATTAGGCTTGGAGGTTTCTATTTTTTAACAGTATCCTGATATCGAGAACAGGCAGAAACTATTGGCCTGTTTGCCGCTAAAGCAATATGATCGATGAACATCGAACCGACCCCAAAAAGCTATCAGACGAACACAATGCGTTATTGGGCATTCATCTCTTACTCGTCCAAGGACAAGAAGTGGGGGCAGTGGCTGCACAAGCGGTTGGAGTCCTATCCGATACCCAAGGAATTTCAGGGCACCGAATTGTTCGACGGCGCGGTACTCGGTAAAAACCTGCGCCCCATCTTCCGCGACCGCGACGAACTCGCAGGTTCCGCCGAGCTTGGTCCCGCCATTCTCAAAGCACTCGAACACTCCCGCTATCTCATCGTCCTTTGCTCGAAAAACTCTGCCAAATCCGAATGGGTGAACAAGGAGATCGAGGACTTCAGAGAACTTGGCGGAGAAAACCACATCCTCGCCCTCATCCTCGACGGCGACCCCAACGCCACATCCATTCCGGGAGTTCCCGACTCCGATGAATGCTTCCCCCCCGCCCTTCGCTACCCGCTCGAACCCCTCGCCGGCGACCTACGCAAAGACGGCGATGGTAAGGAAAGAGGATTCCTCAAAGTTCTCGCCGGCATTTCCCAGATCGGCTTCGACACCCTCTACCGCAGACACGAGAGGGCGGCCAGAAAACGCCGAACGTTACTAGGTGCCACAGCTATCGCCCTAATCAGCACCTTTGCCTCGCTGGCATGGATAGCCGTCCATCAGAAAAACATTAATAAACGTCAGAAGGAAGAAGCGTATATTCGAGAGGCCTCGGTGGCATGGCTTCCCGCAGCAGCCAGAGCGATTGAAGCTCGAGAATTTCCAGACGCTCTCATCCACGCAGCAAGAGCAGTCGGTTTTCATGATTTCGGATATGATCAAATAGATCAAGATGTCCGATCCGATTTCGACTCCCAATACCCCAAACTATTCGATCGAAAAAATCATGCGCTCCTCTCAGAAACCTTGGATCGCATTTTTATGGGCCCTCAAAAAGCCATGCTCCCGATCGGATCAACGAAGGTGGTAAAACACCATCAACGTCCTATAACTTATCTGCTACTGAGCGAGGATAGGAAGACTCTGTTGTCAGCGGACAAGACCGAGTTAAAATCGTGGAATGTAGAATCAGGAGAATTACTCGCCACTCTCCCCTTGGAGCTACACGGAATTTTCCCATCGGGAGATCCCACAGAAGTTTTCGCAATCACTGATGGAGAAATTTTACGCGTCGACATCAAGAGTCTGGAAATTGTTCGAAGGATCACCTTTTCTTCAACGGGGGGGAATCATTTTTCTTTGTTCCTAAAGAAGAATCTACTGGTCGATGCAGGCGGGCCGAACATTCTACTCCATGATCTAACGAGTGGAGCGCTTAAACAGAAGATTGATGTTAGTCCATTCACCATAAAAGCCGAGATAAGCCCCGATGGTAAATATCTCGCAGCACTAACCGGCGGTTACGGCTCAAGTGTAAACCGACTGCGTGTATGGACGCTATCCGATCTCAAGGTTGTTAATGAAGACCTCGTCGGGGATCATTTCATGCTTCCGCTAAAATGGCGCCCGAACTCTCGGGAACTCCTGGTAGGTCTTCGATCAGGACTGATGCAACGAGTCGCCATCCCTTCGTTCGAGCGCGTTGCCTTTGAGGATGGTCACGACGAGCAGATTCTGAGCATGACGAATATCGGTGACAATTTGTTGGCCACTGGAAGTTCTGATAATACCATTTGCCTCTGGGATGCCAACACAGGGCAACTTCTTCATCGCACCATTGCCCAGCCATTCGACATCAAGGCACTCGTCTACGATGAACAATCATCATTGTTCTACGGGGCATTGGGTAACAACAATGTTTTCAACCCATCGGACGAGCAGGTTCTAGGCGTTTCCCAAGGGTTGATTCAAGTCTATCGTCGGGATGAAGAGGGTCTTGAGGCTGACAATATACCTTTCTACGACAATGCCGTAGCCCTGCCTGATGGGACGATGATCTCCATATCGCCGGGTGGTTTGTTACGTAAGTGGACGAACGGGTTTTCTTCTGTCTCTGAACCTATGGAATCCGCGCATGAAGCCCTCAAGGCAATGGATGTCCATCCATTGGGGCGAGAATTTTGTTTAAGCGGCACATCCGATCAAATAGAGTTCCGCGACACAAGCACTCTTAAGCTTCTCCGGCAATTCGCCACCGGTCAGGGCAAAATCAAGTCTCTGGCCTACAGCGCAGATGGTAAACAAATTTTCGCAGGGGGCGAAGACAACACCCTGGTGATTTTTGATTCAACCACAGGGAAGCGAATCCAGAATCTCAACTTGGGTGATATTAAACAGAACTGGGCAGACATCCTCGCGGCAAATCCCAACGGGAATAAATTGGCGGTCGCAGGAGTCGAAAACAAGGTTGTAGAATTTTCAGCATCTACGAGAGAAATAGTATCCCAGATTCCATGTAAAGGTCAGCCAGTCGCGATTGGATACGACTCCAGCGGCAGATACCTCACCATAGCGACAAGTTGGACATTGACGGTATGGGACACCAAGAATAACCGCCCTGAGTTCACGAAAAAAGATTTCGATGATCCATTGACCAATCTGCAGTGGTCGAGAGCAGGCAACACATTGGTCTTTTCCTCCGGCAGATACATCTATGTCAGCGAACCACTCCATGGGGAAATCCTTGGAAAAATTCTGGCTCATGAGGCTCGTGTCCGCAGTCTTAGCCTGTTTCCCTGTGGTCGCTTGCTCGCAAGCACTGGTGAAAACGGCGAAATCCGGCTTTGGGACATCTCGCTCGGAGATGAAGTGGGGATGTTGGCCAAAGGCCGATCGCATCTAAGTTCTCTGCACTTGAGCCCTGACCATAAACATCTCTACGCAGTAGAAGATTTCAGCTCGCTCTTCAAAGTCGACTGCGAATCTATGCATGTCACCAAGCTGAGGAGCCTGGACGAAGGAAAAATCTACGATCTCGATCTCATTCCCGGCGGTAAGAACATCGTTGCCCCAATCTTCGTCAGAAAAAAGGAAGGTGGAAAATCTCTTTACTGGGGAGGGCTCGAATTTATCAAGCCCGACGGTGTTGAGCATCAGCGCAGAACACACCCGATCTGGTCGGTCTCCTACTCGCCTAGTGGTAAAGAATTACTCTACGGGAGTTACTTCGGCCGAGTCGCCGAGCTTAACCTTCAGTCAGGCCAGGAAAAAGCCTTCAAGGAATTCGGAGCGAATATTTACTCGGTCGCCTATTCGAAAAATGGAAAGATTGTCGCCGCAGGAGATATCACCGGCAGACTGTCTGTGTATTCCGTCGACACCAATGAGGAGTTGTTTAGCGTCAAAGCGCACATCGATTATATACGCGACATTCAATTCATTCCCGGCTCCGGGCTGATTGCAAGCTGTGCAGATGACGGCAACGTGATCATCAGACAGGCAAAGGACGGCAGCAAGGCTCGAACCATCCTGCACTCCGACAAGCAGGTGTTTTCAATTCGCCTTTCTAATGATGGTAAACATCTTTACGCGGGGGGTGAAGAAGGCGTGCTCTATAAATTTTCTACGACAGACTGGTCCTTGGTCAATTCCTTCAGAGTGCCAAGAAACAAATCAATCGACTCTATAGAGGAGCGCAAAAAGTCGCCAGAGCTCATCATCGCCTCAGGACGCAATTTATACTTTATGCCCAAGGAGAGGTCAACCCACGTGGACCTGGCTTCTTATCTTTCCAATGCTTGGTATACCTATGACGACAGCGGCAAACTAAACGCGTCTTCAAGCATCTCGAAGTCACTATTACCCTCCGCCAATAGTGGGATCCATTTGCTCAACGAAGAGAGGAGCCTCCTCATGTCGATCTTGCAAAACAAGAGTCATACCGACCACAATATTACAAAGCTATACGATTATTACCTTCTCAATCGCTCCTTTAATGGATGCGCCGCCCTGATGAATGCTGATCAATCGAGTGTTCTTGACGGTCGCCGCTTACTCACTTTGGCTTACTTCGAATGCGCCCCCAACGATCGAGAAACAGTTTTCCCAAGCCTTCTCAAGCTCGTCAAGCAGACACCTTGGGGAAAGAGAAACATTTCATCAGCTTCGTCAATCAGGACGCTTGAACTGGACAACGAGCTTCAAGAACTGCTGATTGAATACCTCGTAAAGCAATGAGGATGGACTTTGGATACGTGCTCGCAAACTGCGGAACATCGCTCCATATGGAAGGTCGAAAATCTGATGCCATCGACTATCTCAATCGTTCCAAGAAAGTTTTTACGGATTTGGTCGCTCTCGACCCCGGTAATCAGTTGTATCTCAATACCTGCCTTTCTCTTTCCTTCGTCCCAAGACGCATTGGGCTCCCCATCGATAATAGCGGCTAGAACCTGATTGGATTTGCCGATACTCTTGAAATAGCTGATCTCGTTTACGACATAGGTGGATTCAACCGCACGGGGAGAGCAAAGAACCAGAAGGAATCTGGAACGTTCCAGGGCTCGATAGATCGGGAATCCGATATCAGCGTCCGCCTGCAATTCATCCTCATCCCGGAACACAGGAAAGATCTGTTCAGGAATGGATTCTCCCCTGGAATTCTTGGTATTCACCAAGTCTCTCGGAACTTCGTAAGTCTCAATCTTCTGATGAAGCCAAGTCGCCCACTGCCGCCCTTCTTCCTTGTTGTCTACATGGCGGTAACTAATGAAGCACTAGTAGGTGCGATCGTGTGTCATTTGTTCATAGGGGATAGATTTATAGCTATTGTCTATACTCAAAATGGCAGACGCTTTGAAGATAAAATCAACCAAGGCGAAAACCCGGGGCGTCAGCTCGCGTCCCCCCGACCCGCCAAAACCCAATCCAGCCGGAAGAGCCGCTGTCTTCCATAGCGTTTCACCAGCGGAAGAGATCCCACGTAGTTCAGCCTTAGCCCGGTATCTCCCTCCAACCGGACGAGCGCAGCGAAGCTATCGCTAGCATAGATCTGATTCACCTCAGTGATTGGTTCGATGCGCGCCGCGCGGTTGATGTTCCCGCCGCTGAAATCGGGCTTACCAAGGATGGGGTCGTGCGCCACCGCCCAGACCGGCCCCGCATGCAGCCCTATCCGGATACCGAGCTGGGTACCCAGACCAGACGCCTCCCAATCCTTACCTGCGATTATATCGCGGAACTCCAGCGCCATTCTCGCCGCCGAAACCGCGTCACGGAACACCATTAGCACTCCGTCGCCCCAAGTGTTCACCATCTCACAACCCTCCGGGTTTCCTGACACCAGCTTTGCCAGGTCACTGCGAAACTCCCGTATGAACAGATTCAGTTCCCGCTCGTCCAGTTTACTGAATCCTTTCACGTCCGCGAACAACATGGCCCGAATAACCAACCCTTCGCGTAGATCCTCGTATTTCGCAAAATCCTTGGACTCCCTACCACCAATTTTCTTCAGCTCACTGGTCGCAGGATCGATCACGTCTGCCTTGATCCCCGCATGCCGCCACCCTGAAATATATTCCGCCGTACCGCCCGCCGATCCATCACACACAGCTAAACCTCGGACATTAACGCCAAGCCCGTCCGCTTCCAGTTGGGCAAGCCCCGTGAACACCCGGCAGCAATGTTCCGCAACCAGTCCAGTCTCAGAAATGGTACCATCGCCCAGCACCGTGGCAGAGTCCGCCAGCGAGCAAACTCTTTGAAATCTCTCTTCGAGTTCTACCACCGGCTTCGACAAAACCAGCCGCAGGGACACCCCTAGTTCCAACGCCGCCTCGGCCAACAACAGATCCGCGGTCGTCGAAACCGTCGTATAGACGACTTGGGTCCCCACCCTCTCCAGCCAGGATATCAAGGCGGCTCGCAACTCCTCCTCCGCCAGCCCTTCTGAAGCTTGGCCTGAAAACACCAGAACATCGGCCTGTGGAAAAACGGAATCGATCCACCTGGTCTCCTCGTCCACCCTCTCGCCGCGCCGTTTCCATGCCGCCAACAGCCGCCTCGCCTGCCGACCCATTGACGCCAGATCCACAGACCTTTCCGCCAATCCCTCCGCCGCCTGTCTGTAAAATTTCTCGGCGTCCCCCCAGCGGCGAGTCAGCAACGAAACCTCCCCCCTCGTCGCCAGAGCCCAATGATCACCGCTTACCCTCAGAGCCTCTGCGGCAAGGGCGTCCACCTTCCAAACCAGCTTCTCCACCTCGATTTCCCCTCCGTGGAGGAACGCCATTGTCGCCGTATTGATCCCCGTAAAATAATCCTCGTGCGCCGCAAACGCCTTCCCGTAAGCCCTGGCAGACTGCTCCCAAGCCTCGTCAGGTGAAAGTCCCGCCGCGAGGTGCGCGAAGCCCTCGTCCTTAAAGGTCCGACCCAGCAACCCGAGAGTCTCGCAGTCCTCATGTCCTGCTGCAACAAGCGCCTCCACCCGCGCCCGCGCTATGTCGGGACGTCCCATTTCCGCCAGCGCCCTTGCCGCTAACCGCGTCAGTAACGGATCGCCCGGGTAGTGGCACAGCCCTGCCTGCGCAGCATCGCAGACCAGCAACAGCTCTCCGAATCCCAGCGCCAGTTTCGCGATGCTCCGGTAGTCGTCCAGCGGATGGGCATTGAACTCGTCGTCCGCACGCTTCTCCCACGCTGTCCGCAGTTCTGCCGGATCCGCTGCATTTACCGTTAACCCCAGCGCTCCGATTCTCTCCGCCGGAGGAATGAGCTTCCAGCCGTGGTGCAGAATTGCCAACAGCGCTCCGGCCACCGCATTGCGGTCGTGAACCTTTTCCGATTCGTCAAGGTCGTCGTAGGGGATCAGGCAGGGATGCGTTTTCGCGTCGTCGTTGCGCTCCGGCCCCCAGACCCAACCCTGCGAGATCCGCGACGCCGACCAAACCTCATGCGCGTTCTCAGACAACTTCTCCATCAGGAGAGCAAGCTCCTCCGGCAACAAATTCGGCGAGGAGGGCAACGGTTTTGGTTTGTAGTCACTCATGGATCTTGGAGTCTATTTAGCATAGAGAAACTCAACCGATCCAGACCAAAAACTCCTGCTTACCCTCGTCACCAGCAATACGATCAACACACCAACACAGAAGGGACTTGTCGTTCCCGCAGAATATTTTCGTGCTTGAGGCCGAAGCCAAAGGTCTTAAGAGCCTCGCGCGCATCATCCTCGGTGAATCAGGTTTTCTCATCTTCGAAAGCCGCCCAATTCTTGGGATCAGGCTAATGGTAAACTGACCCCAATGATGCGACAAGGCAACATACAGGAACAAGGGCGGTGGGGGTTCAGGTTACGATTATTCTACTCTTCCATTGCTTCCGCTGCATTGCCCGAATTGATCAACGCAACGCTCAGGTCGTCCTGTCGGGCTAGCTTACCAGGGTCTCCATTTGCTAGCGACCGGGCGAAAAAGAGAGCTTCCCGAGCGTATTCGTCAGCAATTTTTAGCTGTCTCCGTGATACGGAGTTTGCCGCGAGACGCAACAGACCGGACACAAGATTTGTGTAACATGGGTGAAACCCTACTGCCACCGATCTAACCCTTCTTGCGGGCTTTCTTTTTGGCTCCGTTTTCACCTGGAAGCTCAACACGGATGACCGTGGGTTCGCCGGGCGCGGATTCCACCTGGAACACGCCGCCTATCATCTCGACGCGCTCCCTCATACCGAGCAGGCCGAGGCGGTTCTTCCTTTTTCCGGTCGAGGTGCCGGTGTTGTCGAAGCCCTGCCCGTCGTCCTTGATTTCCATGCGGATCACGCCGTCAACGAGCCGGATGTTCACTTCCACCTGGCTGGCCTTCGCATGGCGCGCCACGTTGGTGAGCGCCTCTTGGGCAATGCGGAAAAGCCCTGTTCGCACGGTGTCCTTCGATTGCTCGATGCCGGCGAACACCTTGAGCCTGACGCGGATGCCGGTCTCTTCCATGAATTGTTTTAGGAATGCCTGGAGGGTGGGAATCAGTCCCAGTTCCTCCAGCATGGTCGGGCGCAGTTCCCTTGCGAAGCGATGCACGATATCGACCGCCTTTGACACCAGCTCATGGGTGCTCTCGACCTTCTTCTGGAGACTCCGCGGATTTGTAACGGCTCCGCTGGACAAGGCAGCCATGTGGACATTGATGCCCACCAGGGTCTGGATGATCACATCATGCAGCTCGCGGCTGATACGCTTCCGCTCGTCCTCCTGGGCATGCAGAAGCCGATGGGAAAGATCCCGCAATCTCACTTCCTGCCGGCGGGATTGTTTCAACAAGCGGCTCTGTTCCAGCCTGGACGACCGAAGATCCGCCTCCACTGCCTGGCGCCTGACGATTTGGCCTTTCAGTTTCAGGTTCGAGGCGCTCAGCACCTCCATGCGTAGCCGTGCGGCCTCGGCCTGGACGCGCTCCGTGGTGTTTTCGAAAAAGCATACCACCCCGTATTCATCGTCCGGCAAGGTGACACGTTGGATCTGCCACTCATAAAACTCCTTCGTGCCAAGATCCCGGCGTCGCTCGGAAAACGCGGGTGATCGGTAGGGCTCTCCGGTTTTCAGGGTGTGCCGGAATTTCCTGACGATCTGATCCGCAGCCCGCCGTGGCCAGAGGACGCGCACGATCTCGGAAAAATCGCGACCGATCAGGGGATCGACACTTTGGAAAACCGCCATTGCCGTCGGGTTGACCTGTTGCATGCGGAAATCGGCGCCCACCACGTAAACTCCGACGGGTGCCTGTTGGATGAGGGAAGTGAAAAGAATCCCGCTCCGGCGCGACATGTCTTCCGCGAGTTTGCGCGCGGTGATGTCGCGGATGTTGCACTGGATGACGGAGTGGTTTCCCTCCTGATAGAGATTCGCCACCACCTCCACCTCCTGATGCCGTCCGTCCTCGCTTTCCAGCGGCAGGTCCTCGTAGCGGACTTCATGATCCATTTTCAGATTGCGGAACATTTCGCGGCTCGCCGCCTCATCCTTGAGCAAGCCGATTTCGAAAAGCTCCTTACCGATCAGCTGCTCACGCGGATAGCCCAGCAGCTTCGTCATGAACGGATTCGCGTCGGTGATCTTGCAGGTTTCGGGATCGATGAGCAGGACTCCGTCGTGTGCCGCTTCGAAGAGGCGGCGGTAGCGGATTTCCGAAGCCATCACCTGATCCTCCGCTTGCGTCCGCTCGGTGATATCCATCACCACGGCGCTGCATTCCTCCCCGTTGGCCGAGCTGAGCACCTTGATGTTCACGATACGGGGCGGGGCGCTTCCGCTGGTGATCATGGTATCGATGGACTGTTTGGACCCTTCCCAGAAAGCCCTCTCAAGGAAGGCTTTAAAATCCGCCCGCAAATCCGGGGAGAGCAAAAGCGAGAACGAACGGCCTGCCAATTTCGCACGATCGACGCCGACCAGCAGGGAGCCTGTCAGGTTGACAAGCCGGATGATCCCATCGGGGGCGAGGGTGAAATAGCCGACCGGGGCGAAATCATAGAGGTCGGTGTAGAGATCCCGCTGCGTCTCCGCGTCATCGCGAGCGCGACGGAGTTCCGCGTTCTGCATCTCCAGCTCGATCTGATGAACCTCCAGCTCGTGGAGCATCCGCCGGATGTCGGTCTCGGAATTGGGGGCGGCGGATTTCGCAGGGTTTTCCTTGGCATGCCGTTCGGCGCGGCGGCGCAGGGCGGCGTCCGTATCCTCGTTGTTCGGTTTCTTCGGCATGGCGTGATGATCAGGTGTTGGCGGATCCCGGCGCTTTGCCATCGTCTTTCCGCGTTCGTTTTCGTTCCTCCTTCAGGTCCACCCTTGCCTTGTCCAGCTTGGTGGACTGGCCGACCAGGCGCTTCTCGAGAGTGACCTGCATGCCCTGCAACTTTTCCTCCAGCGTCTTCGCGACACTGATGTCCAAGAATGTGATCACCACGCCATCAATGCGATCGTCCAGCGTGCGGTAGGGGCTGATGCGCACCGTGAACCAGCGTCCGTCCAGCGTGCTGATCGCATTCTCGGCGACTCCGAGTTTGCGCAAGACTTCGGAGGCGTCTTCGCTCAACTCCGGGTAAAGCAGGTCGGATGCGAGATCGGTGATGGGCCGGCCCACATCGCCCGGAATGAGCTTGATGATCTTGGTGGCCTGTGTGGTGAAGCGGCGGACTTTCAGGTCGTTGTCGAGAAACAGGGTGGCGATGTCCGTGCTGTTGAGCAGGTTCGTCATGTCGTTGTTCGTGCGGTTCAACTCGTCGAGTTTCCCCTGAAGCTCGGAGTTCACCGTCTGGAGCTCCTCGTTCAATGACTGCATCTCCTCCTTGGAGGTGGTGAGTTCCTCGTTGGTGGACTGCATCTCCTCGTTGGTGGACTGCATTTCCTCGTTGGCGGATTTGAGTTCCTCCTGCGAGGTCATCATTTCCTCCCGCGTGTTGACCAGTTCCGCATGGGTCTGTTGCAGCTCCCTTTCGGATTCCGCCAGGCGGAGGCTGGCCACCGGGCGCTTGCCTTTCGAGGGCGGGGACTTGGTTTCCGGAGGAGCCACGATGTCCCTGAAAATGATCGTCACCAATCCGGCAAGGGGCTCGGCATCCTCCATCCGTTCCACGGTGACGTCGGCGAACTGCGGTCCGGCGTCGGTTCCGATCTTCAAGCCGTGCAAGGTCACCGGGCCGTCCTGCCGCAAGGCTTTCTGAAACGCGGTGCCCAGCTCGTAGCGCAGCCCCTCGCGGGCCATGGAGAAGATGTTCAGGTTCGCCTTGCCCACGGCGGGTTCGAGATATTTGCCGGTCTGGCTGCTGATGTAGAGGACGTTTCCCTGTTCGTTCACGATCACCGTGGGTGGTGCGTAGCGCCGCTGGATCAATTGCTCCGCCTGCGTCTGGAAATTGAGATGCGGCTTCTGCACAGGGCCGGCTCCCTTCCCGCCGATCAGCGCCGGGGCAAAGGAGGACGGGAAATCGATCTGATCCGGCTGCACCGTGGACTCCGTCCGCCGGAAGATCCGCGCCTTGACATTGGCGGGCGCAAACAGGTCGGTGAAATGACCGATTGTCTCCGCGTTTCCCAACATCAGGATGCCACCCGGATTCAGGCTGTAGTGGAAAAGCGGCAGGATTTTTTTCTGCAACTCCGGTGTGAGATAGATCAGCAGGTTCCGGCAAGTCAGGAAATCCAACTTGGTGAAGGGCGGATCCAGGATCAGGCTGTGGGGCGAAAAGATGACCATTTCCCGGATCTCCGCGCGCACCCGGTAACCGCTGTCCTCCTTGCTGAAAAAGCGGCGCAACTGCTCCGGCGTCACATCCGCGGAGATGTTTTCGGGAAACACACCTTGGCGCGCCTTGTCGATGGCATCGCGGTCGAGATCGGTGGCGAAGATCTGGAGTTTGAAATTTTTCTTCGGTTCGAGTTTCTCCACCACTTCCCTGAACACCATCGCGAGGGAATAGGCCTCCTCACCTGTCGAACAGCCCGCCACCCATGCCCTCAGCGGTCCTTCCGTCCGGTTAGCCAGCAGGGCCGGCAGGGTGTCCTCGCGCAAGGGTTTCCAGACCAGCGGATCCCGGAAAAAGGAAGTCACACCGATGAGGAATTCCTTGAAAAGCAAGTCCAGCTCCTGCGGGTTCTCCTGCAGGAAGCGCACGTAGCTGGCGATCTTGTCGAGCTGGTGGATGCCCATGCGCCGCTCGATCCGGCGGCAGAGGGTGTTTCGCTTGTAGAAGGTGAAGTCATGACCGGTCCGGGTGCGCAGGAGGATGAGGATCTTGTCCATCGCGCTGCGCATCTTCTCTTCGATCACGTCCTCGGGTATCGTGGCGATGGGCTTGTGCTCCAGATAGTCCAGGATTTTCCCCGGCAGATCCTCCACCGGGGCGACGATATCGGCCAGACCGGCATCGATCGCGCTGCGCGGCATGCTGTCGAACTTTGCGGATGCCGGCTCCTGCACGAGCACCAGCCCGCCCTTTTCCTTGATGTCCCGCAGGCCGAGCGTCCCATCGGAACACATGCCCGAAAGAATCACGCCGATACTCCTCTCCTGCTGATCCTGCGCCAGTGAACGGAGGAAAAAATCGATGGGCAGCCGCTGTCCGCGTTTCTCCGCGGGCTTGAACAGGTGCAACACCCCGTGAAGGATGGACATATCCTTGTTCGGCGGAATCACATAGACGCAATCCGGTTGGACCCGCGTGCGATCCTTGACCTGCACCACCTTCATCTTGGTGCTGCGCTGGAGGAGCTCCGCCATGAGACCTTTGCGGGTCGGATCCAAATGCTGGATGATCACAACCGCCATCCCGCTCCCCATTGGGAGGTGCGAGAGGAATTGGTCGAGCGCCTCGAAGCCCCCGGCGGACGCACCGATCCCGACGATAGGGAAGGTAACACCGGACGGCGAAGCCGGGCTTTCCTCAGCGACCGCGGGAGCAGACTTCTTGGGACGAGGGGATGACGGGGTCTTCTTTTTCATAGGTCAGAAACCTGCAGGCCTTTGCTACGCGGTTGGTCGAATCGCAACGGCATTCAACTTTGCTACCAATCAATACAGTGCTCGCTCGGCATACGGCTCGCAACACAATTCGCTTTTCCTACCCCAGAGCCATGACTCAAAGCAAAGCGATCATGATGCATGCACGACCTCCCCCGCACCGACCAGTTCGATCAATCTCGGGGCTATCTCTTCCAGGGGCAAAATGAAGTCAACGTCGCCGGTCTCGATCGAGGTTTGCGGCATGCTGAAATCCTGCGATGTCGCAAGATCCTGTGCGATGACCGTCCCGCCATTGTCATTGACGATACTCACCCCGATCGACCCGTCCCCATCGCCTCCCGTGAGCACCACGGCGATCGCATTCCTCTTGTAAAGCGTCGCCACCGAAGCAAACAACGGCTCGGCCGATGGGCGCGCAAAATGGACTTTCTCCGCCGTTGGCGAAGAGATCTCGATGATGCCGCCCGACAGGACAAACATGTGATGGTCTGGCACTGCGACAAAAACGCTGGAATGGCATAACACGTCGCCGCTCTCGGCCTGCCTAACATCCAGAGGCGTGCGGCACGTCAGGATCTCGGCCAGAAGGCTCTTATGATCCGGAGAGAGATGCATGACGATGACAATGGCTGCCGGGAAATCAGCCGGCAAGGCTCCTAAAATGACTGACAAGGCGTTAAGGCCGCCCGCCGATGCGGCGATTGCAATGACACAGTGGGCGGGCTCGCAATGGTTGGCTTTCATGGGTTGCATTAGTGTGATCGAAATCGTCAGACTTACCATGGGGTATGTCCCTACCCTGACGCTTTTCCCAGCTCTCACACAATCTATCAACCTTGGGAGCCGCGAAATCCGCCCATGAAGTAGACGACGAGGCTCAGGTTCAAGAGCGAAGTGCAACAGAGTGATGTCGATTACCCGATCCCGGCGAAACCCTCGTATATTAATCGTCAGCTTTCATCAGGCGATGGGGTCTTGTCCCTCAAAAACCACCACAGCAAGGTGAACCCGACCATCGCGCTGATGGCAGATCCTACCAGCGCCCCGATTTTGCCGGAACCTAACAGATCGTCGTCGAGTGCCAGACCGGCGATAAACAGCGACATGGTGAACCCAATGCCCGCCAGACATCCTGCTCCGGTTAGAATTTTCCAGTTCACGCCTTTCGGGAGACGCGCCCATCCCAGCTTCACCGCCAGCGCGCTGAACGCCACAATCCCCAGCGGTTTCCCCAGCGCCAGCCCTGCGGCGGTTGCGATGGAAACAGGATTTGTTAGGGCCACCATATCCACGCGCACTCCGGCATTCGCCAAAGCAAACAGAGGCATGATGACAAAGGCCACCCACGGATGCAACGAGGTTTCCAAGCGATCCAGAGGTGAAATCGTTTTCTGCGCAGCGGCACCCAGCAACTGCACCGCCTCTTCGTGATGCTCCATTTGTTTGTCTTTTTCCCTATCTTCACGCAACCGGCCCACTGTCCCGGAAAGCACTTTAAGGAGACTCCTCTCAGCGAGCCACGGTTTAGACGGCGTGAGCAGTCCCAGCACAACGCCGGCAACCGTGGCATGAACCCCGGCCATCAGCACCGCGAACCAGATACCCACGCCGATAAGGACATAGACTGAAATGACCCGCACGCCTATCCATCGGCAAATCAAAGTAACCCCAAGACCGACTCCCGCCCAACCGAGCATCGGGAGAGAAATTTGATCGGTAAATGCCACCGCGATGATTAACACTGCGCCAATGTCGTCAATGATCGCCAACGTTAGAATGAGAATTTTCAGACCAAACGGCACCCGCTTGCCAAGCAACGCGAGGAATCCAGCGACGAAAGCGATGTCCGTGGCCATGGGGATCGCCCATCCGTCTGCTCCTGGCTTACCGTGTTGGAGCAGTAGAAAAATTCCCGCAGGCACGACCATCCCACCAAGCGCCGCCACCACTGGCAACACCGCATTGCGGATCTCGCGCAGTTCCCCAAGCACCAGTTCGCGTTTGATCTCGAGGCCGACCACGAAGAAGAAAACGGTCATCGCGCCGTCGTTGATCCAGTGCTGTAAGCTCAGCTCGAGGACAAAGTCTCCAATGGTCAGTCCAACTTTCGTATGCCAGAGATTTGCGAACTCCGTTGCCCACGGAGAATTGGCAAGTCCTAGGGCGATGAGCGCGCAGGATAGCAGCACGATGCCACCGGCCGCTTCGATTTTGAAGAACTTGTTAAATGGTTCAGTCAGGCGATCAATGAAAGGCTCTGTGGTGCTACCTTCAGGACGCTTAGGGCGATTGGTGTCGGGCAGCCACTCGGGGATTTTCATTGTGATTCTTTATGGGCCGAAGCCTCCTGATCGGCTTCGAGTGAACCGCGCACCTCAGACACGCGCTCCTCAAACCGGGTGCGATCTTCCTTTGAGGAGATGGACTGATCACCCAGCTCGGCAATGTAACAGACCTGTTCAGCGAGGATTTGTCGCCGGTTCGCATCGCCTGTTTGGCTGCCGATGGTCTGGAGCGCGCCGAGCATCCGCCGCATGATAGCAACATTCCCTTCCGCACTGCCTCGGATCTGATCGAAGGATTTTGAAACGAGACTGGCAAAGCTTGGACCGATGGCAATCACTCTCAGTTCTCCGTCCTCATAGCGGTGTGACGACGGGATGTCCCTGGTCGCGAGTCGTGACAGAATCGCGGTTAAATAGTCCACGCACATCACAGCCGTGGTGGTGTCATTGACACCGGGCGAGAGTGATTTCAAGGCGATATCCACCAACTGCCTAATGCCAAAGCCGGAGTCCTGCGCCACAGTGCGGTGGCGGTCGAGGCCATACGCATTCTGCAACTCGGCGATGATGTCATCGTCTGGTGGATCGTCTTGCGCAAGCCAGACCAGTGGCGTGTCCTCGACCACAAACTCGCCAACGCCACGCTCCATCCGCACTATGGTTTTCTGTTCTCCAGCCAAACGCAGAAGCGTGGCCTCGTCGAGGCTCTGAATGTAACCATTTCCTTTGGATGGGACCGCCTGCCATTTCCGCTCCGGTAGAGTCGTTTGCGTTCGATATTCAGCGTCATCCGCCGGCCCTTCTCCAAGCTTCTCCGGGAAGAGCCGATCAACGGTCGCCATCGTCTCAGTGGCCACCGAGGAAATAATGTTCGATGCCTGGATCGACGCGGCGATGTGATGAATGAAAAAAATCAGGGTGACAATGCCGACTATCGCCAGCACCACGGCGAAGGTTACCGAAAAACTCGGAACAAACACGCCCTCGTCTCCGCCGCGGATGGTGCGCAGGACGATCAGGCAATAGGTGAAAATGCCGGTGAACAATCCGAGCACGATCTGCGTAACACGGTCGCCCGTAAAGTTCCGCAAAATCCGCGAAGTATATTGGCTGGAGGCCAAAGCCAAAGTAACCAAGGTCATTGAAAATGTGACGCCCACCACGGTCATTGTCGAGCCCGCAATCGTCGAGAGCATTCCTCGCGCGCCCTCCGCGCCTGCTCCAAATATGCGCGGCCATCGATGCAGCCATTCGTGACTTCCGCTGGAATCTATTTCGATCAATTCCATCGCGAGCATGATGCTTGCGATAACAATTAGTGAAGGCACAAACCAAAAGCTTGTCCGCAACTTCGTCCAAAGCCGACGAATTTTGTTCATGATTCAAGCCTCATCAATAGTGTTCGATTAAAGTTCTTTGCGAATAGCCTGCAATTCTTTCTGGCGCGCCTTATCGACGGTCGGATAACTCATCTTCAATCCCTTCATGGTATCGACAATGATCTGGGAAATGATCAGACGTGCATTCTTCTTGCTGTCGGCGGGAACGACATACCAGGGAGCCTCAGCCGTGCTAGTCGCGTTGAGGCATTTCTCATACGCTTCCATGTAATCGTCCCAGCGCTCCCGCTCGCTCACGTCCGCCATGTTGAACTTCCAGTTCTTGTCAGGTTCATCGATTCGATCCAGAAAGCGTTCGCGTTGTTCGTCCTTCGAGAGGTGGAGAAAGAATTTAATGATCCGCGTGCCGTTGCGATGGAGATGTGCTTCATGATCCACAATGGAACGGTATCGCTCCTCCCAAATGGCCTGCCCTTCGATGGCCCCATCGGGCAGCCCTTGATTGCGTAGTATTTCCGGATGAACGCGAACAACGAGCACCTCCTCGTAATAGGAGCGATTGAAAATTCCAATCCGTCCGCGTTCCGGCAGTCGGCAAGTCGTGCGCCAAAGAAAATCGTGTTCCAGTTCTTCGGAGCTCGGCTGCTTGAAACTGAATACCTGACAGCCCTGCGGATTCACGCCGGACATAACGTGACGGATCGCCCCGTCCTTACCGGCTGCGTCCATCGCTTGAAAGATGAGAAGAATCGCATGTCGGTTAGACGCGTAATTCATGCGTTGCAGGTCGCTCAATTCCTCAACCCCTTCCTCGAGCCGCTTGTGATAGTCTTTCTTCGACTCGTAGAAAGGATCTATCTTCGTCGGGCTTTCGCTGAGTTTGCATTCTTTGTCAGGCGAAACTTGGAAATCGATTGATTTGATTTTTTTGCTCATCGTCTTGTGGAGTATTCGCAGTCCGGGGTGCTACTCATACCAACACGTCTGTTTTGATGTTTGAAGTCATTTCTTGAACATCTTCATCATCACGACAATGAGCACTACCACAAGCACAGTGCCAAGGACTGTCCAAATCCACATGCCACCGCCCATCCAGCCATTCATCCAGCCATTTGTATGATCCATCATAATGAGCCTTTCATAGAATTTGAGTTCACGTTCAGGCCTCTACGGAGAAGCCGACTTTTATAGTCACCTGCCAGTGGTCAATCTTGCCCTTTGCGATGTTACCGCGCGTTTCGACCATCTCGAACCAACTCAGGTTCTTGACGGTTTTGTGCGCGCGGTTGATGGCCTTTTCTACCGCGTCCTCGATGGATGTGGTCGAGGTGCCGGTGAGTTCAATGAGTTTATAGACTTTGTCTTTCATAAGTATTGAAGAGTTAAACCGGTAATTTTTCAAAATGCCCGACCAACTCGGTTGGATCGATTTTCGTAAGGTTCGAGGCCAGAACCTGCCCAATTTTAGCACGGGCTTTGGGGTCGATGGCTTCGAGCAGTTCCTTGTGAATCGCGCCGCTGATCGCAATGGAGCAATGGGTCACGTCCTCGTCCGCCAACAATGCGTTAATACTCTCCGCCAAACGACTGATGAGTCGGCGATCTTGTTCGGCTTCCGATTTGAGGCTTTCGCCCGCCGAAAGATTACCGGAAACGGCTCCAGCCCCACCACCTTTGGGAAAACGACCCGCCTGATCGGTGAGTTGGTCGGAAAGCTTCTGATGAGCGCTGATCGGTTTCAATTCCTCGATCAGTTCGAGATGAGGTTGCCGATCGGCATTTTTTTGAGTGGCTCGATAGGCTCGGAGTAACCCGAGGTCGGCAACAATATAGAGAGATTTGTTCATAATGGGATTCGTTCAAAGTCGATTTAATCTGAATGCACATGCGCCGCCGGTTCTTCCATCCAATACCCGGGGAGATTATAGTGGCGGTGAAGTCCCGTTTCGTAATCTCGGGTAAGCAGCGATTCCTCTGTGTATTCCGGTGATTGCTTGATGGCTTCGCGGGAGAGATTGACGAAGACTTTCGAATCGCTCCAACTCACGCGCTCTATCCAATGCGGAGAAACCAAGACCTTTTTCCCTGGCCACCAGTTTCGCGTGTTCACGACTAGGTAACGAATCGCCCAAGTCTCGTCATCAATGATGAAATCCTCGACGTGACCAATCTCACCGTCGTTGGCCTGGATGGTATGACCGTCCACAGCGTCAGTGCTTCGCAGATTCGGATCCCACGAGTCCTCACTATTGGAAGGTGCTTTCCAGACTTCAGGATCCCGTGCGATGTAGGCAGAATATCCCCACATGTAGGGGCCGCCGTAATACATCGGATAGCCAAAATATCCGTAATAGGAATCCTCAAATTGGCGAGAAACGGGCTTTTCAGTGACCAAGGAAGGACTTTCTTCAATTTGTTTCTTGGTCAGGTTTACGGCGATGTGTTGTTCTGCTTTGATCGCGGCGACCAAGGCATATGGCGAAATCAACACCTGCCTGCCCGTAAGCCAGTTCCCAGTATTAGCGACCAAATAGCGAACAGTCCAGTGTCGGTCATCGAAGTAAAACTCGTCCACTTCCCCGAGTTCACCATCGAGGCTGTCCAGTTTGTAACCCTTGAGTGTTTTTGCGTTGTATAGCATGATAGTTCTTTCCTGTTTCTGTTTCGTTTTTGTTCGCTGCCAGCGTCCGACCGAAGCGGTCTATGAAATAACGCCTAGGTCGTTATCGGCACGAAGATCTATACTTAACTTTGCTGCATCGGGCGCATCCCCGCTATGGGGTGAAACCCCACCATGCTGCTGAGAAGCGGCAGGTCACCCGCCGACTTGCTGGCATACCCCAGGCTGAAAAATTTGTTAAGTTTTTGAGCCGCGAAATCCTCCCATAAAATAAATGACGAGGCAGATCAGCAAAATCAAACCAAGGGTGCTACCGCCGATTACTGGACCTCCAAAGTAAAAGCCTCCACCGCCGAAAACGAGAAACAAGACAATCAATAGTATTATTAGGTTCATACATTGAAGATATCATTCCGCCGCCTGTTTCCTATGGGGTCTACACCCCATGCTGCTAGGAAATCCCTTTTGTTAGAGAACCGCGAAACCCGCTCAAACGGCCGAGACGGGCCGCGCTCCTTGAGGAAATCGCGCCGATGGCGCTCTTAAAACAGTGTCATTCAGACGTGACCCCAACATGAGAACACCAAGGAGATTCATTTCGTTTTTCTGATGATATAGGGACGAAGGAAAACCGCGATCAAGGTGGTGCCTGCAATAGCGGCGAGAGACCACGGTTGCTTTTCGACGAGGCGGACCGTTAGAGAGATGGTCGCGGCAGCTGCCATGATTGCACCCGTGCCAGTCAGGAAACGATGTCCGGCTTTTTCTTTCCAAGCGAGAAAGTTGACGGTGGCGAAGGTGAAAAGAAAAGTCAGGCTGGCAGCTTCGACAAGGGAGGAAAGGTTTCCGAAAACGGCGAAGACCGCTGAGCAAATTCCAAGCCCGATGACGGCGCGATTAGGGATGCCATTGTCGTTTGTGTGAGCGAGCGATTTCGGAAGTTCATCGTGATCGGCCACGATTTTACCAAGTCGGGCAGTGGCGAAGAGGGTTGAGTTGATGGCCGAGCCGGTAGAGAACGCGGCCGCGATCGTGACAATGACCAAACCAGTCGTTCCAAGCGCTTGTTTCCCCGCGATAGCGAGCGAGACCTCGTCGTTCGCCACGACATTTCCGGCACCGATCAGCATGGCAACTCCAAGCGCCACTACGATGTAGACGACGATAACTCCGAGGATTGCGGCGATCAGGGCGCGGGGGAGGTTTTTCTTCGGGTTGTCGATATCATCGTAATCGTATGCCAGCAGCTGGAAGCCCTCGTAGGCCATGAAGACAGCGGCGGCACCGAAGATAGCGGCGGAGATTCCTGCGTCCGGGATTCCCGCGGAGAGTTGGCCTGGGTTCCATTGAAAAAGGCCGAAACACGCGAGCCCGATCAGAACGATGAGCTTGAACCAGACCAGAAAAATTTCCGCGCCACTGGATTCGCCGACACCTTTGAGATTCAAGCCAACGAATAGCCCAAGAATGGATAGCGCGGCGGCGCGGGGGAACCATGATCCGAAATCAAAAACGTGGGCAAGGTATGTGCCAAAGGTATAGGCGTAAACCGAATTTGTTAGGATATAACCGAGGATGAGAACCCACGACAGACTGCCGGCAAAGCCATCCTTGTGGATCTTTCGCAGGAAGGTGAAAGCCCCTCCCCCTTCGCCGTATTTATCCGCGAGCTTCGAGTAGGAATAGCCGGATGCGAGGGCGACCAGACCCGCGAGAAGAAAGCTCAACCACGCCCATTGGCCCGCGATGCCAATGACGACACCGAGGGTGGAAAATATACCACCACCGACCATTCCTCCGACCGCCATCGACCAGGTCGCTTGGAAACTGAGTTTACTTTTCCCCTCGGACATGACCTAACGATACATACTATTTTAGAAAATCCGAGACCAGTTCGGAAATCAGAATGAAGGAACTTTATCCAATCTTTTTCATCATCTTCGTAAGTCCAACCGAATCTTCCTCGGTGTTTGAGCTTGCTTAGTTTGAAGGGCCAACGCGAATGACGCATTTGCCGAAATTGTTTCCATTCAACATGTCGATGAAGGCGGCAGGAGCTTGCTCCAATCCATCGACGATATCTTCGCGGTAGTGGAGTTTACCAGACTTGAGCCAGCCATCCATCTCTGCCGAGAATGATAACTGCGATCCAGTCGGGTAGTGTATCCATGAGAAGCCGGTTACTCCTTCGAAACGACGCGGGTGAAAATCAAGCGATCTGCCGATGATTCAACTTTTAAAAAGGTTCCCAATCATCTGAGGAAACGTGAGGGAATTTGATCCTGCTGCCGACTGTCGTCAATTTCAGTAGACTGGCGCCAATCTCTGTAAATACGACATTGTGAGCCGGTGGACTGCGCCTTGCACGCCGGTTGAAAAAGCTGTATCGAGGGCTTACGCCATTTGTAGATGCCACTTCCCGTCCACACCAGCCCGAGACCCGCCGCAGTTACCGCCCTCCTGGTTCTGCAGGCCGTGAGCGGCACTGTGGCTCTCGCCTTGCTTGTCTGGGAACTCGGCTGGCCGGTGAGTCCGGCAGGCGCCCGAGTCTCGGAATGGCTCACCTGGGGGCTGGTGCTGCTCGCCCTGCTGTCCGAAACCGGGCTGGCCTGGAAAGACAAGCGGCAATCGCCGATCCGGCGCGGCCTAATCCTCGGTGCCCTCGTCCTCCTCGCGGTGGGTCGCTTCGGTCTGGAACGCCCGCTCCGGGAATGGTTCGGCGATCTCGCCTCACCACGGGCCGCCGCTCTGTTCGCCCTGATCGTGATCCAGGTGACCTTGGTCATCCCATTCAGCCTGCGGCTGCTGCGCCTGACCCGCTCCCGTTTCTTCCAGCAAGCACGACCCGGTAGCCTCTTTGTGCTCAGCTTTTTTCTCGCCATTCTCGGCGGGACGTTGATGCTCAAGACGCCGAATGCCACCGTGGATGGCCTCTCCTGGCTCGATGCCTTTTTTACCAGCACTAGTGCCATCTGCGTCACCGGGCTGATCGTGGTGGACACGGAGACGGCCTTCACGCAGGAGGGGCAGTTCATCATCCTCGCCCTCATCCAGATCGGAGGACTCGGCATCATGACGCTCACGTATTTCATGGCTCTAATCACCGGGCAGGGCTTCACCCTACGCGACCAGGCCCGGCTCGGAGAGCTGTTCAGCGAGGAAAACCTCGGCTCCGTTGGCAACTTTATCGGAAAAATCGTCATTCTCACGCTCGCCGTCGAGGCAGTGGGGGCCGCGCTTCTCTATCAAAACTGGTCCATGCAGGCACCTCGGGAGGGGCGGTTGCTCTGGGACAGCATCTTCCACGCGGTGTCCGCCTTCTGCAATGCGGGCTTCTCCACCTTTAGTGACGGCCTCGCCGATCCCGGCGCCGCGATGAACCGCCCCGTCCAGGCGATCATCATGGTGCTCATCATCGCCGGTGGGCTCGGCTTCGCCGTGCTTCACAATCTACCGGGCCTGTTTCTGCGCGGCCCCACCGGCCTGCTCCGCCGTAACTTTCCCCGATCCCGCCGTCTCGCCCGCTGGCACCAGAGTCTTCCCTTCCAGTTGCACACGCGACTCACCCTCGTCATGACCATCACGTTGCTCATCCTGGGCGCGGGGATTATCTTCATCACCGAGCACTGGTCTTTCACCGGAGACCGCCTCTGGGAGGCAGCCTTCAACTCCGTCACCGCCCGCACCGCCGGATTCAATATCACCGACTTCAGTGCCTACGGCTTCGACACCGTGGTGCTGATCTGCGCCCTTATGTTCATCGGCGGCAGTCCCGGCGGCACGGCCGGTGGCGTGAAAACCACCACCTTCGCCATCGCCATCGGTGAACTCGTCCGGCTCGTCCGCGGACACCCGAGCCTCCATATCGGCAACCGCCGCATCGCCCGCGACGTGGTCGATCGGTGCACTGCCACCATCGTGCTCTCCGCCCTGTGGGTCTCCCTGACCATCCTGATCATCAGTTGGGACAATCCCGCGATGAACCCCGTGGATATCATCTTCGAGTGCTTCAGCGCCTTCGGAACCGTGGGCCTGTCCCGCGGGATCACCGCAGACTTGGCTCCTCTCTCGAAATGCATCATCATCCTCAGCATGTTCGCCGGCCGTGTCGGCCTGCTCATGCTGGTGCTCACCCTCGCTGGTCGCACCGCACCGCGTCGCTACGACCTGCCCGACGCCCGCCTCCCGCTCAACTAAGAACCCTTCCACCGCCAACCCTTCACCCCCATCCCAACCATGAAATTCGCCATCATCGGACTAGGTTACTTCGGATCCGCCCTCGCCCACGAACTGGCCGCCTCCGGACATGAAGTCCTCGCCATCGACACCAACGAGAACCACATCCGCGAAATCAAAGACGTGGTCGCCATGGCCGCCCAGGCCGATGGCACCGACGCGGAAGCGCTCGCCCAGCTCGGCGTCGGCGATATGGACACCGCCGTAGTCGCCATTGGCGAGGGATTCGAAGCCAGTCTCATGATCACCGCCCACTGTCAGGATCTCGGCGTCCAACGCGTCTACACCCGTGTTATCAACGACGTCCATGAGCACTTGCTTGGGCTCATGAAGATCACTGGCAAGATCCGGGCCGAAAGCCTCGCTGCCGGTTACTTCTCGCGGCAACTCACCAATGATGCCGTGCACCGCTACTTCGGCATCGATGCCGACCACGGCATCGTCGAGATCGAAATGCCCGCCGCCCTTGACGGCCAGACCCTCGCCGAGGCCGACCTGCGACATCGCTTCGGCCTCAACGTCGTCACCGTGCGCCGTCCTGTCGCTGTTGACCCCCGCTCTAGCGGCAGCGAAGCCGCTTACACTGTGATGGGCACACCCGACCCAACCTTCAAATTGCAGAAACACGACCACCTGGTCGTCTTCGGACGCCTGAAGGAGATCGACCGTTTTTCTGACCAGCAGTGAGGATGGGGCCTACGGCAATCGCTGCTCTGATTCGACCGAATTGGAGTTCGATCCTGCCGAGATCGATCGGTGATGATTCGGGTCAGATCTTTGTCGCAGCACTCTAAAGAAGTTTCAGCAACTCCTTGGCGGCAGCTTCTGAGGATGCGGGGTTTTGTCCGGTAACGAGCTTGCCATCGAGAACCACATAAGAACCCCAATCCGGGCCTTTTTCATAGAGGCCGCCATTAGCTTTGAGCATGTCCTCAACAAGAAACGGGACGATTTCCGTGAGTCCAACGCCTTCTTCCTCGGTGTTTGCTTAGTTTGAAGGGCCGACGCGGATGACGCATTTGCCGAAATTTTTTCCATTCAACATATCGATGAAGGCGGTAGGGGCTTGCTCCGACGCGGCCAGTTGGACATCCACTCCTGGCCTCCGGTGCTGTCTACTTGAATTAAGGCCAATGCACCGCAAGGCTCCCCGCTACAATGAGCGAGGGCACAAACCCAAAACTGCCCCGCAGGGTGCTCCAGAGCTGTTTGAGTTTGTTCATGGATTAAAGTTCATTTTTGTTGGCCAGTTTAAGGGCAATCTCGATTTCGATGGTTACGCCATCGGGGGTGTTTCGGTCGGAGAGCCTGAGGAGGAAATGTTTACCGTTATTGGTCAGCATCCACCAGTCCATCGATCGTCACGCTGAGCATTGCATTGGACCTTATTTTTTTGAATTTGTTGCTACCGGCTAACGAGACTTTTGTCGGAATGCACTTTGTCATCGTAAGAATCATCCTTGGCAGCAACTCAACTTCTTCTTTCTGGTCATTGGCTTCAAAGACGATTGTTTGGGTTTCGTCTGAATCATTGGTTAGCTTCAATCGAAACGACGCCGAGTTGGGCCGTCCAAACATTTGGACCGCGTAGTAAGTGGCGCCATCCGTTGTCGCGACTGCCACACCCGTGTGAGTGATATAGTCGGCGAGCATGTTTTCACGATGCGGTGGGGAGTCGATCCAACCCTGGACAAATACCTCGATCAGGCTGTCGGCGGTGACGTCGCCGGTGTTCGTTCGGGAAGCGATGTTCTCACGGACGACGCAGTAGTCATAGCCCGCCGCCTCCGCACGCTGGGCAGGTGTCATGCCGTTTGCTCGGTGGCCGTACTTACCCGTTCGCGCCATGAACTCTGCAAATTTTTTAGCGGCTTGCATCAAGTGTTCATCACGCTGCACGGCGTCCAACTGATTCGACTTACGAAACTCGTTGGTTTGATCGACGATCTCTCGCTGAACGGCTGCAATCATACTCGTCGATTGCACGTCCGCTCCCGCGTCTTCATCCACCGTCGAAGCCGGTTGTGCATCTTGTCCACTCGCCATCGCCATCGTTGCGATGGACAGCAAGAAATAGAGTGAAATATTCATTTTGTCAGATTGTTTTTGTCTTTTGTCATCGTTTGATGGCGAGGAAGGATATCAATTCATCTGGAGAACGGCAGGTGGGTGAAACCCTACTTTTGTCAGCAGGACGGATAGAAGCGTGATCATTGCTAGGAAATTGCTTTTCATGGGTTGCGTCATTGGCGGGACCGGGGAGTTGAACCACGGTGCAGCTAACGGTGGACATGGTCTTTGAAGAGTTTGGTCGCGTAGATTTTTGCGGCTGGCTTGATGAGCTTGGTGACAAGCACGAGCAGCTTCCAAATCAGTCCTCTGATCCGTGGAATTGCGGCAAGTATCGCCATTTCCTTGTGCCTCTTCCTCGGGCGGAAAAGAAAGCTTGTCGCCAAGCCGACAGCAGCCGATCCGCCGATCCATTTCATGGGCTCTTCACTTACAGAAGTCTTGGCCCGCCCGACGAAGTCGAGCTTCTCGTGCAGCTGCGCACAGCTGCTCGAGATCTGGGTGCGTGCCTGCGAGGCTTGCTCGATCAGACGGCTCAGCTCTTGTTGTTTTTCAATTGATATAGCCATTCTCTGTCTTTTTTAAATTCTGCTGCGGTGTGTTCGAAGAGATCGGGCGGGGTCGATTTCGCGACGAGCGCCAGGATAATCGCCACGATGAAATGGACGCCTGCGATGACGAACGCGGCGTAGAACCAGGTCAGCCCGGTTTGTTCTACCAGGATTCCGATCAGTCCCGCCATGAGGAGCACCCAAGTGAAGAGAAGCAGCACGACGGCGGTCGCAATGAGCACGACGACTCGCAAAATTCCCCATGTGGCGACCTTCGATTCGATGGCCAGGATCTTCAGCTTCGTGGAGATCAACTTGCCAATCGAGGTGCCAAGCCCCCGGCTGTTCCCCGTGGTTTCCCCAGGAGAAACCACGGGATCGGCAACGCTTTCAGTCCCTTCAGTTTGGATAGTCATTCAGTTCAATTCTATGGGCTAAAAAAAGAGAGGGCGGAGGCTGAAATTTGCCTCCTACCTTGAAGTTTGGAGGTGGTCCCTGGCAGCAATCGCGTGCGATTATTTGCGGGTGATGAGGCCGATGAGGAAGCCGACTCCAAGTGCTCCGAGAATTGTTTTGGCTGGATTCTGACGGATGTAATCTTCTGCGGTTGCCTGGAATTCCTTGGCTTTCCCTTGGGCATCGTCATAGCGCTGCTGTGCGGATTCCGTTGCAATGTGTGCCTTTTCAGTTGCCACAGTTTTGTAATGTTCGGCTTTGTCAGTCGCGGTGGCCCTCAGTGCCTCTGCGGTTTCGACAGCGCGGTTCTTGACTGCTGTTGCTTTCTCGCTGGTGGCGCTTGCGAAATCGCTTACTGCGCTACGGAGATCACTTGCTGCCTCTTCTAAGGAAGGAGTGGCTGGTGTGGGGCTGGTGGAAAATGGATTCTCGTTCATAATGTTTGTTGGATGTGATTAGGATTTAAAAGTTTGAGCAACTCCTTGGCGGCAGCTTCCGACGACGCGGGGTTCTGTCCGGTGACCAGCTTGCCATCGAGGACCACATAAGATCCCCAATCCGGGCCTTTTTCATAGAGGCCGCCATTAGCTTTGAGCATGTCCTCAACAAGAAACGGGACGATTTCCGTGAGTCCAACGCCTTCTTCCTCGGTATTCGTGAAGCCGGTCACGCGGCGGCCCGAGACCACCGACATTCCGTCCGCACCTTTGGTGTGCTTGAAGATCGCCGGAGCGTGGCACACCGCAGCGAGAGGACGATCCTCCGCGATGAACTTTTCGATGATACGCTGACTGTCGGCATTTTCCGCCAGATCCCAAAGCGGGCCATGCCCACCCGGGTAAAAGACCGCATCAAACCCGTCGGCATCGATCTCCGCCAGCTTCGTCGTATTGGCCAGTGCGGTCTGTGCCGCCTCGTCCTTTTTGAAACGCTCCGTGGCTTCGGTCTGTGCATCGGGAACATCACTCTGGGGATCGAGAGGTGGTTGCCCGCCTTGCGGAGATGCCAGAATGATTTCCGCTCCGGCATCGAGCAGGACGTAGAAAGGAGCCGCAAATTCCTCCAGCCAGAAGCCGGTCTTTTTGCCGGTATCACCCAGCTTGTCGTGGGAAGTAAGAATCATGAGAACTTTCATATCGATTGGTGGGTTTGCTTAGTTTGAAGGGCCAACGCGAATGACGCATTTGCCGAAATTATTTCCTTTCAACAGATCGATGAAGGCGGCAGGAGCTTGCTCCAATCCATCGACAATATCTTCGCGGTAGTGGATTTTACCAGCCTTGAGCCAGCCATCCATCTCTGTGGAGAATTCAGGATACAAGGACCCGAAATCCTCAAAGATAATGAAGCCTTGCATGGTGATTCGCTTGCGTAATATCTGCCCCATCAAGTAGCCCATTCGATCTGGACCTTCGGGAAGGCTTGTGGCGTTGTATTGCGAAACCAGACCACACACGGGGACGCGCGCGCCAGTATTGAGCTGAGGAAGAACCGCGTCGAAAACCTTGCCGCCAACACTTTCGAAATAGACATCGATTCCATCGGGGGTTGCCGCGGCCAACTCATCGCTGAAGTCGGCGGAATGGTGATCAAGACAAGCATCCAAGCCAAGAGTTTTCACCGCGTAGTCGCATTTCTCCGCACCACCGGCGATGCCGATAACCTTGCATCCAAGAATCTTACCAATCTGCCCGACGGTCGCACCAACGGGCCCGGTTGCGGCAGCCACAACGAGAGTCTCTCCCGCTTTCGGTTTACCGATTTTCGTCAAGCCAGCCCATGCAGTGAATCCCGGCATTCCCGTCACTCCCAAGGCCCAGGAGGGATGCTCCGGATCACTGCCCAGTGAAGTCACTCCCTCTCCGTCCGATAGGGCATAATCTTGCCAGCCGTTTTGACTGAGAACCCACTCGCCTTTCTTAAATCCATCGAGCTTGGAATTTTCCACCTGCGCTACGGTTCCGCCGACCATCACGTCTCCGATTTCGACAGGCGGTGCATAGGATGGAGCATCGCTCATCCGCCCACGCATGTAGGGGTCCAGCGAGAGGAATTCCGTGCGCAGTAACATTTCGCCATCTTGCGGCGAAGGGATGTCATCTGTTTTGAGGGTCAAAGTGCTTTCTGTCGGCGCACCTTCAGGTCGTTCTGCGAGAACGAGGCGACGGTTTGTGGTGTTGGTTTGTTGCATGATAATTGATTGTCCTGTCGGTCGTTTAAGTTCACTAATTGAGATCAAGTTAGTGTTAAATAACAACACTCAGCTTCTCGGTGAGAATGACCGAGAGTGGGAGCCTTGGTGTTGGATGTTATTTTTTACCTCATTAACTGCTACGCGCGAAAGGTCGAAGCGGCCGAGATTCAGCACCTTATCTAACACCCGAACAATTCTCAGAACGTCCAGTTCAGCGACACTGTGCCGAAGACCTGGGCATCATCTTGACCTTTGAATTCCTTGGTTCGATAGACCAGCGCGTAGGCCAGCTTGGTGTTCTTATAGTTGATTGCCGCACCTGCACTGACATCGGCGACCAGGGGATTGGTGTCGACTGAATGACTATTGCTGAACGTATTACCATCGAGGAAAATATTGCGACCGACTGCGCGTCCATCGACCCGGGCGAAGAGATAAGCACCGATATCGAACCGTGAACGATCGGCGGCAATGACACCATCGACCGGAGTGGAAGTCGTCGCAGCCGGTCCGATCGAGGCGGTTCCGAAATCATCGGGAAGGTTCAATCCGGCACGTAACTCTCCGCCAAGATTGACGTAGGTGCTTACGTTTCCGAGCGAAACTCCTGCGTGTGGCAGCAATTCCCAATCGAGACCACTGCGCCGTTCGTGTTTTGGCCAACGCCACAGGCGCTCATAAGAGACAACAAAACCGATCTCGTTGCCGAGCTGATTGTCCCAGCCATTCGGATGATCGAACCCCCGGAGATCATGGATTAAGCGCTGCGTTTCCTGTGCGTATGACCATGGACCGACAACCCCAAGATTGAGCACGAGTGAGTTGCGCACGACTTCATCCTTCCAGACGACGCCCAATCCGAGATAGAGCCAGCCGGCATAGGGGCGGTCGCTTTCGATCAACTCATAGGAATCGGTGTCGGACGGAGTGTAGATGTTCTGGCCGAGAGCGAAGACGAGGTTCTTCTGATAGCTCTTCTCGTTGATGTAGGGAAGAATGTCGAACAGTGGGAGAAATGGACTGGCATAACGCGAGTCGCTGAATTGCTCAAGATCACGCGAACTCCAGGTCAGACTAAACCCGCTGGTATAGTGCTCGTCGGTTCCGGCGAACATGTCGTTTTCAAGATAGAGGCCGAGCGTGCCAGCCGCGTCATCTTTTCCGGCTCCAAATGAAGTGGAGTGGATGAGCAGTAAGGCGAGCAGACAGTACGCGGATGGTTTCAAATTCGATGGAGTCATGTTGTTGGATTTTGGATAGCTATGATACGCCCGAATTACCAGTCTTCCGCCATGGGGTAAAACCCTACTTCCTCCGACCCCCAATCCGACGACGCTCCCCCGCAAATCAGCGCAACTCTATACGCTTTTGCGGGATTTCATCTGATCCGCGTGAAGCGGAAATCAATGACCTCGAGCGCACTCCAACTCACATCAGAACCACACCATCCTTGTAGGTGGGGAAACACCCCATACCTATCAATCTACTACGCAGATAGGAATAGGTCAGCACTCATACCGGTTTCGAATAAACCCTGACTTTTCGCCGCGCACAAGTAGCTCACTTTCAACCAATTCATCTCCCGATCGCGTCAGATCAATACCAAGATTTGGTATCAGGCATCGCGAGATTCCTTTGCAAACCGATCATCCCCTATGCATTCGCAAACTACAGAACCACCTGAATTAGATCTTTGGATCGAAAGCCAGCGCGGCGGCATTACCTTCCATCCGCTCCCGCAATCGCGAGCACATCATATCGCAGAGTTCCTTTACAATCTCATCGGCGAGAAAGCAGACCTTGGTCAGTCCCTCCTTGCGCATTCCGATCGTGCCTGCGTCACGGAGAACGGCGAGGTGCTTGGAGACATTTGCCTGACCGGATCCGGAGGCTTCCACCAATTGCCCTACGGTGCGCTCGCCCTGCATCAAAATATTGAGCAGACGCAGGCGAATGGGTTCGGAGATTACCTTAAAGCTGCTGGAAACGAGATCCAAGGCAAGCGGAGAAAGCTCGTTGATGGGTTCGGAGTTCCTTTTTCGGCTCATTAATTATTTCTAACTGATTCGATATTATGTTCCTCAGACAAATCACCGACCTTTCTCTTGCTCAAAACGCGTATCTCATCGGCTGCCAACGCACCGGTGAAGCGATCATCATCGATCCCGAACGCGATATTGACCGCTATCTAAAAATCGCCGCGGACAATGATTTGAAAATTACGTCCGTCGCCGATACTCACATTCATGCTGATTACTTGAGCGGTGCCCGCGAGTTCATGCAGAATCGTGATGTCACTGCCTATCTCTCTGCCGAGGGTGGGCCAGACTGGCAATTCGAATGGGCGAAGGAAAAACCCAACGTCATGTTTCTCCACGACGGCGACAGGTTCAAGATTGGCCACATCGAGCTGACGGCCGTTCTTTCCGCCGGTCACACGCCGGAGCACATGAGCTTTCTCGTCACCGATATCGGCGGCGGAGCGACCGAACCAATGGCTCTACTCAGTGGAGACTTCATCTTTGTTGGTGACGTCGGACGTCCCGATTTGCTGGAAAGCGCAGCCGGACAGGCAGGGATCATGGAACCCAGCGCACGCACACTTTATCAGAGTCTTCGCGGGACATCCGCGCTATCAGAGCACCTCCAGATACTGCCAGCCCACGGTGCAGGAAGCGCTTGTGGCAAAGCACTCGGTGCGGTACCGACCAGCGTCCTTGGCTACGAACGACTCAACAACAGCGCTCTGCGTGAAGCGCTCGAAGGGAGCGAAGATGATTTTGTAAACGACATTCTCTCGGGCCAACCCGAGCCGCCACGCTACTTTGCCAGAATGAAGCGCGACAACAAAGTCGGCCCTCCCCTGCTTCATAACGGCAAGCTGCCTCAACCTCGCCGCTTAGTCGCCGCCGAAATTCCCACATTGATGGAATCGGGCACACACACCTTCCTCGATCTCCGCACCGATCGAGTTGCCTTTATGGATCAACACATAAGAGGCTCGCTTTTTGCCCCAATGCCTGGCGGCAAGTTGCCGATCGTTGCGGGATCCTATGTCGACGAGGATGCCTCGATCATCCTCTTGGTGAACAAGGCGAGCGACATCGATGAAGCGATTCGTCAACTCATCCGCATCGGTCTCGATAAGGTTATGGGATGGATTCCCGCGAGTGAAGCACTGACAGTTCCCGGAATCACAAGCAGACGAAAATCGATTACCACCGCCGAATTGGCCGATGCATTGGATGCTCACCCCGATGCCCTCGTGCTCGATGTTCGCGGTGCTGGAGAGTTCGCTGAATCCCATGTTGAAGGCGCAAAGAACATCGCCTACACCCGCTTGGCTGCACGGTTCAACGAAGCTCCCGAAAACCAAAGCCTCTACGTCCACTGCGACAGCGGAATGCGCGCGAGTTTCGCCGTGTCCTATCTCGCTGGCCAGCATTGCGAGGTCATCTACGTCGATGGAGCCTTCGACGATATCTCCGAATCTCTCAAAACCACAAACACCACAGTCACAACCTAACAAGGACAAACAACCAGAAAACATCATGATCATTCGCACCCTGCTTATCAGCTCACTCCTCTCGATCTCCTTTGCCAGAGTTTCGCAAGCGGAACCAGAGCGCATTCCTCTACAAATGCGCGAGAACATCCGCGTTGTTTATCAAGTCAGCGACGACAAACCTCATGAAGGAGTGAACAAGGGTTTGTTCTATGCGAGAAAACTCATCGCAACCTATCAAGAGCAAGAGATCGCGGCAGATCAAGTGCATCTCCATCTCGTCTATCACAGTTCAGCAATCGTCGCACTGGTGAATGAGGATGCCCGCAAGCGCCTAGATGCGGATCCAGTGAAAAATCCCAATACCGCGATCTTGAAAGAACTTCTGAAAAGCGGAGTCCAAATCGAAATCTGCGAAAGCACGATGCGTCAAAAAGGAGTTAACGCCAGCGACCTCCTGCCCGGCGTGAACATGGTCGTAGGTGCATTCCCCCGTCTCATTGATCTGCAGTTGCAAGGCTACGCTTACATCAAGTTCGAATGAATACACTCGCCTTGTTAGGAGCCGCACTCATCGGGATCTCGCTTGGACTCACTGGCGCTGGCGGCAGTATTATCACTCTACCGGTACTGGTTTATCTCGCAGGCGTTGCGCCGAAGGAAGCAGTCGGACTGAGTTTGTTTGTCGTCGGAACGGCTGCGTTGGTAGGAGCCATTCAACGTTTCCGCGTTGGTGAAATCCACCTGAAAGCAGTGATGATGTTCGCGATCGCCGGGATGATTGGAGCAGTTGGCGGAGCAAAACTCACCCCGCTCGTTTCCGGGCCGGTATTGATGACCATCTTCGCGGTGCTGATGCTTATCGTCGCCATAAACATGCTCATAGGCCCGAAGGTAGAAGAAAGCACAGAGGCGGAATGCCGACCCTTGCGTTGCTTGCTAGCCGGACTTGGTGTTGGAGTGCTCACCGGATTCATTGGCGTCGGCGGCGGATTTCTCCTCATGCCCGCGTTAGTGAAGTTCGCCAAGCTTCCGTTGCGCGTTGCGACCGGCACTTCGCTGGCGGTGATCTCACTCAACTCAGCGGCAGGATTTGTCAGTCATTTCGGCGAAGCCCCAACGCAGTGGACCCTGGCATTCACCTTCGCTGCTATTGCCGCGGCTGGTGTCCTGTTAGGTTCAAACTTCGCTAAACGTCTACCTGTTGCACGTCTGCGCCAAGGGTTCGCTGGCATGGTGATCGTCACCGGCTCATTCGTTCTTTGGCAAAGTTTGACATAGAATGCTTGGCATCGGCACGCTCAGAATCATGAGCAAAACCAATAGATTCATGCGTGCTTCTTTTCGATCAACTCGGACAATGTAAGGCTCGCGGCTATTTCAACGCAGGCCCTTGCAAAGTAATCGATTCACCAGCTTTAAGAGTTACTAGGCGGCTAGTATTTTGATAACGGACAAGCATGGGGGTGGCTTGAGAGCCCCCGCTCAGCACGGTAGACACCAGTTTTCCGTCTTTCCAGACCATGTCGACGCTGCAGCCACCGCGGGCGCGTAAGCCACTCACTGAACCCTCGCTCCAGCTTTCAGGGAGAGCGGGCAGGATGTCGAGGATAGTATTTCCTTTATCGTCCCGGCAGTGGCTTTGCAACAGCATCTCACAGACACCGGCGGTAAACCCAAAGTTGCCATCGATTTGAAATGGTGGATGGAGATTAAACAGATTGGTTGCCGTGCTGCGGCGCAACAGTTCAAGGCAATGGTGGTAAGCGGTATCGCCGTCGCCGAGGCGGGCAAAGAAACTGATCGTCCAGGCACGGCTCCAACCGGTGCCTGCACCGCCGTGAGCGAGGCGGCCATCGATTGTCTTGCGGGCGGCAGCGAAAAGTTCCGGGGTGTCGCGGGTGATCTGGTCGAAGGGATGAAGTCCGATCAGGTGTGACACGTGCCGATGCCCGGGCTGGGCCTCCTTGTAGGGTTCCGCCCACTCGAGGATACGCCCGTCTTCACCGATCTGAAGAGGCTGCAACTTGAGCTTGGCGGCGGCGATGCGCTGAAGCATGGCTTCATCGGTATCGAGAATGGTCGCGGCCTGAACCGTCGCGTCAAAAATCGCTCGCACCATGGTATTATGATAGGTCGATCCCGCAGTGATACGAAGCTGCTCGCCACTCACCGGATCGATGTATTGGTTCTCCGGAGAAGTGGATGGGACGATGCGCAGCTTGCCGTCGGGACACTCGACCAAGGCATCGAGCACGAATTCACTGGCACCGGCGAGTATGGGGTAAAGACTCTCCAATTTCTCGCGGTCAGGCTTGAACTGCCAGGCATCAAACAACTGGGCAGCCAGCCAGGCACCACAGAGAGGATCGAGGCTACCATTCATAAACTGCGAGCTGGTATTTGAGCCACTCGGACTGACCCGGCCAAAAGGGTTGGTTGCATGAAAGCTGACCCAGCCATCGGAGCCATACATCTTCTCTGCGGCCATCCTGCCGCGGCCTGTAAGCGGTGTAAACCAGTCGTAAAGCGGGTCAAAAGTTTCCGGAATACCAGTGACTGGAGCCAGCCAGTAGTTCATCTGAATATTGATGTTGAGGTGGAAGTCAGCTTCCCACGGAGCCCACATCTTGTCGTTCCAGATACCCTGTAGATTCGCAGGAAGTCGTCCGGGCTTGCGTGAACTACCCAGCAGTAGATATCTTCCGTAATCAGCTAGTAAAACTGTCAGCCCTAGATCATCGGCACCTTGCTTGACCGCTTGCAAACGGGCATCGGTGGGTTTAGCCGCAAGAGTCTTATCAAGTGGTCCGATGTCGAGTGAGAAACGATCATAAAAACTACGGTGATCCTCAATGTGGTTCTGGCGAATCTGCTTCCATGTCCGCTTTTCGGCCTTAGCGAGAATGGCGTCTGCCTGAGCAGCGGGATCGATGCTACGGTCAAAGTTAAGTTTTTCCACATTGTAGTCCGTCGCCGCGGTCAGCAGGATGAGCGCGCTACTGGCTCCCTTGATCTGAAGACTGCCCGATCCGCCGGGAATCACCGATCCGCCATCCGTGATGACGACCAGTCGACTGGCAAAACGCATGTGTTTACCACCAGGACCGGATCCGCCGGAATTCGGCTCCTTACCTCCCTGCTCTTTTGTCAGGTCGATGATTTGTCCATCCATGTGCAAGCCGTTGCTGCCCTTGTGGGTGATCACGGCATTCTTCGCGCGAGTCAGCCTGACTGAGAAGTTTAGAGAGCCATGCTGATTGCTTTCAACCCACACGGCAATAACATCATCGGGTGCCGATGCCAGCACCTCGCGGGTGATAGTGGCGTCTCCGGCCCGATACGTGGTGCGGGCGATGGCATCGTTCAGTAATAATTCCCGCCGATAATCCGAGATCTCAGCATCACTACCAAACTCCAACATCAGGTCGCCGAGTGGTTCGTAGGAGCGGAACGAGGTTGGTGATTGTACCAAATGTTTCTCCCCATATTCTCTGGCTTCCTTGCGCTTGTCTGCGAGCACCAATCGCTGAACTTCCGCAAGGTGTTTGGCGTAATCCGGAGCGATCCCTTCGGCCTGGCATCCTGCCCACAAACTTTCCTCGTTGAGTTGGATGCGCTCGCTGGTCGTGCCACCAAAAACCATGGCGCCGAGGCGGCCATTTCCGACCGGCAGAGCTTCGGTCCATTTCTCCGCGGGTTGGGCATACCACAAAGTAGAGTCTTCAGCGATGGCCTGACCGAGTAAAATCGCGGCGATGAGAATTTTTAGTAGCGAACGTATCATGATATAAATACGTGCTTGAGATGTGTGTTTTTATCATGAAATGCCTACCTTGAAATGATTCTGGCCGGCTCGTTAGCTATGCGGATAGCTAACGTTTTTTCGAGACCCGCCTCGTCATTACATCAAAGCCCGTCGAAAAGCTTTCGGTATTCTTTCATCGAGCGCAGATGATGATCTGGCTTTTGTTTCTGCAGGCCGAAGGTATGCAGGATGATAGGGCCTTTGTAGTCGATCGATCGGATCGCATGGACGAACTTCCGTAAGTCATAATCCCCCATGTCCAAGGGCTGAATCGTCTTGCTCCAGTCTTGACTATTGTCCTCATATTCGCGGTTCGCGCCGCTGATGCTGGCGTAGCGAAGGTAAGGCTTTGCGATTTTTGCCACTTCTTCCAAACGATATCCGTTGCCGGCACGGATCTCATGGCACAAGTGAAACGAAACGAACAGATCCTTGCGTTGGGATTCCTCGATCAGAGAGACCGCTTCTTCCGTCGACTCGATCAGGGTGTTATCATGCGGATAGATGATGCACTTGACGCTCTCTTTTTTACACAAGTCAGCGCATTGATTTATTGCTTTAAGAACCTCCGCACGACTCACTCCATTCTTTTGAGCCAGGATAATCAGCCAAAAGTCCGCATCGACACTTTTCGCCTGTTTGACGGCTTCTTTGATTCGCTTGATCGGCAGTTTCCCGTTTGGCTCGAGCTTCAGAACGAAGTGCGCCGCATAGACCTTGATATCACCTGCCTTGACGATTTTTTGGAACTGATTGAAGCGTTCGTCAACCTTCCTCCCTCCATCATCAAATCGCAGCGTCACACCGGAGAATCCCATCTTGGTCAGTGCCTCAACTTGCTCCTCGGGATTTTTACCGATGCGATCGAGGTCAAAATCAAACGTTCCAAGCGGATTGATTTCAGCAGCTAGCAGCGAGGGCATGAATAGTGCCCAGCTAAGAATAAGAAATTGAATGGTGCGTATCATGATTTTGTTATTTTGCGTTGTGATGCCGGCGTCCCCCCAAAGCGGGATTTGTAGGCTCGAATAAAATGAGAGAGATTAGTGAAGCCACTGCGATAGCAGATTTCGCCGACGCTCAAGCTCGTCGACTTCAATAACAAGTGGGCGTTTTCCAATCGTTGGTTGGTGATCCACTTTCCAGGAGCCTCGCCAATCTGTTCCTTAAAGTCCCGTTTAAATTTCGAGAGACTACGGTCAGAAAGCTTCGAGTAGTCGGCGAGTCCGAGAGGCTTGTTAAGATTTTTACGAACGACATAGACAGGATCGGGAAGTTGGTCGTCATAGAGTTCGTCGAAAAACGCTTCCACTTGTGGCCTCGCTGACGTGCTCAAAAGAAGCAGTATCAATTCCTGTAATTTAGTTCTCATTAGCAACTCAACGAATGGTCCCTGATGAGAAAACATCGCTGTGACGCTTTCACGGAACTGAGCCAACTCGGGGGAGACGCTCAACACCAGCGGACCATCAGAATCGCACGTGGTCTTTTTCGGCTTTCTTTTACCATGATGCAGTTTGAGCGAATCCCAGAAATCGCGGAGTTCTGTTGCTTTGAAAAATATCGAGATGCTCTCGTATTCGTTATCGCGCTTCAGACTTTCACACAGGAGATAACAACCGCGCTTAAGCAAGATAGCGTGACCGCTTGTTACCGTAAGTTCCCTATCAGGAAAATGAAAAACCTTAGCACCCTTAGTGACGAAGATGAGCGTGTGCTCGGTAACGAAGATGTTTCTCGGTTGCTGTTCCTGACGCTGGTGGTATTCGCCGAACCACAGATCTCCTCCGCGCAGAACTCGGCCGCTGGACGCGTCTGCGAGATCGTCTGGAATGCGCAATAGGGCTGTGACGCGAGAACTCATAATACGGATGATAAGCGCATCATTGCCGCGCCTTCGATCATTACTTACCAAGCACGGACTCAATGCCGTCATAGCAACCTTTATAAATGGCGCGGATGATTTCCTCGGCTTCTTCTTTTGAAGCTCCCATCGCGTAGAACTTGCTACTCCAGCTCAGTTTGCATTGCTTGTCGTCAATGGGCTCCAGATCCACCCAGGCATGATATTTGTGGAGCGGCAGCGGCGATTCGATCAGACCGATGATCTTGTAGCTGAAGGTCATGTCCTCTTCGCTGAACGCCATGAGGCGCTCCACCACGATTCCGCCACCTGCCTCCTCGGAAATCGTGAGATAGCGGACGACACCACCCTCAGCCAGTCGGCTTTCCGGGACGGCGGCATGGTAATCCTGCAGCGTATTGAATCCCGCGATCACTTTCCAGACCTTCTCCGCGGAAAAAGGCAGCACCTTGGAAGTCTGCACGTGCGATTGCTCGGCAGCGATCTCTGTCGCGGGCTTTGACGGTGCGGTCTCACAGGTGGCGTTCATTTGTAAGGCGATCAAGTGGAGGAGGACTGGCAGAAGTTTTCGCATGGGGATTGATACCACCCGGATCGAGGGTTGAACCAATCGAAACAGTATGCATATCAGTCCAAGTTGTATGCATGGCGACCATCGTCCCTTTTCCACTTCTCCGCTTGCTCCTCCGGGCTTACCCTTTTTGTAATTTGAAACGAAAAGTCACTACATTCGCAGTGGGTGCCATCTGCATCCTGAACTCCTTTGCCCGAGCAATGGAAATCTCAGATCTTCGGATCGAATATCTCACGGAGCCACAGGGAATTCATGTGGAATCCCCGAGGTTTTCGTGGGTGCTCGAATCGGAGCGGCGCGGGGCGAGGCAGACCGCATACCAGATCAAGGTGACTTCCGATGGCGACGTTCTCTGGGATAGCGGGAAGGTCGCCAGCTCGCAGACTGCGCAGGTCGAATACAACGGTGCTCCGCTCAAATCGGCCATTGTCTGCGAGTGGAGCCTTCGGGTTTGGGATGAGGAGGATAAGGCGTTCGATTCCGCTCCGGCGGGTTGGTCGATGGGGTTGCTGGAGGAGAGCGATTGGCAGGCCGATTGGATCGGGGTGCCTCTGCCGCCAGCCGAGACCGGCGACATTCCCGCTGAGGCGAAAGCCATTTCACTCGCCCCCGAATCGGGATTTTTCCAAAAGAAGCTTGTTCTCGCATCGCCACCGCAGAGCGCGAGATTGATGCTGGCCGGCAACGCACATTTCACGGTTCATCTGAACGGCCGCCACATCATGGTTGTGGAGTCAAACGAAGGCCAGGCACTGTGGGTCACGGATTACCTGGAGAAAGGGGAGAACGATATCAAAATCACCTGCCGGGGGAATCGCGCCAAAGTTCGGTTGATGGCCGCGCTGGTGATTGATGGGAAAACCATCGGCTCCGATGAATCATGGGGCGGCACGCTGGCCGAAGATTCCGAGGTGCAGCGCACCTGGACGGACGAAAGCCGACGGCTCCCTGCGCGTTACCTGCGCCGCGAGTTTTCCCTGAACAAGCCGGTCAAGAGCGCCTTCCTGCATTTTGCCACCGGAGGAACCCACGAAATCTGGCTCAATGGGCAGAGGGTCTCCGATGATGTGCTTGCTCCGGGTTTCACCGATTTCAAACATCGCATCCCAAGTGTGGCGCACGATGTGACCCGGCATCTGAAGGCAGGGCAAAACGCACTCGGATTGATCCTGGGAAACGGTCGCTACTACGCACCGCGTCGTTTCGTGCCGATACCCACGCTGGACATGGGGGCGCCAGTGATCCGCGCACAATTGATTGTCAGGTATGAAGATGGCACCCGTGGCGTTTTCGTGAGCGACCCCCGATGGAAGGCGAATGCGGAAGGCCCCATCCGCAGCAACAATGTTTACGATGGGGAGACCTATGATGCCCGGATGGAGTTTTCCGGCTGGTCGGAACCCGGATTTGACGACTCTCCGTGGCCGGTCGCAACCGTGATGCCACGGCCTCCCGGTGTTTGCCGTTCCACCCATAGCGAGCCAGCGCGGGTTCTCGGTGAAATCAAGCCTGTCGAGATCAAGCAAATGGGACCGGGGGTGTGGCGATTTGATTTCGGAGAGAATCTAACCGGCTGGACTTCGCTCAAAGTCAAGGGAGCCAAAGGCACCGAGGTCTCCCTCCAGTATGCCGCCCGGCTCAATGCAGACGGCTCGCCAAAGATTCGACATCTCCGCAGTGCGCTGGCGAAGGATCGGTATATTCTCAAGGGCTCCGCTGAAGCGGAATCGTGGGAGCCGCGCTTTTCCTACCAAAGCTTCCGTTGGGTGGAGGTGAGCGGGCTGCCGGGCAAACCCGATGGGTCAACACTAACCGCCAAGATCGTCGGCAGCGCGGTGCCCGAAGCTTCCTCGTTCCAATCATCCGATCCGGTGCTCAACCAGATTGTTGAAAACTCCCTCCGCACACTGCGCTCGAACTATATGACGGTGCCGCTCGACTGCACCGACCGCGATGAACGCCAGGGTTGGCAGGGCGATCGTGGCGCGGAACTCCGCAGCGAGGCTTACCTGTTTGATATCGCTGCAATCTACACGCGGTGGCTCACGGAAATCCGGGACAGCCAAGCGCCCGGTGGCGAGATTCCAAGTGTGGCACCGGCACTATGGGAGAGGTTCAGGGCTTCAGCCGTCTGGCCCACCGTTTCGACGATGGCTCCGCGCACGATGTATCTGCGCTACGGTGATCGCCGGATTCTGGAAAAGAACTACGATGGCAATGCCCGGTGGATCGATTTCATGCTCGCGCGGCGGGATGAAAACGGGATTTTTCCCGCCTCGATTTACGGAGACTGGTGCGCGCCGCCGACGGATCGATCGCAGGATCTGATCAAGGATCCGTTTAAAATCACCGACAAGGCATTCGTCGACAACGCCTACCTGGCCCTGCAACTGACCTTGATGGCCGAGGCTGCTGAAATTCTGGGAAAGGATTCGACGCGTTGGAAACAGGAACTCTCCAATATCCGCAAGGCCATTCAAGTGAAGTGGTGGAAGAAGGATCATTTCGCCAATGGCACTCAGGCGACGTTTGCGCTTGGCCACTCATTCGACCTCGTCCCGGAGGGGAGCCGTGCCGCATTCAACGAAGCATTCCGCGAGCGTCTGGAGAAAGAGCAGGGGCGCGTCGGCACCGGCAACATCGGCATTCAGTGGCTGCACACGACGCTCAATGATCTGCAGGGAGCGGATGTGCCCTTGGAGATGGCGACCCAAAAGGAGTATCCCGGATATGGCTACATGATCGATCAGGGTGCCACCACGATCTGGGAGTTGTGGAATGGTGATACCGCCGGAGGAAATATGAACTCCGCGAATCATATCATGATGATCGGTGATTTTCCCCAATGGTGTTTCGAAAATCTGGCCGGCATCCAACCCCGGATGGATGGGCCCGGATTCGCGAAATTCACCCTCTCGCCCACGCTTCCCGATGGCCTCAGCTCTGTCTCCGCCACACACCGGACCATACGCGGTCAGATCGAAAGCAGGTGGTCGAAGCGTGACGGACTGGTGATGTGGGAGGTGAAAATCCCGGCCAACACCACGGCGGAGATCCATTTCCCCGCGCAGCCAAACCTCCGCGTCCGGGAGTCAGGCAAGGACATCGATTTGTCCGATGCGCGGAATGTCGGTGATAGGAAAGCGAAGTGGTATCCCTCCGGCCTCTATCGCTTCGAATGGCAGGAAGCGGAATGAGGAGAGATCCCTGAGATATTTTTCAGTCCGCACTACCGCGGCAGGACAAGCCAGGCCACCTCAACTACCTCCACTCGTATAACACTTTCCCCCCGGGGGGCACGAGCCGCATCCATTCGATGTCAACCTCACCAGGGCTGGAGCACGGATCCAGGCGCAGTTGGTCAAGCTTGTGTGTTAGGTTCACCGGAACCTCATACTCACGCCACTTCCCATCATGCTGGACAATGAACTTTTGTTCGGTGCCCGGTTGGAAGCCCCTTTCCGGCGGGCGAGCAAACAGAGTCCCATTGCCTTCGGCCATGGAACGCATGCGGATGGCGAACCTGTATTTGCCGGGCTCTGCTGCCAGTTTTTCCGACACGATAAAGGGATCGTTGCCCGTAATTTCCAAGTGGAGGCCATTCGCACCGGTGGAAAGCTTTGCGTGGCCATTGGGGCTAGGCTGCCATCGCGTCATTTTACTTGCCGCCTGCGCTGGCGCCTTTTTTTTCTCAGGGGCCGATTTACCGAAAGTCCAGAGCTTCACCCGACTGCCCTCCGCATCGAGCAGTTCCATCGATTCAATCTGGGTGGTGCCTGCGTTGGAGCATGGCGTGAAGCTTAGATTCTGGGAACCTCCAGGTGAAGACAGCTCCACCTCGTAGTCCCGCATCTTTCGATCATGCACTGTGGGGATCGCCGCGGGTTCACCACCCGCAGATACCCAGCCGTCAGCCTGGTGTGTCATGGATTCCATCCTCACCCGGAAGCGGTATTTGCTGGCTTCCAAATCCAGCGGATCGGCGGTGGTCATCACGGCGCCATCCTCAAAGGCCCGGAACTGCAGCGAATTGATCCGCTCGTTCGCAGTGACCATGCCGTATTTTTCCCCGCCTACATTCCAGCCTGCGAGGCCTGATACGGATTCGGGCTTGTAGTTCGTATTGGGCTCAGGGATGACCGCTTCGGTTCGCTTGGTAAAGCTGTTGATGAGCTCGCTCATTTCACGAACCTTATCAGGATTTTCGGCGGCTAGGTTGTTCCGCTCTCCGATGTCCTTGGAAAGGTCGTAAAGCTCATGCCGGTGCAACTGGTTGGGATCATCGTAGAAGAAGCGGATAAGCTTCCAGTTGCCAGCCCGCACGCAAACCGAAGGCGGACTCCAATCGGGAACCGCCGGTGAGTGGGGGAAATAGCAATACACTTCGCTGCGCGGTGCTTCCCCGTTCCGCAGGGCTGGAAGAAGATTGATCCCATCGCAGGGCTGCCCCTCAGGGATTTTGGCACCGGCCATATCCATGATGGTCGGGTAGAGATCCTCGGATTGAATCAATGCGTCATTGCGCGATCCGGGTTCCACCACGCCCGGCCAGGAAATGATGGCCGGCACGCGGATCCCACCTTCATAGATCGTTGCCTTGCCGCCGCGCAGGGGCGCGTTGCTGGTCGGGGTGGTGTCATCGATCCGGTCATACATGTTGCCGCCGTTATCGGAGTAGAAAATGACGATGGTGCGCTCCGCTATGCCGGATTTCTCCAGCGAATCCATGATCTTGCCTACGTTGTCATCCAGCGATCGCACCATGGCTGCATAGGTGGCGCTGCGCTGGGGGTTTTCCGGGTCAATTTTGCTCCGGTAACCCTTGATGTATTCCTCCTTGGCATCAAAAGGCGCATGCACCGAGAACTGCCAATAATTCAGGAAGAAAGGCTCATCCTTGTGCCGGGTGATGAAGGCCACCGCCT
>JAGXGH010000076.1 GCA_024636835.1 Verrucomicrobiales bacterium | reverse complement strand
TTTTAGTTTCATAGTTTTGTGGGGTTTTGGGTTGATGAGTCGCGCTATTTTTTCATCAGGTGAGAAATGAGCGACACCACGAACAGAACGATGAAGATGTAGAAGATGATTTTTGCGATTCCAGCAGCGGCACCAGCTATACCGGTGAAGCCAAGAACTGCAGCAACTATCGCTACTATGATAAATATAATAACCCAGCGGAGCATAATGTTATGTGTAGTTGAAGTTTGAGTAGAAGCCCTAGGATAATGAGCTGCTTATAACAACGCAACGATATCAATACGACTTTGGATGCGAATGTTTGATTATGTTTAAAGCAATAACCATCTAAACTACAAGCAACAACGCGGGGCCACCACAAGGTTTTGGAATAGGTTCCATTAAAATTTACTGGCTGTCCAAAATCTCACGCAGGACAGGATTGGGAAACTTCCGCGTCGGAGTAATCGCATAGAAGCTTTCCTTGATTTCCGGTATCCTATAGCGCTCTACCAAACGACGCGACTGCAATTCCTGCTTCACGACCACCGGTGGCACCAGCGCAAGCCCTTTGCCTTCGCGTGCCAGCAAACGCAGCATCGCCATGTCATCCACTTCAGCGGCAATTACCGGGCGGAATCCGTGACGCTCAAGCAACAGATCAAACGCTACCCGGATGTTGCTATCGAGGCTTGGCAGGATCAGTGGCGTATCCTTCAAATCCTCTGGAAAGCGGAACCTCTTCCCTCTGCCGGCCGGAGGTCCCACCAAACTCACCGGTTGTTCATCGAGCAAATGACTGTGCCAGGGAGTTTCTGCATCTCGCTGCACCGGCAGATTCGAAAGAACCGCGTCGAGTGTGTGCGCACGCAACTGCGCGAGAAGATCGCGCAGGTTCCCAGAGTGCATCACCAGTTCAACGTCCGCTCTACCGACCAAAGGCTTGACCAATGCCAATTGAAAATTTCGTGATAGCGTGGACACTGCGCCAAGACGCAACACTCGCTTGTGTAGGTCGGCGCGGTTACTCAGTACCGCCACCATCTCCTCCCCGGCGTTGAATATGGATTCGGAATAATCCAGCGCAATACGGCCGGCCTCGGTAAGCACCAAGCGCTTATTCCGACGCTCAAACAAGGGCTGCCCCAGACTCTCTTCCAATGTCTTCAATTGGCTGCTCATCGCGGATTGCGAGATGCGCAAATGCTCGGCAGCTCTCGTCAGAGACCCCTCGTTAGCAATCGCTCGGAAGTAACGTAGATGATGGTAGTTGAGAAAATCACTCATATTTATACTTCTATAAAACAGAACGATAATAAATAAAAGTTCAATTAGATGGAATTGTGGTATTGCCTCAAGATCGGGGCATGCCATCAATCACACATTCCATCGAACTGACATCCCTCCTTGCACTTGTGCTCGCCGCCTTTGCACCGGTATCGCTGATCGCTCTGGTCTTCATCCCGTCGAAGCGCGCAAATGCGAATGGTCAAGGCTTCGCAAAAACGGTCTCACTGCTCGCGGCTTCGGGATTTCTTACGACGGTTGGTGCCGCGATCTTATTCTGGCTGAGCAAAGGTCCGCCGCCCGCAGGGATGTTTTTCCCTTATCTCGACGCGCTTTCCATCACGATGCTGCTTCTCGTTTCTTTCCTTCTTGCGATCGTGACCCGGTATTCCATTCACTACCTGGCTGGCGACCCAAGCCAAGGCAGGTTTGCAAAGTGGCTGGGAGTCACCGGTGGTTCAGTGCTCACGCTCATCCTCTCCGGCGATTTGCTGGTGTTCACACTAGCATGGATGGCCACCAGCCTGAGCCTACACCAGCTTCTGACTTTTTACGCTGATCGCCCGGCAGCGAGGTTAGCAGCGAAGAAGAAATTCCTTTTCAGCCGCCTCGGTGACCTTTGCATCGTCGGCGTCCTGATCCTCGTCTGGCAGTCATTCGGGACTTGGAGGTTCGACGAGATTTTCAATCAGGCCGAAGCCATGTGGGCCACGGGTGCCGCCACCGCATCGATTAACTGGATCAGCATCTTGCTAGTCACCGGAGCGATGCTTAAATCCGCTCAATTTCCATTTCACACGTGGCTACCGGATACGATGGAAACCCCAACCCCGGTGTCCGCACTGATGCATGCAGGAATAATCAACGCCGGCGGATTTCTCATCGTCCGGTTCAGTCCGCTGGTGGCGCTCTCACCGGCTGCTCTCAACGCCCTCGCCGCCGTCGGTGCGTTCACCGCGCTAATCGCTTCGTTGGTGATGCTGACTCAAACCAGCGTCAAGCGCTCGCTGGCCTATTCGACGATCGCCCAAATGGGATTCATGATGCTGCAATGCGGTCTCGGGGCCTTCGCCCTCGCGGTTCTCCACATTGTCGCCCACTCGCTGTATAAAGCTTATGCATTCCTCTCATCGGGCAGCATTGTCGAAATCCGCAAGGCCGCATGGGTGCCCACCGAACGTCCCGCCGCTCACCCAGTGGCTCTGATCGGCACTCTGCTTGCTGCGATCGTGCTCACTTCTGCAATCGGTCTCGCCTTCGGGGTCTCACCGCAGAGTCATGCAGGTGCTTGGTTGCTGGGTATCGTTTTTGTCATGGCGGTCTCCTACCTGCTCTGGAACCTCTGGGCATCATCGCAACGTGTCGGCTCGGTTTCCATCGGACTTGCTCTTACAACAGCCGCCGCACTCTGCTACTTCACTCTTCACAAAGGAGCAGAGAAACTTCTCGCAAGCTCAGTGGTGAGCTACGCGCCTGAGCGCGCCCTGTGGGAATACGCGGTGATGCTGGTCATCGCGCTCTGCTTCCTAGCTGTGCTGGTCTTCCAGGCGCAATTGCCGGTCTGGTCTTCCTCAACCATCGCCAAAAAACTCTACGTCCGCGCCGCCAGCGGGTTTCATCTCGGCGGGCGGATCAATCGCCTGATCAAGCAATCGGAAAAGCTTTTTAATCATCGCGCAAAAAATCATCCGGTTACGCCAATCGTCTCAGGACAAAACCTCGACCAGGCATAAACCACTCTAAGAACTCGGCCCAATCACTCGAACCCATTACACATCATGAAAACGAAAACTTCACCTAAAGTCATCCAGACAGAATCACCGGCAATTTCTTCCACCACGTGGTCGGACGCCGCCAATGAGGCATGTCACCGCATGGCGCCACTCTGGCCGCTTCAGAGTTTCGTCGCGGTCAATCCTTTCACGGGATTGACCAACAAGCCCTTCAACGAAGTGTGCGCATTGTTCGAAAAAATCATCCCCGGCGGAATGTTGATGCCCGGCGACTACTACCTTGCAAAGCTTGCTGAAGGAGTCATCACAGATAGTAATCTCTCCAACGCCATCGCAGCTAGTGGGGGAGGTCATCCAGGCTCCAAATGGACACCACAGGGCATCCGCGAAGCCTTGGTCGCTGGCGCAGATGCCAAGCCCTCCTCACTGCCGACCGTTGCCGAGTGGATCGATGCTGAGCAGAACGAAGATTGGCAAATCTCGATCACGGAAGAGATCAGTCAGTTCTGTGCCGGCTACTACGACAATGGGCAATCCACTTGGAGGATGCCATGGGCGCACCTTCCTCTTTTCACCGCATGGAAAGAGCAAACGCAGCTTGATTCCAGCCTTGAACGCCATGGATTGACAGGATTTGGTGAATCTGTTGCAGCCCTCCCGGATTCCGCGGAAGACGCCATCATCATGCTGATGCACCACATCGATTCGATGATCAACCCCGTGGACTTTTTGCATAAGCAGTTACTCTCGATCCGTGGCTGGGCCGGATACGTGCAATATCTGGTTCGTGAGCAATCGATGCAGGGTGGCAGCGACGATTCACTGCTCCAGCTACTCGCCATTCGCCTGGCATATGATGTCGAACTCCTCAATCGCCTCTCGGCTCAAGCCTACCTGCAAAGCTGGAACGAAGCCGACAGAGCCGATGCGTCCTCATGGCCTGCCCGTTGGCTCTGTCAGATCGCTCACGAAAAAGTCTGGCAAAATCAAGTGCATACCAAACTTCTCGGTCATAGCAAGGTGGTGAGTGCCCCCACGCGCCCCTCAACGCAGGCCGTGTTCTGCATTGATGTCCGGTCGGAGACTTTTCGCCGGTCATTGGAGTCCGTCGCGCCATCTGTAGAAACCTTCGGGTTTGCCGGATTCTTCGGAATGCCGATCGAGTCGATCCCATTCGGAAGAAATCAAGGCACCGCCCAATGCCCGGTGCTGCTCACTCCCTCATATAGCGTGGGTGAAGCCCTCAGTGGGGCGGATAAAAAAACAACTCACCTGGCACTCGAACGGCTTCACCAGAGCAAGCGCCTAAACCTGTCTTGGAATGCCTTCAAGACATCGGCTGTTTCGTGCTTCTCGTTTGTGGAAATCACCGGCCTCGGTTTTGCTGCAAAGCTCTTTCGCGATGCCTTCGCTCCCGGCAACTCCTCTAAGACGAGTCCAACAAACTCAGTCCCATGTCTCGATCATGACGAAGACCTCCAAACCGGAATTTCGATGCTTGATCGGGTCGCTCTCGCCAAAGGCGCACTCAAGAACCTCGGGCTGACCCGCGATTTCGCGCGGATTGTTTTGCTCTGCGGGCACGGAAGCAAAACCAAGAACAACCCATACGCAGCCGGATTGGATTGCGGCGCATGCGGGGGACACAGCGGTGAACCCAACGCACGAATCGCCGCGATGATTCTCAACGATCCGCATGTGCGTAAAGCGCTCTCGAAAGATGGAGTGGAGATTCCCGACGATACATGGTTTCTAGCCGGACTTCATAACACGACCACGGATGACGTCACGCTCCTCGACCTCAGTGCCTGCCCGGCTTCACATCAAGACGACATCGTTGCGCTGCAAACCCAGCTCGAAAATGCCGCAGTCGCCGCGCGTAAGGCACGGGCAAAATCACTCGGTCTCGACCCGGCGTCACCCGACCTTGACAAGCAGGTCGCCGCACGTTCCATCGATTGGTCGCAAGTGCGCCCGGAGTGGGGTCTTGCGGGAAATGCGGCATTTATCGCGGCTCCGCGCGGGCGCACTCGGGGTCTGGATCTGGAGGGTCGGGTATTCCTTCATAGCTACGATCACCACCATGATAAGGAGAAATCCACACTCGAGCTGATCCTGTGCGCACCGATGGTCGTGGCGAACTGGATTAACCTCCAATACTTCGCATCGACCGCCAACAACGAGGCATTCGGAAGTGGCAATAAAACGATCCACAACGTCGTCGGTACACTCGGGGTGATGAGTGGTAACAGCGGAGATCTACAAACCGGACTGCCACTGCAATCGGTCCATGATGGTGACCACTGGATGCACGAACCACTCCGTCTCCACGTCTATATCGAGGCACCCGAGAGTGACATTGACGCTGTAATCGCCAAGCACGCCAATGTTCGCGAGCTGGTCGAAAACGGCTGGCTGCTTCTCTTCTCCCTTGGTGAGGAAGGGCAGACTATTCGCCAAAGGCATACTGATGGACAGTGGATTCCGGCTATTATTTCATGAAGATGATTCGAATTCGCTATCAATCGCCGGTCATATCCACCTCGGTGCCGATGTTGAGGCGCTCGGCCTCCTCAAGCACAAAGCTGGCGCAAACGGCATCCTGAACTGCGATTCCGACGGACTTGAACAAGGTAATTTGCTGATCGTCGACGCGTCCGGGTTTTTGACCGGTGAGAATCTCACCGAGTTCGGCATCGGCTTCGATGCCAGGAATGACGAGTTCGCCGGCTTCCACACCTGCCGCTTTCCGGCCATCGACCACGACGTAGGATCGCAGCATCGTCTCTTCATCAAGCTCGCGGCGGTCGGCTTGGTAGGCTCCCACTGCATTAACGTGGGTGCCGGGGCGCAATGCCGAGCCACTGAATGTAGGCACAGGGCTGGTGGTCGCGGTGATCACAATGTCGGCTTCGGCGACACCATCGTCCGGATCGTTTACCCGTATAATTTCCACTTCTCCATCCATTGCTTTGATACTGTCTTCGAGGTGGCCAGCAGCATCGGCATCCGGGTCGTAGAGGAATACACGCTTGATCGTTCGTGACTCCATGGCAGCCAATAATTGAGTGCGCGCCTGCACACCTGCTCCGATCAGCGCCACCGTGTGGCTGTCCTTTCGAGCCAGCACATCGATGGCCAAGCCGCCACCAGCCCCCGTGCGAATGGCGGTTAATCCGCCGGCCTCCATCACAGCGAGAGGACTACCGGTCAGGTCATCGAAAACCATTAATAGCCCCTGGACAAGCGGCATGCCATTTTTGGGATTGTCCGGGTAGGTCATTACCAGCTTGACGCATAATCCCTCACCCGGAAGACAAGCGGGTTTGAGCAACATGTCTCCGTCTGCGGTTATAATCCGCTGGCGTGGCGGCATCATTACTCGGTCTTCCGCCAGCGCTCGGAATCCTTCCCTCATGAGTTCGATGGCTTTGCCCATCGGGAGCAACTGGGTGATTTGAGGGCGGGTAATCAGACGGATAGACATGGCTTTGAAAGTGAGGATTCTGTAGACCTAAAATAAGAAAGCCTCAGGAAGGCGACAAGGCGAAACGCCCTAATGACTTGATACTCAGCGTAAATCACCAACACATAGCCTTAATGTTATCAATTTTACACAGGATGGACAATGGGCAGAGAACCGCGAATTCAGCGAATGATGCGAATTTTTGTCGGATTGAATTGCCGGATGATGGACTAATGGTTGACGGCGCGGGCCGGTATCCCATCACGCGCAAGCGGCATCCTTTTAAGGAGCGCAGGTGTTCCGCCTGTGGAGAGTGATCACCGTAACGCCAATGTCTATCGATCAATCTAACGCCCCTGAGGGGGAGCTCCTACAGGAAATCAAAAGGCACGAAGTTTGATACTTGTCTCCCCTTCGTCTTCAATCTTGGCGCTAAACGTCACGAACCGGGTGCTAATTCGGCTAGGGAGCGACTGCCATTCTCCAGAACCCTCGTGGGAGGGTTGATGAATCGATTTTACAGGGAGAAAGGCAGTCCGTGGAAATGAGCATATGCTGATCAGGCGGTGGGGGTAGATCTTCGGAGAGTGAGTAGAGCGATTTCGGGACGACATGCGAAGCGGATAGGTAGCGCTGTAGTCCCTAATCCTGAAGAAACGTAAAGATGGGATTCACCGATTTGGTAATAACCATGAATGAATTTCTTTCCCCAACTTACCTTTGCAGGTGCATACCCAATGAGTGGGATTCGGCATTGTCCGCCGTGGGTGTGTCCGGAGAGCTGCAGTGTCGTACGACCGTCTTTTGCAGTTTGCTCGAACGGATCTGGCTCGTGAATGAGGCCGATGATTGGTACGTTTGGTGGAGCCTTTAAGAGAGCTTTGTTGCGGTCGGGTTTGCCGGACCAGAACGAGTCGAGTCCATAAACAAAAAGTGGCGAGTGGCTGGATGTTCGAAGGATTTCACCTTCATTTATCAATAGTCGAAATCCACTGGCAGCGAATTTTTGGCGGATCTCTTTCGGTTTGAATTGCCACATGTCGTGGTTGCCCACTGATGCGTAACATGCTTTGTGAGACGCAAGTGGCTGAAGAATGGTGAGGAGTTCGTCGAGCGCCGATTTTTCATGAGAAATGAAATCGCCGGTAAGAGCGATCATGTCTGGATTTTCATCGAGTGTGCTGGTGACGGCCTCCTGGAGAAGATCGCGCGGATAGTGGGGGTCGAGATGGAAGTCCGTTAGATGGGCGATTTTGAATCCATCGAGATCTGCCGGAAGATTCTTTATTGGGATGTTGACTCTCGTTATAGCTAGCCATGTGCGTTCGATGCAGGACGCGTATCCAAACCCAGCGCTTCCCACGAGTGAGCCAATTCCAAGCAATTTAAATAGTTTGCGACGTTTCAGCATGTTTTTGGAGAAGGTCTTTGACGAGCCAATCGGTAGATTTGCCATGAGTATGCTCGATGCTGTGGATGAGTTGGTTTCGGACGTCGGCAGTCATCGGCAATTTGCGGTAACCACCGTCGATGAGTAGGTAGAAATGTTTGTCGAGATAGATCTCTTCGAGGACTTCGCGGTTGTCGCGGACGATGATCATGGTTCCGCCGACGCGTAGGGCTTCGAAGCGGAGGTCGTGGTAGGTGAATGAGGCTGGATGGATCTCTGCGGGTCGGGGGGTAACTCGTGAAATTCCACGAGGCTCGACGCAACAGCTCACCGGAAGGCCTCCTCTGAGAAAGTAATGGAGGTGACCAGCCGGGGTGTGACGGGTTTGCAGTGTGCTCTCGCCATCGAGGATCAAGGGTGAGGGTGGGGCGGTATGTGGTAAAGCGATCATTGGGTGTAGATGTTAGTCCAAATCTGGGGTGAGTTGTTCGATCCAGTGAGCGAGGAAGAATTTTTTCTCCTGGGTGAGTAGGTCTCCGCTGGTGCCAATGATGGGTCGTAAGGTGCACGACATTTGGAGGGTCACCAAGGTAAAGATAAATACCCAGATGCCGATATGTTTGGACCCTCCTTGACTGAAGGAGGCCACCGTGTTGCGGATGAGCCGCGTGGCAAAGACTAAGCAGACCACCCAAATGATTAATAGAAGCACGCCGACGATGGCAATGGCTTCGGTGGATTGTGCAAAAATCCAAAACACCGGAGCGAATCCGATCAGCAAAATTCCGATCAGCGCCGATGATCCGGCCATCAGGACTGCGGTGGTGGCCAGCGAGATTCGCGATCCGCTGAGGCACGAGAAGATGTAGAGACTTGGCAGGCAGATGAGCATGCTGATGGCAGTGCCCGCGAGGATTTTCACGGGCGCGGCCCATAGTTGGGTTCCCATGCTGAAGGTGCCAACGACGAGTCCGAAAACTCCGGCGCAGACGACGAAGGTGGCGATCAATGTGAGGGTGATGCGCGCTGCGAGTGAGTGATCGTTGTCGGCCGCTTTGAGGATGCGGAAGGGCTCGCGTAAGAGCGACTCGAAGATCTTGCCCAGCGTTGCGGACGAGGCTTCGAGCGGTTCGGTGTCTCGCCACAGGTTTTGAATGGCGTTGGATTGCGAGGGGGGCGTGTGAACCGGAGGTCTCGATGGTTGCGTATTGTTTTGTTCGTTCATGATCGTTGGCGGTTTGGTTTTGGATTGCGAAGGACGGCCTTCGGAAGGGTGAGGGCGATCCCGAGGATGAGAAGGATTCCGAAAAGAAGGAGACGAGGTGTGAAGTCCATGTCGGGAAGCAGCTGCCCGAAGGAGAACCACACGGTTTCGAGGAAATTGCCTTCGAGCGGTTCGTCGCGGATGAACTGAATAGGCAGGCCGGGTGTGCCGGAGTAGGGGCGCAGGATATAAGTGATCTGAGCGCCGGCGAGGAGGTTGCCGCCCAGCCATGCAAGATAGGTGGCTCGGGCAGTGTTGAGGGTTGGCGCGGAGTGGTGGAGCAGATCGAAGAGTTTGGCGTTGGCGGTAAGCCCGGCGAAACCAATCAGCAGGGTGTGGGTGAGAAGAAAGACGGCGTGTGCGTTTCTGCCGCCGGGTTCCGAGGGGTCGGCAAGGTTGCGAGCGAGGAAGTAGGTCAGCGGTGACAGCGATGCGAGGATGATCGCCGCGACCATGAAGGCGGTGAGTTGTGCGATCAGTGTGCGTCGAATGCCTAGGCCGCTGCCGAGAAGAAGTGAGAGGATGCCGTTGAGAAATCCATTGGCGAGAAGAGTGAGCAGAATGACCAGTGGGATTTTGATGGCGGTGTAAACGGGCATCATCCCGCCCTGCCACACACCAAGAGTGGCGCCGTAAAGTCCACAGGCGGCGACGGCGATAGAACAACGACGCAGCACTTTCGCGTTTTCAGTTTCCGAAAGTGCGCGATCAAGCGCCGCTTGGTCACCGCGCAGGAGATCGGGAATGGAAGAGGTGTTGTTGTTCATTTAGTCGCGTCGAGAAATTCGGGTGATGGAGTGCCATGGTCCGGCGTTGGGGTTCATCACAGCTGACCAATACCAGGCGGTGACATCCGCCCATGAGGTGCCGTCGTTTGATGTGATGCGTTCGCGGGCAATGATGCGCTCGCCAGAGGGGCTGAGTGCCAGGGTGACTTTCCATTGCAAGCCGTTCGGATCGCTTTTGATCTTTGATTCGCTAATCGAGTATCCGGCTCCGCGCAGGCAATCCGCAGCGGGGTGAAGCATTCTGGTGGCACGAGTGATGTGCCGAAGAATGACCTGATCTTGACCGCAACGGAAAGTGCCAATCGCGCCGGGAAATGTCTTGGCAAACTGTTCCTCCAAGGGCGTCGGTTTGATCGGGATCAATGGCTCGCCACGAAGTTCCCGTGGCCAGTTGGCCTCGCTATGGCGGTGGATCGGGCTGCCGTGGCGCGATGAGGAATCGCCCGCTGCTTGGATCATGCCGACCGAAAAGGCGAGCAGTGAGAACAGCACGAGATCACGCCCGGCGATGGCGTGTCTGCGGGGCGCGGCGGGATGATCGCGCTCGGTAAATCTAATCACGCCAAGG